>JBDGQO010000037.1:0-47998 GCA_042219045.1 Bipolaricaulia bacterium | reverse complement strand
ATGTAGGGGGACGAAAATATTTCCTTTCACCTTCAGATGCAAGACACCAGTCATCGCCCTGAACTCAAGACAGGAATAGGAAAAAGCTCCTAGAAGCTGGTATGTCGGTTTTTCCTATGAGAGGAACGCCACCCTTATATGCTGGGGAATATTTGAGGTCACGGAAACTGCATTTAGTGTCGGAAACCCGACTTCAGGAGCTCATGCGGATCCGAATAGCGTTTCGGGAAAGAACCTCCGAACGCTTTGATCGAGGGGGCGAAGCCGATACCAAAGCATCGAGCGAGACTCGTCTCGGGGAGTTTAAACTCTAGAACGACTATCTGGGGGAGGAAATTGGGATATATTCAGGTCTAGTTGAAACTCGATACAGGGAAGGGGTTCTTCCCCGGTGGACAGCTCATCAAACCATCACCGAAGAAGAACCCCGATATGACCAAACATAGTTCTCTCGACGATGAGACGCCAACTGCCGAGACCCTTCGAGAGGCCCTCGATGGTCCGATCGACACGAAGCTTCATCTGATTCAGCATCACGCAAAGATGGCTCGCCTTCTGGCCGAGGAGGTCCTTGAAGAGGAAGTCGAGTCTCTTGCTGGAGAGCGCTACAGCCGGAAGGGGGACGGAACTCCCTTTCGCAGATGGGGATCGAATTCCGGCTCCATTCGGATCGACGGAGAGAAGATCCCGATTGACGTGCCACGGGTGCGGGACACTGACGCCGATGAGGAGCGCTCCCTGGAGACCTACCAGGCGATGAAAAACGCTGAGGTAGGCCAGGAGCTGACAAAAGCGATCTTGCTTGGTCTGTCCCAAGGCGACTACGGGCAGGTTGTAAGCCAGTTTGTCGACGGATTCGGCCTAAGCCAGTCCTCGGTCAGCCGCCGGTTTCAGGAGCGGGCCCAGCAGGCTCTCCAAGAGTTCGAGGACCGTTCGCTAGAGGAAGAGAACTTCCTGGCTCTGTGGATCGACGGAAAGCACGTCGCCGGTGAGCAGATGATCGTTTGCATGGGCGTGACCGAAACCGGCTACAAGAAGGTGCTCGGCTTTACGCAGGCGACGACGGAAAACGCCCGATCGATCAAGGAAATGCTCCGGGATCTGATCAAGCGAGGACTCAGCTTTGAGAAGGGTATTTTGTGCATCATCGACGGAAGCAAGGGACTGCGCAAGGCCATCGACGAGATTTTCGGAGATCGAGCTGAGATTCAACGTTGCCAGTGGCACAAGCGGAAAAATGTGCTCAGCTACTTGCCAAAGGATGACCAAAAGACGTGGCGACGGAAACTGCAGCGGGCCTATCAGGAGACGACCTACGAAGCTGCCAAAGAACGGCTCACCGGTCTCCACGCCGAGTTGCAGCAGATCAACCGCACAGCTGCTCGCTCCCTTCAGGAGGGCCTGGAGGACACACTCACGCTTCACCGACTCGGGCTCTTCGACGAGCTTGGCAAAAGCCTGAAGACCACCAACTGCATCGAGAGCCTCATGGGAGATGTTGACAGCCACATCGACGATGTGAAGCGTTGGCACCACTCTCCGCAGCGGCAGCAGTGGATGGCCCTGGCACTGTTGGAGGCAGAAGACGGATTCCGTCGTCTTGACGGTTACCGAGATCTCCCGAGACTCAAGCAAGCGCTAAAAGAAGCAACCACCGACGACGAGTAGCAGTGAGGCGAAGAACCCCTGCTCCCTGTTTCAACTAGGTTTGCATTTACCCCGAGGAAATTGACCAGGACATTCAGGAGAGTTCGTAGCGTTTGCGTTCCTTCACCTCTTCAGTATTTTAAATGGCGAGGAATCAGGCTCACCTCAGGGATTTTCCTTTTAGGGAGGGAATGATGGGAACCGAGCACATATTTTTGAGAAGTCCGTGGAGTCCGTCAGGACGTTTTCCCATAGGCTACACGGATTACAACTGATGGGGAGCCATTCGAAGAGGAGGGCACTCGAAATTGATGAGTGGCTCGGTAGAGCGAATTTGTCCGGAATCCCTCCCGCCGAGATTTCTCAACGTCATCGAATTACACCGAGTGCAACGGTCCAGTTTGGACTTGATGAGGGAAGCGTGAGGTGTGCCGGAAGAGGCGTTTGGTCCATCCGTTGCGTTTGGATGCGGACACCCCGGGACTTTCCGCCGGAGCGATGAAGCGTGCTCAGTCCTTCCGAATTGCTGTGATTGGTCCCGATGCGCTTCCTCTGGATCACGCTTCTCATCGGAGGCCTCCTATTGGCCCT
Source organism: Bipolaricaulia bacterium (assembly GCA_042219045.1). Taxonomy (GTDB): domain Bacteria; phylum Bipolaricaulota; class Bipolaricaulia; order RBG-16-55-9; family RBG-16-55-9; genus CAZMNF01. Next base: position 45,760 of record JBDGQO010000037.1, on the reverse strand, counting down.
TGGTTATGGAGAGGGCAGGGCCAGTTTCGGTATAGAGGCTCCCGAAAGCGAGTCCAGTGTCCTACGGAAAATTGAGGATGGTGAGAGCCCCGTACCTGAGGGACCACGTCCCCCTACTTACGCCCGTCGGCAGTGGACCGTCGAAGACGGGTTGCCAGTGAACAGCATTCAGGGCATCGTTCAGGGCCCTCAAGGGTACCTGTGGATAACGACAAATGACGGACTGGTTCGGTTCGATGGCGTTGAGTTTTCTGTATACCGCACCGACGAGTACGACGGCCTGCCAAGCAATCGGCTCAACGAAATCGTAAGCGGGCCCGACAGTACGCTTTGGATAAAGACGGGTAGCGCAGAACTCGTACGCTTTCGAATCGACGAGGGCACGTTCACGGCCGAGGACCTGCCCCCTCCGCTATCTTCGCGGCGCGTGGTGGGAATAACGGAGGGCACAAACGGCACCCTCTGGATAAGCACGAAAAGCGGCACCGTCGCCCTGCAGGCCGATTCGGTGCGAACCGTTCTCGGAGCCACCAAGGGGCTTCACGTCCGCCGAACCATTGAGGCTCAGGATGGGACCGTATGGTTGGCTACGGAAAGTGGGCTCTGGCGCTCGCGGGGTACGTGGCCCCTCTCCGAGGGGAGCGCGTTGGGACCGGTGCGGCGGGTGGCCCCGACGAAGATTGCGCACGCGCTCGATGTGTACCAGGGCCCGTCGGGGACAATCTGGGTTAGTAGTCGTCGCGGGATCTTTGCACTTCGGGGCGGTGGGGCTCAGCGTTTGCCGCCCGAGCGGTGCCGCCCAAGCGCCGAGTGCGTGCTCTCGTCAGGTCCCCCCCACGCCCTCGTGATCAGGGCGGACTCTACGGGGGCGCTCTGGATGCGGGACAGCAATGGGAACTACCACGTATATCGGGGACGGACGCTCACGACCATCGCGAAGAGCGAACGGTCGATTGGGGCGCCCCTCCTGCGGTACGGGCCGAAAGGGCAGCGCTGGCGCACGACGGGTCAGCATCTGTACCGGAAGAGGCACCGGGTCTTCTCAGCTGGCACGCTCATCAACGCGCTCAGGTTTGACCACCAGGGCAACATCTGGGTGGGCACCTACCGGAATGGTCTGTATCGGCTGCGCCCCTCTCCGGCCACTACGTACGGCGTTCCGGAAGGACTGCCCTCGAACAACGTGTACACCGTTCACGAGCCGCCCTCGGATCCCGGCATGGTGTGGGTCGGCACCCTGCGGGGCGGGCTCGCCCGGATTGACATTTCGACGGGTACGGTTGACGCCTCCCCCTTGGGGATTGCCCAAACACTATCGGTCGTGTGGACGGTATGGAAAGAGGAGGGGGGGCGCCTATGGATTGGGGGAGAAGGCCTCCGCTACGTTGAGGACGGTCGTCTTCGGACCCAGGGCCTCCCCGATACCCTGCACGCTCCTCCCCCGTACGGCCCTCCGCGGGGGGGACCGTCAAAGCGGGTTCGCGTGTTTTACGAAGACAACTCGGGACGCCTGTGGGTCGGGTCGGAGGTCGGGCTTTTTCGCCGCGAGGACGACGGGACCTGGACCCGCTTCGGCCCTGCACAGGGCGTACCGGAAAGCATTGTACGCGTCATCGAGCAGGTCGATAACGGAGCCCTTTGGATGGGGACGAAGGGGGCCGGGCTCCGCCGCTATCGGGGCGGCACCTTTCAGCCGGTCACCACGGCCGACGGTCTGTCCAGCAACCTCATCCGGTCCCTCCACGAGGGCGCAGACGGGTATCTGTGGGTTGGAACCGAAGGGGAAGGGCTGTGCCGCATCGACCGGCGGGGCACGGTGGACCTTGGAGATGACCGAATCGACTGTTTGGAGGAGGAAGACGGCCTGTTCGACGACGTAATCCATGCGATCCTGCCGGACGGACAGGGCCGCCTGTGGATGAGTTCGAACCGGGGCATTTTCTGGGTCAAGCGGACCCAGCTCATTGCCGCCGCCGACGGGCGCCTCGAAGCGGTCGACAGCCACGGATATACCGAGGCCGACGACCTGCGCAACCGGGAGGCCAACGGCGGCGGTCAGCCGGCGGCCGTTCGCACCACCGACGGGCGGCTCTGGTTTTCGACACAGGGAGGCGTGGTCGTCTTCGATCCGAGCCGCCTGGATCGGGACCGGGCCCCGCCCCCCGTGGCCATCGAGCACCTCGCGGTCGGCGACTCGACCATCCGGATGCCCGGGGCGGAGACTGCTTCCATTCGCCTGGCTCCCGGCCAGCGGACGTTCGACGTGGAGTTTACCGGCCTCAATCTCCGCGAGCCGAGGGCCGCGTCCTTTCGGTATCGACTTCGCGGATTTGATTCGTGGCAGACCGTCGAAGATCAGCGCCGCGCCCACTACACCGATGTCTCGCCCGGAACGTATACCTTCGAGGTGAAGGCCGCAAGTGAGGAAGGGAACTGGAGCCGGAAGCCGGCCCGACTCACACTCACCATTGCGCCGCACTGGTGGGAAACGACGTGGTTCTATCTCCTCTGCGGCCTCGCGCTTCTCGGCCTCGGAGGAGGCGCCTATCGATGGCGGGTCCGCCGACTCGAAAAGCGGCAGGAAGCCCTCGAAGACGACGTCGCCGAGCGCACTCAGAAAGTCCGGCGTCAGCGTGATCAGATCGAAGCTCAGGCCGAAAAGCTCCGGGAGCTCGACGAGGTTAAAAGTCGGTTCTTTGCCAACGTCAGCCACGAGTTCCGAACGCCACTGACGCTAATTCTGGGCCCGCTGCGGGACCTGCGCACTCAGCTTTCCGTCCGATGGCGCGAGCAGCTGGATCTCGTCGAGCGGAATGCGCAGCGGCTTCACGATTTGGTAGAACGGCTCCTCGGCATCGCGCGAATGGACGCGGGCACCTACCGGCTCAATGCCCAGCCCATCGACCTCGGGGCCGAGGTGAGACGCGTGGCCCGAAGGTTTGAACCGTTGGCCGAACGCAAGGAGCTCACCTTGACGGTCAACGTTCCCTCCGGGTCCGATTCGACCGACGGGGCAACGGGAGAGGCGGACCGGGTGTACGCCGACCCCGAAGGGCTGGAGCACATCGTCGGAAATCTCCTCTCCAATGCGATTAAATTTACGCCGGAAGGGGGACGAGTGGAGGTGTCGGGGGTGCGAGCCGCCGACTACGTCGAGATTGTGGTCGCCGATACGGGCCCGGGCATCCCCCAGGAACAGCAGGCGGGAATCTTCGACCGCTTCACGCAGCCGGGAGGGGAGGCCGAACCCGCGAAACAGGACGGCGTCGGTATCGGGCTGGCATTTGTGCAGGACCTGGTCGACCTTAACGGCGGCACTGTATCGGTCGAGAGCACTCCCGGCGAGGGGGCGACCTTTACGGTGCGGTTGCCGCGCGGCCGCGAACATTTGGCCGAGGAGCATCTTGCCGCGGACGAAGAGAGAACTCCGTCTGAGAATCGAGAGGAACGGGGAGCTCCCGAGTTTCCCAGACCGGGCCCCGACCGGGGAGCCGAAGGCCGAACTCCCAACGCCCCTCCGACGGCGTTTCCTCCCGCCGCCGACCGCGAATCGGAAGACCTCGAGCAGGGCGCCGATCGGATGACCGTGCTGGTGGTCGACGACAATCCCGATCTCCGGACGTATTTGCGGTCGGTGCTGACCCCCGACTTTCGCGTCGTGGAGGCGGCGGACGGCAGGGAAGGATGCGTGCGAGCGATGCAGGGACAGCCGGACTGCATCCTCGTGGACGCCATGATGCCGGAAACTCGAGGAACGGAAATGGTGCGTCGATTGCGGGCCAACCGCTCCACCGAGTGTATTCCGATCATTATGCTCACGGCCCGGGCCGGAACGGAGGAGGAAGTGGAGGGGCTCTCGGCCGGCGCGGACGATTACGTAACGAAACCCTTCGACCCCGAGGTACTTCGGGCCCGAGTGTTTGGACAGATTGAGAGGCGCCGTCGCCTGCGTCGTCGCGTTCGCGCGGAGCTGCGGGACGGGAGCGACGCTCCACGCTCCCCGGAAGACTCTCCGTTTCGCAGCAGCGCTTCGGGGACGCGGTCCGGTGACGGCACGGATCCGCCTGAGTTGAAGCCTCCGGCCCTGGAACCTCCCCAAATGATGGTGCCGATCAAACCGAACGAAGAGGAGCCGACGTTCGTTCGAAAGGTACGCCGGGCCGTCGAAGAGAACCTTGCCGATCCGGATCTGACCGTGGAAGAGGTTGCTGGGGAGGTCGCGACGAGCCGGTCTACGTTGTATCGTCGGCTCAAGGACGAGACGGGACAAACCCCGTCTCAATTCATTCGTCAGGTTCGGGTCGAGCACGGGGCGCGGCTCCTGCGCAGAGGGGCCGGCACGGTGAGCGAGGTCGCGTACGCGGTGGGCTTCAACAGCCTCAGTTACTTCGGGGAAAGTTTTCGGAAACACGTGGGCGTTTCCCCATCCGAGTACGCCGAGAAAGAAGCGTAGAAGCGGCTGTGCTCCGAAGGCGGGGAGAGAGAACGATTGTGGGTCGTAATTCGCTGCGAAGGGGAGTTCATCTCGCATGCTACCGGACTGCAACATGAGTTGGAAGGTTTGCAACATATGTTGTAGCACTTCCGCGAGTCGTTCGATAGATAGTGGGCCGCGTTGTGAACGTGCCGTGATGCGTCGGCCTCCCCTCGCGTATTCTCCGGCACACCGGTCCCCGCACCGACCCCCTTCGCGCACCTGTGAGCCGCTCTTTTCCTGCGGTGGTGGTACTGCTTGCCCTCGTCCTCGGGGGCGGCTGTAGCTCGGCGCCGTACTACCGGCGTCCCGTCGACCTGAGGGTACGGACCACCGATACGGCCAATCGAGACATGCCCGTGGCGGTGGAGGTCGTCTACGTGTATGATCCGGCGCTGACCGACACGCTTGCGGCCCTATCCGCGAGCCAGTGGTTTCAGCGCCGTTCGGATCTTGCGTGGCGCCACCCGAACGGATTTGAGTGGTGGCGCTGGGAGTGGACTCCGGGCCAGTCGATTTCTCCGAAACAGCTCCCGACGGTATTCTTCACGCGGGCGGTGTTCGTATACGCGGGATATCAATCTTCGGGGGCGCATCGGGCTCGGGTGCCGCCCTTCCGCCCCCTTGAGCTTGAGCTCAACCAAACGAACTTTCAGGCCCGAGTGACCCCGTAGGGAGGAGGAAGGCAGTGTCGAATGGTGCATTTTCACCAAGCATGCCCCGGATTCGAACCAACACATGAGCCAGTCGGCCGACGACATTCCTGACGCCATTCAGTGGCACGAAGGCATGATGCTCGCCCCTCAACACTTTCAGGTCTCAGGTCGGCGTCAGGAGCAACTGCATGCCTACCACGCGGAGCGGCTCCAGCCCTATTACTGGGGCATTCGGTCCGTCGACTTCGACGAGGTGCTCGTAGTTGAAGGAGCGTGTCGGGTACTGTCCCTTGATGCCGTGCTTCCGGATGGGACCCCGGTTGCGCACACGTCGGAAGAGGAAACCGATCTCGAGGTCGATTTGAGTGACCACGCGGACGAGGCCAAGGAGGCCCCCGTGACTGTCCATGTGGCGCTTCCGACCCGGGCGGCCTCCGAGAGAGAAAGTACTCCGGACCGTTACCGATCCGTGGAGGGAAACCAAGTGGTCGACCGAACGACCGGCTCTCGCCCGATCCGCATTCCACGTCGTGCGCCTCGTCTCCGACTTCTGGTAGCCGACGCTCCCCCCAGTCAGTACGTGACCCTTCCAATTGCAAAAGTCGAAAACACGGAGGACGGATTTGCTCTCACCGATTACGTGCCCCCTCGCCTCGATGTCCCCCTTGACTCCGGAATTGGAGACGTCTGCCAGTCTCTCTTCGAGCGCATCCGCAGAAAGGCCCGCTCTCTCAGTGAGCGCCTCCGGTCTCCCGCTGTCGAGCCCGGCTCCGTTTCAGAAATGGAAGGCAAGCAGAAGATCCACGCCCTCACGGCGGAGCTACCGCGGCTTGAGGCCCAACTCCGAAGCGAGCGCGTGCATCCGTTCACGCTCTACCAGGGACTCTGCCGTATGGCGGGCGATGTGGCCCGGCTGACGCGCCGAATGGTATCCCCGACCTTCTCCGAGTACGATCACGCGGCCCTGCGATCCTGCTTTGGGGAGGTCGTCTCCTACATCGTCCGGGCGGTCTCGGAGGGCATCCAGGAGACGTATGCCCCGGTTCGATTTCGGAAGACGGATGAGGGCTTTGCTCTTGAGTTCGAGGAACGCTGGCAAGAAACCGATCTGGTACTCGGGATACGGGGCCGCACCGACCAGCAAAAAGAAGAACTCCGACGGTGGGGGGAAAACTGTCTCATCGGAGCGGCCTCGCGCATTGGCACGATGCGTGAGCGCCGCATTCTGGGCGTAGACCGTGCTCCAATCGAGCGGGCCGGTGACCTCGTTCCGGGTCGGAACGCCGTACTCTTTCGGCTCGACGCCGACTCGGAGTTTATCGAGCCCGGGAGCGACCTCGTCGTACGGCGGGGCGAGGAACGGGAGTCCCAGGATCGTCCCCTCGAGCTAACGCTGTACGTAAAAGAAGAGGAGGGTCAAGAATGACCACCGGCGCAGACGGATACTGGTCTAACCTGGGCATCCCCCGAGAAGAGGAGGGGGCAGCCGAGTCGTTTCTGGTCCGCCAGTTCCGGTCCTTTTACGCAGAACTGGCTCGGCGAAAGCGGCAGGTCAAGCGGGGAACGTACGTGTCGGTAAGCGAGAGCGGAGGCGACCAGGAGGCGTCTCCATCCACGGCGGCCGATCTGCAGGAGCAATTCGTTTCCATGTTCAACACGCAGGAGCAAGCCGTGCGACGCCGCGGGGGGGAGTCCCTGCGGCAGCGATACGAACTTATCCAGTATGCTATGGTCGCCCTCACGGACGAGGTCTTTTTGAACGTTGAGTGGAGCGGACGGGACTACTGGTACGATCATCTCCTGGAGTCCCGCCAGTTTGACTCGCAGAACGCAGGCGTACGGGTATTCGACATCATCGACCGTCTTCTGCAGGAACAGTCATCGGAGGTCGAGGTGGCGACGGTCTATCTGTATATCCTCACGCTGGGATTTGAAGGCCAGTATCGGGACACCCAAGACGCCTCCGCCCTGGCGGACTACCGAAAGCGCCTCCATCAGTACGTCAAGCGTCGTGACCCCCAGAAGCTCGATCCAAGCCGCCCGCTATCCTCGTCGGCCTATCGCCATACCCTGGATCGAGGAGAAACGCAACTGCTGCCGAATCTTCGATGGTGGGTTGGAAGCCTAATCGCAACGGGGGTACTCTACCTTGTTGTTTCGACGACGCTATGGTGGTGGTACACCGATGATCTTCCGGATCTTGCCCGAGAAGTGCTGAGAATTCCTTAGTTCGATTGGCCCTGCGCTGCTCGGCAGCGCTCTGTTGTTCGACGTGTGACCCTCTATGTGGAGCACCCTACGAAGCACACTTGAAACCTACGGGCGCCGCCTCCTCCAGGATCTGCCCTCCCTGATGCCGTATATCCTGGTGGCGATCGGGATTCTGGTGGTGCTCATCCTCGCGCGGCTTTTTGTCGTGCTGTGGGCGAAGAAGCGCGTCTCGGCCCCCTCTGAGGCGTCGGAAGGATCTTCCTCCGGAGTTGCTTCCTGGAAGGAGGACGCGGAAGAGGAAAGCCTCGCCGGTATTCGGGAGTCGTTCCGGGAGGCCATGCGCCAGCTCCGCCGCTTGATGCGGAAGCGGGGCTACCACTTCGACTGGTTTCTGCGCCTGACCGGTCACAGCTATCGCTACGAGCTTCCCTGGTTTGCACTTCTGGGCGAGGAGGGAAGCGGAAAGACGACCCTTCTGGAAAACCTTCGACTCGAGACGCCGGTCTCGCCCCTTCGTTCCGACGAGGACGCGCCGCCTCGACAGAAGGGATGCAACTGGTGGTTTTATAACCAGGCCCTCGTGATCGACGTCCCCGGCAAGTACCTCTACCGATCCGACGGGAAGACGTCAGACCAGGGGTGGTCGAGCATCCTCAGCCAACTGCGCAAATACCGGTCGCGACAGCCCCTGAACGGGATCGTGCTCACCATTCCCTGTACCGATCTTGTTGGCGAGGCGGCCTTGTCGACGGCCGACATCGAGACGAAGGCGGCCCGCCTCCATAATCGACTGCGGGACCTGCAGCGGAAGCTCGGACTCCGGCTTCCGGTGTACGTCGTGCTCACAAAGTGCGACGCTGTTCCGGGCTTTGAAGCCTTCTGCGAGGAGATCCCCGATGAACGGACCGACGACATGCTCGGCTGGTCGAATCCTCATTCCGTGGATGCCGCCTACACGAACGATTGGGTGGAGGATGCTTTCGAGGTGCTTTACGAGGACCTTCATTACGCCCAGATCCGCGCGCTCGGCGACGACATTCAGACCGAGAATCGGGATGAGTTTTTCCTCTTCCCAGACTTGCTCGACGAGGTGAAAGAGCGACTGAGCACCTACCTCGAAGAGCTGTTCAGGCAGAGTGCCTACCATGAGGGCTTCATGCTGCGGGGCATCTACTTGACTGGAGATCGGGAGACCGGGGCCGGAGAACAGGTTCAGGGGCAGGCAGAGCAGGCCCCAAGCCCGGCCTTCTTAGCAGATCTCTTCCGGTCGAAGATCTTCGAAGAGGGAAAGCTTGCTCGTCCGGTGGCCGCCGCCCAAAGCTGGCAACAGCGGGCCACCTGGGCGGTGCAGGGAGGCATCGTTGCGCTTGCCTTGCTCGGGGTTTTCGGTCTCTGGTACGCAGGCAATGATCTAAGTGAGGAGCGCAGCGCCCTTGTACCGATTCTGCAGAACGCGCAAAACAGCATCGAACAAGTCAATCAGTGGCAGGAGACCGCGGGGCAGTCCGGAGGAGCGTCGGCCGGGCAGAAACTGGCCTTCAAGAAATTGGCCACCTCCCTCCTCCAAAGGACGGGAAGGGCCACGTCGACAGACCTGACCTCCCTGCTGATTCCGGCCTCCTGGGTTGGCTCCGTCGAAGAGCAGATCGACGAAGCCATCGCCACGGCCTACGACAAGGTCATTCTCCGCTCGATGCGTTCGGTCCTCCGGCTCCGGGCTGAGCGGCTCGTTACGGGCGATCTACGATCGGGTCGATCGGCCGCGGCCGCCGCGGATACGCTCACGCTGGAGGCCATGCCGTCCTATCAGGCTTGGTCGGGATACACCCAGGACCTTTCGGCGCTGGAGCGGGCGGCCCAGCGCTACAATGGATTGGCGACTCGCCCGAATCTCAACCACTTCGGACGTCTGGCGAAGTATCTCTTCGACGTGCAGATCCAGGCCACGCTCGATCGATCGCCGGACGTATACAGGGATGCCCTGAAAAGTGTACGGTCCGATTCCGTCCTCCTGCGACGCTACCGATCGCCCGCCACGGACAAGATGCGCCGCTACGCGCAGCAGTTCAATGATGCGCTTCCCCGGAGGTACGGTGTGATTGAACGACTGCAACGGCTGGCTGACCAGATTGACCGCCTTGGAACGGTGTCCGTGGGTACCAACCTCAGCAGTGCGGGAGAAGAGAAGGAGCTTCGCTCAGTGCGGGCCGGCATCACGAAGGTCGAGGCCATTCTCAAGGATCCGGAGAGCCGCTGGCTGACGGCCGACACTCTAGCCCTAGAGCAGGTTTACGGCCCCTTTCTCGCCTTCAGCGACACCTCATCGCTGATGGCGCCGGGCCTCGCGAGCGATATTCGGTCGGGGGGCAACGCGGCCGTCGACCGGCTTCAGAATCGGCTCTCGAACGTTCGCTCAAACATGACCGGTCCCCTGCTCAAGCAGACCCAGGGACAAATTCAACGCGCCTGGGCTGCGGACGTGGCGGCGCTCCGAGACGCGCTTGGAAAGCTCTTAGACCAGCCCTTCATGAAGCCGATCCCGGGGAAGCAAACCCTCCGGGCTACGATTCCACCGGGTCGTAGGCTGCGGTGGAATGACCGGGAGCTCCAGCAGATTGTCCGTCATATTCAGGTCTACGATAGCGTGACCACGAAAGGGCTCTCGAAATTCCCGCCATCAATGCGGCAGACAGTCCGGCAGGTGGCCGCCGCTGGTCTCAGCAGCCATCTCACACAGCATCTCGGGCGGGCCCAGTCGTACGCGTTGAGCGTGTCGAGGGGAAGCGTAAGCCGCCTAGAGGTCCAGCTCCAGCGGCGGGCCGACCGGTTCCGAAAGGCCCTCACTCCCCTTAACACCGCGCTTACCATTCAGGGGGAACTCAACATGGACACGGCCCGGCGGAAGCTGGCCCGGGTCACAGCTCAGGATGCATATGCACTCCTGAAATCAGTGGACAATCTCCTCATGGCCCAAAACCTCTATGGCGTTGGGGAGTCGGCCTTCGAGCAATGGCAGGGACGGCGCTCTCCGAACCTGGCGGTCGTCAATGCCCGGGACTCCCAGGAGGTTAAACGCTACTTAAAGCTCCAGCGGGAGCAGATGACGTTTTTGGCTCAAGAGGTGGCCGGTCCGGCTCTCTCCTTTCTGGCGAAGTGGGAGGGCAAGCTGCAGGTTGCCGACCGGGAACTCGTCTCGAAGTGGCAGGGCATTCGACAGGCTCTCCGCCGGCACCAGAACAAGACCGCAGGGAATGCCCTCTCCATTCTCGAGGACTTCTTTACTTCGGAAATGAGCGGGGTTCATCCGGTCTCCTACTTTCTGCAGACTCCAGCGAGCCGGGTGTCCCAGCAGAGCAGCAACTTCTTCTTGCAGAAGCGCAACTTGCTTCGGCGAAAGCTATACAGGCGGAGCCGCGAACTGGCCCTTCAACGGACCCGTCAGCGGTACCGACGTCTCGCCTCATTTTTCAATCAACAGCTCGGCGGCCGCTTCCCCTTCGCCGCCCTGGCCGACAGTGGAGCCGTACGAGGTGCGCCGCCGAGCGACGTGCGGCGCTTCTACAGGCGCTACGACCGCTACATGTCGACCTACCGTCCCGTCTGGCGACAAGCGGGAATGACGACGGGACCCGCGTGGAGATTTTTGGGCCGCATCGAGAAGCTGCGCCCGTTCTTCGGGGCGTTCCTTGACCGGCCCTCCACCTATCCGGTCCCGACGGTCGACGTGGTTCCCATCTTTCGCGTAAATCGGGACCGCGAGGTTCTGGGCGATCAGGTGATTGGGTGGCACATGCGGGTCGGGGGCGAGCGGGCCTCGTACGGGCGCAGCGATACCTTGCACTGGGCCGCCGGCGACCGGGTGGTCGTGCGCCTTCGCTGGGCCTCCGACGCTCCGACCCGGCCTGTCGAAGCAACCCGGGCCACCGTGGACGCCTCGGCCCGCACCGTAACCTACCGGTACGGTGGGCAGTGGGCGCTGCTGCGCCTGCTGCGCCGCCACGCGGCTCCTCCCCGACGCTTTGATCGCCGCGTTGACCCGGATCCCCATACGCTCCAGTTTACGGCTCAGGTGAAAGGATCGGAGGGTCCCTCGCAGGCCCGAGTGTTTATCCGGCAGCACTTGTACCGCCCTGATGAATCGGTCCGGATCATTCTGTCGGCCCCGTTTCCCCGTCAGGCTCCTCCACTTCCCGACACCACTCAGACGCTCTCGCGCGGACGGCCCTAGCGCGCTTCCCCCTACTCGAACGCTTCGATCTGTTCCCCCATGACCGACGCCTTCGGCGACGTACCGGTTGATGTCGAGCCGCTCCTCGACCCCATCTCCCCCGAAAATCCGGGGGGAGAATCCCTCCGCTATGAGGGGACCTACGACGAGGTCAAGGAGGCCCGCCACGCCGATGATCCCTCGCTGCCGCAGGGCATCTACGAGCGAGAGCTCGACACAGCTGACTGGGACGAAGTGGAACGTCTCTGCGTGGAGGCGCTCGAGACGAGAACGAAGGATCTCCAGCTGGCCGCATGGCTTCTGGAAGCCTGGATCGAAAAATACGGATTCGGGGGCTGTGCCGCGGGCCTCGACCTGATGGCTGGCCTCGTTGAAGGCTTCTGGGACGACCTGTATCCGCCGATTAAGGACGGTGATGTCGAGTTCCGTCTTGGCCCGATCAAGTGGATTGACGAGAAGCTTTCCCCAACGCTAAAAACGGTCCCGATCACCCAGCCGGACGTCTCGGGTGAGTCCGAGGCGTACTCCCTCCTGGAGTGGGAGCAGGCCGACCACGAAGACGAGGCCGACGAGGAGGAGGCCTCCCGCAACGACATTCTGACCAGCGTCACGCTGACGCCCACGTCCTACTACCGCTCGCTGGTCGAAGGGATGGACGGACTTCTCGACGACTCCCAACACCTCGAACGCCTCCTCTCAGAACGGTGTGGATCGGAGGCAGCCGTCGGACTCGATACCTGGAAGGACACGCTCAGGGACATTCGCGGCTTCGGCCGGGACGTGCTCTCTGAGCGCGAGCCCGCGGAGGAGGCGGTCGAGGAGGAGGACGACGGGTCCGACGAGCCGGTCTGGATGCCCGAAGATGCGGACGAGCCCGTGGAGGCCTCCTCCGTCAACATTCGAAGCCGGGCGGAGGCCTACCGCCTCCTGTGGGAGGCCGCCGAGTTTTTGCTCCGCACCGAGCCGCACAGCCCGACCCCATACCTCGTGAAGCGGGCCGTCTCGTGGGGTAACATGTCCCTCGACGAGCTTCTGAAAGAGCTCGTGCAGAGCGGCGACGACCTGCAAGAAATCTACGAACTCCTTGGCATGGACGACACCCCGAACGAGGAAGACTCCGAGTAGACGCCTTCCCTTTTCGCAGCCTTCCCGAATAACTTCTTCCCTCATGCTTTCGACATTCCCTTAACTCCTTTCTCGCCTTGAAAATATTCAGATTCCTGTCCCTCGACGACAGACATCTGGCGACACCGACGACCGTGCATCCTCTCGCAGCACCTTCTTATGCATCAACCACCCCAGACCCATGGCCGAAAGTACTCAGCATAAGCTTGACCGCGTGCGCCCGCCCCGGGTGCAAATTACCTACGACGTGGAAACTGGCGGCGCCATCGAGAAAAAGGAGCTCCCCTTCATCGTCGGCGTGCTCGCCGACCTCTCCGGCGACCAGGGCAAACCGCCCTTGAAGGACCGGACGTTTACCGAGATCGATCGAGACAACTTTAACGACGTCCTTGGTTCGATCAATCCCGAACTTAACTTTCGGGTCGATAATAAGCTGACGGAGGGGGACGACCAGCTCAACGTGAGCCTGGAATTTGAGGACCTAGAGGACTTTAATCCCTCGAATATTGTCCAGCAAGTTGAGCCGCTCCGCAAGCTGTTTGAGGCACGTCAACGTTTAGCCGACCTTGCGGCGAAGCTCGAAGGCAACGCCAAACTTGAATCCCTCCTGCAGGACGTGCTGGACAACACCGACATGCAGGAGGAAATCCACGAGGCCCTCAACGGCAACGCAGAGTCCCCTGAGAGCGAAGACCAGGAGGACGAGTCGGACCAGGAGGAGTAGCGCTCAGGTCCCGGTTGCCGATTCCCATAAACAGTTTCCGATTCCAAACCCTGTTCTAGACCTATGGCTGAAGAAACCGATGCCCAGCAAGACACAACCGTCACCGAAGCGCAAAGTGCGCTTGATAAGGTCGTAGAGGAGGGCCGCATGGCCCGGAGCGAGGAACAAGAAGAACACGCGAAGACCCTGGTTGGAGAGTTTGTGGACCAGGTCGTCGAGGAGGACATGACCGTCAGCGAAGACACGCTCGCCTCGATCGAAGAGCGCATCGCAGAAATCGATCAGCTGCTCTCCGAGCAGGTTAACGAGATCCTGCACGCCGATGAATTTCAGGAGCTTGAATCCTCCTGGCGAGGACTGGCCTACTTGGTGTTCAACACCGAAACGAGCCGAACCCTCAAGCTGCGCCTGCTCAACGCCTCGAAAGAGGAGCTGCTCGACGACCTCGAAAAGGCCGTCGAGTTCGACCAGAGCCAGCTGTTCAAGAAGGTCTACGAGAAGGAGTACGGTACCTTCGGCGGAAGTCCCTACGGCCTTCTGATCGGCGACTACGAGATTGACCGGAGCTCCCAGGACCTGTCGTTCATCGACGACGTGTCCAGCGTGGCCTCCGCGGCCCACGCGCCGTTCATCTCCTCCCCGTCGCCGGAGCTCTTCGACATGGACAGCTGGACGGAGCTCGACCAGCCCCGCGATCTTGAGAAGATCTTTGAGAGCACGGAGCTGGCCCAATGGCAGTCGTTCCGGGAGAGCGAAGACTCCCGCTACGTGGCGCTGACGCTGCCCCGAATGCTTCTTCGGGAGCCCTACGACCCGGAAGAGAACCCGGCCGAAGAGTTCGAATTCGTCGAGGACGTGCAGGGTCCGGACCACGATCGGTACCTGTGGGGCAATACGGCCTACGCCCTCGGCGAACGCATGACCAATGCCTTCTCGAAGTACAAGTGGTGCGCGGCGATTCGGGGCGTCGAAGGCGGGGGCTTGGTTGAGGGCCTGCCGACCCACACCTTCAAGACGGACGACGGCGACGTCGCCATCAAATGCCCTACGGAAGTGCCGGTTACCGACCGTCGGGAAAACGAGCTGTCGAAGCTCGGCTTCATCTCGCTCGTCCACAACAAGGAGACCGATCAGGCGGCCTTCTTCAGCGGCCAGACGGTCAACAAGCCCAAGGAGTACGATACCGACGAGGCGACGGCCAACGCGGCGCTGTCGGCCCGCCTGCCGTACATCATGGCCTCCTCCCGCTTCGCCCACTACGTCAAGGCGATCATGCGGGACAAGATCGGCAGCTTCCAGTCGAAGGACGACATCTCGACGTTCCTCAACCGCTGGATCAACCAGTACACGCTCGGCAAGGACGATGCGGGGCAGGAGCTGAAGGCGCAGTATCCGCTCCGAGAGGCCCGCATCGACGTGGTGGAGAAGGCCGGCAAGCCGGGGGCGTACGACGCGACCGTCTTCGTTCGCCCGCACTTCCAGCTCGAGGAGCTGACGGCCTCGATCCGCATGGTCGCCGAGCTTCCCGAGCCCGCATAATTCGGATCTCTTTCTTCCAACAGAGCGCCCTAGACCCCCGGGACGCTAGCCGGGGGCGAGCCCCTTTGATCTCATTCCTGACCATTCAACCCTACGTGTCATGACTAACGTCTATATCAATTTCACAGGACCCGACATCGCAGGTGAAAGCACCGATGAAAACCACAAGCAGTGGATTGAGGTGCTCTCCTGGAATCACCACTTCGACCAGCCCCAGTCGCCGGTTCGCAGTTCGGCGGGCGGCGGGACGGTCGAACGCGTCAACCACAGCCCGTTTGTGTTTCGGAAGCACATTGACTCGGCGACCGACGATCTCCTGAAAATGTGCTGGACCGGCCAGCACATCGACAAGGCAGTCTTCCACGCGTACCGGGCCGACGGCAATACCGGCGAGCCGATCAAGTACCTCCAGATTGAGATGGAGGGGGTTGTCGTTGCCGATTATAACGTCGTGGGCGGCGAAGGGGACATGCCGAAAGAAGAAGTAGAGCTCACGTATGGAAAGATCACCTACACGTACACGCCCCAGAAGGAGACGGGCGAAGCAGGGTCGGCCCAGCCGGTGACCCACGACCTGATGACGAACAAAATCTCCTGACGGAGTGCGGGAGGACGATCTGGGACCCAGGGGCGTCTCGCCCCGGGTCCCGGTTCGTCTCCGCTCTTTGCCTGTCTCGCATATGCCATGGCCCGCGACCGCGACGAGCCCCGCGCTCGCCTCTCCGTATTGGACCGCCTCATCGATCCGAACC
Source organism: Bipolaricaulia bacterium (assembly GCA_042219045.1). Taxonomy (GTDB): domain Bacteria; phylum Bipolaricaulota; class Bipolaricaulia; order RBG-16-55-9; family RBG-16-55-9; genus CAZMNF01. Next base: position 30,051 of record JBDGQO010000037.1, on the reverse strand, counting down.
CTGGATCCGACCGCGAGGAGCCGCTCCGCCGCACGGTCCCGGCCGACACCCTCAAACGGCTGGTCCGCCGCGACCTCGAGTGGCTTCTGAGCACGCGACGGACGCCCCAGCGAGACATCCCTCCGGACCTTGGACCGACCGTTACCGAGTACGGCATTCCGGACTTCGCGCCCGTGTCGCCGGCCGACGAACAGGCCCTGAGCCGCATCGCCTACGAGGTTCGAACGGCGATCGAGGCGTTCGAACCTCGCTTGCAGGATGTGACGGTTCAGGTGGAGCCGACGATCGAGCCGGGTCGGGTGCAGGCAACGGTGGAGGCCCTGCTGGTGGCCGGGGAGGTGCGCGAGCCCGTGGCGTTTCCCTTTAAGGTTCGAACGGGTGGTTGACCGCCGTCGGCTCCGGCCCGAGGCCGGCGCGACGAGCGCGTCCCCACACTGCTCTCACGAATCGGTTGCTTTCATGCCGTCCGAAGCCCTCGAAAAATTGCTGCCATACTACCGGCGGGAGCTCCAGTACCTCCGGGAGATGGGGCAGACCTTTGCGGAGGAGTACCCGAAGGTGGCCCGTCGCCTGGAGATGGGGGATCAGGAGAGTCCCGATCCCCACACGGAGCGCATCATCGAGTCGCTGGCGTTTTTGAGCGGACGGGTGCAGTACAACATCGAGCGGGACATGCCCCGCATCACGACGGGATTGCTCGGCACGCTGTACCCGCAACTGGTGGCCCCGATTCCGGCTCAGTCCATCGTGCAGTTCGACGTCGATCTCGACCAGGGCGTCCCCGCCGACGGGACGGCGGTGCCGGCCGAGACGACCCTGTACCTCGACGCGCCCACCGACGAGACGTGCCGGTTCCGCACCGCGTACCCGCTTACGCTCTGGCCGTTCTCGGTGACGGAGGCGGACGTCGAACCCCGGGACCAGTACGAGGTCCTGGAAGGAGCCCACGACGTGGAGTCGGTGCTGCGGCTGCGGATCCGGTGTGACGACGGCACCTGGGCCGACTACGGCACGGACCAGCTGCGCCTCCACCTGGCAGGGGACCCGCAGCTGACGTCGACCCTCTACGAGCTGCTCTTTGCCCATCGGCAGCGCGTCGTGCTTCTCGGGGAAGACCAGAGGGCCCCCGAGTTCCTGCCCGACGGGGCCCTGCGGCCGGTCGGCTTCGACGAGGACGAGACCACGCTGCCGTACCCGGAGCACGCCCACGAGGCCTACCGCCTCATCCAGGAATACGCGACGTTTCCCCGGAAATACCTGTTCGGGGAGCTGCATCATCTGGACCGAGTCCCTGGGGAGGACTACGTCGACGTCCTGTTTCTGCTCGACCGATCGCCGGACGACATTCCGCAGCTGGCCCCGCGCAACGTGCGTCTCAACTGCACGCCGGCCGTCAACCTGTTCCACCGCACCACCGAGCCGGTGCGCGTCGATCAGCGGCAGGTGGAGTACCGGCTCGTGGCGGACCGGCGCCGGGAAGAGACGACCGAGATCCACTCCGTGGAGGCGGTCCGCAGTGCCCGGGATCCAGACGCCGGCCGGACGTACCGCCCGTACTTTTCGTTCGACCACCAGGCGCGCCGCGAGGCCCCGTCGGCCTTTTGGTATATGGAACGGCGTCCACACCGCCGCCACGACGGGACCGACGTGGTGATTTCGTTCGTGGATCCAGACTTAGATCCCACCCAGCCAGCGGACGAGACGGTGTTCGGGCACGTGCTGTGTACGAACCGGCGCCTCCCGGAGGAAGTCCCGCCGCAGGCGCTTTACACGACGGAGCTCGGGCTCCCCGTGGCGTCGATCACCGGCGTCGATACCCCGACAAACCCGATTGATCCGCCCCTCGGCGGTGAGCATCTGTGGCAACTGGTCTCGAACCTGTCGCTCAACCACCTGTCGCTGTCGAGTCGACCCGAAAGCCTTGAGATGCTCCGGGAGATGCTTCGCCTCTACAGCGGCGGGGCGCCGTCCGACTTCGAGCAGCAGCTGGAGGGCCTGCGGGCGATGTCGACGGAACCGGTCTCGCGGCGGCTCCGGGACGAGGCCTGGCGGGGCTTCAGTCGCGGGACGGAGGTGCACCTGACGGTCGACGAGCGCCCGTTTGCGGGGTCGAGCGCCTTTCTGCTGGGGGCCGTGCTCAACCGCGTGTTTGGGCTCCACGCCTCCGCGAACGCCTTTACGCAACTCGCAATCTCCTCGAATCAACGTGACGGGGTGTGGCACCGATGGCCACCCAGAGCCGGCGATCAGGCGCTCCTGTAGCAAAGGCCCTGGTCGACCAGCCATATGAGTTTGAGTTCCACGAGGCCGTCCGGCTTCTGGAACAGCTGCATCCGGGCTGGGCCCCGGTAGGAGAGGGCGCCTCGCCCTCGGATGAACCGGTTCGGTTCCGGGCCCACGGGGAGCTTGGGTTTCCGGCCAGTGACATCACCGGCGTGGAGATTCCGGACGACGAGGGGCCGGTTGAGATGGACGTGTCGTTCATGAGCCTGGCGGGGCCCCACGGCCCGCTGCCCGCCCCGTACACTGAGCTGATTCAGGATCGGGAACGGGAAGGGGATACGGCCCTCCGCGACTTTCTGGATCTGCTGGCCCACCGTCTCATCGCGCTCCGGTACCGCGAACGGAAGCGGCACCACGTGGGGATGGAGTCGGGGCCGCCCAGAGAAAGCACCGTCGCCCGGTACCTGCGGGCCATCGGGGGGCTTGGCCCTAACGCGGCGCAGGGACGGCTTTCGGTGCCGGACCAGACCCTCCTTCGCTACGCGCCTCTCCTGAACCAGCGGCCCGCCTCGGCCCACGGCCTGTCCGTCTTGTTGGGCGATTATTTCGATCTGGAGGTGGACGTGACGCCGCTTACGGGCCGGTGGCTCGAGCTGGACGCCGACCAGGAAACGCGCATCGGCGTTGCGGGCCAGAACCAGGCCCTCGGCCAGTCGGCCGTTCTGGGCCGGCGGGCATGGGACCAGCAGGCCGGCCTGACCGTCGAGGTCCGGATGTCGTCCTACGACGACTACCTGAGCTTCTTCCCCGGGGGGGAGGCCCACCGGGCCCTGGTGGACCTCTCAACGCTGTACCTGGGCCGGACCATAGACCTGGACGTGGATCTGACGCTGAACACGGCCGACGCGCCGCAAACGCCGCTCAGCTCCCTGCTCGGCCCCCGTCTCGGGCAGGACGCGTGGGTCGGCTCGCCGTCGGGCGACACGGACACCACGCGGGTCCAGCCCCAGACCTTTACGCCCGCCCAGGAAGTGCTTCGCATTCCGCTCTTCGCCGAATTGAGCCCGGGCCAGCTTCAAGAGGTCGTCGACCAACTTTCCGAGCACGACGTGGACGGCCGCCAGCACGTCGCCCGACAGGGACGCCCCGCCGACGCCTTCTATCTCCTCGTGGACGGGGAGGCGGAGGTGCGGTACGAGTCGCCCGAAAGCGAGGACTTTACAGTCCTTACGGTGCTCGAGCCGGGAGGGGTCTTTGGGGACCGGGCCATGATCCAGGAGGGAACGTACGACGGATCCCTCGTCACGACGCGGTCCTCGCGATTTCTCATTGTTCGGGCGAGCATGCTGGAGGCACTCGTTGACCAATATCCGGCCCTCGAACGGGCCTTCGAGGAAGAGTATGGGCGCTCCGGTTCCGCAGGGGCCGAGAGAGACGAAGGAGACAGCGCCCCCGCTGACGCGGAGGGGCCTCCTACAGGGCTCGGGGCGCTATTTCCGGTCTCCATGTGGCGGCCCTTCTACCGGCGCGGGACAAAGCGCACAGTTGCGTCCGGCACCCCTCTGGTCGAGACCGACACCGCGCCCCCCTCGCTGCATGTGCTCCTTCGGGGAGGCGTCCAGGCCGACACAGGCGAACAGATCAACACGCCCGGCACGCCCCTGAATCTGGAAGCCCTCGTCGCCGGGGAGGCTCCCTCCACGGCGCTCCGGACGACGGAGGAGACGACTGAGCTTGTGCTTTCCCGAGCCGACTTGCGGCGACTCATTCAGAAGCACGCCGCGATCGAGCGCTCCCTGCGCGCATGGCGCGCCTCTGCACGCACTGACTCTTCGCCATCAACGTAGATGCTTATGTCTTCCGCTCAGGACCTGGAGACCCTTGTCGGAACCCTCAATCCCGTCTGCCGGACGGCCCTGGAGGAGGCGGCGTCGCTTTGCGTCGCCCAGACACACTACAACGTCGAGCTGGAGCACCTGCTGATCAAGCTTCTGGAGCAAGGGCCCGGCACCGACATCTATCGGGTCCTCAGGAACTTCGACATCGAGCCGACAGAGGTGATTCAGGAGCTTACGTCGGCCACCGAAGAGTTCAAGCGGGGCAACAGTCGAACGCCGAGCATGTCCCCCCAGATCGTGTCGGCCGTGCAGGAAGCCTGGCTCCGCGCGTCGACACAGTACGACCAGGAGGCCGTGCGCTCCGGGCTCCTGCTTCTGGCCCTGCTCGAAACCGAAGAGCTGCTGGGGGTCGTGACCGACTCGGCCCCCTCGCTGCTCGACGTGCCCCGCGAAAATCTCGATCAGGTCGTGGGCGCGGTCATGGAAGAAACCGACGAGACGGCGGAGCGCACTGGCGAGGCCCCGGCAGAGGAGCCGACGGCCGGCCCGACGTCCGACGTCTCGGGGGAGGGGGACGGGGACGACGAGGCACTCGATCAGTACACGATGGACCTCACGGCGCAGGCCCGAGCCGGCGAGATCGATCCCATCCGGGGCCGCGAGGCCGAAATCCGGCAGGTGGCCGACATCCTCATGCGCCGTCGGCAAAACAATCCCATCCTCACCGGCAAGGCGGGCGTGGGCAAGACCGCCGTGGTGGAGGGTTTCGCGCAGCGGGTGGCGCGGGGCGAGGTGCCGCCCGCCCTGGAGAACATCGCCGTTCGCCAGCTTGATCTCGGCCTCCTGCAGGCAGGGGCGAGCATGCGGGGCGAATTCGAGGACCGGCTCAAGTCGGTGATCGACGAGGTGAAGGCGTCCCCGCATCCCGTCATCCTGTTCATCGACGAGGTGCACACCATCATCGGCGCCGGGGCGCAAGAGGGCGGAGCCGACGCGGCTAATCTTCTGAAGCCCGCCCTGGCGCGCGGCGAGCTCCGCACCATTGCCGCGACCACGTGGGCCGAGTACAAAAAGTATTTCGAAAAGGACGCGGCCCTGGCCCGCCGCTTCCAGAACGTGCAGGTGGAGGAGCCCGACCAGGAAGCGGCCGTCGACATGCTGCGCGGCGTGGCGGAGGCCCTGCAGGAGCACCACGAGGTGCGCATCCTGGACGAGGCGATCGAGGACGCCGTCTCGCTGTCGGACCGCTACATTACCGGCCGCAACCTGCCGGACAAGGCCATCACGGTGCTCGACACGGCCTGCGCGCGGGTGGCGGTTGGGCAGAACACCGTGCCGCCTCAGCTAGAAGACGCGCGCCACCGGGCCGACCGGCTGGAGCTCGAGATCGAGCGCTTGGAGCGCGAGGCCTTTACCGGCAGCGACCACGCGGACCGTCTCGACGAGCTGAAGGAGGAGCTCGACGCCGTCAAAGAACGGCAGGACGATCTCGAGTCGCAGTGGGAAATCGAGTGGACCCTCGTCAAGGAGGTCCGGGAGCTGGAGCAGGAGCTCTCCGAACTTGCGGCGACCGGGGACACGGACGGAACGGCTTCCGAGGATGGGACCGTGGCGGGAACGAGGCCGTCGACGATGCAGGACTCTCGTAACGGGGCAACCGCGGAGGATGGGCCGTCCGAAACCGGGACGGAGGCTCCCCTGGACACTGGAGCCTCCGTGGACCCGTCGGCGGAACGCAAGGGGGGCGCGACCGACGCCGAGGCCCTCCGCGAGGAGCTCTCCAGGCGACGCGAGGAACTGGCCTCCGTTCGGGACGGCGAGCCCCTCGTGCCGGTCGCCGTCGACACGACGACCGTCGCACAAGTCATTTCGGGGTGGACCGGCATCCCGATGGGCAAGATGCAGACCGACGAGATTGAGGGCATCCTCTCGCTCAAAGACCAGCTCGCCGAGCGCGTGATTGGGCAGGACCATGCCCTGGAGGCCATTGCGCGCCGCATCCGCACCTCCCGGGCCCAGCTGGAAGACCCGAACTCGCCGGTCGGGGTGTTTCTGCTCACCGGTCCCAGCGGCGTGGGCAAGACGGAGACCGCCCAGGCCCTGGCCTACGAGCTCTACGGGGGCCACCTCGTGCGCATTAACCTGTCGGAGTACCAGGAGGCCCACACCGTGTCGAAGTTGAAGGGGGCCCCGCCGGGCTACAAAGGGCACGGCGAGGGCGGCGTGCTGACCGAGGCGGTGCGGCACTCGCCCTACTCCGTGGTGCTGCTCGACGAGATTGAGAAGGCGCACCCCGACGTGCTGGAGCTCTTCTACCAGATGTTCGACAAGGGGGAATTGGAGGACGCCGATGGGGTGACGGTCGACTTCCGCAACACGATCATCATCCTCACGAGCAACATCGCCACGGAGACGATCATGCAGATGTGCGACCACGGGGCCTCGCGTCCGGACCCGGAGGAGCTCAGCGAATCGGTCCGGAACGTGCTGCAGGGCCACTTCCGGTCGGCGTTCCTGGGCCGCATGGTGTCGATTCCGTATTACCCGCTGGGCGACGAGCAGATGGCCGAGATCGTGGAGCTGAAGCTGGGCCGGGTGCAGGACCGCTTCGAAGAGAACCACAACGCTCCCCTTACCTACAGCGACGCCGTCGTCGAGCAGATCACGGCCCGCTGCCAGGAGGTCGAGAGCGGCGCCCGCAACATTGACTACATCCTCACGCAGACCCTCCTGCCCAACCTCTCGACGAAGATGCTCGGCCAGATGGCCGAGGATCGTGCCATCGCGGAGGCCCACGTCGGGGTGGAAAGTGGGAGGTTTACCTATGCAGTCCATTCATGAGGCGCTCGCTTCCGGCGGGCCGGAGGCTGTCGCCCCACATTTATTGCATTGAAGTGGTATGATTCGCCTGTTTCAAATTTTGACGCTGAGCGTGTGCCTCGCTGGGCTCTGTGGTCTGTCGGCGGGGTACGGGCAGCAGTCCCGCCCGGCACGAGAGGCGCCCGATGCCCCGTCGTCCTACTCGCAGGGAGAAGTGACCGAGTCAGGGCGCCGGGGACGGAACCCCTCAGTTCAGGTACCAGGGACGGATCTGCCGTCCGCGGCCGAGCCGGCCCCGCCATCGTCGCCGTCCCGCTCTAGGTCCGGGCCCTCCGCGACGACGAACAGCGGGCCCAGCATGCCCGGGGATCCCACTCAAACTTCCCCCCAACCGGATGCAGCTTGCAAGTGGTGCATACTTCGTGGAGATCCTCGGGAAAACGTTCAGGGAGACCAAACGCTTTGTAATCGTGCCGTGACCTGGGTTCTTTCATCCTTTAAAGAAGCCCCCGACGATTGGGGACGACTGAGGTAGACCCTCCTGATTCTTTTCCATTAGCCCGGATATTTTTTGTAATAGGAAGCGCCCATCCCCCGGCAATTTGTTTTCTCCGTAATCCTTGCTCTAGAACTTCTTAGCTCATGAGCAACATTGCTTCTCTCGACGGTCCCGCTATCAAAAATCTGAAAAGTAGTCTCGCGACGCCTGAGAATTACGACGTTGCCGTAGAACGCGTGAGCGGGCAGGAGCAGCTTTCCGGATTGTTTCGGTACACGGTGAAGTTTCAGCTCATAAACTCGAGTGATAATAGCCCAGCACGCGCGAATTTCGACGGGGTGGTAGGACAGCCGATTGTGCTGTCGTTTTCGAGGAAGATGGGGAAGCAGTCGAGCGACCGGTCGGACTACCGCATACGAAATCGGACCGTCGAAGGCATTGTGACCCGGATCCGCCAGCACGGAAGAGGTCTTCGGACCTCCGAGTTCGATACCCAGTCGCATCTAGTCGAAATTCGGCCGGCCCTGTGGCGCCTTCATCTTTCGCGATCCGGACGTACATTTGCGGGGGTGCCGGTTGTAACGAAAGACTCGGAAGAAGGCGTCCTGAATCAGCTACTTGACCATCACGGCCTGTCATACAGCACAGCGGAAATTGGCGGGTACGAAAAACGAAAGCACGTGTCGCAGCAGGGAGAAACCGATCTTGAGTTCTTCAACAGGATTGCGGACGAAGCGGGACTCACATACCACTTCGCCCATGGCGGATGGTACGCCGGGAACTACAGTAGTGCCAATCCCGGAGACGTGGTGTTCACAGACGAGAACGCTAGCTTCAAGGAGTACAAGCGCATCGATCCGAATAGCTTGAAGACGGAGCACACGTTGGAGCCGAGCAAGAGCAGTGTAGGAGAGCGGACCGTCCTGAACTTTTCTTTCGAGCAGAATATTGTTCCGGAGGACGTGGTGGCCGAGTCAGTGTATTACACTGGAGGGCGGCAGGTCTCCGAAAACACTTCCCTCACCTCAGACGAGAAGAAAGAAGGAGCGACCGGTACCATAAATGAAAGCCCTGGAGGACTCACCTGGTATGACCAAGTTTCTCCGAAGGATACGTGGGAAGGGACGGGGAAAAATGCGGGGATGGAACGGGTACGCGTGGACCAGTTGCAAGCTGCACAGAAGGTGTTTCGGGGGAGGGGACTCTCCCGGCTCCTCGGGGCCGGAATGCGGTTTAAACTCGGCAAAGGCAGTAAGGATGTTCTAACCCACTTCTCCACCAATGGGACGCCGCCCGATTCGATGGAGTTTGTTACTGGGCGTGTTCGGGTAGAGGTGGATTCGTCGAAGTTTCGGGTCGAATTTGAGGCCTTTCCGAAGAAGGATCCTACAAAGAGTGTTTCTCCGGACTATCGGGGGGACCGGTACGTAGAGCGTAAAGAGCGTGCCGGTGCATCTGACGACCAGGACCTCGATCCCTACGCGTTCTCTCTGCAAGCCAGCGCGGGGCCTGGCAATCAGGTACAGCCGGGCATTTATGTCGCTACGGTGGCCGAGTTGCCCCAAAAGAAAAAGCAGGAGGACCAGGCGAAAGAGGGGATGATTAAGGTGAAACTCGACCTGGGGGACCGTCCGAACGAGGAGGTATGGGCCCGTGTGCTGTCATTTTGGAGCGGCTCTCAGTATGGAGGGCAGTTTCTGCCCCGTGAGGGGACGAAAGTGGCGATCGCTTACCCGGCACAGGACTCAAACGAATACCCGTTCGTGATTGGGAGTCTCTACGGAGGAATGCACCAAATGCCCTACTCTGATGCTCCCGGGACGAAAGCGGGGATTCGAAGCCAAACGAGGCGGGACGGCGAGAATTTTGGCAACCAGCTTATAATGACTGATGAGGCAAAAAACGAGGAACTTCGTTCGGTTGCCCCCAAGTTTCGAACCGACCTGACAGGCCTGGAGCAGAGGGTCGAGGAGTCCAAGCGGAGCTACTACAAGCTCAAGTCGAAGTCGAGTCTTTCAGTTTTTCCCTCAGGAGCGAGTTCATATATAAGAAAGGGCAAGTATAATAATTTGCCCAAAAAGGATAAAAAGATAGCTCACATACGTCCATTCTTCGAAGAGATAAAGGAGGAATATGGAGTTCATAGCGATATGCAGGGAAGTGTTCCGGGTGAGAAAACAGTATCTGAGTTGTCCTCGGGGCCGGAAAAGACGAAATTCAAAGTGAAAAGTAGCGTGCCCAACAAGATTAGCAAACATTTGGATAACACTGCTAGTCTGAAAAAGTTTACCGAAAAAATGACAGAAGAACTGCGAATACATCGAAAAAGCGGCGATGTAAGCTGGACTGTTGTAAAGAATGACCAGGTAGTAAGTCGAGTAATTGGACAGGACGAGTATAGCAAACTATCAGGGAAAACAGAATTCAAGGCTTTGACGAAGAATAGCGGATCGGAAAAAAAGAAAGGAGTTAATAAGCTGAAAAAGTTCATTAAGTATGTAGACGGTTCAAAGAATCCCAAGAATGGGAAAAAATACATTTCTATAACAATTAGTAAGGTAGGAAGGGATGCGTATGAGGATAAAGTTCGTCCCTACCGACGGGCCTATGCAGTGTCCAAAATTGGACGAGATGCCTACAAGGTGGAGCCTTATAAGGAGGCATACAAGGATGCCGGAAAGGCTGATGCGCTGGGGCGGGACGCGAAAGGGAAGCTCGATGTTTGTGAAGGACGGTATCAGATTCACACTTTCGGAGATCGGATTGAAATCTGCCGCGTTCCTGACGAGGAGGGTTCGGGACCTTTGGATCAGGAACAATCTGGCGACTTCAAGACGATCAAGGAACTCGAGGAGGAAGGAGGTGAAGGTAATAGTGGAGGGGGAGGTGGAAGTAGTGGTGATCCAATTCTTGTAATAAATAAAGGGGGTGATATCTGTATTCAGTCAAACCAAAATATAAACATAGAGGCAGTAAATAATATAAATATTAGGTCTAAAAAAGGTAGTATAAAAATGGAAGCGAAGTCAGAGGCAGGTGAGGGTGGAAAGATCGAGCAGGTAGCTACGGAGATAGAAATTGGAAAAGAGGGAACAACTAAGGAGATAAAAAAGAGATCGGATCATCACCGTGAGACTACATTTAAGACCGTAGAGAAGTGGTCGACAGAAGCAATGTCCATACGAAATGAAAGGATGGTAATTACAAATGCAGTCTCACATATGACAGACACAAGCGTTCATGTAATAAATACGATGTTCGGAGGAAAGCACGTTGTTGGTATAGATAACAAATCAGTACTTGGTTTAGACTTCAAAGAGGCAATAGTAGACACGGCTAAAAATGTATTTAATGGAAACGAGAGTATTTTAAGAGAGAAGAGCGAGCTATCAGGAGTAAAAGAATCATTGGCTGCTACTAGACAAGATTTAGCCAAATCAGACTCAAAACTAGCGGAAACAACAGAAAAGGTGGCTAACTTAGGAAATCGAGTTTCACAAAACGAGACTGAGATAATGGCGAATGGTCAGTCGATATTGAAGGAGGCTGTAAATATAAGTAGAATAGAAAACTCTATTGCTTCGATACACAGCGCATAAATTAAATGTAAAATTATGACCTCACCAATTGATGAACAAAAAGTAAAGCATTTTAGTAATGGAAAAGTTGAAGAAAAGTTAAAGTATAAGTTTGGAAAAGCTAGCGGGACTCGAACAAGATACAACCGTGATGGAAAAAAGAAAATGGAGGAAAATTATGCGAACGGAGAGCTAGATGGTCCGTTTCGTATTTACGAAAATGGGGTCATGCGTCAAGAAATTTTCTTCCGGAAGGGTGTTCAACATGGTCCGGCGCGCTTTTTTAATGAGGATGGTGGTCTGACTCGTATTTTGAGTTTTCAAAAAGGCGAATTGCATGGCCGTTGTGCGTTTAAAAGGGGAAGTGGAGAGCGTATCTTTCACTATCGAGAGGGTAAAATGCACGGTGCTTTTCTGCGGAAAGATGAAGATGACAAAATTCGTATTAGAGGAAACTTTCAAAAGGGAAGGCTACACGGAGACTTCAAGCGCTATGATGGGTCTGGTCAGTTGCGCGTAAAAACCCATTTTGTCAAAGGCAAGATTAATGGTCCTCTCATCGTACGTGATGAAGAAGGACAAATGAGATTAAAAATGGTATTCCGAAATGGAGAGCCCCGTGATAAAATTGTTCAGTACCGGGATGGTGAGATGCATCAGAAAATTGATCTTGACGATGATGGCAAACCCTCTCACTTAACTGTTCATTCGGGTGATCGCAGAACAGAGATTCCTCTGGAAAACGGTAATCCTGTTCATCTCACCGTGTACGAAAATGGGGCCGTGAAAAATGATGTCCCAATGAAGGAAGGGGAGCCCCACGGTACTATTAAAGCATTTGAGGAACCAAGTGTCCCACAGGTGGAGGTACCGATGATTGAGGGCGAGAAGCACGGCGTGGCAAAGTCTTACTATAAGGGGACTCTTCGTGTGGAGCAACCGTTTGAGAACGACAAGAAACATGGCCAACAGAAAGCCTACTACGGTGATGGTACCCTCGCACAAGAGGCCGACTATAGAGACGGGAAGCTCCATGGTGAAAAGAAGATGTATTCCCGCGATGGAGACCTCATGCGTCATGAATATTATGAGAATGGACGCAAGGTCGATCGGGAGAAAGTATTCTATCCGTCAGGCGATCTCATGGAGATGACCCAGTACCACCAAGGCACGAAGCACGGCAAGCACGTGAAGTACAATCCCGGAGAAAAGAAGAAAGAGGAACAGTATTTCGAGATGGGAACCCCGAAAGGGCCGAAGGCCGAATACAGCCGAAAAGGCAGAATCAAGGCAACCCGGTTCGTTAGGAAACAACTTGGCTGGTACTGGAACAGCCTCAAGAAGCAAATTAAGAAGCTTTTCGGTGGGCGTTGAGCAGCATTTCGTTCTGCCATAGCCCCGCACACTCGCCAGCACGTTTCAATCAACCGATTTCCAAACCGATGCCTGGACCCGCAGCTTTCGTCGGCGACTTTCACGCCTGTCCCATGATGACTCCCGCCGTTCCTCCCATTCCCCACGTTGGAGGTCCAATCGCCGCCCCAATGGATCCGACGTTCTTGATTATGGGGTTCCCCGTTGCGGGGATGGGATCGATGGCAACGTGTGCGGGGGTCCCCCCGGTGGATCCCATTGTGATGGGGGTCCCCAATTTCATTGCAATCACCCCAGTGGCCGGAATGGGGGCCGTTTCATCGCACGGCGGAACGATTCCGATGGGCGATCCCACCTACATCGTCGCTTAGCTCTGATTGTCGCATAGCCCTTGATTCGTTCGGGCGGGAGCGAGCGGAGACTCTCTGCGTCTTCACGTAGCCCCTCAGTGCCCATGGAATACACGTTCACCCTCCGCCGTGAGACCGGAATTGCCCTCCTGGCGGGCCTCGCCGTCTGCTTCGTGCTCGTGTTTCTCGCGGGGTGGGTGGTGGGCCTGAACGGTCAGGTGTCCCGGCTGGCAGCGGACACGACGGCCAGGAGGTCGGAGGCCCCGTCCGAGCGGGGGACGCACGAGCCCGTCCCCCCGTCCCCGCAGGCCGACTCCACGCAAAACGAGCGGGCAACCATGCTCGAGAGAGAACGCGACGATCCGGCGGACGCGTGGGGGACGAGGCGGGACACCGCGGCCCCGGTGTCGACTCGGACCGACACGGGACGGGCCGCGACAGCCGCCTTCACCATCCAGATTGGCGGCTATGCCGATCGGGCCAATGCCCAGCAGGTGGCCCGGCGGGTTCGGCGTGCGGGCGAGACCGTCTTCGTGCGGCCTGAACAGCAGAAGGGGCGCACCCTGTATCGGGTGTGGGTGGGGCGGTACGAGACGCGGAGCGCCGCCGCTCGCCGCCTCGACGCAGTGGGCGACTATACCGGCAGCGCCTTCGTAACCCGGATGGGCGAGGCCCCGTAGCATATGGTCTCTCCTCCACGCCGGCGGCGTAGTGCCGGAAGAAGAGTTATTCATCATAAACCCGACCGCAACCCTGTCAATGCCCAGTACTGGATGGCTCATCGGCGGAGCCATACTGGCCTTTCTCCTCGGGGTGGGAATTGGCACTTGGAGGGTGTGGACCCTCGTGCCGCGTCTATGGCCGTTCGGGACAGGAGCGGAGCCTCACCCCGCGAGCGTCGACGAGGTTTTTGCCCTCCCGGAAGGAGAGCGGGACGCGCTGCGCTCGCTGACCGAAGAGCACGACGAGCTCCAGGCCCTGTACGAGAGCATCGGGTACGCCCCCGTGCTCGAGCAAAAGGTCGACCGCATTCTGAATGCTCTTCGCGCGTCGATTACGGTCGAGATTCCCGACTACGAGGCCTTCCAGGACGCACTTGAGGAGGCCCGCACCGAGATGAGCCTTCTTCCCGATCAGGATGCCTTCGACGATGAGGCAGCCCGGGAGGACATGACCCGGGCCACGGAACTGCTCGAAGAGGTTTGGCGGCGTCGGGACACGCCTGCGGCCGTCGTCGAAAAACTTGAAGAGGCTCCCGTCGAGCGCCAACTCCCGTACGTTGAGCGAGTGCCGGTGACCCGGGAGGGAACCGTTCACTGGCGGACGCCGGTCCGGGTGTCGGTTCTGCGCAAGCGACCGGCCGACACCCAGCAGTTTCGGCGGCGCCTCGACCGGCTCGCGGCCCTCGTGAAAAATGCCTCGCTGCCACGGCCCGAACAGATCGAAAATGAACTTCGGGCCGCGATTGGGCGTCTTCGTCAAGACGTCGAAGAAGAAAACGTGTATGTCCCTACCCTACTAGCTCGTCTCGAGGACGCCGCCACGGCGTGGTTGAAAGAGGCACCTCGTCCGGATTGGGCGCAGAAGAAGAGGCGCCTCGACGCGTGTCTTCTGGACGTGTGCCGGTTGCGGACGGTTCGGCCCCATCTCACGGGCGAGGGGGCCGCCCTAAACGAGTCCCTCCGCGACGATGCGGAGGCGCGGTACCAGGAACTGGTGGTGTCCTGGACGCGGACCTACGTGAATGAGGAGTGGATGCACACCGCCTGGCTCACCGACCAGCTTCTCGTTCACCTCCTGACCCTCGAACTGCTGAATGCGTCGGGTGCTTCTCGCCGACGGCTGTCAATCATCGTCGAGGAAGTGCAATCGCGGGGCTATGACCCGCACGAAAGCATGCGTCGCCTGCGCGATTACGAGGAGGAGCACGGATTTGTGCAGAGCCTCGCCTTTGCCCTCCTGCGGATCCGGCAGGATGCGCAGCCGATCCCACGGTCGTAGCCGAGAGGATGCCCTAGCGGGGCCAGTCTGACGACGGAAGGAGGAACGCTCAGAATGTCCTTTTTGCAACTCCCAAGTTCTCGCATGGTCCCTTCTCAACGTATCTTCCGGACGGCCACAATACTCATCCTCGCCGGAGGGCTTTCTGCCTGTGGCTTGTTCGGGGGAAACAACAGCTGCCAGAACCTTCAGGTGAGCGTCGATCAAAATGCGGAGCTGACGGTTTTCTATTCCCTCACGGTGTCGGGCAAGGCCTCCGTCTCGCGCGTCACGTACCAGTCGGATCAGGGAACGCAACGCGTGTCGGATCCCACGCAGGTAGCGAGTCCTGACACCTCCTGGTCGAAGACCGTAACCATTGGCCCGGACACCCGTGCCTTCGCGTCCGCTGAGGCCCAGGCACAGGACGGGACCGTGACGCTCCGCCTGGAGGCTTTGAGCGGAGACGGGACCACGGTGAAGGAAGCGAAATGCGGCACGCAACGGCAGTGACCCCGACCGAGAGCGTAGCGGCTCGGTCTGCGCATCGATCCTCTATGAATCATTCCAGTCTGGCCAATGCCTGAGTTCAACGTGTCAGCCTCTTTTCCCTCGGAGGATTCCGATGAGCGATCTCAGTCGGAGTCAAGTGTCAAGCGTCCGAAGGAAAAACTGGCGCGGAGACGACGGGTCCGCGAAGAGTATGGGCCGGCGATCACCGTTGAGGTCGGTGATGCGCGCATCCGGGAGCTTGGAGACGACTAGGAGGTGATCGTGAAGTAGGGGGACTCCGGGCCATCTCTTTGGCCGATCAGCTTTTGCGTTTGTGAGTCGATCCGAAGGAAGGGAGGGGGGTCCGACATGATTACACGTTCGATCCGAATCGTGGTCTCTTACGCTTCTCGTCGGTACTGGCCGGTTCTGCTCGGAGGAATGAGTGTCGTTTTCCTCCTCGCAACCACCACGCGGGCGTCCGCCCAAACGATGTGGACTCCGCCCTATCGCACCAACCAGATTGCCCTGGAATGGGTCGTGCCGACCCTCGGCGATGGGGACTTTCGGATATCGAGCGGCGCTGCGTACCTGGATCTGTCGGTTGGGGTGACGAGGCGCGTGGAGGTCATCGCTGAACTCCCGTTCGCCTACCGCTCCGTGGGCTCGCCCCGGTCTACGACGATGGTCGGCGATCCCTACGTGGGCATTGGCCTGAGTGCCCTGTCCGTTCCCCTGCTCCTCGAGATCGGGGCCCGAGTTCCAGTCACCGCGGACGACGCGGCCCTGGCGATGGGACGGCTCGCAAATGTGGGGCGCAGCAGCGCCTTCCGATCCGAGGAACAGAACGCATCCGCCCTCCTGAGCTGGCGGTACTTACTTCGCCGGCACCTGAGCGTGCGCCTTCGGGGAGGGGTCGTGGCGGTGCGACGCCCGGAAGGGGCCGTAAATCCGGGACGACGGGCCCGCCTCCGGTACAGCGGGCAACTGTGGTACGAAAAGGGACCAATCATCGCGGGACTTACCGCTACGGGCCGCGTCACGCCGAGCGCGCCGGGGTCGTTTCGGGCGAAAAGCGTGCACCACGTCATGGGAACGGTCATGGTGGACGTTGGGCCCGCACAGCCGGGCCTCCTGATCGGAGCCCCTATTGACCAGGACCTCTGGGAGGAAGCGCCTCTCCTGATCGGGCTTACCCTCTCGGCCTCGTATCGGCGATAGCGGGAGCGCGGACTTCCAAAGCCGTCCGGGTCCGAGGCCGCGCGCTCCGTTCGGACCACCCAGTTCGCTCTTCCAGCACGAACCGCAGCGTACTGATGATGGCCTTTTGTTTGCGTAAGATTTGGCCCGGCCTTCTTTTCCTCCTGGCGGGGGGAACGTTCGGTACGGTCTTCCCGGTGCAAGCACAGGAGGGCGGTCGGACACAGGAGGGATGGCTGCCCGGCCTGGTTCAGGTAAAGGCTGAGAGGGAACCAGAAATTCGTGCGGGGACGGGGACAACGTCCCGTGCCGACACGGCTCTTGTCGGGATCTCCGGAGGCGATACGGCGATCGGAGACGTGAACAACGACGGCCATCCCGATCTTCTAATTACCGGAAACGCGAGCCCAACCCGCAGCCGTCCGCGGACGATGTTGTATTTGAATGGGAAGGGGGCGGCCTTCCGAGAAGTGGAGAGTGCCCTTCCCACCGTTATGGGGGGCGCCGTAGCGGTCGGCGACATCGGGAGCGACGGCCACCTGGATCTTCTCCTTACAGGAGGGCGTCCCGAGGGACGGATTGCCACCCTCTATCTCGGCGATGGGCACGGCCACTTTTCCGAGGCCGGGGCCGAATTGACGGGGGTTGCAGGGGGATCCGTTTCCATCGGAGACGTCGATCGCGACGGGCATCTCGACCTTCTGATTACCGGGCGACGCCGTTCACGGCCCAATCGCACAGCCGGCTCGCCCACAGCGACTCTCTATCTGGGCGATGGTGAGGGCGAATTCGCGGAGGCCGCCGCGGGACTTGGGGGCGTGGCCAGAAGTGCTTCGGCCGTCGGGGACGTTAACGGGGACGGAACCCCGGATCTTCTGATTGCCGGGACCGACACGTCAGGGGCGCCCTCGACGACCCTCTATCTGGCGAACGGCTCTGGCGGGTTCACGGCTGCGAACGCCGGGCTAACGGGCCTCACGGAGGGATCTGCGTCGATTGGAGACCTCAATGGCGACGGGCATGCTGACTTGCTCCTTACCGGCCGGAGTGTAGGCGAGCGGCCCTCGACGGAGCTTTATTTAGGGAGCGCGGAGGGCACGTTCGCGAGGGCAGAGGCGGGGCTTCCAGACGTCGTGGCGGGAGCGACGGCGCTGGGGGACGTCAACGAAGATGGGACGACCGATCTTCTCATTACGGGGGAGGGGCCCAGCGGGGCCTCGATCACGCGAATCTATTTCGGCGGGGAACGCCTGCCTCTTTCTCAGGCAGGAGCTTCTTTGGCGGGCGTTTCGTTTAGCACCGCCTCGATGGCCGACATGAACGGAGATGGGCACCTCGACCTTTTGATTACGGGGGAGGGAAGGTCGGGACGCCCGACGACGCGGTTATATATCGGAAATGGGAACGGGGACTTTTCGGTACGGCGATAGGTGTTCGTCGGACCCGCGGCCACGCGCTCCGCCCACAGTGTCCCATGGCGCGGCTCACTGTGGCTGGGGGCGAGGGGGGGGTTTAGGAGGAATGCCCTCGCTCTCACTCCGCGCAAGAACGGCGTAGGACACCCACCCAGCCACGAGGACGGCGGCCCCGATGAGGACGTACAGGCGTACATTCCCATTTGCCTGCTGGGCGCTCTGTTCTGGAGGACGGGGGCGCCCGTTCGTTTTTGCGGGCGGGGGAAGGTACATTCGAGTGAGGGGTGCGTCCGCGACGTAGGGGCGCATCGCCTCTACGAACCTCGGGGAAAGAGAGAAAGTGGGGGAGGATGCGGGCACACGATGAGGAGGCGTTCGGGGCCCTCGAATGGCAAACAGTGCCTCCTGAGAACGGCCCGCTGCTCGACGGGCTTCCGGTGTACGACCGGCTTCCGGCCCATTAGAAGCGGGCTTTAGGCCGTCGGTCCTTGCGCTTGCAGGAATCGGGGACGTGAGGTCGCGGTTGAGAGACATCGTTCCGTCCATCGGTTGACCGTAGCACGCAGCATCCCAGGAAGCAAGCAGGAGGGGCAGTATCAGAAGAAGAGAAAGCCGGTCGCATCTCATAACACGGAAATCGTAGTCAATAGGAGCAAACCCGGGCAGCGGTCGATCATCGTATCACGACCATTTTGAAGGTTTGAGTGTGGCCGCCGGCGCGGACTCGGATGAAGTACGTTCCACTGGCCACCGATCCCCCTGAATTCGTCGTGCCGTCCCAGGTGACCGTGTGGATGCCTGCAGGCTGCGTCTTGCCGCGAACCAGGGTGCGGACTCGGCGTCCAAGCACATCGTAGATTCTGGCGTGCACGGTCATCTGTTTTGGAAGGGCGTACTTGACCGTTGTGCGATCCCGAAACGGATTCGGATAGTTCGGCCATACCCGAAACTCCTCCGGGGTGAACCTCGACATCTGATTGGAGACGTACGATGATCGTCCCACGATCAGGGTGTACGTAGACCACTTTCGCTGTGGAGTCACGTCGATGGAGGACTGCTCGCGGAGATCGATGGTGCGGCCGCGGGTGTTGTCGTAGAGGCGAGCCTGAAGGCCCTCCCGCCACTGATCGATTCCCTTGGCCCGCAGGATGAGCGTAGTTCCTGGATTGGTGTTGAGGCGAAAGTGATACGTATGGCCGTTCGCGTCGGCGGGCCGGATGTCCACGACAAGTGGGAAGTCGGAATCGATCTTCTCGTTCTTGACCTGGAGGGACGTGGGTCCAAAATACTGGGGCGGCGACACGCGATCGAAACGGTCCCGGCCAGTTTTGGCGCCCGCCTGCATCCCGATCCAGGCCGATGCGACCACGCTGCTGTCCGACAAGACCTCAAGTCGCAGACGGGGGCCCTCGGTGCGTTTGCTCCTTGCTGCCGTGCGGGACGATTTCAGTGCAGGCACGTCCAGGGTGTCTAGGCCCGCATCGTTGAGAAAGTAGTATGCTACTCCCCGCCGGGCGGACGCAAACGTGGAGTCCAGGCTGTAGGTGGAGCCTGTCCATCGAAAAAGTCCCCCGGAGATCCCGTTTTCGGTCTGCACGGCCGCCCAGGGGACGGCTTTTCCGAGCGGGTTGGAGATAATATTCCAGCCGTCGTGGAGGGGAACGTGGGCGTTGGAGCTGTCACTGAGCCGCACGGGGCGGACGGAGCGGGACACCCTCCAGTCGTTCTCACTGATGAGCCAAAACCCCCGGCCCGGTCGGAAATTGAATCGATTGGACCCGTCGAATTCAACGAGGGACTGTCCATTGTCGGTAAAGGCCCGCCAGTCGCTCGGAGAACTTCCGGGGAGCGTGTTTTCGATGGGAAGGTCCACTCGACCAGGCAACCCCACCAACCGATAATCGCTACGCTGTCGCCCCCCGTTGAACGACTGGTCAATGCTCACCGAAATCGAATCGGGGGTCGGCTTCACGCGGTCGAACGACAGTATCTCCCCGTTCGGCAAGGCTGCGAGCAACTGAAGTCCCGCCCCGCCCTGATTGACGGCCGACGAGTCGACGAACCCGGACGCAATGAGGGTAGCCGTGCGCCCACGAAGACTCGACAGCGTGTCGGCCTGGAAGGTCCCGAGGGCGCGGGTAGGGGGACCTGGGGTGACGAAGAATCGAGTGTCCTCGGCCGGCACAGTTCGGTAGTCTGACGTAACGGTCCCGTAGGCGAGACCCCGGAACAAAACCGACTCGTCGGCAACGATATTGACCGTTGGGGCGTCGGTCACTCCGTGAACCATCCGTAGGGCGATCCCCTTTCCGCTGGGGGAGCTCTTAGCCTTGGCGCCCGGCTCGACAAAGAAAGCGAGTCCGATGTGTTTGCCGTCGGGATTATTGGCGAAATTGTCCGGGTTGGCAACGCCGCCGGCTGCGACCGTGTAGATGGAATCGGAGTCGAAAGTGATCGATTGGGCCAAAAGCGAGTCCGCGGCGCCGCCGGCCGATCCCGGGGTGAGGGACATAGTGACCGTCAGATCGGCGGGTACCTTTATGAAGGGCGTCGCCGACCGGAAAGCGATATCGTCGGCTACCTTCGCCTCGTCGAGGTAGAGGTCGACCTTCTTAACATTTGGGTCCGCTACGTTGTGGACAAACTGCACGGAGGCCTTGTTTGTCTGGACCGTGACCGCAAACGTCGTATCGGTGCCCGACGGGCCGTCAGAGGCGCGGGCCTTGATCTGGTACGTCGAGTCCCGCTGGGTAAGCGTGGGAGTCCAGGTGAACTGTCCGTTCGTCGAGTCAATCGCCGCTCCCTTCGGGGCCTGATCCAGGGAGTAGGTGATCGAGTCCCCCTCTGGATCGGTCGCATCGAGATTGAACGCGGGACCCTCGAGAGTGGTGCCGGGCATCACGGTCGTATCGCCCGGCACGCTCCGTGAGACGAAACGGGGCGGAGAGTTCTGCTTGAGCGTGTCGACGGCTCCGTCTCGTTCGACAACTAGCATTTCTAGGGCCGGCCCGTTTTCGTTTCTCGATGGTCGGAGGAAACCGCTTACCAAAAGCACCGCCGCCTGGCCCCCGAGCTGAGAGAGATCCTTCCGGAAGGCCGCGATGGCATTGGAGGTGTCCGCCTGATTCAAGAGGAAGCGCTTCTCCTCCGAGGTCACCGGATGGTATTCGGCGGTTACGTCCCCGTACGCGATGCCTTTGAACACACTGGTCCCGGCTGAAAGGGTATTGCCGACCACCTCGACATCGAGGCTCGGGGCGTCAGTCACGCTGTGCACCGCCCGGAGATTAACCTGGTCTCCGTCGGCTTGGGTCCGAGCCCCGTTTTGGACGAAGAACTTGAAACTCACGGCCTTGCCCGCCGGATTGTCGGCAAAGTTGTCTGGCTCAAGGAGTCCGCTGGCCACGATCGTGTAGCTGGAGTCCGCGCTAAAGGTGACTGGCTGTGCGGCGAGAACGTCCCCGCTGTCCCTTGAGGTTTTGGGCGCGATGCCCAATTGAGCCGTTACGCCCGTCGGGACTGTCTGTGTTTGGAGGGAGGTCGCGGAACGGAACGAAAAGTCGTTCAGGATCCGGACGCCATCGAGGTAAACGTCGGCGGTGTCAATGTTAGGATCCGCCGCGTTGTGAATAAATTGAGCGGGGGCGGTTCCGGTCTGCACCGTCACGGCGAACGCGGTATCGGTAGCGGCCTCGCCGTCGGAGGCTCGTACACCGACTTGATAGGTGGAGTCTCGGTCGGTGAGGGTCGGGGTCCAGGTAAACCGGCCGGATGTGTCGGTAAACGTGGCCCGGCGGGGAAGCGGGGTTGTAACCGACAATGCGACCGAGTCTCCATCGGGATCCATGACGCTGATTGAGGTATCGATTTTCGTCTTCGGCTTGGTTGAGAAATCTTTCGGGACCGAGGTGAATTTGGGGGGGCGATTCTTTCGAAGGGGAACGACTTCTCCGTTCGGGAGGGCCGCAATGAGTTGGAGGGAGGGGCCGCCCTGATTCACCGCCGAGGAATCCTGGAATCCACTTAGGAGGACCGTCGCGGCGCGTCCCCCGAACGTCGCGAGCGTGTCCGCCTGGAAGGCTTTGATCTGAGCGTTTTGGTGCGTGAGGACGAGGCGTTTTTCGTTGGCCGGTACGGTCAGGTACCCAGGCGTCACGTCCCCGTAGGTCAGATTGCTGAACAGCGTCGTCCCGTTCTGGTCGAGGCGAACTGTCGGCAGGTCGGTCGCCCCGTGGGCGGCACGGAGCACCACCGAGTCGTTGGAGGCACTCTTCTGGAGCGCCCCAGGTTCGACATAAAATTTGAGGGCAGTCGATTTATCGTTCGGGTTCTTGGCGAAGTTGCGCGGCTTCAGTACACCACTAGCCACGGTCGTATAGGTCGAGTCGGGGGTGAACGTCACCGATTGGCTCGCCACCGTGTCGCTCAAGGCCCGCGAATCCTTCTTGGCCACCCCTAGCGTCACGGATCCCCCCGCAGGGACCCTCAAAAACGATGTGGCCGCCCGGAAGGAAAGGTTATCCGCGATTTTTTTGGTGTCGAGATAGAGGTCGATCCGTTGGAGATTGGGGTCTGCCGCGTTGTGAATGAATTGTGCTTTTGCGGTCTGAGCCTCAACAGAAATGGAGAACGACGTGGCGGTGGTGTCGATGCCGTCTGTGGCACGGACCGTGATCTGGTAGGTCGAGTCTCGCTGGCTGAACGTGGGGCTCCAGGAAAACTGGCCGGTCGACGAGGCCAGCGTGGCCCCGTCGGGAGCTTGCCCAAGAAGAAACGACACCGTGTCGTTCGGGTCCGCATCGGTCGCGTCCAGATCGAAGGCGCTTCCCCCCACGTCGGGCCCAGGGACGAGGACTGTTGTGTCGGGAGGGATGCTGCTCTCGACGAGCTGTGGGGTCTGATTGACGGGGAACTGCTTCACGGTTCCGTCCGGCCGGACTGCCAGGAGACGCAAGGCAGGTCCTCCCTGATTGGATGAGGGATCGAGAAATCCACTCGCAAGTAACGTGGCGGCCTCTCCTCTCAGGGGCGACAGGTCCGCTCGAAAGCTTTTGAGCGTCTGGAACGAGTCGGATGGTGTGACAACTAGGCCTTTCTCGCCGGCCGACAGGCTCTTGTACGACTGCGTGACGTCTTCGTAGGTCAGCTTCCCAAAGAGCTTACGGCCATCTGCGAGAATGTCGATGGTGGGGGCATCCGTGGCACCGTGCACCCCTCGAAATGCAACCTGGGCCCCGTCTGCGCTCGTCTTGGCGGACGCCTCTACGAAGAACTTGAAGCCGATGGGCTCTTGGTCGGGATTGGAGGCGAAGCGGTCCGGGTTGAGAACGCCGTTCGCCACGACGGAATAGGTCGAGTCCGCGTCAAATGTGATTGTCTGGCTAGCGATGATGTCGCTAGGGCCACTTGAGCTCCCGGGGGCGAACCCAACGTCGAGCCCGAAGTTGGCCGGGACATAGATGAAACGGGTGGCCGCCCGAAACGAGAGGTCATCCCTGAACTTCTCGTTCTCGAAGTACAGGTCGATCGCCTCAATGCTCGGATCCGCCGCGTTGTGGATAAACTGAGCCTGGGTTGTATCCGTCTCCACAATCACCGTGAAAGTCGTATCGTTGGTCGGGCTTCCCTTCGGTCCAGACGCTCGTACGCCAATCACATAGGTGGAGTCACGCTGGTCAAATCGCGGTCTCCAGGTGAATTGGCCCGTTTTAGAGTCGATGGATGCCCCTTGGGGGGGGTTGTAGCGTTGTAGAAGCTTAAAGGTAACGTCGCCGCCGGAGGAGAGCTTTGCTTTGAACTTGTAATCGTCACCGCCGAGCTTCTGCCCCAGGCTAATTGTAGAATCCGAAGGAACGGAAGTGAACGCGGGATTGGTATCCGAGAGCGCCGTGGGGGGGGTCGGGACTGGTTTTTGAGGGAGGGGGTAAACCTTTCCTCTCCCCTCGACGGTGGGCTCAGCGTTTCGCGGAAGCCGAGCGTAGGAGTGGCGCGCTCGGACGGGAAACCGCGTCTCGGCGACGGAGGCGTGAGAGGGGGACGGTTGCGCTGGCCGACCCCGGTTTGGGGCACGGGCGAAGCCGGTGGAGGCCGCCGCAACCAGCGACGCGCAGAGGAGAACGAAGGCGAACCCTGAAGGAAAGGGAGGCGCGTCAGGGCGGGTCATAACGCCAAGCCGATTCCGAAGACGAGATCGCTAAGGATGGTAGACAAAAATCTCGCGGGTGGAAGGGGGAAATGCGCCAACTTATGTTGCAATCCTTCCAGCTTATGTCGTATTTCCCCGTGGATGTGGGGCCGACAGTCCCCAAGATCGGGCTCGCGAGAGGCGTAACGGCGCAGGACGTGGCCCCGATAGACTCGTGGCCCCCTGTAGCATAGCGCCTTCCTCCGTTCTTCACACCAGGGAAACACAAAAGCCCGACCTCGGCAAACCGAGGTGGGGGAGAAAACCGGAAGCATAAGAGGTGGTCATCCGCCGATACTTCCTCCCAGGGTTACGGACACCGTTTTGTTTTCTCCTTCTCTGAGAATCTCCAACTGAATCGTGTCGCCCGGAGAGTAGCGTTTGATTACCTGCTTCAGACTTTCTTCCTGCTTGAGCTCTGCCCCATCGATTGAGATAATCACGTCGCCTTTCTGAAGGCTCTCGACTTCCGAGGATTTGACCTTCATCGCCCCGCTGGGAAGGGATAGCGCCTCTTCGACCGTCGGACCAACGTTTGTCGTCGTGGCGGGAAGACGTCCGTTTCGCTGAGCGGTTCCTCTTTCTGGAGTGGATGTCCTTCCCGCGAGCTTCTCATACAGATTTTTGTTATGATCACTGGCGACGCTCCGAAGCCGTTCGGGGGGAGCCCACAGCCCGTCTTTCCATTTTCCCTTGATGAGGGCAGTGAGACTAATTCCGAGTCCACCACCGGCTAGGACTCCGCCTACCAAAGCTTGGCCTTCGTTTCTGAAGTAGGTAGTTCCCTGGTTGGTGTAGGTTTCCAAGCTTGCCAGCCATACGACTCCTCCGACTCCAGCTATCGCTCCCACGATTGCAGTGGGGACCACCCAACCTCTAGTATGCCACTCTTTGGCTTGTCGGGCGGCCTTCGGATAACCTGCTATACGAAAAAACTCGGGTTCTTTTACTTTCTGAAACCCCTCATACAGATGCCAATTCTTGATCTGCTTTTTTGTGATAGTTCTATCCCCTGTAGGTCTTAAAAAGGAAGTGTCAGGAAGAAGCCATGTATAGGTATTTGCACTGATTTTGGTTTTTGTTTTGGTGTCCACCTGAACGCTCAACTGACTACGGCGGAACTCCTTCAGCTGGGCATCGGTGAGGTTCGCTCTGATCTGGGAGGGCAGCGTCGCCCGTTGCTGAGCAATAGCAGGTTTTAGGGTGCTAAAGGACAGAACAGCGGCAATAAAGACGCAAAGCCATCTCATACTCATAACGGCAGGTCATATATCGAAATATCGAGAAGCTGTACAAGCGGACCCTGAACAGTCTAACGGTGGTTCGAAGGATCTGTCAAGAAGACGTCCCAGTTCACTTAGAAATACGAACGAAACACGCCCGCCCCGACCGGGCTGAAGGCCAGCCGAGACGGGTGCGGAGTTTCGCGTAGGCCCGCTCAATTCCTCCATCCAGCCGTCAGCACGTACGTTTCGTACGGCCATTCGCGGGTCGGGCGCCTTGAGGAGGGGACCGATTCCGGTGCAGTCTGGAGGCAGAACGCCCGTTCGGCGCCATTCACCCGACCTCTTCCATCCGTCGGGAAGGGTTAGCGCAGCTCGCAACTGTCCTGGTGTCCCAAGCGGCGGTAACCGTCCTGAATGATCTGTGTCCGGGCGGGATCACGCGGCCCTTGTAACGAAGCGCAAAGCGCTGCTCCGGGTAGCCAGCGCTATGGGGATGAAACGCTTGAACGGGCACCTGCTGCCCGGACCGTGACGCCGCGCGGATCGTCCCGTCTGTCAGAGTCACGAGCGAAAGGGCTTCACATAGTCTCGCGGGTATGGACAGCCGCGTTCATTTCCACGATGAGGAGGTTGCAATTAGGTGTTTGGGGACATACAATTAGCAGATCATAAAACTAGTTATGCGTTTCTACGTCACCCTACCCTTTGCTTTTATCTCCCTCTCCAATCGTGACTGATCTGATCCTCTGACTGAGGGGAACCAACGCCATTTGCTCTGAACACTCCTAATTTGCTTCACGGCATGCCGGAAGCACGTGAGAAAGAAATCAGAGGACAACTCAGGGAGCTTTCCTCATCAGTTCAAGAGAAGACCGTGACTCGGCTCGGGGAACGCCTTGGAGAGCTCAAATCGAGGATCGACCGGATTCCGTCCCCGGCCCCACCGCCTCGCACCACTCTTCAGATCCAGGGTGAAGCCGACGCGGAAAGAGCTTGGCAAAATTACCTCGGCTATTTTCTCGATCCGTCTGCCCCACATGGATTGGGGAATGATGCTCTCAACCAGTTCCTAAAAGGACTGAGCAGTTGGACGGATGGCGGTCTTCCCGACCACGTTTCCGAAGAGATTGAAGTAGTCACTGAGCCAACGTCCGATACTGGAAACCGCCCAGATCTTCTTATTAGGGACCCTGGTCAGTTCTTCGTCTGTTGCGAGTTGAAACTCTACTCCTCTGAGTCAGGAGATCAGACCCGTCGGTACGTTGAGGACAATCAAGTGGGGCAGGTGCCGAAAGAAAGCTTTCCCGCCGAGGGGCATCACTTCGTTTATATCAAACGTCGTGGGAGTGAGGACGCGACCGCAGGTCCGTTCGTGAATATCACCTGGGGGGAGGTGCAGAAGTGGCTTTCCACAGTTCTTGCCGATGACCGTGGCCGGTATCCATCACGCACAACCGCGCAGCTGAGCGATTTCCTCGATACAATACACCAGGACATGAGTGACGACCTGCATCTCCAGACAAAACAGAAAAAGATGCAGCTCTACTTCGAGCATCTGGATGCAATCCAGGAAGCAAGAAGTGGTCTTGAGGCGATTCACGAGCATGAACGCAGAAATTGGAGGAGGCGCTTTCTCGAAAAATACCAGCCTGATACGTGGACGGAGGACTGGCACTGCAATTCCAATATATATGGCCACTTCTATCGCTCTGAGTGGCGGCTGGACGATGGACTAAACCTATCTAGCAGTAAAGTGAGGATGCATTTTGTCCATCTGATCCGAGACATAGAATCGTTTGAGGAGGGACGACTGACAGTAGAACTCAGATGGCCTGGAGGAGAGAGCAAATACAAAGACCGATTCAAGGACTTATTCACCAGTGACCGTTTCGCTGATGTTGTTGACCCGGCACTGGGAAAACAGGATGTCACGAAGGCACCCAACATCACGCGAAAAAACCCTAGCCTTACGCGAAAAGAATACGACGTTTCCAGACGCGAACTTCCCGAAAGCTACTACGAAACGCTCACGATGGCGGTTAGGGAGCACCAGCAGTTGGCTCCAGCGATCAATAGGGTGCTGGCAGTAGCCATCGAGGAAGTGGATGGGGAGACGCCGAGTAACGTGTTTAGCGGACGAGAGTAGCGGTATCTCTTCTCCGATCCGTGCCGACGCTCCCTAGCACGAGATCAATAAATCTCAAACGCAGAAGTCCCCGTTGCACAAAGTTTGATCGAGGCCTACATCATGGGGAAGGAGTACTACCCCCAAGCATCGCTGAGAGGGACCTTACTCGTGAATGCGTTACGTAATTCCACCGATTGGCGGAGGTGCTATGTTTGGTCGCGCATGCGTTACGGAAATTAGGCTTTCCGTAACACTCAGGCAGGGTAGCGCGAGCCAGAACGAGTAGCAGCGTCACTAAGAAGAGCCGTTCCTCTACGAAGCCTCTGTCGTCGGAAAGATGGGCCTCCCCCCGAAACTCAGTTGATCTTCCCGCTCTCAGCGGGGATTCCCTTTTCTCTTCCTGACCTTCGTGACAGACTATCCGGCTACAGGATTTCTGGACATCCATCTCTTTGACTAAATCCTTCAGCCCCTCTCGTCAACTCTCGCGTGACCCGGGCTCCCGCTGATCCGCCGGTGCGGTTATGTGAACAAAGAATCCCTCTTCATCAATCCTCTCCGCACACAACTCTCGAATCTCCATCGCGTCGTCGAAAGGGGTCTCTTCGCCCTCCAAGAACGTGTCTTTGTACACCACGTCGGTCTTCTCAGCGGACAACTCGTAGTGGTCGAGACCTTCTTTCCTGCCTAACGACTCGGGCTCTCCCATCAGGACGACTCCGACTATCAGGCCATGTGTGGACGTAATGAGGATGAAGGGCTCGGGAATGGCTACAGTCGGGTTCGGAGTACCGCAGATCTCTTTATACGGCTTAAAGAGGCCGTACTCTAAGGAGACAGGCACTTCTTCACCGCGAAGAGCCTTTTTCAGAAGGAGATATTCTTTCCAGTTCTCCAAAATGTGTGGCATAGTCACCTTGACTTGGTCCTGCTCGTCAAGAGCCTTCCAGACCCTCCACGTATTCCTGATTCTCCGAGCAGCGATTCCAAGAGTTTCTTCCGCACGAAAATTTCCTCCAGAGAAAGCACCTATTGTGCCTTCCGATGGATTTCCTGAGAGATCGGATACCTTGATCGTGAAGTCCTGATTTTCCTCGTACATCTCCTGAAAGAATAGAATCAATTTAGCCAGCGGCTGCAGGTCCGCGAGCGCCACCGGAGTGTCTTTCGGAGGCAGGTTTACATCGAAACGCAGCGGTTGAGCGTCCTCAGCGACGACAAGATCCGCGTAAGGCATTGAGAAGCGGAGCTTCCTTTTCCCTGCTGGAACCTTCTCCATCAGTTCGCTCGGACGGTAAAGATTGGCATTAATCCGCTCCCGCGTGTACCTCCCAGCCGAAAAGATCAGCTTCACCTCTTCGGTTTCATGATCAGGGCTCAGCCGGATGTGGTCCGGAAAAGAGGAAAGAGTTGCGGGGTCGCCGAAGCGGAGGTCCTGGGCCTCATCCACTTCCAGATCGAGCGAGGACTGCAATCCAGCCGAAAGGTCGGCAATAAAGCCCTCCGGATCTCCCTCATAATCGCTAGGCAGCTCAGCTTGCCCCTGCACGCGCACTGTCGCTCCCTCGTATCCGACCTCCGTAAGGCAGCGTCTCTTCCAGGCTTTGTACCGTATCGGATTCCCTTCAATCGTCTCGACGATTGCCGCTCGAAGTGCGTGCCCACTTTCGTTTTCAAGGCGTTCCTCCTCTCCGTAGGAAACGGACGTGGAAGTTTCGTGTAGTTGGGTGTCTTCTTCTGAAACCTCCCTCAGGCGCTGGAGGATTCTCTCGATCAGGTCTTCCCCCACATGAATGAGGTAAGCCCTCTGCGGCTCATCCTCCCCGTCAAACTCAAGGACGAGAATAAAGCACGGATGCAGAGTCTCCGTGGCCAAATACTTCCAGTTGCTTAGCTTTATTGAGACGCGTCCTCTCCTACTATTGGTCGATTTTACCTGTACGAAGGCTTTGACTCCCCGAAGGTCTCGATCGTGCGGACGGACAGCAGTCTTTGATTCATCTTCGGTGAGTGTAAATTCGGCGAGACAGTCCCAGCCCCTTTCGTCCTCGTACGACCGGTTGGCCGTCATGCCTGCTTGGTCGCACCACATCTCGGCTACCTTTTCTCCAAGGTCTCCAACGTCTCTATCCATTCTGCCAGCTTGATCCAATTAGTAAATTGCTTACAGACCGAGGTGCGCACTGGAGGTGTTCTCCAGAAGCTTCTGCGGACGGACATACTCCCGAAACGCCCGGTCGCTCTCATGCCGACTCTGTGCCTGAATCGCCGCGTCGGGAGCCCCTTCCATCGAGGCCTGCGTGATGTGCCCGGCTCGGAGGGAGTGCCCTGTGTAATCCTCCGCCTGAGGAAGCCCCGCAGCCTCAGCGGCTCGTTTCACGGCGTTGCCAACGGTACGCCCGGTGATTGCACCGCGAGAGATGTATCCCGACCGGGGCACGCCCCGGAAAATCGCCCCTTCCTCGATAGAAGCAACGGAGACCCATTCTCTCAGGGCCGACACCGGGCAGTACTCTGACTCTTCGATCCTGCGGATCGCCACGATTTGCCCATCTCCCTCCTGGTCGGTCTTGCTTTCCGGCACGGTCACGAGAATACCGTCCGGACGACTGTCAACGTGCTCTATTTGGAGGGCCGCGAGTTCGGACCGCCGAAACGCCCCCGCGAAGCCGGTAAGCAGAAGGGCCTTACCGATCCGTGAGAAAGTACTCAAACTAACCCGACCTCTCGGAAAAAGCTCTTGA
>JBDGQO010000036.1:8117-36999 GCA_042219045.1 Bipolaricaulia bacterium | reverse complement strand
CGAGGCGGCCGCCTCCACAGCCATCTCGTCGGCCTCGGAAACGGGCTCAACCAGCGCGATCAGCGTGTCGCCGGCCTCCGGGGCGGTCTCGATGTCGGTGGTGATCACGACGAGGCGGCCGCCGCGCTTGACGGCGAACAGCGGCACGGCGCTGTCGCCGTAGTGCTCGCGGAACGCCCGGTAGCCGAACTCCTTGGTCAGCGAGGTCCGCTTGAGCATGGCGCCCTCGGCGAAGCGCCGCTCCAGTTCGCTGTGGGTCGCGCCCGCCTCGAACAGCAGCCGCCCGCGCAGGTGCCGAGGCAACAGCTGCTGGGCGGGCTCTCCTTCGGCGACGCGGGGCGGCGGCAGCTGATAGACCTCCGCGCGCCCGAAGATCTCCATGAAGTGCAGCGCCGCCAGCGCGTTGACCTCGTCGTTCGGCGTCAACGCCAAGAGCCGCCCGATGCCGTCGAGGTCGATCTCGTCCAGGACGTACTCCTGGAGGACGCCCGCGTAGAACGTCTCGAACCCGGCCTGGCGGGCTGCGGTGATGTGGGCCCAGTTGTCGTCCACGAGGCGGACGGGGAACCCCTCGTCGCGGATGGCCTGGGCGATCTCCCGGGCCCAGGGCTGGGCCCCGATGATGAGCGCTCCTTGGGGGTTGGGGTCGGCCACGCCCAGCCAACGCGCCAGCAGCCCGGCCGTCAGGCCGTAGACGGCCACCGTGCCGGTGATGACGGCGAACGTGATCGCCACGAGCGCCTCCGTTCCGCTGTAGCCGGCCTCGCTCAGGCGCAACGCAAACAGCGACGACACCGCGGCCGCCACGATGCCGCGCGGGGCCATCCAGGCCACGAACGCCCGCTCGCGCCAGCTCAACCTCGATCCGATCGTGCACAGCGCCACCGCCAGCGGGCGAACGACGAGGATCAACAACGCGATAAAGCCGAGCACCTCCGGGCCGAGCGCCGTGACGCTCGCCAAGGGGAGCCGGGCGGCCAACAGGATAAACAGCACCGCGATCAAGAGCACCCGGAGGTTCTCCTTGAATTCGACGATGTGCTTGACGGTGACGGCGCGCTGGTTGGCCAGCGCCGCGCCCATGAGGGTGACGGCCAGCAGCCCCGACTCGGGCTGGATCTGGTTGGACGCGGTGTAGGCGAGCACGGCGGCCATGAGCGTGACCGGGTTCTGCAGAAAGTCGGGAATCCAGTAGCGCCGCAGCGCCACCACCAGCGCGCCCGCGCCGATCAGGCCGATCCCCGTGCCGCCCCCGATGGCCTTCAGAATGCCCACGATCGCCACGCTCGTCGCCGGGTCGGGGCTCTCCATGGCCAGGATCACCTCGAAGACGAGCACGGCCAGGATGGCCCCGACGGGATCGATGACGATCCCCTCCCACTTGAGCGTGTTGCCCAGGCGCCGCCGCGGGCGCAGGTCGCGCAACAGCGGCATGATGACCGTCGGCCCCGTCACGATCAGGATCGCGCCGAGCAGCGCCGCCAGCGACGGCCCAATGCCGAAGATCGCCCACGCCAACGCCGCCGACGCGGCGCCCGTGACGAGCGCCCCGAGCGTGACGAGCTTGGTGAAGACCGAGCCGACCTCGCGCAGCTCAGGGAGCGACAGGCTGAGGCCGCCCTCGAAGAGGATGATCGCCACGGCGATGGAGACCACGGGCAAGAGCAGCTCGCCGAAGAGCTCATTGGGGTGGAGCAACCCCGTGATCGGCCCGGCAAGGAAGCCCACGACGAGCAGCACCAGGATCGACGGGAGGTGGACCCGCCAGGCGAGCCACTGGGCGCCGATGCCGAGCGCGATGACGGTCGCGATGCCGATCAAATGATGTTCCATGTTCGCTCCACGCTATTCGTCCCGGCTGCCCCGGTCGCCCGTTGCGCAGGGATCCGTCAGGACCGCGGTCGCATTGTGGAATCTGAGCGCGCACAGTAGCATGCGGCTACCAGCAACCCTCGTCAGGATTTCACCATGCAAGAAGCACATTCGGGCGCCTGGATTAGCCTACTCATCGTCGCCAGCCTCGCGTTCCTCGTTCCCCTAACTCTATCCCGCCTGAAGACGTTGCGCATCCCCGTCGTCGTGGGGGAAATCCTCGCCGGCATCGCCGTCGGGCAGAGCGGGCTCGGCATCATCGAGCCCGACCAGAACGAGTGGCTGAACGTGCTCTCCACGCTCGGGTTCACGTATCTGCTCTTCTTGGCGGGCCTGGAGATCGACTTCGACGTGCTCGGCTCCTCCGCCCGCGGCCATTGGCGCAAGACGGCCCGGACCTTCGGCGTGCCCGTGGCGTACTTCGTTCTGATGCTGGCTGCGAGCTTCGGCGCCGCGCTGCTGCTGCAGACATGGGGACTCGTGCAGAACCCGTTCCTCATGGCGCTCGTCTTGGGGACGACCTCGCTCGGCATCGTCATGCCCGTGCTGCGGGAGCGCGGCCTCTCCGGCTATCCCATCGGCCAGAGCATCCTGCTTGCCACCATCCTGGCCGACTTCGGCACCATGCTGCTGTTGACCGCCGCCGTGGCCATCGAGCAGGGCTCGGCGGCCGACCAAGTGCTGCTCGTGTTCGTGTTGATCGTGGCGGTGCTCGTCGTCGATCGCGTGCTCCATCGGTTCCAGAACTCCACGATCTTCAACAGCCTCTTCGAGGCGACAGCCGAGGTCGGGGTGCGCGGGTCGTTCCTGCTGATGTTCGTTTTCGTGGCGTTGAGCGATCTGCTCGGGGTGGAATTCATCCTCGGGGCGTTCCTCGCCGGCGTCCTCGTCTCCTTGGCCGTCGGGCGCATCCGCGGGGCCGAGCTGCGGCGCAAGCTGGACGCCATCGGCTTCGGCTTCTTCATCCCCATCTTTTTCATCATGGTTGGGGCCCGGTTCGACATCGGCACGCTGACGGGATCGGTGACGACGCTCTTGCTCATTCCCGCGCTGCTGGTTTTGCGCTACGTGGCCAAGATCGTGCCCGCGCTCGTCTACCGCTTCCAGTACGACTGGCGCCGCACCTGGGCGACGGGGTGGATCCTCTCCCCCGGCCTGACGCTCATGATCGCGGCCGCGGACGTCGGCATGCGGGCGGGGCTCATCGAGGACACGATGAACAACGCCATCATCCTGCTTGCTATCGTGACCTCCACGGCCTCGCCGCTCGTCTTCGATCGGCTCATGCCGACCATGACCAGCGAACCGAAGCGCCGGCTGTTGCTGGTGGGGGTCAACGAGCACACGCTCATGCTGGCGCGCCATCTGCCCACGGATACGTTCGACGACGTCCGCTTCGTGGAGCTCGATCCGCGCTCCGCCGATCACGCCGAGTCGTCAGGCTTTACGGTGATCCGGGCTCGCGGCATCACGGAGGAGGAGCTGATCCAGGCCGGCATCGACGCCGACGCCATCGTCGTGGCTGCCACGGGCGACGACGAGACGAACTGTCGCGTCGCCGAGCTCGCGCGGCAGCGCTTCGAGTGCGACCACGTCGTCGCGCTCGTCGAGGGCACGGACGCCACGCGGGAGCTGAAGCGCATCGGCGTGCAGGCCGTGACGCCGGCGCTGTCCAAGCACTTCGTCCTGCGCAGCCTCGTCCACGACCCGGACTTCTTCGCCATGATGGAGAGCGACGCCATCCGCATGCACGAGGTCGAGCTGCGCGCGGAGGAGCTCGATCGTCGGGAAGTTCAGGACCTGACGCTGCCCCAGGGGGTGCTGATCCTCTACGTGCACCGGGACCGCGAGCACCTCATCCCCAGCGGCTCGACCGAGCTGCGCGCCGGCGACCGCCTGACGCTGCTCGGCCCGCCCGCGGCGATCCAAGAGGTCGAGGACGACCTGAGCTTCAAGTGAGGGATGGGGCCCGTCCCAAGGGCCCGAGGGCGCGGGGCCTCGCGTCTGCGCCCTCCGCACGTCAGGCGGGCTCGTCGTCGGGAGATTCGGCCTCGTCGAGGCGGTCGGACGCCTCTGAGTGCGCCTGTTCGGCTTCTTGGTGGGCCTTGACGTTCTGCACGTAAATGTCGACGCTTTGCACGTCCAATCCGGTCATGCGCTCCAGCTCCTGCTTGATCTCGCGCTGGATCTCGCGGGCGACTTCGTGGATGGGCTTGCCATAGCTGACGGTGACGTTCATGCGCACGCGCAGGCCGTCGTCGTTCATGTCGACGTCGATGCCCTTGCTCCGCCCCCCGAAGATGCCGACGAAGCCGCTGCCGCGTTCCCGGACCTCGCCCAGGCCCTCGATGCCCTGGATGGCATGATGGACGATCTCGTGCAGCACGTCCTGGGTGAAGCTGATGCGGCCGAGCTCGTCCGTCAGCTCATTGACCGACACGGGGGATGTCGTGGCTTCGGATTCGCCGGACTCGGCGGATTTGGCGGATTCGACGGATTCGACGGATTCGACGGATCCGACGGGGTCGTCGTCGGCGGGTTCGCTCTCGGGTTTTGCGGCGCGCTCCTCGGCCTCTTCGACCTCGTCGTCGTTCGGGTTCCGGTTCATGGCAACCCCTCCTGGGATCTTGTCACCCATCCATGATAAGGCAAGGGGCCCGTCACGCCAACCGCGCTCAGCGCGGGCGGCGCCGCTCGAGCTCGCGCAGCACGTCCGACCACGGGCGCTCGCGGGCGAACAACAGCACCAAGAGATGGAAGACGAGGTCCGCCGCCTCGTGCGCCAATGCCTCGTCGTCCGCCTCGAGCGCGACCTCGACGGCCTCCTCGCCGACTTTCTGGCGCAGCCGTCGTTCGTCGCCCAACAGCCCGGCAACGTAGGAGTCGTCCGGCGATCGGCCGGCTCGATCCCGGACCACCTCCCCAAGCTCGTCCAGGACAGTCGGGGTCCCCTCGCCGAAGCACGTCGGCGCGCCCGTGTGGCAGGCCACGCCCGTCTGCGCGACGCGGGCGAGCACGGCGTCGTTGTCGCAGTCGAGATGGAGCGAGCGCACGCGCTGGACGTTGCCCGAGCTCGCCCCCTTCTGCCAGAGCTCGCCGCGCGAGCGGCTCCAGTAGTGCATGTAGCCCGTCTCGAGCGTCTGTCGAAGTGCGTCCGGATCGGCGTACGCCAGCATCAGCACGCGGCCGTCGACATCGTCCTGGGCGATCACGGGCACGAGCCCGTCCGCGTCCCACCGAACGTCGTCGATCTCGATCATCGGACCGTCACGCCCCGCTCTCGCAGATATTGTTTGACGTCGCCGACGGTGTAGCGGCGATCGTGGAAGATCGAGGCGGCGAGCGCCGCCTGAGCGCCGCCGTCCGCCAGGGCGCCATAGAGATCCTCGGGCGAGCCGCCCCCGCCCGAGGCGATCACGGGGACGCCGACGGCGTCCACGACCGCCCGGGTAAGCTCCACGTCGTAGCCGCCCTGCGTGCCGTCCGCGTCCATGCTCGTCAGGAGAATCTCCCCCGCGCCCAACTCAGCGACGCGTTGGGCCCACGTCAGCGCATCGATTCCCGTCGGCGTCCGGCCGCCGTGCGTGTGGACTTCCCATCGGCCCGCATCGACGCGCTTGGCGTCGATGGCGACGACGACGCACTGGCGCCCGAAGCGCTCGGCGCATTCCCGAATCAGCTCGGGCGACTCGACGGCCGCGGTGTTGATGGAGACCTTCTCCGCGCCGGCACGCAGCGTCCGGTGCAGCCCGTCGACGGACGAGACCCCCCCACCGACCGTCAAGGGGATGAACAGCCGCTCGGCGGTGCGCCGGACGGTCTCCAACAGCGTCTCGCGCTGCTCCACGGAGGCGCTAATATCCAGAAAGGCGACCTCGTCGGCGCCCTGCCGTTCGTAAGCCGCCGCCAGCTCGGCCGGGTCGCCGATCTCGCGCAAGTTTTCGAACTGAACCCCTTTGACGACCTGGCCGCCGTCGACGTCAAGACAGGGAATGATCCGGGTCGCAAGGCTCATCGCCACGTCACCTCGCCCTTGGTGCTGGCCACCTCGGAGGCGGGCGCAACGGCCTGATCCAACGCGCGGCCGAGCGCCTTGAACGCGGCCTCGACCACGTGGTGCGGGGCCTCGCCGGCCAGCGGGCGGACGTGCAAGGTCAAGTTGCCGTCGAGCGCCAGCGAGCGCAGCATGTGCGCATACATCCCATCCGGCAGCTCGACGGCCGCATAGGGCCGATCCACCAGATCCACGGCCGCCATGACGAGCGCGTCGTCCATCGGCACGACCGCGTGGGCGATGCGGGCGATCTTGAGATCGGGCAATGCCTGCCGAATCCCGTGGCCGAGCGCGATGCCGGCGTCCTCAATCAGGTGATGCTCGTCCTCGCCCGAGGCGCGCAGCTCCAGGTCGAGGCCGCCGTGCCGGGCCAGGGTCTCGAGCATGTGGCGCAGGAAGTAGGGCTCGGCCTCAACGTTGGCGTGGCCGTTTCCGCGCAAGCGCAGCTCGAGCGTGATCTCGGTCTCGCCCGTGCGGCGCTCGATCGTCGTCCAGGCGTTCTCGGCGTTCATGAGTGGGCGCCTCCGTCCTCAGAAATCGCGAGCAGTTCGTCCATGCGGACGGTCTCCGCATAGAGCGCCGTGCCGACCACGACGCCGCTGGCGCCGAGCCGATAGGCCGTTTTGACGTCGTCGGCGGTCGTGATCCCGCCCGAGACCAAGACGGGGGTCGCAACAGCCTGACACAGCTCCTGGATCGGCGTCGGATCGAGCCCCTCGAGGGCCCCCTCGATGCCGACGTTGGTGTAGAGCAGCGCGGCCAGCCCGAGGCCGTCGACCGCGCGGGCCACGTCGATCGCCCCGACGCCCGATCCCTCGCTCCAGCCCGAGGTGGTCACCTCGCCGTCATGGGCGTCGAGCGCCACCACGAGGCGCCCGGGGAACCGCTCGGCCATGGCCGCTAGCCAATCCGGCTCGCGGATCGCCCGCGTGCCGAGGATCACCCGCTCGGCCCCGGCGGTGATCCACTCGCCGATGCGGGCCGCGTCGCGCACGCCGCCGCCAACCTGGACGGGCCGTTGCAGGGTCTGCATCGTCTCGCGCAATAGCGCGACGTTGGACCCCTGGCCCATGGCGGCGTCGAGGTCGACGAGATGGAGCCCGTCGGCGCCCTCGGATTCCCAGTGGCGCGCCGCCCGGATTGCGTCCTGTCTGAACCGGGCCGTGGCCGGATCGCCCCCTTGCAGCTGAACGCACTGACCGTCCATGACGTCGACCGCCGCCCAGATCATCGCGCATCCTCCGCGATCGTCAGAAAATTTTCCAACAGCTTCAGCCCCCATGGCGCGCTCTTTTCCGGATGGAACTGGACCGCATAGCTGGCCGGCCCCATCTCAACCCCCGCCACGATGGGCCCGCCGTAGTCCGTCCACGCGATGGCGGCGCCGTGGGCCAACGCCCCGTAGCTGTGCACGAAGTAGAAGTAGCTCTCATCCGGGATCTCCTCGAAGAGCTCCGAGGAGCTGTGGCGAACGGTGTTCCAGCCCATGTGCGGCAGTCGGTCGGCGGGAAGCCGTTCGATGGTCCCGTCGAGCACGCCGAGGCCGGCCACGTGGGGGTCCTCCGTGCTGGCCTCGAAGGCGATCTGCAGCCCGATGCAGATCCCGAGCGTCGGCCCAGACCGCACCCGTTCGGCGAGCGCCTCGCGGTGGCCCTCGATCGGCGCCATCATCGCCGCAAACGCCCCGTCCCCCGGGATGACGAGCACCTCGGCGTCGAGCCATGCCCGGACGTCCGGCGTCATGACCGTATCGGCGCCCAGTTTTTGGAACGCTTTCTGGAGGCTATGCAGGTTGCCCACGTTGAAGTCGGCGATCGTGACGGTCATGGCAACACCTCGTCGAGCGCGGCCATAAGCGCCTCCCGGTCCTCGCCCGTGCCGACGGTGATGCGGACGTCGTGGGCCAGCCGCGGGTGCGAGCCCGGCGCGCGAATCAAGATGCCCGCCTCGTGCAGATCGGCCATGAGGTCCTCGCGCTCGACGCCGTCGGGGACGCCGGCCAGCAGGAAGTTGGCCTCCGAGGGCCAGACGCGGAAGCCGCGTCGGCCGAGGGCCTCGGCCCAGCGCGGGCGTTCGTCCCGGATATGGGCGACGTAGTCGTCGGCGAACTGGGGCTCGCGCAACGCGGCGTCAGCAAGGGCCTGCGTCAGCGCGTTGACGTTGTAGGGCAGCCGGGCCCGCTCGACGTCGTCCAGGATCTCCGGATGCGCGGCGGCGTAACCCAGGCGCAGGCCGGCCAGCCCGAACGCTTTGGACATCGTCCGGACCACGATGAGGTTCGGGTAGTCCGGGACACGCGACAGCCAGCTCTGCGACGCGAACTCCGCGTAGGCCTCGTCCACGATCACGAAGCGCTCGGGATCGGCTTCCAAGAGCGCGTGGACGGCGTCGGGATTGAGCGCGTTGCCCGTCGGGTTGTTCGGCGAGCAGAGCACGATCAGCTCGGGATGGCGCTCCACGAACGGCGGCGCCTCCAGGTCGAAGTCCTCGTTCAGCTCGACGTCGTCGACGGAGGCGGCGTTGGCGAGCGCGTAGTGGGGATACATCCCGTAGCTGGGGCTCGGATGGAGCACGAGCTCGCCAGGGTCCAAGAGCGTCTTCATCAGCACCTCGAAGACCTCGTTCGAGCCGTTGCCGACGACGAACCAGTCCGGGGGAAGCTCGTAGCGCGCGGCCAGCGCCTCGCGGACGCCGGATGCGGATCCGTCGGGGTAGGCGCTCAGGTCCAGATCGGCCGCGAGGTCGGCCAACCGGCGCCACACGGAATGGGCGCCCCAGCGGTTTGTGTTGCGGTGCAGCGGCCGGCCCTCGGATTCGGGGGGCCGGTAGGGGGCGAGGCCCTCAAGCGTTCGACGCATAACCGTCCTCCTTCAACCGAGCTTCGACGGATCGAGCATGGGCGTGGAGTCCCTCGGCCCGTGCCAACGTCGTCACCGTGTCACGGAGCCCGCGCAAGCCCTCGGCACTCACGCGCTGATAGCTGATCGTCTTCTGGAAATCCCGGACGCTCAACCCGCTCATGTGACGCGCGCCCTGGGCGGTCGGCAGGACGTGGTTCGTGCCGGCGGCGAAGTCGCCGAGCGCCACGGGCGCCCAAGGCCCGAGGAACACCGAACCGGCACTGTCGACGCCGTTAAGCCAATCCTCGGCCTGATCGCTCCAGATCGCCAGGTGCTCCGGCCCATAGGCGTTCACGAAGGCCAGCCCGCGGCCCGGATCGCGATAGATGACCGCCGCCGTGTGGCGGTCGGCGAGCTCGGCCTCGTCGAACCTCGCCGTGACCCGCTGGGCCAGGTCGACCGAGGGCGTGAGCAAAACCGCGGACGTGCCCGGCCCGTGCTCCAACTGGGCCCGCAGCTCGTCCGCGGCCCAACCAGCCCATGTCTCCACGGGGAACGCGTCTGTGGGCTCCACAAGCAGCATCACCTCGCTCGGTCCGGCCAGGAGATCAATGCCGACCGTGTCGCGGACCAGCGCCTTGGCCGCGGTCACGTAGGCATTGCCGGGCCCGACGACTTTCTCCACCGCCGGGATCGTGTCCGTTCCATGCGCCAGCGCGGCGATCGCCTGCGCGCCGCCGACCGCATACAATTCCTCGATGCCAAGATGATCCGACGTGGCGCGAATGATCTCGGACACGGCTCCCGACGCGTCGGGCGGCGTCGCGACCGCCAGCTCGGCCACGCCGGCCAACCGGGCCGGCACGGCGGCCATCAATAGCGACGAGACCAGTCCCTGGGGAACGTAAATGCCGACGCGGCGTTGGGGCACGACGCGCTGGCCGGCTTGGAGGCCGGGCCCCGTCTCGACGTCGTAGGGCTCGATCCGTTGCGGCGCGTGGAACCGCTCGATGTTGGCCCGGGCCGTGTCCATCGCTTCGCGTTGTGCTTCGCCGAGAGCCTCGAATTCGCCCTCGATGTCGGACCCATCCACCCGAACGTCATCAAGGGCGACGCCGTCGAAGCGCTCGCTGTAGTCGCGCAGGGCCGCATCGCCGCGCTCGCGGACGTCGTCGATGATCCCCTGGACGCCCTCGCGCACCTCGGCGTCGCGCGCGTGCGGTCGACGCAGGAGCTCCGCGCGATCCGGCGCCCGAAGGGCTTCCAAATGATAAAGCTTCATCTCAAGGCACCATCCTCTCAATCGGCAACACGAGCAATCCTTCCGCACCGGCCTGCTTCAACTGCGGGACCAGCCGATTGACCTGCGCCTCGCCGATCACGGCGTGGACCGCCACCCAGTCCTCGTGATCCAACAGCGGCATGACGGTCGGGGCCGTGACGCCTGGCATAAGCGCTTTAACGTCCGCCAAGTGCTCGCGACGGACGTTCAGCATAAGATAGCGCCGCGCCCGCGCGTCGAGCACGCCCCGAAGCGCCGAGCGGAGCTCTTCCAATTGGGCGTTCTTCGCCCGG
Source organism: Bipolaricaulia bacterium (assembly GCA_042219045.1). GTDB lineage: Bacteria > Bipolaricaulota > Bipolaricaulia > RBG-16-55-9 > RBG-16-55-9 > CAZMNF01. Next base: position 26,658 of record JBDGQO010000036.1, on the reverse strand, counting down.
AGGCTGTCGTGATTGACGACGACGACCGCTTCCGAGTCGAGGATCGTGGTCAGCTCGGCGAGCCCGTTCTGGCGCAGGGTGGATCCCGTTTCGACGAGGTCGACGATCGCATCGGCGACGCCGATGTGCGGGGCGATCTCCGCCGCCCCCGACAACGGCACGACCTCGACGTCCATGCCCCATTCGGCAAAGAACCGGGCGGTGACCTGTTCGAACTCCGTGGCCACCTGACATCCGTTCAGGTCGGCCAAGGTCTCGTAGGGCCCGTCCTTGGGAACGGCGATCGCCAGGCGACAGCGGCCGAACCCGAGCGAGAGCAGCGTCCCCACGTCGACGCCGTGCTCGGCGACAAGGTCGAGGCCAGTCACCCCCGCATCGGCCGTGCCCGCGGCCACGTACTCGGGAATGTCGTCGGTGCGCACGAACAGCAGCCGCCAGCGCCCGTTGACGTCGGCCATCAAACTCCGGGCGTGTCGGGGCACATGCAGGCCCGTTTGTGACAGCAGCTCCAGCGTCCGTTCGCTCAGTCGCCCCTTGTTGGGAACCGCAATGCGGACCAGGTCATCGGCCATCGTCGGAGAACCTCCTGTCCGGAGCGCCGACCGCTTTGTTGGGGGCTAGGAGTGGCGTGACGGGAGGGGGATGGGAACACTCAATGAACACAGTGAGAACGGGGGTGATGGATTCGGCGTCCGTTGGTGATCGGAGAAAGGCTGCGCATTGGCGTCGTCATGGTTATCACCCCGTTGTTTGGCGTGATGTTATCATACTTTGCCGACTCATCCGCGTCAACCGCGACACACGGTGTGAACGCTTGGCCTACAAGCCCCAGATGAGATAGATGAAGATGGGGGTCAACACCGCCAGGATGATATTCAAGGGCCCGCCCACTTTGACGAAATCGAGGAACTTATAGCCGCCGGGCCCGTAGACCATCGTGTTGGTCTGATAGCCCACGGGCGTCCAGAAGCTCGTCGACGCGGCGAACATGATCGCCAGGATAAACGCCTGAGGGTTGAGCCCCAGCGTTTGGGCCGTGGCCACCCCCACAGGCACCAGGACAACGACCGTCGCGTTGTTGGAGATGACCCCGGTGAGAAGCATACTGATCACGTAAAACGCCATCAGCACGACGATCGGCGCCACGTGCTCGGCCGATCCCGCAACCATCTGGGCCAACAGCTCGGCGCCGCCTGTCTGCTCCATAGCCAATCCGAGCGGAATCACGCCGGCCAGCAGAAAGATAACGTCCCAGCGGATCGACTCGTGGAGCTCGGTCACGCTCAGACAGCCCGTCAAGACCATGAGCACGCAGCCGACCATGGCGGTGACGAGAATCGGCACCCCCAACGCCGCCACCAGCACGACGCCGCCCACGATCGCCAGCGCGATGGGCATCTTCTCCCGGCGGAACGCTTCGGGCTGCAGCTCTTCGGTGACGATGAAGTCGGGATGGCGTTTGAACTGCTCCAGGCTGCGCTTCTCACCCTGCACGAGCAGCGTGTCGCCGAAGTCCAGGCGGACTTTCCCGAGGCGCTCGCGGATGAACGCCCCGTGCTTCTGCATGGCAATGACAGTGGCGTTGAATCGATTGCGGAAGTTGGTGCTCTCTAACGTGCCGCCGATGAGGCTGGCGTTCGGCGCGACCACGACCTCCAGCAGGCCCAATTCGTCCCCCGCCAGCGCCTGATCGCCCAGCCGGACTTCGGGCTCGATCGCCAGGCCCTGCACGGCGTCCTTGATGGCCAGAAGCTGATCGCTGCCGGCCCGGATGAAGAGAATGTCGCCCGGCTGCAGGACGCGGTTGCTCAACGCAGGCCCGAGCTTCTGGCCCTCGCGGATGATCTCCAGGACCTGCACGTCGAAGCGCTCGCTCAAGCGGGCCTCCACGAGCGTGCGTCCCACCAGCTCCGAGCCCCGCAGGACGACGACCTCGCTCAGGTATTCGGTCACCTCGTAGCGCTCGGTGATCTCGCGCTCCATCCGGCGCTCGGGCAACAGCCGCTGGCCCACCCCCAGCAGATAGACGGCGCCGACGACGAAGATCAGCAGGCCGATCGGCGCAAACTCGAACAGGCCGAACGCGTGGCAGACCTCGCACCCGCTCCGGCCCGCCTCCGCCGCCAGCTCGCTGGCCAGGATGTTGGTCGACGTGCCGATCAGGGTAATGACGCCCGCCAGTTGCGACGTGTAGGAGAGCGGAATGAGCAGCTTGGACGGCGCCCGGTTCTGTTCGCGCGCCATCGTCGTGACGAGCGGAATAAGGATGGCAACGGCCGCCGTGTTGTTGATGAACGCCGAAGTGGGCCCGACGATCAGCATGACGACCAGGAGCTGGCGCATCTCACTGCCGCCGGCCATGCGAATCGCCCGGTGGCCCAGCTCGTTGACCACCCCCGTGCGATAGATGCCGCCGCTCAGGATGAACATTGCCAGCACCGTGATCGTGGCCGGGTTGCTGAATCCCGAAATGGCGTCCCGTGGCGTCAGGCCGACCACGGGCGCCAAAACGAGCATCGCCGCCATGATGCCGAACGCGACGAAGTCGATGGGGAACAGGTCCAGCGCAAAGACGACCAGCGCCGCGATGAGCAAGGCGAAGACCAGTGCAATCTCCAGCGTCATGGCCACAGGAGGGCGCGTCGGTTATCGGACGGAGAGGGCCACTCGGGGATCATCGCCCAGCTCCGGGAACGACCGCCGGAAGCCGTCGACGATCGCCACTTGCGGCGTGTAGTCCAGTGTTCGGCGGGCCTTGGCGATGCTGAAGTGGCGATGGTGGCCCATGGCCTTGACGATTTCCCGTTGCAGGGACGTCGGCACCGGCAGGTTGCCCGCCTCGCAGAGCCGACTGACGAGCCAAGCCGAGCCGTAGACGGGCCCATATGGCAAGGCCACGCAGCGGGGCTTGCGCTCGATCGCCTGCGCCAACGCCTCCACCACCTGGCGCAAGGTGCGCTGCTCGCCATCGGTAAGGTTGAAGGCGTCGCCGATCGCGCTCGGCCGCGTCCCGGCCTCGACGATCCCCGTTACGGCGTCGTCCACGTGGACGACGTCCATGAGCGTCCCGCCGCCCCCCAACAGCGGCACGCGGGCCCGTTCCAGCAACGTTCGCACTTGGGGCAAGACGTGACGATCGCCCGAGCCGTAGATCAAACACGGGCGCACGACCGTCACGGGCAACCCGTCGCGCTCGTAGGCCTCAACCGCGAGCTTTTCCGCCTCGATCTTGGACCAGGAATAGAGGCCGTCTGCGCGATAGGGCGTCCGCTCGTCGGCCCCATCGTGGTCGTCGTAGCCGTAGACGTCGACGGTGCTGACGTGCACCACGCGGGCCACGTTGGCGACAAGCGCGGACTGGAGCAGGTTGGCCGTGCCCTCGACGTTGGCCTGCCAGAACTGGCGTGGGGTTCCCCCGATTGGCGGCCGGGCCGCGCAATGATAGACGGCGTCAACGCCGCGTAGCGCCTCGCGGAGCGTCCAGGGGCTGCCGAGATCGCCCCTTATCCGTCGGATGCCGAGACGCTCCAGATGGGCGGTGGGACTGTCCGCGCGGACGAGCGCCACTACGCGGTCGCCGCGCTGGGCCAGGCGCTCGGCCAGATGGCTCCCGACCATGCCCGTCGCGCCCGTCACCAATGACGTCACCATACGCCTCCCCTCGGCGCGAAGGGTAGCTGGGGGCCATCCCGTTCGCAAGCGTTGGCCGCGTCGCCACGGCAATCACCGCCATTCCGGCTCCTTGATAGACGGAGGGCCGTGCCCCTAAGCTCACCCAGTGCGGATTCTCGAAGGGGCGTCGACAGAGGACCATGGGCAAACTGAAACTCGACCTGCACGATATCTACAACAAGGGCGACCAGATCGACGCCGAGCTGCATCGGGTCATCGACGAGGCGATCGAGAAGCGCATCAAGATGGTGGAGATCATCCACGGCAAAGGGAGCGGCCAGCTCAAAAAGCGCGTCCTGAAGTTCCTCGATCAGCCCCAGATCAAGCAGAAATACCATCGCCTCGACAAGGACGAGCACAACCACGGTCGGCTCTTCCTGTGGTTCAAGCACTGACCGACGCGATCAATACCCGGCCTGGGCGTGGCGTTCGGCCATCCACAGGGACACACCGAGCGTCGTCCGCGGAACGACGGCCCGCCTGCCGTCTGACATACCCGCCTCCGCGAACGGAATGGCTCGGGAAGCCATGTCGGCCCGGAGCTGGTCCAGATCATTCGTCGCGAAGATGAGACGGTTGGGGCCCTCGCCCGCACGGGTCCCAGCGACGTCCACCGTGCCTCGGCTCAGCGCCACGGGCCCGTTTTGGGGATGGGCACCCAACAGCTGGGCATAGGGGTCGACGTCCTGAGGCTGCGCTGCCGCGACCATGGCGTCGACCTCCAGCTCGGGGCCGATGCCGGCGTCGGGGATCGGCACGCGCACCGACCGCGGCGTCACGTCCGCGATGAGAAAGGGGAGTCGCGGATCATTCGGATGCGCGGTCCGCCAGGCGACGCGCTCGCCGTCGGGCCGCTCGCGCTCGCCTGGGACCGGGTCGCTGATGCCGAGGCCACGTTGGCGCACCTGCGCGACATCCGCGTCGAGGTCATCCGAGTCGAGCGCGAACAGCGCGAGGCGATCGTCGCCGTTGAGCGCCTCGAGCACCCGATTCGTATGGGGGTGTTGGCGGGCCAACGCCCCGTCCCAGACGCCCATCAGCTCGAGATAGAACCCGTCGGCCAAGGGCACGAGCGCATTGTGGGTGCCGTGCTGCGGGTGCGAGCCGCCGCGCATCACCTGGAACCCAAGCTGCTCATACGTCCGCATCCCGGCATCGAGATCCTCCACGGCGATGAGGGCGTGGTCCACGCCAACGATCATGCGAGCCCCCTTAGCTGAGCCCCCAGAACGCGAGCGCGACGAGCAGGATCGAGATCAGCAGTCGCGTGAGGTGGTGAATCGCCGTCAGATGCCCGTGTCGAGCCAGGCCGTTCTTGATCGCGAGCAGGTGCATGCCCATCAGACCGAAGATGAGGGCGTAGGGGGCCAGATCGACCGCAAAGAGCAACAGGACGGACGCGGCGATGATGAGAACGCCGGCGAAGGCCAAGGCCCACATCGCCCATGGTTGCACGATCCGTGTCTGGAATTGCGCCAGTCCTGCCAGAGCGATGGACGCGCCGTAAAGGCCGATCAAAATTGCCGCGATGGCCAGGATGAGATCCATGCTGCCTCCTCAGCTCCGCGGCCCATGGATACCGATGATCGAGGGTAAATTGTGCCAATCCTCCGCACACCGAACAAGGCAAGGGTCAGGGCGACAGCGGCGCAACGCCGAGATACAACCCGCGTCCCATCAATCCCGCCGGATCGTGCTCCACGTGGAGTTCTGCCCGTTCAAAAGCGGCGACGTAGTCCTCGTGCGCAAACAGCCCGAGCTCGTGGCGCTCCGTGGCGTGTTCCACGCCGTCGGGCGTGCCGATCAGATACTGGAAGTCGAGGATCGAGGTTCGATCCCGCCGCTGGCTGTGGTTGATCCGAGCGATCTTGAGATCGGGTTCGTCGACGAAGAGCGCCCCCACATGACGATCTTCCCAGTCCTCAGGGAAGATCCAGGGTTCAACGATCAACAGACCTCCCGGCCGCAGATGACGCGCCATGGTTGCCACGGCATCCTGCAAGCGATCGGCGGTTCGCGCGTAGCCGATGGAACTGAACAGGCACGTTACCACATCAAACCGTCGCCCCAGGGAAAACTCGACCATGTCGCCCTGATAGAACGGGACGCTGGGGCAGCGCTCGCGCGCCATCGCGAGCATCTGCTCGTCGATATCCAGCCCAGTAGGGACAAACTCGTCCTGCAAATGCGCGATGTGGACGCCGGTGCCGCAGGCAACGTCGAGCCAAGCGATCCCATCGGACGGCCCATAGCGTCGAATCAACTCGCGAAGTCGATCCGCTTCGCCCGCGTAGTCCTTGCCCGAGTGAGCGTAGAGGGCGTCGTAAACGGCCGCTGACTTTGAGCCCATTGTCTGTCGACTCAGCGCGCATCCAGCGTCTTCATCGCAACCGTCGAGAGCAAGCGAACGCCCAATTCAAGGCTCTCCTGGTCGATCCGCTCGTTGTCGTTGTGGATGAGCGCCGCCCGCTCGGCCATGCTCATGCGCGTCGACAAGGGGGCGAACCCGTAGGCGATGGAGCCGTTGTCCCGCATGAATCGCGAATCCGTCGCCCCTGTGAGCATGTACGGCACGGGTTCCGCCTCGGGAATCTCTTCACGGACCGTCGCCTCAATGGTGCGGTAGAAATCGTGATCCACGGGCGACTCGCTCGCCTCGTTGGCCTGCAGCGTTTCCAGCTCGATCTCGATACCAAGGTCATCGGCGATTGAGCGCAGGACGCCCTCGATCTCGGCTTGGGAGTAGCCCGGCACATAGCGAAAGTCGAGCACGAACTCGCAGGCATCGGGAATGACGTTCTCCTTCAAGCCCGCCTCGATCTTTGTGGGCGAGCACGTCGTGCGCAGGAACGCGTTGACCATCCACGGACTGATCGGCGAGCCTCCAAAGAGCCTGGGCAAGTCCGGTTCCTCGTCGCTGTCCAGCAGCGCGCCGGCGATCTCTGGGCCTTGAGGGCCGAACGCCTCCGCCGTCGTCTCGACGAACGATCGAATGGCGGGCGAGACGATCCTCGGGAATCGATGCTCCGCAATCCGCTGAATGAATTGGGAACTCTTGACGAGCGGGTTGTCGTCGTGCGGCATCGAGCCGTGGCCGGCCGTGCCCGTCACGCGGACCTTAACCCACCAGAGCCCTTTTTCGACGGTTTCGATGGTGTAGAACGTCCGGTCGCCCAGCTGTAGCGGCAGGCCGCCCATCTCGTTCAGGACGTAGTCGGCCTGCACCTTGTCGGAATGTTCCGTCGTGAGCCAGCGCGCGCCGTAGGTGCCGCCCATCTCCTCGTCGGCCACGGACAGCAACACCAACTCGCCGGCAAAGTCGAGCTCGGCGCGCTTAAACAGCGCAAACGCCAGCGTCTCCATCGCCGTCACCGACTTCATGTCGAGCGCGCCGCGGCCCCAGATGAAGCCGTCGTCATCGATTGAGCCGCTGAACGGCGGCTGTTCCCAGTCGTCGGGGTTGGTGGCGGGGACGACGTCGGTGTGCGACAAGAGCATCAGCGTCGGGCCCGGCCGGGAGCCTTTCAAACGGGCCAGAAGGTTCGTCCGCCCCGGTTCCTTTTCCAGGAACTCGGATTGGATGCCCTCGTTCTCCAAGAACCGTCGAAGGTGGTCGGCGGCGGCTCGCTCGTTGCCGGGCGGGTTGGTCGTGTCAATCTGCAAAAGTTCCGACAGCAGCCACGTCGCTTCGTCGCCGACTTGCGACCAGTCCACCTCCGCGATCGCGGTCATGGGTTTCCTCCTCGTGCACAGGGATGGGGGATATTGTAAATGCGGCACACATCCTGGACCAATCGAACCCCGCGGTTTGCGCCCGTCGCATGGCGCAACTACGATCAGGACGTCATGGTTGGGCCTCGAATTGCACTTGTCACCGGCGCCAGCCGCGGCATTGGCGCCGCCACGGCGCGAAAGTTGGCCGAAGAGGGCTGCGACGTTGCGGTCAACTACCACCACAACGGAGACGCCGCCCGAGCCGTCGTCGACCAGGTCAACGACATCGGCCAACGGGCCGTGGCGATCCAAGCCGACATCGGCAACACCGACGACGCCGATCGGCTCGTCCGTGAGACGACCGATCAGCTTGGCGGCCTCCACGTCCTCGTCAACAACGCGGGCCACGTCGCCCGAGCGACGCTGGATGAGCTCTCGTTGGCGGAGTGGCGCCGCATGATGGCCGTCACGCTCGACGGCGCGTTCGTCGTCGCCCAGCGAGTGGCCCCATTCATGACGGACGCGGGATGGGGGCGGATCGTCAACGTCTCGTCGCTGCGCGCCATGGCCGGCTACGGCAACGGGGCCCATTACGCCACGGCCAAAGCCGGTCTATGGGGATTCACCAAGGCCCTTGCCACCGAGCTCGGTCCCCACGGCGTCACCGCCAATACCGTCGCGCCCGGCTACACGGAGACCGACATCACCCGTGACGCAATCCGAACAAAGGGCGACGAGATCCGCGCCAAGATCCCGGTTGGACAAGTCGCTCAGCCCGAGGAGATCGGCGCGCTGATCGCGTTTTTGTGTCGCGACGAGGCCGGCTCGATCAACGGCGCCACGATCAACGCCAACGGCGGCCTCTACATGGACTAATCACATGAGACGTCGCGCACTGCTGGCGGGGCTATCCGGCGCGCTCTTGGCGTTTGCCATGCCGGGCCCGAACCTCGCCCCGCTCGCGGCGGTGGCGCTCGGTCCGTTGCTCTGTGCCCTTCACGGTCAGTCACCGAAGACCAGCTTCCGGATCGGCTTGATCGGCGGCACGGCCTTCTTCGGCATCCTGCTGCACTGGCTCTACACGCTCTGGGACTTTGCCTCGATCGGCATCGTCCCGGCCTATCTCGTTCTTGTCGGGTACCTGGCGCTCTATTGGGGACTGTTCGGATGGGGCTACGCGTGGCTGTCGCGTCGACTCGGCCCCTGGGCGCTCGCCCTTGCCGCCGCGAGCCTCTGGACGGTGTTGGAGTGGATCCGAGCTCAGGGCCCCTTTGGCTTCCCGTGGGGCCAAGCGGCCGACGCGCTCTATCAGATGCCGGCCGCCATCCAAGTCAGCTCGATCGCAGGCATCTGGGGCGTCACGTTCTTGCTCGTCCTCGTCAACGCGCTGTTGGCCGAGGGCTGGGCGAGACGACACTGGCCCGAGCCCGTTGTGGCGCTCGTCGTTGTGGGGCTGACGCTCGGCGGCGGCTGGCTTACCCTGGCCCAGTCGGGCCCTTCCTCGGAGGGGATGGACGTCCGGATCGTGCAGCCGAGCATCCCCCAAAGCGTCCGCAGTGACGCGAGCCGATTGGCGGAGTTCCGCTCGATCTATCGGGACCTGATGAGCCAGATTGAGGCGTCCGAGAGCGAATTGACGATCCTACCGGAGTCGATCCTGCCGACCTACGTGCTCGACGACGCGGACGTGCGCGCCGAGTTGACCGATTGGGCCCAAGAACACGACCAGACGCTGCTGTTCGGCACCTACACCCGCGCTGAGGGCGCGACGCACAACAGCTCGGTCGCCGTCTCGTCCAATGGCACGGTTGCCGACACCTACCATAAGAACCACCTCGTTCCTTTCAGCACGGAGTACTTCCCGGGCAAGCCGCTGTTGCGCCAGCTTGGCGTGTTCAACCTCATTCCGGTCGGCAACCGGCTCGGACTGATCGACCCCGGCCAGCGGCATGGCTCGCTTCGGACCGATATCGGTCGGATTGCCACGCCCATCTGCTTCGAGTCGATTTTCCCCCGAATCGGCCGAGCGTTCGTCCAGAACGGCGCCGATCTGATCGTCATCATCACCAACGACGCCTGGTTCAAGGCGAGCTCGGCGCTGCCCCAACATTTTTCAAAGGCGGTTTTCCGAGCCGTGGAAACCCGGCGAGATGTGGTCCAGGCCGCCAACTCAGGGATCTCGGGCATCGTCGACGCGCAAGGTCGCATTCAGGCCCGATCCGGAATCAACGAGCGGACCGTGCTCGGCGGCACGGTCCGCTCTCACGATCGAGAGACACGCTACGTCCGTTGGGGCGACTGGCTGATCGGGCTGAATGCCTTCTATTTGGGGCTCATCCCACTCTGGCTGAGCCTGTCCAGCCGCTTCAGTCGTCGGCTCCGGCCGGATTGACGTTGTCGCCGTTCGAGGTCAACGCGCTCGTCGACGCTCCGGTGTTGGCGTTGACCTTAAAGATCTGCAGGCTGCCTCCCCGATCCGAGACGAAGGCGATTTCGTCGCCGTTCGGGAGCCAGAACGGGTCGAAGTCGTCGGCCGTGTGCGTCGTGAGTTGTTTCAACCCGGTGCCGTCAGCGTTGACGATGAAGATATCGAGATTGTTGTTCCGGTCGGTGACGAACGCGATCTGGTCGCCATCTGGCGACCAGGAGATGCCGCGAGCGTCAGGAACATCAGTGCCAGAGGGCGGACCGAGGCTGCTGTCAAAGCCGTCGTCGTTGGTGTTGTCGGTCAGCTTCTGATCCTGTGATCCACTCGGCGTGAACGTAAATATCTCGTAGTCGCCGTCGCGGTTCGACGCGAGGGCAATGTGATCGCCGTCCGGCGACCATGCCGGCGACAGCGCTTGGCTACCGCTTTGGACACTGACGTCCTTGAGCAGTCCCGTGTTCAGGTTCAGCGTGTAGACCCCGTAGAAGCTGTCGACGTTGTCCAAGTCCGACGCGAAGGCGAGCCGGTCGCCGTCGGGCCCCCAAGCCGGTTGGACCTCCTCACTGTCCGTCTGGTCCGGCGTTCGATTCACCGGCAACGTGCCATCGGTCTGGGACGTGAACAGATCATAATCGCCGCCAGAGCCATCTCGCCGGTCTGACGCGAAGGCCAATTGGTCGCGCGTATTCATGAGCAACTTCGGGAAAACGTCCGACGCGGAGTTCGAGGTCACCTGGGCTTCATTGGTCCCATCGACGTCCATGCGAAAGATGTCGTCGTTGGTCTTTCGGTTTGAGCTAAAGAAAATGCTCGCCTTGCCGACGGTGACGACGAGCGAGTCGGTCGCCTTGCTGCCTTGGTTGTCCGTGACGGTCAGGGTCACTTGGAACGTCCCTTGGCTCTCGAACGTGTGCGACGGCGTCTGCCCAGTACCCGTGTCGCCGTCGTCGAAGTCCCACTTAAAGGAGGTGATCGTCCCGTCCGGATCGGAAGATCCACTGGCGTCAAAGTTGACGGTCAATGGCGCTTCCCCTTGGAGGGGACTGCCCGTCGATGTGGCGATCGGCGGCTGGTTCAACAGGGCGGGGCATCCCGTCAATAGGATGCCCAGCCCGACGATCATCAAGGGAATAAACGCGCGCCCATTGAGCGGAAAGCGGCGCTGTCGTCTCGGCGTCTGATTCATGAGTGTAGGCCCTCCTCGCGAGTCTCTCGAATCATGTCGACTCCCAACGCTAGAATCCCCCGGCGCTGGCCCCAAGGACCGGGGTCCGACCCCCCTGTCCATTCTGTCTGTGGCCCGGGTGATTCGTGTCGGGTCATGGCAGACCAGGTGCGTCCCTCAACGGATGGCGCTGCGATGTGAAACTTCGAAGGCGGTCGCGTGTATATCGTGGGTGAAGGGAGCGGCGAGATGGGACAAGGGGAGCTTGAACTGTTGCAAGAGACGCTCAACGGCAACCTCGACGCGTGGGGAGAGATCGTGAGACGCTATCAGGACGCGACCTATGGCATTGCGCTTGGCGTCTTGAAGAACTCGGCAGACGCCGAGGAGATCACCCAGGACGCATTCATCCGAGCGTACCAAAAGCTCGATCTCTACGACATGTCCAAGAAGTTCTCCACATGGCTGTTCACGATCACCAGCAATCTGGCCAAAAACCGGCTGCGGCGCGAACGCTTCACGGCGCCGCTCAAAGACACGCTCCAACTGTTCGGGGGCGAGGACCCGGCTGACGCCGCCGAACGGGACGAGCGCCGTTCCCATGTCCAAGAGGCCCTCGCGTCCCTGGATGAGAAATATCGCATGCCGCTCGTGTTGCGCTTCTACGGCGAGCTCGACTATCAGGAGATCGCCGACGCGCTCGGCGTCCCGGAAGGGACGATCAAGACGCGCATCCACCGCGGCAAGCAAACGTTGCAGGACCGACTGACGGCGAAAGGGGTGACGGACCATGCGTAAGGAGCGCTACGAAGCGTTCGAGGAGGGCGACGACGCGGAGGTCGCTCGCCTCGTCCGCGACGAATTGGACGAAGCCGTCGCTCGCGACCGCGAGCGGCTGGCCGACATGGACCAGCGTGTCCTCGACAAGATCGATAGCCGGAGCGAGCCCCCACGTCGGCGTCTGTTCCAGCGCTGGTTCCCCCTTGCCATGCGGCCGGCGTGGGCCATGGCCGCAGTGGCGTTGTTGGCGCTGGTTTTCGTCGGCGGGCTCTACGTCGGCACACAGATCGGCACGCCGCTGTCGCAACAGGGCGTCGAGTTTGTGGTGCACGCGCCGAACGCGGAGAACGTCTCCGTGGCGATCAGTTATCCCGTCAAGGGGAAATCCGAGTGGCAGCCGATCCCCATGAACAAGCGCAACGGCATCTGGTCCGTCAGCCTCAAGCTGCCGCCCGGCACCTACGAGTACGGCTACAGGATCGACGGCCAATGGTGGGCCAACGATCCCGCGGCGGACTATCTCGTCAGCAGTGCGGGCAACGCGCTCAACGCCGTGCGCGAGATCGACGTTCAGGAGGACCAGACATGACACGACTATCCATCGCGCTCGTTTTGGCGTTCGGGCTCATCGGGGCCATGGGCGTCGGCGCAAGCGCGCAGTCGGCGGAGGACGTCTGCGCGTTCATCGACGGCCAGTTGCGTTTGGCCCAGGACGTGGAGTCAACGCTGTGCAACGACCTGACCGCCGGCATCGACCGCGGCCATCTGCAGGCGTCACGCGCCCTCGCCCTGCTCCAGGAGGTCGCCGCTCGCTTGAGCGGCTCCACGGAGAACGCGGCCGCCTCGCTGTTGTCCACGGTGGGCACCACCGTCAATCCGGCGAAGAACGACCTGCCGGCGGAGTTGTTGATCAGCCGCGTGCTGAGCGTCTTCGGCCAAGTCGACGACGCCGGCCAAGCCATGTCGTTGGCGGCCAGCGAGGTGAACGCTCTGCACCAGGCGCTGCTCAGCGTCGCCCAGACGTATCAGCGCATCGACATCCATCTGGCGTCGAACATGCAGAGCAAGGTGCTTCGGACGGAGTTCGGCGACGTCAAGCTGACGGTCGGCCGCGTGGACACGGCGATCACCGCCACCGCCATGGCGCTGGATCGCTTCGAGCGCCGCCTCAACCGACCGTTGGACGACGTCGCGGCCATGAAGAGCGCGGTCATGGACGCCTTGGCGCGTCCCTCGTTTGCCGGCGCCCAAGCGCTTCCGGACGCGTTGATCCGCTACATCGGCGCCAAGACCGACGGGCAGCAGTGGGCTTCGGTCGTGCGCTTCCTCGCGGACGCCCGAGGCCGAGACAATTGAGCCAATCAATCGATTCCAAAGGAGGAATCCGCCCATGAAGCGTCTCAGCTTGTTGTTCAGCCTCGCCATCGCGGTGCTCATGTTGTTGGGCCCGACCGCCGCGTCACAGTCCGAGCAGGGCCTGGTCGTGGTCCCCGACTCGGACAAAATTCAGGTCGACGTGCAGGTCCTCAATGCCCAGGGGCAGCCCCAGTCGCGGTTCCGGATCGACGATGAAGTCCAGATTCGCGTCAACACCCGCGCCCAGAACGCCAACCGCGTCTACCTCTATCTGGTCGACATCGACGCTGCCGGGCGCTGCGTGCGGATTTTCCCGAACGCATTCTCGCCCAATCCGCGCGTGGCAACGGGCCAAAAGATCCTACCGGACAAGTCGAGCTACCGCTTCCGGGTTGTGCCGCCCAAGGGCACGGAATACGTCCAAGCGTTCGCCAGCCTGGACCCCATCGACGTGTTCCAGCAAATGACGATGAACAACGATGCGTTCCCTCAGGTCTGCACCAACCCGGAGGAGTTCGCCAACCAGGTGCGGGCCTCCATCCAGGGCATCATCGCGGAAAGCAAGGTCGCTACGGACTGGACGAGCTTCCAAGTCGGCCGGCAGCAGCGCAATCAAGCGCCGGATGCCGCGTTCAACGTCTCGAATCTGAGCCCTCGTGCCGGCGACAGCGTCCGCTTGGATGCCTCGCCGTCGTTCGATTCGGATGGACGAATTACCCGTTATCAGTGGATCTTCGGCGACGGCACGAGCGCAACGGGCCGCACGGTTCAGCACGCCTATCGTTCCTCGGGCAGCTACAACGTCACGCTGCGCGTGACCGACAACAGGGGGGCCACGAGCTCGGCCAGCCAGCGGATCACCGTTCAGGCTCCGTCCAACCAAGCGCCGACCGCCGGCTTCTCCCTGTCGCCGTCGAACCCGAGCGTCGGCGAGACCGTCCGCTTTGAGTCCACGTCCTTCGACAACGACGGTCGCATCACGCAACAGCGCTGGCGCTTCGGCGACGGCGCCCGGGCCTACGGGTCGACCGTCTTCCATCGTTATCAGCGCTCGGGCACCTACAGGGTCACGTTGACCGTCACGGATGATCGAGGCGCCACGACGAGCACGACGAAGCGGATCCAGGTCGGCTCGCCTCGGCCGCAACCCACGCAATCCGGCATCTTCGTGAACGCCATCGACGACAACCACCTGCGGATCGTCGTCCAAGGCCAGTCGAACTGGTTCTTCGACCACGGCTATCGACTGGAGCTGCTGACGGACGGCGCGTTCACGAGCGTGGAGCGCCGGACCTCGGGCAACGTCGCCTCGCAGGGCCTGAAGCCGACCCCATCGGACCCGCAGAAGCTGGAACTGTCGGGCGCAGTGCGCAGCGGGCGCGTGGAGTACATCATCGGCGTCTCCGACGACGCCTCGAAGCTGAAGTTCCGCCTGCTGCTGGACACCGACGGCGACGGCCAGCTTGAGCGGAACAAGCGCTTCGTCTTCCTCGGCAGCCCACAGAAGAACCCGCCGTCCAATCCGTTTGTCATCGACTTCCAGTCGGGCAACCTGACGCCGTTCGCGGACCTGCGGATCTGCGTGGTGCTGGTCGACAAACCCGGCTTCCAATTCACCATCTGCTTCAACTTCGGGAACCTGTGAAGCCGTTCGGACCGAGGCGGGGGAGCACATGCTCTCCCGCCTCGCTACCATGCCTCCAAGGAGGGCTCTTATGAATCCGCAACGCCTCCGAATGATCAGCTTGTCCGGCATCCTGGTCGTTGCGCTGCTCGGCCTGGGGCCGAGCGCCTCGGCCCTGAGCGATGGTCCCATCGAGATCAGCAGCGTGGATGCCGAGCGACACTTTCGGGCCGTCGTCCAGACGCCCTCGACCGACGTCGTGGACGTCATCGAAACGGCCCAACAACAAGGCTATTGGATCCGCATCCAGACCGATCAGGACGTCACGTACCTCCACGGCAGCGAGCCGTGCTCGTCGTGCGATCCTGGCCAAGAATCGCAGTTCTTCGAGCCGCCGCAACTGATCGTTGACGGCCAGCGATTCTGGATTCGGCTGGATGAGTCACAATGGCGCGTCAACCTGCGCCCAGCGCCCCAGACATCGGGCTACGAGTTCATCGTCTCGCCGAAGCTGCCGAAGACGAGCCTCAGCTCTGACGACCTCGACAGGATTCTGGAGGCGCTCGCGCCGTTCGGCGTCGTGCCGACGCAGAGCGCGTCGCTGCAGCTGGAGCCCATGACCCAACCCCGCAAACCCGTCCCGCCCGACGAGGCCCAGATCGACTCCGTGCTCTACGGATTGACCCAGGCGCCCGACTGGATGGACTACGCCGAACGCCAGAATATTTCACTGTCGGGGCTCCGGGCCGAGGTGATCGTCGAACTCACGTCCGCCGAGGCCTCATTGCCGGACGGCATTGACCTAGTGGCGACCTCGCGCAATGGGGCGCTTATCAGCGCACAAGCAAGAATTGATCAACTCGTCCGGCTCGCATCGGCTCCATCTGTGGCGTTTGTGCGACCGCCAAGCCGTCCGCAGCCGGCGGCCCAATGACAACGAAGGAGGGAATTTGTCCCATGAAACAAGCGTCGCTCGTGCGAACCGTGACGCTGCTGGTGTTGGGCGTGACGCTGCTGGCAGCGTTCGGCCAAGAGCAAGGAGCCTTGGCTCAAGGCCCTGACAAATCCACGCCCAGCGGCAAGATCGACAGTGCCCTGGCCAACATCCTGAAAAAGGCCGAACAGGGCGGCGTTAGCGCTCAGGGCCTTCGCCCCGAGGCCAACGAGGTCGGCGTTCCCATTGAGGGCAACGCCGTCCGCGTCGTCGTCGAGGTCTCCCGCGACGTCGGCGGCCTCGTCAACGCCATCAGTCGCATCATGGGCGGCCAATTCGTCCAGGCCCAGTCGCAGAACTTCATCGAGCTGCGCATTCCCCTGGACTCGGGCCCGCTCAACGCGCTGCTGCGATTGGCCAACCTTGCCGGCGTCGGCTACATCCGCCCGCCCCTGGCCCCCCAAGCGCTCACCGTCAGCCAGGGCGTGGCGCTCACGGGCGCCGACCAGCTGCAGAGTCAGGGCACCCGCGGCCAGAACACCACCATCGCCGTCATCGACCTCGGCTTTGCCGGGCTTTCGGCGGCGCAATCCCGCGGCGAGCTGCCGAGCAACGTCCAGACCATCGACTTCAGCGGCAGCGGCCTGCAGAGCTCCTCGAGCCACGGCACCGCGTCCGCGGAGGTCATCCACGACATGGCCCCTGATGCCAACCTCGTCCTGATGAAGGTCGCTGACGAGGTTGACCTGGAGAACGCCGTCGACCGAGCGATCCAGATGGGCGTCGACGTCGTCAACCACTCCGTCGCCTGGTTCAACACCAACTTCTACGACGGCACGGGGCTTATCAATGACGCCGTCCGTCGGGCTCGCAATTCGGGGATCGTCTGGGTCAACGCGGCCGGCAACTACGGCCGGCGCCACTGGCAGGGCGTCGCCCGCGACACCAACGGCAACAGCTGGGCCGAGTTTTCCTCCGGGCGCGAAGGCCTCAGCTTTAGCGCCCAGAGCGGTCAACTGATCGAGGTCTATCTGACGTGGCGCGATTGGCCCACGACCCGCCAGGACTACGACCTCTACGTCACCAACAGCCGTGGCTCGATCGTTGCGTCATCGACCCGCGTGCAGAACGGCTCGCAGCCGCCGACCGAGCACCTGCTCTTCAGCGCCCCGTCCGCGGGCGACTACGAGATTCGCGTCCGGCCGGCCAGCGTGGGCTCCGCCAAGCAACTGGCCATCTTCAACCTGAACCAGCGGATCTCGCCCTTCGTCAAGGAGGGCAGCATCGTCACGCCCGCCGACTGCAGCTGCGCGCTGGCCGTGGGCGCGGTGGATTATCAGAACTGGACCACGGGACCGATCGCCCCCTTCAGTTCGCAGGGCCCGACGACCGACGGGCGGGTCAAGCCCGACCTCGTTGGCCCGGCCGGCGTTCAGGTGACGACCTCGCAGTGGAATCCGTTCAAGGGGACCTCCGCGGCTGCGCCACACGTGGCGGGCGCGGCGGCACTGATGCTCTCGCAGAACCCCGGCTTCGGCGCCGGCGATCTCGAACGAAAGCTGGAAAACCAGGCCGTCTCCATGGGCGCCTCCACTAAGTTCGGCTCCGGGCGGCTGGCATTGACCCCGTCCACCCCCCAACTGGCGGACTTGACCATTCGTAACGCGAACGTCTCGCCCAACAACCCGAGGGTTGGCGACACCGTGACGGTGAGCGCCGAGGTCGTCAACCAGGGCAGCGCGCGCGCCGGCTCGTTCAGCGTGGAGCTCGACGACAACGGCAGCACGCGCACGCAGCAGATCTCGGGGCTCGCGCCCGGCGCCAGCGCCTCGATCAGCTTCACGCGGACGATCAATCAGACCAACACCAACGCCCGCCTGACGGTCGACCCCTTCGATCAGGTCGAGGAATCGGACGAGGGGAACAACTCCACATCGCTCACCATCAACGCCCAGTCCCAGCGGCCGTCCTTGAGTATCGATGTCAGCACGGACCGCTCCAGCTACACCGTCGGCGACGAGATCCGGGTCCGGTTCAACACGAACCAGGATGGCCACGTCTACCTCTACAACGTCGACGCCCAAGGGAGCGTGCAGATCCTTTATCCACGCACCGAATCGAGCGACGCGTCCCTGCAGGCCGGCAGCTACGACCTCACGAATTTATTGGGCGCCGGTCGTTTGACGATCACCGGCCCGACCGGCATCGAGGACGTGCACGCGATCCTCGCCTCGCGCTCGGTCAACCTCGGCATCGACGGCACGCAGCGCAGCTCCTACGACGACCCGAACACCTTCCGCTCCGTGCTGAGCAACCGCATCAACAACCAGTTCCCCACGCCCGACTGGGCTTGGGACGTGGCCAGCTTCCAGGTGAATCGCTCGCAGCCGAGCAACCGCGCGCCGACGGCGAGGTTCAGCTACATCCCCAACCAGCCGTTCGTGGGCGACGTTGTGACGTTTGATGCGTCCAATTCTTCCGATCGAGACGGGCGTATCGTCGACTGGAGCTGGCGTTTCGAAACGAACAGTCGGCGGGCCAACGCGAGCGGCGAGCGCGTCAACGTCCGCTTCACCTCGCCCGGCACCGTCCGAGTGACGCTGACGGTCACCGACAACCAGGGCGCCACCGACGCCACAACCCAACAGATCAACGTGCGCCGACAGTCACAACAGCGACCGCCCACGGCTCGATTCAGCGTCAATCCGTCCAACCCACAGGTGAATCAGACGGTGACCTTCGATGGACGCAATTCGAGCGATCCCGACGGAATCATCAACACCTACCGCTGGGACTTCGACGGCAACGGCACGACCGATGCCACGGGTCCCCGGGTGCAGACCAGCTATGGCCGCTCCGGCACGTTCC
>JBDGQO010000036.1:0-8017 GCA_042219045.1 Bipolaricaulia bacterium | reverse complement strand
TGAACCGCCGCACCTTCACCGACGAGGCGCCGGCTCACTCCGCCGGCGCCCCGTCGGTCTTCTTGAACTTTCGGGACGGGACGATTCGGGCGGAGCAACTACTCGGAGGTCTCGGCGGGATCCGATTCGGACGGGCCGGGATACGACCCCGTCCGATCGTGGCGCATCGCCCGCAGCGTCCGGACAAACGCCGTTCGGATGCGTTCGATGTCGCGCAGCGTCAACGGGCTGTCGTTGAGCTGGCCGTCGTCGATGGGCCCCTGCATGACGTCGGCCACGAATTCTTCGAGCTTGGAACCGTCTTTGAGCCCCTTGCTGGCCGCCTCCACGCTGTCGGCCAACATGACGATCGCCGTCTCCGGCGTGTCGGGATGCTCGGTATTGTAGCGGTAGTCGCTGATGGCGTCCTCGCTCGTCTTCCCTTCGCGCAGCGCCTTGAGATAGAAAAAGCGAATGACGCTCGTGCCATGGTGTTGGCGAATGAAGCGAACAATGTCGTCACGCAGCCCGTATTCGCGGGCGAGCTCCTCCCCCTCTTTGACGTGCGAGGTCAAAATCATCTTGCTCATGCTGGGCGAGATCTCCTCGTGAGGGTTCTCGTCGGCCTGTTGATTTTCGATGAAAAACTCCGGCCGACGCATCTTGCCGATGTCATGATAGTACCCGCCAACCTTGGCCAACAGGGGATCGGCCCCGATCGCTTGCGCGGCGCCTTCCGCGAGGTCGGCCACGTTGAAGCTGTGGTGATACGTCCCGGGCGCGTGCTCGCGCAGCAGTTGCAATAGCGGATTGGCAGGATTCAACAGCTCCACGAGGCCCAACGGGCTCGTGCGTTGGGTGATCATCTCCGCCAACGGCAGGCCGCCGAAGATGAGCAGCGCGCTGATCAGGCCGTTTAGGCCGGACCACAACAGCCCGATCGGGTCCATCGACACGGGCCCGACGATGGCCAACGCGGCCCCGGCATGGATGACGGTCCCCGCAAGGCCGATCTCCACGCCGGCCAGCGGCAGGTCGGACAGCCGTCGGAGGTTGTAACAGCGAAAGACCGCGACGGCGCCGCTGCCGAAGGCGGCGAGCGTGGCGATCAGCTGGGGATCTTCCCCGAGGCCAACCCAGAGCGCCAGCACGACCGTCAGGGAGAACGCCGCCTCGGCGCCGGCAAAGATCGCCGCCAAACCGGCCCCGAGCGCCACGGGCACGAGATAGGGCCCCATCGACAGGGGAACCAAGTAGGGAGCGAGCACGTCCGTGCCGCGGCCGAGCAGGGCCACAATGATCAAGAGGCTGATCAAGAACAGCCTGAGGCGACGCTGCTGAATCTGCTCGGGGCGCCGCAGCTGGAGATAGCCGGCCCAGAGGACGACGATCAACCCGAGGATGACCGCGTGGCCGACCCAGACGTTCCAGCTGGAGACTTGGACGAACGGTTCGTCGGGAGCGAGGTCTATCCGGAACGACGCCAGCGCCACGAGCACGGGCACGGCAATCAGGACGTCCAGGCCCGTGCGCAGGGCCTCACGGGCGTTCATGATCGTGCCGCGGAGCTGGCGCGCCTTACGACGTCTCCGCGTTCTCGTAGGCATCGATGATCTTTTTGACCAGCGGGTGTCGGACGACATCGCTTTTCTCCAGTTCGATGAAGACGATCTCCTCGATCGGCTCGAGGATCCGCCTCACCTGGACCAAGCCGGATGTGCCCTTCCGGAGGTCGATCTGCGTGATGTCCCCGGTGACCACCACGCGGGAGTTGAGCCCCAGCCGCGTCAAAAACATCTTCATCTGGCCCGGCGTCGTGTTCTGGGCTTCATCGAGGATGACGAAGCTGTTGTTGAGCGTGCGGCCGCGCATGTAGGCCAGCGGGGCGATCTCGATGCGCCCGTTTTCGATGTAGGTGTGGGCGTCCTCAGCCGGAACCAGATCGAAAAGCGCGTCGTAGAGGGGGCGCAAGTAGGGCGTGACCTTCTCCTGAACGTCGCCTGGCAGGAAGCCGAGCTCCTCACCCGCTTCCACGGCCGGCCGGGTCAAGATCAAGCGATTGACGAAACCTTCCTGGAGAT
The DNA here is from genome assembly GCA_042219045.1 of Bipolaricaulia bacterium. Taxonomy (GTDB): domain Bacteria; phylum Bipolaricaulota; class Bipolaricaulia; order RBG-16-55-9; family RBG-16-55-9; genus CAZMNF01. The sequence goes on along the minus strand of JBDGQO010000036.1, from coordinate 5,957 downwards.
ATTTGACGGCGTGGGCGACGGCGAGGTAGGTCTTGCCCGTGCCGCTCGGCCCGATACCGAAGACGATCTCGCGCTCGCGCATGGCCTCCAAATAGCGCGCCTGGCCGCGCGTCTTGGCCCGGAGCGGCTCGCCCCAGTGCGTGTAGCCAATGACGTCGTCAAGCACCTCCCCGACGTCCTCATCGGAGCGAATCTGCTCGGCGAGGTACTCCACTTCGCCCAGATCCGGCACATGATCGCGACGGATCAGATCTTGGAGTTTGTCGATGAGCTGGAGGACGCTTTCGACGTCGTCCTCGTCGCCCTGGACGACAAGACGGTCGCCGCGCGTGTTCGCCTTGACGTCGAATCGATCGCGGATTGCCTTCAGGTTCCGGTTGAAGGGGCCGAGGAGCGCCGTCGCCTCGGCAATGTCGTCGAGGACGATCTCGCGCTCTAGACGCGTCGAGTCGGTCACGGATCCCCTCTCCTCATGGACCTGCCCAGCATGGCGACGGGAATGGTAGTGAAGGCCGGATCTCGGTGCAACGGCAACGGCGTCGGTGCCCAACGGGCTCCACAAACGCCGCCCAGTCACCCTCGACCCGCAACGAGGCCATCTGGCACTTGCAAGGTCCGCTTTACCCAGGCGAGCTTTTGGCCCGATCTCGGGCCATGCTCGGTCTTGACGCCCCGTGGACGGCGGAAGTAGACTCCCCCGGAAGGGAGAGGGGATACACAGTGAGGAACAGGCTTTTCCTGTCCGTCATTGCGGTGGTGTTCATTCTCGGCGCCCTGACCGTCTACTGGTGGTTCCAAGAGGGGCAGTCGGCGCGCCCGCTTGATCCTGGAACCGAGGCGTCGTACGTGCTGTTGCTCGGGCTCGACAGCTTCGGCGAGAACACGCGCAGCGACACGATCATGGTCGGCAAGCTCGAAAGCGACGGGATCAAGCTCCTGTCCATTCCGCGCGACCTGCGCGTGACGTTTCCCGACGGCACGAAGCACAAGATCAACGCGGCCTTTGCCCGCGGGGGCGTCGAGCTCGTCCGCCAGATCGTGGCGGACCGACTGGACATTCCGCTCCACTGGTACGTCGTGGCGGACTATCAGGGCTTCACTCAGGTCATCGACGCGCTCGGCGGCGTCACCGTCAACGTCGAGCAGGCCATGAAGTACGAGGACACCAAGCAGGACCTCGTCATCGACATTCCCGCTGGCGAGCAGACGCTCAGCGGCCAAGAGGCGCTTGAATACGCGCGCTATCGGGATGCCGCCACGGGCCAGGATATCGGCCGCATCAACCGCCAGCAAAAGCTGTTAAACGCCCTGGCCCGGAAAGTGGCCAATATCGAGGACTTCAAGCAGGTCCGCTCGTTGCTGCAGACCGCTTTGGACAACGTCCGGACCAACATCGCCTTCGTCGACGCCGTGTCGTTGGCGCGGCAGTATCGGTCGCTCTCGCCCGATGCCGTCACCGCGCGAACGCTGCCCGGCAACGTCCAGGTGATCAACGAGGATGGCACCGAGGTCAGCTACTACATCGGCGACCCGATCGAGACGGCCGCGTTGGTGGAGGAGTTCTTCAAGGGTCAGGACGTGCTCACCAACAGCGATGTGAAATTGATCGTCCTGAATGGCCATCCCGATGAGGAGATCCGCCCGTTGCTAGCCACGCGGACGAGCAAGTTCTTGAGCGAACAGGGGTTCCAGATCGTCGGCCGTTGGAACGCGCCCCCTTACGACTACCAGCGGAGCTATATCATCAACGTCAGCGGCAACGACCGGAAAGCCAGTCTGTTGGCGGACACGTTCAGCGACGTGCCCATGCAGACGGTGACGCCCGAGGCGTTCACCTCGTTGACGCAAGATCGCTTCGGCGAGAATCGCCTGAAAAGCATCCGGCGCGAACTGATGACCCGCGCCATCCCCCCCGAGGACCGCGGCATCGAGTTGCAGGAGGCGGACCTCGTCCTTATTCTCGGGGGTGGATTCCAACTCAAGGGCGACGCTGGCTCCAATGCGGACTCCGGCCAGCAAGGCGAGGGCAACAATTAAGCACACCGACACGCAGCCGCAGACGGTCGACACGTTCGTCGAGACCCTCGTTCAACGCATCGAGGAAAAGAAGGGGCAAAACACCGTCGTCCTCGATGTCAGCGAGGCCCCGCTGACCATTGACCGGCTCGTCATCAGCGAAGCCACGTCCGCGAAGCAGCTCCGGGCCATCGGCAAACACCTCAAGGAGACAATCGAGACGCAGCCCAACGCGGTTGAGGGGCTCGACTCCCGGACGTGGGTGGTGCTCGATTTCGGCACGGTGGTAGTGCACCTCTTCGAGCGCGAGGCCCGAGAGTTCTACGATCTCGACGGCCTTTGGGATCTCACGTCCGACACCTGAGCGTGGGTTGACAGCCTCCACCCCCCCTGATACACTCATCGGCCCGACCTGCAGCAGTCTTGACAGGGCCGAGAGCGGCCGATACACTAGCTGACTGCAGCGAGCCCCAAAGGGGCGTTTGGTCCTTGAAAAGTGAATAGAGTGGAGCAATCGCGCAAGCTCAGTAAGGGCAGATGGGGGATGCCCAGGCAGCTGGAGGCGATGAAGGACGTGACAGGCTGCGATAAGCCTCGGTGAGCCGCCAAATAGGCTTTGATCCGGGGATTTCCGAATGGGGCAACCCGCCGCGTGGAAGGCGCGGCATCATGGGCTGAACCGAGTAGGCCCATGAGGCAAACCCGGGGAAGTGAAGCATCTCAGTACCCGGAGGAAGAGAAAGCAACCGCGATTCCCCTAGTAGTGGTGAGCGAACGGGGATCCAGCCCAAACTCAGGTAGCGGCAAGGCCACGCCCGTTGCTCCTTGAGGGTTGCAGGACCGTGCCGTCCGTCCGTGTGGGGGCGGAGGGAAGTTACCAAACGACGATATAGCCGAACCGCTAGCAAAGTCGCTGGAATGGGCGACCGGAGAGGGTGACAGTCCCGTAGGCGAAATGTCGTCGTCTTCCTTGGCACTGCTCCTGAGTAGCATCGGACCCGTGAAATCCGGTGCGAAACCGGGAGGACCACCTCTTAAGGCTAAATACGACCAGCTGACCGATAGCGGAGACAGTACCGCGAGGGAACGGTGAAAAGGACCCCTGACGGGGAGTTAAAAGAACCTGAAACCATCTGCCTACAGCCAGTGGGAGGGTCTCGGTTCGACTTCGGTCGGATCGACCTGACCGCATGCTTTTTGCAGTACGATCCGGCGAGTCAATCTCGGTGGCAAGGTTAAGGCCCTTTTGGGCCGAAGCCGGAGCGAAAGCGAGTCTGAACAGGGCGAGGAGTCACTGGGATTGGACCCGAAGCCAGGCGAACTAGCCATGGCCAGGATGAACCTCGGGTGACACCGAGGGAAGGTCCGAACCCGTAGAGGAGGAAAACTCTTGGGATGAGCCGTGGCTAGCGGTGAAAAGCCAGACGCGTCTTGGGAATAGCTGGTTCTCTCCGAAATCGCTTTAGGGCGAGCCCCATGTCCGAAGTCGGCGGGGGTAGAGCGACTGGATGGATGCGGCCATCGCCAATTCCAACCAAACTCCAAATACCGTCGATGGATTCATGGGAGTCAGGTGTCGGGTGATAAGTCCGATGCCGAAAGGGAAACAACCCAGACCGCCAACTAAGGTCCCTAAGCCCGTGCTAAGTGGGAAAGGATGTTTCTTTGCTAAGACAGCCGGGAGGTTGGCCTAGAAGCAGCCATCCTTGAAAGAGTGCGTAATAGCTCACCGGTCGAGTGGAGAAGCGCCGAAAATGTAACGGGGCTCAAGCACGGCACCGAAGTTGCGGACTCACGGGCGCTTGCGTCCGTGTGTGGTAGGAGAGCGTTCTCAGCGGGCCGAAGCCGAGCCGAAAGGCCAGGTGGACTGCTGAGAAGTGAGACTGCCGGAATGAGTAGCGCGAGCTAAGTGAGAATCTTGGCCACCGAATGCCTAAGGGTTCCTGGGGAAGGCTGATCCACCCAGGGTTAGGCGGTCCTAAGGCGAACCCGAGCGGGGTAGTCGATGGACAGCCGGTTAATATTCCGGCCCCTCCGTTAAGCGTTCGACCGAAGGGGGGACGCCGCTGGCCGTGCCGAGCGGGGTAACGGATATCCCCGTGCAAGCACTGAGGCATCGGGCTCTAGGCAAATCCGGAGCCCGGCTAAGTCGAGGTGTGACGCGGAGGCCCTACGGGGCCGAAGGACAGCAGGTCAGCGGCCGAGAAAAACCTCTAGGGAGTTTGACGGAGACCGTACCGCAAACCGACACAGGTAGGCGGGGCGAGTATCCTCAGGTGGGCGAGAGAACCCTTGCTAGGGAATTCAGCAAGTTGGCCCCGTAACTTCGGGATAAGGGGTGCCCCCGTCACGGGACGGGGGCCGCAGTGACCCAACCCAAGCGACTGTTTATTAAAAACACAGCTTCCTGCGAACCCGAAAGGGGATGTATAGGAAGTGAGACCTGGCCACTGCCGGAAGGTCAAGGGGAGGGGTGAGAGCCCCAAACTGAAGCCCCGGTGAAGGCCGGCCGTAACTATAACGGTCCTAAGGTAGCGAAGTTCCTTGTCGGGTAAGTTCCGACGCGCATGAATGGTGAAACGACTTGGGTGCTGTCCTAGCGAGGGACTCGGCGAAATTGAAACGCCGGTGAAAATGCCGGTGACCCGCGGCAGGACGGAAAGACCCCGTGGAGCTTTACTGGAGCTTGACGTTGGGTCTTGATGCTCGTTGTGTAGGATAGGTGGGAGCCGATGAAGCCGGGGCGCTAGCTTCGGTGGAGGCGTCCTTGAAATACCACCCTGCGGGCATTAGGGCTCTAACTAAGCGCCGTTAGCAGCGGCGCAGGGACAGCGTTTAGCGGACAGTTTGACTGGGGCGGTCGCCTCCCAAAGAGTAACGGAGGCGTGCAAAGGTTGGCTCAGGCGGGTTGGCGATCCGCTGTTGAGTGCAAGGGCACAAGCCAGCCTGACTGCGAGAGGGACGCCTCGAGCAGATGCGAAAGCAGGCCCTAGTGACCCGGTGGTCCCGCGTGGAAGGGCCATCGATCATCGAATAAAAGTTACCCCGGGGATAACAGGCTAGTCTCCCCCAAGAGTCCACATCGACGGGGAGGTTCGGCACCTCGATGTCGGCTCATCTCATCCTGGGGCTGAAGTCGGTCCCAAGGGTCCGTCTGTTCGCCGGTTAAAGAGGTACGCGAGCTGGGTTTAGACCGTCGCAAGACAGGTCGGTCCATATCCGCCGTGGGCGTAGGAGACTTGAGGGGCGTTCTCTTTAGTACGAGAGGACCAAGAGGACTGGAGCGCTGGTGAACCGGTTGTCCCGCCAGGGGCACCGCCGGGTAGCTACCCTCCGGACGAGATAAGCGCTGAAAGCATCTAAGCGCGAAGCTCACCCCGAGATAAGGTCTCCGGCTCTCCTCCGGGAGAGGTAAGGGTCCTGGTAGACCACCAGGTCGATAGGCCGCAGGTCGAAGCGTGGCAACACGTGGAGCCGAGCGGTACTAATCGCCCGAGCGCTTGAGCGATCCACTCTATTCACTTTTGAAGGTCCAAACAGCCCACTAATTCTGGGGCTGAGAGCGGACGTCGTAGAGAGATTGACAGATTCCAGGTGGCCATAGCGGAGGGGCAACACCCGGCTCCATTCCGAACCCGGCCGTTAAGCCCTCCTGCGCCGATGGTACTAGGCTCGCGAGGGCCTGGGAGAGTAGGTCGCTGCCTGGATCTTTTCCATTTCTCTCCCCCGAGCAACCCTTCCCCGTTCATCACTCTCCCAGCAAGATGCTGCTAGCTTCCGTGCCCATGGCTCGATTTCCCGTGAACGCAACGAGTTCGGCCAGTTGACACTCTGAACGGCGTCCGCTAGCATAGAGATGTTTCCGTTCCCCGGTAGCTCAATCGGCAGAGCGTCCGGCTGTTAACCGGAAGGCTGGTGGTTCAAATCCACCCCGGGGAGCC
>JBDGQO010000035.1:1649-27046 GCA_042219045.1 Bipolaricaulia bacterium | reverse complement strand
GGCGGTGTGGCGTAATTAGGACCCCTGAGGGGTCCAAAAGGGCGGAACGACAAAGCGGAAGGAAAACGAAAAGACGGGGCTATGCGGACTCACGCTCGCATGGGCAACGGCGCGCTGCTTGAGAATCGCGTCCATATCGCTTAGCTCCCTCTTTTCCAGCCTCGACCATAGCACGAGCGGGCTAGGCGAGTCAAGACCGCGCTCATTCGCCGAACAGGCGCCGTTTCAATCGGCTTAGCACCCCTGCTTCAACCGTGCCGTTGGCCGAGGCGTCGTCGTCGGGTTGGCGGATCTCGTCCGCGTCGCGGGCGGTCTCAAGCACCTGCTCCCACTTGTTGGCGGCGCGGATGCGCTCTTCCCAGATCTCGGCGAACCGATGGACGCTGGCCTTGGCGTCGGCCGCGTTGACGCTCATGCCGCCTTGGCCGAGGGACTTGATGATCCCTTCCAGTTCGGCAACTTGCGGACGAATGTGGACCGCCTCGCCCTCGTCGACCAGGCGATAGTGGGTCGCGTCGGCGATCAGCCCGAACGAGGACCCGTCGACCGAGCCCATCGGCAGAACATCACGGATGAAATGGCTGTCGGCCTCATGGTATTCGCGCTGGACCAGCTGGGTCCATTGGTAGTCACTCATGCGCCATCGCCTCCCTGGACGCTCGGATACGTGCCGAGCACTCGGTAGCTTGCCACGCGGGCCCCTAGCTCGTCCAACGCCGTCTGCACCGAGGGGGTTGTCACGTGACCCTCGAAGTCCAAATAGAACCGATACTGCCAGGGCGCGTCGCCCATGGGCCGCGACTCCAGCTTGGTCAAGTTGATCCCATTCCGGGAGAAGGGCAACAGCGCGTCGTAGAGCGCCCCCGGCTCGTGGGCCAGCTCAACGACCAGGGACGTCTTATAGGGCGCGTTCTTGGCCAGTGCGGCCGACGGCTCGCCGAGGACCACGAAGCGCGTCGCGTTGTGGGGCTGGGTCGAGATATCGCGCGCCAGCGTGTCAAGTCCATAGAGGTCGGCGGCCAAGGGGCCGGCTATGGCAGCATGGGCGGCGTCGTTCCCTTCCGCGACCCATCTAGCTGCTCCGGCGGTGTCGTAGACCGCCACCCGTTCGACGTTGAGGTCGTCAAGGAAGCGGCTGCACTGCCACAACCCCTGTGGATGGGAATAGACGGCCTCAATGTCGTCCAGCGACGAGCCCGGCACGCCGAGCAGCTCATGGCGGATCGGCAAGGTGACCTCCATCACGATGGATAAGTCGTGCGCCAACAGGAGGTCGTAGACCTCGTGAATGCTGCCCGTCAGGGCGTTCTCAATCGGGACGAGCCCAACGTCGGTCGTCCCATCGGTTGTCAGACGGAAGACGTCCTGGAACGAGTCCGAGGGGGCGACCTCGGGCTCGGTTCCGAGGCCTTCGACGATCGCCTCGTGGCTGTAGGCGCCGAGCTCGCCCTGGAACGCGATCTTCACGCCAGTCCCCTAGATGCGCTCAAGGGCCAACGAGAGGCCGTTGCCGCCGCCCATGCAGATCGTGGCGAGGCCGGTCTCGGCGTCGCGGTCGTGCATGGCCCACGTGAGCGTCGTCAGGATGCGCGCGCCGCTGGCGCCGATCGGGTGGCCGAGCGCAATCGCGCCGCCGTTGACGTTGACGCGGTCCCAGTCCCAACCGAGCTCGTTGCCGTCGGCCAACGTCTGTGAGGCGAACGCCTCGTTGACCTCAATGAGGTCGAAGTGGTCGACGTCGACGTCCATCTTGGCCATGAGGGCCTTCGTGGAGTGGATCGGCGCAAAGAACAGGTCCAGCGGCTCGGTGGCGGCCACGGCGTAGTCGACGACTTTTGCAACGGGCGTCCAGCCTTGGCGTTCAGCTTCCGCCGCCGTCGTGACGATGAGCGCCGAGGCGCCGTCGTTGAGGCCGGGCGCGTTCCCGGCGGTCACCGTGCCGTTCTTCTCAAAGGCCGGCTTCAGCGTGCCGAGCTTCTCCAGCGACGTGTCCGCGCGGGGCGACTCGTCCCGATCGATGGGCCCCTCCTTGTCTTCCAGGGGCAAGAGCTCGTTCCGGAACTTGCCGCTGTCCGTGGCCCGCACCGCGTTCTGGTGGCTGCGCAGCGCAAATTGGTCCTGATCCTCGCGCGTCAGGCCCGCTTGTTGGGCCGTGTATTCCGCGGAGTTGCCCATATGATGATCCTCGAACGCACACCACAGCCCGTCCTCGAGCATCGCGTCGACGAGCTTCTGATGGCCGAACTTGATCCCCTTGCGCGCGCCGTTGAGCAGGAACGGCGCGTTGCTCATCGACTCCATGCCGCCCGCCACGACCGTCGTCGCATCGCCGGCCTTGATGGCTTGAGTGGCCTGGACGACGGCCTTCAGCCCTGAGCCGCAGACCTTGTTGATCGTTACGCCGGGGACGCGGGCGGACAATCCGCCGCGAATGGACGCTTGGCGCACGGGGGCCTGCCCGACGCCGGCCTGGACGACGTTGCCCAGGATCACCTCGTCGATCTCGTCGCCTTCAAGCTCATTCCTCTCGACAAGCCCCTTGACGACGTGGGCCCCCAGTTCCGTGGCGCTGAAGCGCGAGACGCGCCCTTGGAATTTTCCAATGGGCGTGCGCACCGCATCCACAATGACGATGTCGGCATTCATGAATGATCCCCTTTCGTATCGACGCTCTCCGCAGTTGACAGCCAGTGTACGGCCGTCTCAATGGATGACTCAACGATCCCCATCAGGTCGGCCATCAACGTCCGCGACCGTCGATCATTTCGACTCCACGGACGCCAACGCCTCGCGCAGGCCGTGAGCGGCCCGCTTGACGGCCCCTTCGCCGAAGTCGAACTCGAGGCCCGCGGCCTGGAACAGCTCGGGCAGCGGCCGCGAGCCGCCGAGCGCCAGCGCGCTGCGATAGTTGCCGAGCGCCTCCCGTGGGTTCTCCTGGGCTTGGAGCCACACGCCGAGCGCCCCCAACTGCGCGATCCCATATTCAATGTAGTAGAAGGGGATCAAAAAGAGATGGAGCTGGCGGTGCCACTCGTTCCGGCGGGCCGTTTCGTGCCCGCTCCAATCGTCAATCCCGCCGAAGCGCTCGCGCAGCTCGAGCCACTTGTCCTCGCGCTCGTCGACGCTGTGGCCGGGATTGGTATAGATCCAGTGCTGGAAGGCGTCGATCGTGGCAATCCACGGCAGAATGTTGACAATGCGCTCCAGGTGATCGCGGCGTGCGCGCTCGGCGCCTTCGGTGTCGTAGAAGACTTCCCAGTACGGACGACTGAGCAGCTCCATGCTCATCGAGGCGACCTCGGCGAACTCCGTGGGCGCGTGGCGATAGCCGACCAAGGGCTCGTCGCGTGCCGCGAACGTATGGAACGCGTGGCCCCCCTCGTGCAACAGCGTCCGCAGGTCGCCGTTGCGGCCGACGGCGTTCATGAAGATGAACGGAAAGCGCCGCTCGGCCAGCATCGCCTGATAGCCTCCCGGGGCCTTGCCCTTGCGGCTTTCCAAATCGAGAAGCCCAAGATCAGCCATCTGCTGGAACTGGCTGCCCAGTTCGAGATCCACCTTGCCGAAGACCTTGGCGCAGCCGTCGACGAGTTCGTCGGCGTCGTTGAACGGGCGCAGTGGGGCGCGGTTGTGCGGATCAACCTCCAGGTCCCAAGGGCGCAGCGTCTCGACGCCGAGCGCATCGCGTCGTTGCCCTTCCAGTTCGCGCTTGAGGGGCACGATATGCGCTTCGACCGCGTTCTGGAACTCGACGCAGTCTTGCGGGGTGTAGTCGAACCGCTCCCGCTGCCGGAACGCGTAATCACGGAAGTTGTCAAATCCCGCGTTCTCCGCCCGTTGTTGGCGATTCTGCAGCATCTCGTCGTAGAGCTCGTTGATCGTGTCGCGATCTTGGAGGCGTCGCTCCGCGACGAGCTCCCAAGCCTCTTGGCGCACGTCACGCTGGGGCTCTTCCAGGAATCGGGCCATCTGCTGCAGCGTGCGCTCCTCGCCTTGGAACGTCACGGTCATCGCGCCCGTGAGCTTTTGGTAGCGCTGGCCGAGTTTCTGGTCCTCGGTCTCGAGCGGGACGTTGGCCTCGTGGAACAGCTCGACGTCGTTCTCGGTCGAGCGATCCATGACGCGATAATAATCCGACAGTTCGCCGCGGGCGGGGCTGTCGACGTAGCGCGCTTGCAGCGCATGGTTGCGCGGCTTCAGCTTCGGTTGGATTTCGGAGATGAAGTGGAGATAGGCGTTCTCGAACTCCTCGTTGTCGGTGTCGATCGTCATGCGGATGTGACGGAGCGAGCCCTCTTCATGGATGCAGGCGATCAGCTCCGACCAGTCGACGAGCCAGCTCTCCAACTGATCGCGAGTGTCGATGGGGCGCTCGTCCAGTTGGTCAAACAGCGGTTCAATGTGGGTCCAGTCGCCGAGATCGGCATCCTCAGGGACAAATCGCCGCGGGTATTCGCGGGGGAGTCGGGCCGGGTCGACGGCCATGGACATCGCCTCCTCAAGCAGGCATGTGGATGGCCAAAGTGTACTTTGGCAGCCGATGGATCGCCACTGGCCGCTATTGAGTCAACGAGGTTGACCCCGTATAATTTGGAAGATTCGGAGAGTGGCGCAGTCTGGCTAGCGCGCCTGCTTTGGGAGCAGGAGGTCGCCGGTTCGAATCCGGCCTCTCCGACCCGCTCGGCCACGCTCAACTCTCTTAGTGGGCCTCCCACAGTTACAACCCACGGGACGGACCAATGTCCTGAAAGCATCTTCAAAGCCTATATGCGGGGGTCTCCTCGCCTCGACGGACGTCTGTCCGTTGACACGTCCGCCCTGGATGATCAAGATACAAATCGGGGTTTATCCAGCCGAAAGCAAACACCGTAGATCCGGTCTGTAAGCCAGTTTTCTGGGCAAAGGAGAGCAACTTGACATCCGAGGCACGCGTGCGCACCCATCAATCGCTCTACCGCAGGTGGCGGCCGTCGCGTTTCGACGACGTCGTCGATCAGCATTACACCGTCCAGACGTTGCGAAACGCGGTATCTCAGGGCGAGATCGCGCATGCGTACCTCTTCGCCGGTCCCCGCGGCACGGGCAAGACGAGCCTCGCCCGCATTTTGGCCAAAGCCGTCAACTGCGAGACCCCGAGCGACGGGGAGCCGTGCAACGAGTGCGACAGCTGCGCGCGCATCGCGCGCGGCAACGCGCTCGACATCATCGAGATCGATGGCGCCTCCAACCGCGGCATCGACCAAATCCGCCAACTGCGCGAGGAAGTGACCTACGCGCCGACGCAGAATCGATACAAAGTCTACATCATCGACGAAGTCCATATGCTCACGAACGAGGCCTTCAACGCGCTGCTCAAGACGCTGGAGGAGCCGCCCACTCACGTCATCTTCCTCTTTGCCACGACCGAACCCCACAAAGTTCCCCCGACGGTGCTGTCGCGCTGCCAGTCGTTCGAATGCAAAAACATTCCGCAATCGCTGATCGTCGAACGGCTGCAGGCGATCGCGCAGGTCGAAGCGATCAGCATCGAAGATGGCGCCCTGCAAGCGCTGGCGCGTCACGCGCGCGGCGCGCTACGCAACGCGCTCGTGCTGCTTGAGCAACTCGTGTCCTACACGGGCCGACGCACGATCACGGACGACGATCTGTCGGAAGTCCTGGGTGTTCCGCCTGATGAGACGCTGGATGCGTTCCTGGACGCGCTCAACGACGGCGATGCGCAGACGGCCATCGCGATGATTGCGGACTTAGCCGAGCGAGGTCGAGATCTGGAGCTTTTCCTCGACGAACTGCTCCATCGCAGCCGTGATCGACTTATTGAAACGATGGAAGATGGATCGTCCTCGGACGCGTGGGTCTCCCTCACGAGCGAGCTCCTGGAGATCAAGCGGGCGATGAACGGCGCGTTCGACAAGCGGATGCTCTTCGAGGTCAAGGTGCTCGAATGGACGTCGCCCGCTCCAGAGAAGCCCAATCCCGACGTGGAGGCAACGGCGCCGTCAACTTCGCAGTCATCGTCCTCAGAGTCCGAATCATCGACCGACCCCGATACATCCCATCCCTCCGATGTGGTCGATACGGCCGATGCCGCTGTTCAATCGAGCGCGGGCGATGACCGCGAAAGGAGCCAGGATGAAGCCACTGATGAAGCATCTGCGGCCGAGCCCGCGCCTCAGCCCCCCCCGGGGGCTCAGGAAAAATCCGCCGAGACGTCGTCTGAATCGCCGAGCCCCGAGCCCAGCAGCTCACTGTGGGAGCAACTGTTGGCGCGCAGCAAGGACGAAAAGATCGGCATCTATGCGCTGCTGACGGAGGGGCGCCCGAACGAGCGCGAGGGGACGCTCGCGATCGAGTTTCCGCCCGAATACGGCTTCCACAAGGAGCGCCTGGAGCAGCCGGCCAACCTCGAGTTTGTCCGCAAGCTTGTCCACGAGGTCTACGGCGACGTCACCGTCAAGATCGACTTTGCTGGGGCGCCCGGTTCCGGGAATGGGCATCCTGCATCGACGTCGCCCGACTCAGCGCCGTCAGAGCCGTCAGCTCCCGAAAGCGACCTGGATGAAAAGGTCGAGCTCGTTCGGCGAATTTTCGACGGACACATTTTGGATTGATCCGGCTGTCCGGCCCGCCTATAATGGCCGAGATAGGCAAAGGAGGGCAAATCATGCAGTTTTCCGGCAAGATGGGCAACATGATGAAGCAGGTCCAGGAGGCCCAAGAGGCCATGCAGAAAAAGCAGGAGGAGCTGGCGGAGCTGACGGTCGAGGCGACGGCCGGCGGCGGCATGGTCACCGTGACGGCCAACGGGCGCGAGGAGATCGTCGACATCAACATCGATCCCGAGGTCATCGACCCCGAGGACACGGAGATGCTCGAGGACTTGGTCCTGGCCGCCATCAAAGAGGCCCAATCCAAGGCGAAGGAGACCGCCCAAGAGAAGATGAACGAAGTCATGGGGGACATGAACCTGCCGAACATTCCGGGACTGTTCGGCTAAACGGATCGGTCGGTTGATGGGCATGGGACGTCGAGGGGCCCAGTGGCCGGCCAATCCCGTTGACTGCCCGTCGCCGATCACCGATAATACGGTTGCATGAGCGGATACCCGGACCCGATCCAACGCGTCATCGACGAGCTGCAGAAGCTGCCGAGCGTGGGGCAGCGGACCGCCGAGCGGCTCATGTTCCACCTCCTGAATGAGCCGAAGTCCGAGGTGACCCCGCTGGCAAAGGCCCTGCTCGATCTCAAGGACAAGATCCAGCTCTGCTCGCGGTGCTTCAACTTTGCGGAAGGGGAGCTCTGTCCCATCTGCCGTGACGATCGGCGCGACGCGTCGGTGGTCTGCGTGGTCAGCCATCCGCAAGAGCTGTGGAAGATCGAGCAGACGAGCAGCTATCAAGGGCTCTATCACGTCCTCGGCGGGCTTATCTCGCCCGTCAACGACGTCAATCCGGAGGATCTCCACATTGAGGAGCTGCTTCAACGGCTGCAAAGCGGCGAGGTCAACGAAGTGATCCTGGCGCTCGATCCGAACGTCGAGGGCGAGGCGACCGGGATGTATCTTGCGCGACAGATCAAGCCGATGGGCATTGAGGCCAGCCGGATTGCGCAGGGTGTCCCCATCGGTCGTGATTTGGAATTTGCCGACGAGCTGACGCTGACGCGCGCGCTCGAGGGTCGAACCCACATTTAGTTGATTCCACGAACTTGCGCTGAGGTGATATCGTGAAAGCCGTCCGTATCCACGAGCACGGCGGCCCGGAGGTGCTCCAGTACGAGGACGCGCCCGATCCCGAGATCGGCGCTGGCGAAGCCCTTATCCGGGTGAAGGCGTGCGCGCTCAACCATCTCGATCTCTTCGTTCGGGCCGGAGCCGTGCCCGGCTTGGACTTGCCGCACACTTCGGGCAGCGACGTGGCGGGAACCCTCGAGGACGTCGGGGCGGACGTCGACGGGTTCCAGCCGGGGGATCACGTCGTGCTCAATCCGAGCCTGAGCTGTGGGAACTGCGAGTTCTGTCGCATGGGCGAGGACTCGCTGTGCGCCTCGTTCAGCATCGTCGGCGAGCACGGCGACGGCGGCTACGCCGAACTCGTCAAGGTGCCCGCGCGCAACCTATCCAGAATGCCGGACGGCTTTTCGTTTGAGCAGGCCGCGGCGGCGCCGTTGACGTTCCTCACGGCCTGGCGGATGCTCATGACGCGCGCTCGGCTACGGACGGGCGAAGACGTTCTCATCTTGGGCGCCAGCGGCGGCGTCGGCACGGCCGCGTTGCAGATCGCGAAGCTGGCCGGCGCCCGGGTGTTCGTTACCGCTGGCAGTGACGAGAAGCTCCAACGCCTCCAAGAACTCGGCGCCGACGAGCTCATCAATTATAACGAGGTCGACTTCAGCAAGGACGTCTACCATCGGACCGGCAAGCGCGGCGTCGACGTCGTCGTGGAAAGCGTGGGCGAGGCGACGTTTCCGGGCAGCGTACGCTGTCTGCGCAAGGGCGGTCGGCTCGTCTGCTGTGGCGCCACGACGGGCCCCCAGGGCGAAATGGACCTGCGCGTGCTGTTCTGGAAGCAGCTGGAACTGATCGGCTCCACGATGGGCACGCGCGCCGAGTTCGATGACGTCATGAACTTGGTATGGGATCGCAAGCTCGAGCCGATCGTCCACCGGACGTTTCCGCTGTCGGATGCCCAAGCGGCACATGAGGCGATGGCCGCCGGCGACGTCTTCGGCAAGCTTGTCCTCATCCCTTGAAGCCAGCCGTACGCCCTTGCCCATCCTCGGCGCCATGGTATGTTAGCCTCCGTCCGAGCAGAAAGGGGGCAACATGGCGACAACGATCGCGAGACGAGGACTCAGCCGGGGGGTCGTCGTCGGATTGGCGCTTGCGTTGATGGCCATTCCGGCACCCCAGGCAGCCGGGTTTTCGGTCGTCGAAGAACGAAGAGGACTCGACCACGCCCAACGCTGGTCCATGACCGACAACGCCTTCGTCGACACCAGTGCGCGTGGACTGGGCGGGGGCCTTGAATACGCAATCGACGATCCGTTCTGCAATTGGATGCAGCCCTATTTCGCAGATGAGCCGACGCCTCGTTGTGAAGAGATCCACGCGGCCGTCGGCCAAGCTTTCACCAATTGGGCAGCCGATCATCCGAGGATCAACTTCGTTGACGTGAGCGAGCAAGTCCAGCCCCGTCTGGCCACTCGCGACAACCCGAACAGCGGCGGTGCGGAGATCGATGTCTTCGCGTCGAAGCGGTTTGAGGAACACAATCCGAGGAACCGGGACGCCGGTGCGTACGCTCGGGTTAAGTTGGCGCAAAGTTCGCCACGCGGCACCAATGGGAGGCAGCTTCCGGGAGGGACGATTACGGGCGCCGATATCGTCGTGGACACCCGCCGATGTTGGTACATCGATCCGTCATTGACCGGGACGTTCGCGGAGACATGCTCGTACTTCCCAGGGTTAATGATGCACGAAATCGGCCATACGCTGGGCTTGGATCACCCGTTTGAGAATCCCAACTATCACAGCGGGAACGATCCCACCGAACCGATCGATATCGACTGCGAGAACCCTCAGCAGGGCCTCCACATCATCGACGGCTACGATGCCACCGCCATCATGGCGCGCGGGTATAAATCGACTTACTTCCATCGTCAGCTCGGGCAGGATCGGGCCCGTCTGCGACCGGACGACCTTGGCGGTCGCGAGTTCCTCTATCCCGTCTGCGACGCTGATTCACAGACCGATCAAGCGGGCGCGGAGCTACCCGGGACGGCCGGGCTGATGCTTGGGATTGGGTTACTCGGGCTCATGCGGCGCGTCCGTTGACGCACTGCTCATTCCGAGACGTTCAGCTTATAGCCGAACCCGCGGACGGTCTTAACGAGCTCCTCGGCGCCGCGTTCCTTGAGCTTGTTCCGCAGGAGATAGACGTATTTCTTGACGTCCTCGGCGCCCGCGTAGGGACTATCCGACCACACGTGGCCGAGGATCTCGTCTTGGGAGAACACACGCCCCGGCTTTGAAGCCAAATAGGAAAGCAATTCATACTCCTTAGGCGATAGCTCGATCGATTCCCCGTGCAGCTTGACTTCCTTCGTCTCGTCATCGATCGCCAGCGGCCCGACTTCCGTGTGGCTGGGCGCGCCGTAGCGCCGCATGACAGCCTCGATGCGCGCTTCGACTTCCTGGAGGTCAAACGGCTTCGTAATGTAGTCGTCCACGCCGCTGGAGAGCCCGCGGACCTTGTCCTCGGTCGTGTCCTTGACCGTCACCATGATGACGGGAATGTCGCCCATCCCTCGGACATGATCCAGTACCTGCCAGCCGTCGACATGCGGCATCATGACGTCCAACAGGATGAGATCCGGATCCTCGGCTTCGAGCGTCTCCAGCGCGACCCGGCCGTCCTCGGCGGGCAAGATCGTATGCCCGCGCGACTGGAGATATTTCGTCAACAGCTCCATCGATTGGGCATCGTCCTCCGCGATGAGGATCTTCATGACTCGCCCCCTTCGCTCATGTCGGTGGGGATCGTAAAGTAGAACGCGCTCCCCTCGCCCTCGTGGCTATGGACCCACACCCGCCCGCCATGCATCTCGACGTACGTTTTGACGATGGACAGCCCCAAGCCGATGCCGGCCCAGGGACGCGTTGTCGAGGAATCAATCTGGGTAAAGGGTTCAAAGATCTGCTCTCGATGGCTTTCTGGAATGCCGGTGCCCGTATCCTGCACGGCGAAGACCACCTCCCCGTTGTGTGGTTCGGCGCTCACCTGGATGTGGCCCTCGTCGGTGCATTTGAGCGCGTTGCTCAGCAGATTGATCAGCACCTGCTTCAGCTTCGTGGCGTCGGCTTGAATTTGAAGGCTGTCCCCGTCAGCTCGCAATTCGACGCCTTTTTCGCGGGCCATGACTTGAACGTTCTGCATGGCCTCATTGATCAATCTCCCGACTTCGACGACCTCAGGATGGAGGGTCTCCTCGCCGGATTCGAGCTTGCTGAAGTGGAGAATGTTGTCAATGAGCGCGCGTAGGTGATCTCCAGATGTCACGATGTTGTCCAGATCCTCGCGCTGGGCTTCCGTGACGGGGCCGTCGATGCCCTCCTTGAGCAACTGGGCGTAGCCACGAATGGCATGAAGCGGCGTTTTCAGCTCATGACCCATGACAGAGAGGAACTCGCTTTTCACTTGGTTGGCGCGCCGGAGCTCCTCGTTGACGTTCTCCAGGCGCTTATCACGCTCTTGGATGGTGTCGGCCATGCGGTTGAACTCTTCGGCCAGTGTCTCGAGTTCGTCGCCGCTGTTGACTTGGGCTCGAGAGGTCATGTCGCGCTTGAAGCGCTTGACCGACTCGGTCAGGGTCTCCACGGGGCCGAGAATGTTCTTATATAGCCAGAACGCCAGGATCAACCCCGCGGTGATGTAGAGTGCGCTCAGTCCCGCGACGCGGAGCCATTCGCGCTGGACCGCTTGCTGGACGTACGCCAACGAAAGCCCAATTCGCAAGTACGTAGGGGTCACGTTGGCCGATTCGACGGGCATGATCAATTCAAAGTACGGCATGCCGCTGTCAGGGAGGTGTTTCCGCGTGAGTCGCCGCTCGTCCACAGAAAGCGTTTCCAGATTCAGTCGCTTCGAGATTTCGCTAGGGACGGTGGCCGATTCGTCCCCTTTCACGGCCTGAACAAATAGAAATTCGCGACTCAGCGGCTGTTGGGAAACGATGCCTAGGATGTTGAGGGCAATGGAGAGGTCGCTGGCGCTGGTATTGTTTGGATTAGCGACGGTGGGAGCTATCGACTCCGCCAACCGCTCACCCCGATTGATGACTTGCTGTTCCAACTCGCCTTGAAGCTGATAGGCTGAAATGACGCCAAAGGAGACCGATAGCACGATGGTAAACAGGGCAAGCGTCCAGATAAACTTACTTCGCAGGCTGAACCGTGGGTTCATGGTCAACCGGAGTGTAGATACGAGACCTCCAAATATCAATCCGGTTGGCGAATGTGACCTTCGGTCTTGATCCGAGTAAGGGGCGGTGATAGAATCAAGGTTAAGGGAGTGTTTCCGATGCACACGGCATGGCCCGATCGGCGTCATTGGGCAATTTTAGCTCTTTCGATCGGACTCATGGTGGCTGCGTCGTCTCCAGGATTCGCCACTGCTTCCGAAAGCTCGGCAAACTTGCCCCAATGCGGAACGCAAGAAAACGGTTCCGAAGACGTCCAGCAGACGCTTACGTCGCTCGTCAATTGGCTACTGCCCCGTTCGGTCCTCGACCTCAATCCCGGTGCCGACCTCGATTGCCTGACAGCCCAATCGGAAGCTGAGCGTTCCGCCAAGCGGAGCGCCAAGCCGTTGAGCATGCCGTCCACGGAATCAATGCGTGACATCCCGCTCAACCGGAACTACACGCTCTCAGGCCTTGTTGAGCATAACGAGATGCCGGCGAACCCAGGGTTCGACTCCGATTTGCAGATGAAGTTCGGCGAAAACATCAGCCTTTTGGCACGCTACCCGAACGTCACCAAAGACCTGGTTCGGACATTTGCTAAGGTGTCGGACAAACGCGTAAGCACATCGTCGCTGGGCGAGCGCGTTCCACAAAAGCTCTCGCTCCAGCTGGGTAACACGAAGCTAGAAGCCAAAGCCGACTTTATGTCCGGCCTGACGCAGTATCTGACGCGCAGCCTCATGAACGCGGAGGTGCCGCTGCCGGAATCAGGCGACGAGGTGACGCTGGTGTTCAACATGGGCCGAAGCGTCAGTGGGCTTGACGTCTCCACGGTGTTGAAGCAGACGCGGGAACAACACGACCTTTCGAGCCCGCTCAACGTCGGGGAAGTAACCGTCAAAATCAGCAACGGCGATGTCACGAGCCAGGCGGAACTAGACCCCGCCGAGAATGCCGTCCAGATCAAGGAAGGGAAATTCGCTGTCAATTACGACTTCGGGTCCAACACGCTGAAGAGCACGACGACCTTCAGCCGCGGTGAGGGTGTCAAAGAGCAGCGCTTCCAGTTGACCGCCGAGCTCGGGTCGGTCGATTTCTCGGGGCAAGCCTCAATTCTCAACGACACGGGTCAGCAACAGTTCAAGCTTGAGGCGTTCTGGGAGGGGCTGACGTTTTCAACGCTGCTGACGCCGCAGGGCTTCCAGGAGTCTAGCCTCGGCCTCGACCTCGAGTTCTGACAACAAGCTTTCGTTTCCCTGGGGCCGCGATACGACTGCATTTCGCCGCGGCCAGTGCCATCGGCACTTGATGCCGTCCCCCTTTTGCGCTTAGGCTGCAGTTCGACATGACTGATATGTCGACGAAGACGGTCGTTTGCGGCATCTGCGGCGGCATTGCCGCCTACAAAGCCGCCGGCGTCGTCAGCCAACTTCGTCAGCGCGGCGCTGACGTCCACGTCGTCATGACTGACGCTGCCCGGCAGTTCGTCACCCCCCTCACTTTCGAGGCTTTATCGGATCGGCCCGTGTTGGGCGACCTGTGGCAAGACGCTCCACTGGAGCACGTCCGGTTGGCCCACCGGGCCGATCTTGCGATCATCATGCCGGCCACGTTCGACGTGGTAGGCAAGCTTGCCCACGGGTTGGCAGACGACTACCTCACCACGCTCATGGCCGCATGCCCGGCCCCGACGCTCGTGGTGCCGGCCATGGAGACGACGATGATCGACAATCCCATCTATCGGCGCAACCGGCGCATCCTCCAGGCCCGTGGCTACCGGTTTCTGGAAGCCGAGGAGGGGGCGTTGGCCAGTGGCCGGACCGGGCGGGGACGATTCCCGGGTGAAGATCGCGTTACGCGCGAGGCCGAGTCGATTCTGGCGTTTGGCTCGCAGCTGGCGGGACAGTCGGTTCTCGTGACGGCGGGCCCAACGCGCGAGCGGCTCGATCCCATGCGCGTGATCACCAATCGGTCGTCAGGGAAGATGGGATATGCGCTGGCCGAGGCGGCACGCGACGCGGGCGCGGCTTGCGTCACGCTGGTGAGCGGGCCGACCCAATTGCCGGAGCCGGCGGGAGTGGCGACCGAGCGCGTGGAAAGCACCGCCGACATGCGCGATGCCGTCCTCCGCTTGCTGCCGTCTCATGACGTTATCGTCATGGCAGCGGCGGTGTCGGATTGGCAGCCGAATGACGTAGCCGAAGGCAAAACGGGCAAGCTTTCGACCGAGGAACGAAGGATCGAGCTGGAACCGACCCCGGACATTCTGCACGAGATTCACGCCGCGCTCGGTGGCAAATCGTCGCGGCCCTTGATCGTCGGGTTTGCTGCGGAGACCGACGACCTGCTGGAAAAGGCTCGCTCCAAGCTGAGCGCCAAAGGGCTCGATCTCGTTGTCGCCAACGACATCTCAAAATCGGATGTCGGCGCCGAAAGCGACGATAACGTCGTGACGCTGATCTACCCCAACGGCCACGCTGAGGAACTGCCGCGTCAGTCCAAACGGGCGTTAGCTCGCGAAATCTTGGCCCGGATTGCCCCCATGCTATCGGCGTCATCGGCCTGAACGCCGTCCAGGTCCATGGCGCTAAGGCAGGTTGCTCAAGCGTTGCCAGCGGATCTCGGCTTGAGGATCTTCCACGGCAACGGCGGCCATGTGGTCGGTCCCCAGTCGGACCGTGTCGAGCCGCCAATAGGCTGCCCTCTCCGCATCGCCATGGATCCGCATTAGCGATATCGAGCCGTCGTCCAACAGCGCCAGCTCGTGGTTCTGCAGCGCTCGAGGCACCATTTCGCCCTGTGCCTTGATCACAGCTTCCTTCGCGGTCCAAATCGTAAGGAAAGCGTCATGGCGGGACCGTTCGGATAGGCTGCGCAGCCCGGTGGCCTCGCGGTCGGTGAAGAACCGCCCCGCTAAGCGACCAACGGGACGCTCCGGACGGCGAGATTCGACGTCGACGCCGAGCGGCGTGCCTCGAGCCAGTCCGATGAGTCCGAACCGATGGGCGTGGCTGACACTGAATTGCAGATCGGTGCCATTTGCGGGAGATTGGAGCTTCGGCTTTCCTTGAGGGGTGCGCACGAAGCCGAGATCGGCGGGCTCGCAATCCAGCTCTCGAGCGATCACGCAGCGCAAGAGGGCACGGGCAATGACGACGTGAGATTGCGAGGACTCAGGAAGAACGCGTTCCGCTCGGACGCGCTCCTCGTCGCTCAAATGGCGGAGGAGGGAACCAGCGTCGAACGCCGCCCACTCAACGACCCAGACATCCATAGGCCCAGTTTAACGCACCGAAGGGCGAGATGGGGCAAAGCGTCTGCTCGGTGGCAGTGGGACGTGGCTGGGAGAGGAGGATTCGAACCTCCACTAACGGGACCAGAACCCGTCGTCCTGCCATTAGACGATCTCCCAGTGGTTGGATGAAGATGATAGTGAAGGCCGCCGCACCTGTCAACTGTTGGAGCCTCTTGGGCTTTAGAAGCCGCCGCTGAACAGCCGCTCGATGTCGTTCCACGTGATAAACAGCACCAGCGCCATGAGCAGCGCAAAGCCGACGTAGTGGAGCGCGCCTTCCTTTTCGGGGGGGATCGGCTTGCCGATCACCATCTTGAGCAGCCCGTTGATGCCGTTCAGCACGATGCGGCTGCCGTCGAGCGCGGGGAAGGGCAGAATGTTGAAAATCCCCAGCATCAGGCTGAGCAGCGCGACCAGCCGCAAGAAATATCCGAAGCCGAGATCGAGGCTCTGGCCTAACAGATCGGCAATGCCGACCGGGCCGACAAACGCCTGCCCGGCTTCCATCTGACCGGTGAAGACCTGCTTGAGCCCGAAGTACGTCAGGGCGAGGATGTCCCAAATCTGTTGGCTGCCGATTCGAACGCCAGCCCAGAGCGTCTCGGGTTGCCGCCGGGCCGGATTCAACTGGAGATTCCCCATGACGGTCTCCAGCTCGGCGCCGGCTAGGGGGACCGTCAACGTCAGGGTCTGGCCGTCCCGGTTGATTTCCAGTTGGAGCGTTCTCGCCTCATCCTTGCTTCGGGCTCGCTCGATCGCCTTGACGAGATCGACCGATCCGTGGATCGCCCGGCCGTTCGCAGACAGCAGACGATCCCCCGCTTGAAGGCCGGCCTCCGCCCAGATGGAGTCCGGCTTGACGTTTCGGACCGTCGACCAGGTCGGTGGGACGCGCATGGCCACGCTTGAGTCCTGGATTGCCGAGAGATCGAGTTGGCTTGCATCAACGGTCAGCTTTTGCCGGGCCCCATCGCGGCGGATCTGAACAGTCACGCTCGAATCGTGCGCGCTTTGCGCCCGATCGAGGGCGTTGATGACCTCGGTCCAGCTCCCCACGGGCCGGCCGCCTACGGACAAGATCTCGTCTTCGGACTGGAAGCCCTGCTTGGCAAGCGCCGAATCCTCCGGGACCTCCGCAAGGCGGTTGAGCGGATAGGCGAAGTAGACGCCGATGAGGTATCGCCCTTGGTCCTCGTTGAGATAGGGATCGAGCTGGACCTGCTTGGTGGTGTCGCCGCGCCGGATGACGGCGCTAATCGGTTTACCCTCCGAGTTCTGCACGATCGTGGGGATCTGTCGGTCGCTGTAGATCGCCTCGCCGTTGAGCTCGACAATCTTGTCGCCGCTTTCCAAAACGCCCTGTGCGGGTGAATTGGGCGCCACTTCGGCCACTTCGACGTAAGACATGCCGGCCAGGCTGACGAAGCCGATCATCAGCGCGAGCGCCGCCACGACGTTGACGAACGGGCCAGCGAAGATGATCGCCGAGCGGGTCCAGCCGGACTTGTTGCTGAAGAGCCGATCATCCGGGATCTCGCTGTCCTCGTCGCTGAGGCCGTCCTCTCCGGCCATGCGGACGTAGCCGCCGATGGGCAAGATGCGGAAGGTGTATTCCGTCTCACCGCGCTGGCGACGCCAGGCGGCAGGCCCCATGCCGATGGCGAACTCGTGGACCCAGACGCCGGCCCACTTGGCCACGAGGAAGTGGCCGCCCTCGTGGATAAAGACGAGGAAGCTGATCGTGACGCCGAAGATGAGCACGGCCTGGACCACCGAGAGGAGCGTGTTCAGGATTTCGGCCATGATCAGCGCGCCTCCTGTGGAGCCATGCGTTCGGCCTGGATCCGCACGGTCCGTCGGGTGGCCTGAGTGACCCGGCCACGTTCGTCGATGCAGTGTCCTGTAACCCAGAGAATGCCTTGCTGATCGCAAATCAATGGCACCTGGTCGCGATGGTGTCGGGGAGTTTTGGCGTCGACGAAGATGTCCTGCAACTTCTTTGTGCCTCCCAGTCCAAGCGGTCGTATGCGATCGCCGGCTCGTCGGTTGCGCATGGCGAGCGGCCCGTCCATTGTATCGGCATCAAGTCGCGCTTCCAACTGGTCCGACGAGTGCGGATGCGAGCCGTGCATGGTATCAACGGCAAACCTCCAGCCCAGCTGGGGAACCTCGGTCATGCCGTCTTGAGAGAGCGGGACCTCGATGGGGGAGCTCGGTTCGTCAGTCGGGGCGGCGTGCTCGACGATCAATCGATCCGCTTGATACCGGGCCGTTAAGGCATCGGGCAACGCCACGGTTCGGCCCGAGCGTGCCTCGCGGAGCAAGCCGGACACGGCTTCAAGGTGCTCCGTCGTGATGGCGTCAAGGTCGGTCTTAACCCGACGGATCGCTTGCCGGAGCGCTTGGAGTTGGAGGGCCCGATGGGCCCGGCCCAGCGTCTGAGCATCCCAGGCACAGCCCGTGTCGTCGGAATCGATGTAGGCCCGCTGCAGAAGCTTGTCGGCTTCGCCATTCAGATAATCGCTCACCTCGGTCAACGCCTCGCTGGCTCGAGCCAGGGCATGGCGGACGCTGGGATTGAACGTCTCCAACAGCGGCATCAGTTGCTGTCGAATGCGATTGCGCTCGTAGCGCGTATCGCGGTTGCTCGGGTCCTCACGGTAGGGAACGTGCTGGCTCTTAGCGTACGCTTCGATCTCGCGACGGGAGACGTCAATCAAGGGCCGAACGTAATGTAGGTCACATTCCGAGCGCCTCGGCGGCATGCCGGCCAATCCCCCGATGCCGCTGCCGCGCAACAGGTTGATGAGAAGGGTCTCGACGCGGTCGTCGAGCGTGTGGCCGAGCGCGATCGTCGATGCTCCGGCGTCGCGAGCGGCCTGACGCAGAAACCCATAGCGGACCTCGCGGGCGCCCGCTTCGGGCGACCCTCCCTCACGGTCGATATGGGCCGGGACGTTGACCGCCTCTTGGAAAACGGGAAGATCCTGTGACCTTGCATGGTCGACGACGAACTGGGCGTCGTCGGCAGACTCTGGGCGCATCATGTGGTCGAGATGGGCGACGCTCAGTTGAAAATTCCAGTCGTCGGCCAGTTCTCGCAGAACGTGCAGCAGCGTCATGGAGTCGACGCCGCCGGAGACGGCGACAAGCACCGGCTCATGGCCTTGGAGCATGGCACGTTCCCGGAGCGTCCGTTCGACCCTGTCGCGGAGCATACCCCTTATTCTGCCTCTGGTTGCGAAATCCTTCAACGCCGCCGATTGCGCCCGATGCGTCGTGGCGATACCGTGCCGTTATCCTGAGATGAGGTGATGCGGCGGTGTCATCGGTGCGAACGTTGTGCATAGCGGTTCTGTTGGTGGGCGTCCTGACCGGCTGTGGGACGGAGTTGGCGGCTCAGGTGGACGATCCCTGTGACGTCGTCACGCCGAGCGTGGCCCAGCCTGAGATCGAGCTAGTCCAGACGACCGACGGTCTCGACACGCCGGCCTATCTGACCCACGCGGGCGACGGTTCCGACCGGCTGTTCGTGGTGGATCAGCCCGGTGTGATTCGGGTCTTGGCGAACGAACAACTGCGATCGACGCCGTTTTTGGACATCCGGGATCGAGTGTCGTTCGGCGGCGAGCGCGGCCTGCTGAGCGTGGCGTTCCATCCCCGTTTTGCCGAGACCGGTCGTCTCTATGTCAACTACACGCGCGCTAGCGACGGGGCGACCGTCGTCGCCGAGTACCACGTCAACGACGACGGGTCCCGCGTCGACCCGGACTCGGAGCGCGTGCTGCTGACCGTCGACCAGCCGTTTTCCAACCACAACGGCGGCCAGCTCCAGTTCGGCCCCGACGGGGATCTCTACGTCGGCATGGGCGACGGCGGCGCGGGCGGCGACCCGCGCGACAACGGGCAAGACCTGAGCACGCTACTCGGGGCGCTGTTGCGGATCGACGTCGAGCCGCAGAACGGCCAGCCCTATGGGATTCCCTCGGACAACCCGTTCGTGGGTCAGGCCGACGCGCGCGACGAGATCTTCGCCTATGGGTTGCGCAACCCGTGGCGCTTTTCGTTCGATCGCTGCACGGGCGATCTGTTCCTGGCCGACGTGGGCCAGAACGACTGGGAAGAGGTCGATCTCATCGAGGCCGGCGGCAACTACGGCTGGAACGTCATGGAGGGCAACCACTGCTTCCGCACGGCCGACTGCGACGAGACGGGCTTGGAGCGGCCCATCGCCGAGTACAGTCACAGTCAGGGCTGCTCGATCACGGGCGGCTACGTCTATCGCGGCTCCGACGTTCCCGATCTCGTGGGCCACTATCTCTTCGCCGACTTCTGCAGCGGGCGAATCTGGTCGACGTTCCCGACCGAGTCGGGCGAATGGACGATGAACCAGCTGATGGACACGGACCTGCGCATCAGCTCGTTCGCCGAAGGCCCCGACGGCGAGCTGTACGTGATCGACATCGGCGGAGGCGTCTATCAGGTGACGCGTCCCTAGGACATATTCACATAGATCGATCTCAGTAGCCGGCTGAGAGGTCGACGCGGTTCGTGTCGGTCTCGCCGCGGGCGAGGGCGTTGAGCAGCTCGGCCAGTTGCGCCATCCTGCGCTCTTCGATGACGTCGCCGCCGCCCGCCCGATGGGGGCTCATGACGACGTTCTCCAGTTGATGGAAGGGATAGTCGGCCGGCGGCGTGTTCGCGCGCTCGGCCTCGTCCTTCGGGTAGTTGTACCAGACGTCGAGGCCGGCGCCGCCCAGTCGGCCGTCCTTGAGCGCGTCGTAGAGCGCGGCAGGGTCGACGATGGGCGCGCGTCCCACGTTGACCAGTATGGCGTGATCGGGCATCTGATCGATCTCTTCGGGGCCGATCAGGCCTTCGGTCTCCGGCGTCTGCGGCAGCGCGATCATCACCATGTCGGCGCGAGGCCATAGCGAGCTCAGCTCGGACGAGGCCCGCACGTCGATGCCGGCCTGTTTCGCTGTGGATCGATGTCGCTCCGGCCGGCGGCAGACGGCCCTGACCTGGACGCCCAATGCGGTCAAGACACGGGCGATGCGCTGGCCGATCCCGCCGTAGCCCAAGACGAGGCCCCGTTTCCCGTCGAGCAGCATCGACGACGTGAACTCGGCGTAGCGCGGGCGCCAGTCGTGGGTTCGGAACGCTCGATCCAATGGGACGATCTTCTTGGCCGCGGCCAGCAGCAGCGCGATCGCCATCTCGGCCGTCGCCTCCGCGTTGTGATGGAGGTTGTGGACGCGCAGCTGGGGAAAGTCATTGAGGGTCTCCCGCGTCGAGGTGGGGATCCCGGCGAACGGGATCACTAGCGCGTCGAGATCGGGGCAGCCGGTCAGTTGATCGCGATCGGGTCGTCCGGCGATGAGCACGTCGTAGCGCTCCGGCGGCTCGGGGCCCCAGATCAGTTTCACGTCCGTGTCGAGGCCGTTTTCGAGGAGCTCGACGGCGTCTGGGCGCTCCTTGCGCGGCCAGTAGACGGTCAACGTCATCGGGTCAGCCCCGAAGCGCCGCCCAAGCGAGCAATATCCAGCCGACGACGAACGCCGCGCCGCCGATCGGGGTGATCGCGCCGAGCCAGCGGGTCTCGGTCAGGCTGAGCGCATAGAGGCTGCCCGAGAAGACGACGATGCCGACGACGAAGAGCCAACCCGCAACAGGGATCAGCCCGCTCTCCCAGCGCGTTGTGGCCCAAGCCGTGATCATGAGCGCCAGCGCGTGGATCAGGTGATAGCGGACGCCGGTCTCAAAGATGGCCAGCATCTCCGATGACAGTCGGTCGCGCAGGCCGTGCGCGCCGAAGGCGCCCGCCGCGACGCCGATGCCCGCCAATAAGGCCCCGAGCGCGACAAAGAGTCGATCCATGGTGCCCTCATTAAAAGCGCTCGGCAGTCGCGGCGCAAGGCGCAGACCCGATCGGGTTGCTTGAGCATCTCATACAACAACGATAAGCTCTAACTGTTAGAATGCAAAGTTTATAGAGAGACTATAGTCATGTCGGGACGCGAACTCACCGAACCTCAACTTCGTCGGTGGGCTGATCGAGCCGGGATCACGCTCTCACCCGTGACGTACCCGAGGAAGAGCGCCATCTTCGCTCAAGGGGATCCATCTGATCTCATCTACGTGGTGCAGCACGGTTGGATCCATCTGTCGCATGTGACGGAAGACGGGCGCTCATTTCTGATTCGTCTGCTCGGTCCCAACGATGTCTTGGGCAAATCGGCCTTGCTAAGTGGGGCCTCGCGACGTGCCTACGCGCAGACGCTACAACCGACTCGACTGCTCCAATTCGATCCACGGGACTTGTCAGCCCTCGTTGCGCAATCTGACGAAGGTCTAAGCTCGTTGATGACCCTGCTGATCGAGGAGTCCTTCGAGCTCCAGGCCCGGCTGTTGGCAGCCTCTTCCGGCAACCTCGATGAGGAACTGGCGGTGCTGCTCTGGTTCTTGCAGCGACGCTTTGGTCGAGACCGTTCAACGGGTGACATCACGATCGAACCGAAACTGACCGTGACGACATTGGCGAAGATGCTGGGTCGCAGTCGCCAGCGGGTCAACGAGGCGGTGCTGAAGCTCGAACGGCGGAGCGTGCTCACACGTCAGTCAGGGTGGATGACCATTCTGGATCTTTCCCAACTGCAGCAAACGGCAACGCCGTTCCTCGAAGGGGGGGGGCTGGCCAATGTCGCGAATGTGACAACTTAAGTGTCCCGAATGCGATAGGCTAACTGTCACTGAAGGCGCAGCTGCCACCCAGAAGGAAGAGTATCGTGGCCGCAACCTAAAACACCTTCAAAGGAGGTAAAGACGATGTTTAAGAGGAGAATTCTGGTTGCGGTGTTGGCCGTGGCGCTGTTTGTCGGGATGGGAGGGCCGCAAGGAGTACTACATATTGCCTCTTCAGCTCCAGCAGCATTGGTCAGTGGTCAATCCGTAGATGATCCGGCCTTAGTCGCACAAGCAGCCAAATGTACCGTTGATATCGTTGTCATCACCCCAGACGGTGAGCTGGTGTTCATCCGAGTCGAGTGTGAGTTTGATTTTTAACTGTATAAGCAATTAAACCAAGATAAGGAAAGAAGGTGATCGCATGCGGATACGAACAAGAATTCTGGTTTCCGTGATTTCCCTCTTGCTGATCGGTGCGATCGGAATCGACGGAATGGCCCTTTCACCAGAACAGCAAGACTCATTGACCGGGAGTGTTGCGTTCACGCCCGGGAAGGCGGTTCCCGAATTCGGCATCACAGGACACGTTTATGAGTCGCTGGGGCCACAGACATTCGCTCATCTGTACATCGGCGTAGCGAGCGATAGGCTTTCCGCAGTTGAGGCCACCGCGATCCAAGCGCGCTCGCTGGGAGTCCTGCTCGGGTGGGCCCCGAACTGGTCGGGGTGGCGGATCGCCCCCAAAGTTCAGCTGTTGAGGCTTGCCTCCCCTCCGGAAATCGGAATTGAACTCCGACAGGTCGACACAGCCCAGGGGGCTGTGGAGTGGCGGATGGAGCCGCTGTTCCAGGGCGAGCTCTCGCTGTTGTCATTCGGGCCATTTGAGGTACTCTAGGAGGTCTGCGCAATGCCGGAGCCGCGTCCGCTCATGCGTTCCACCGTGTTGATCGCGACGGTCACGTTGATCATCTTCGCAATGCTGATCATGACGTCGGCCCAAATGTCCCAACCCTCTTCACGTACCGTCGACTTCGCCACATTGATCAACGATCGTATTGATAACCTGACGGCGTTGCTCCAAGAGGAACTTCCGGAGGCTTCGAGCAACCTCATCCCTTTCTGGGAGCAGGCGCGCTCCGGCATATCGTCGGGAAGTCTTCAGCCGATCGTCCAGAGCGTCATCGTCACCAACACGATTCAATTCACGCTGCAACGCTCGGGTCGACTATCCAGATTGGGCGATGAACGTCTACAACAAGCGCTTGCCTTGGTTGCGGACGCGGTGATCCTCGGATTCCCTGACGCGGAGCTGCCCCTCTTGGTCGGTCGCTACATCGGGCCGGATGGCAATGAAGAGGCCGTGCTCGGGCCTTTCCTCAACACTTGCCCTGATGACTTTCGTATTCAAGGCGTCGGTGACTTTCAGCTCGACGATTGCGTGCCGGCTCGCTCTGCCGAGGAGTGATCCATGCGCCTGTCGCTCTGGCTGTTGATCGCTGTTGGCGCTATCGCCGCGCTGTTGGCTTGGGCGGTCTTTGATCCCGCTTTTCCATCGGTTCCTGCGACATCGCCCGATGCGCAGCCGTCGCTCGGGGGCGTTCCTCCCGGCCATTGGCTCGTCGGCTCAGGGCCGATCGCCGCGAACGCGCACTTGATGATTCAGGAGCCCGAAGGGAAGGCGATCACCCATGACATCGCCCTATTCAGCCTCGTCACCGACAGCTTCCAGGGGCTGATCGCCATCTCCATGAGCGAGAGCGATCGACGCTGGCTGCGGCGCGGCGAGGATCTCATGCAGTTCCGCCCCGAGCAAGGCGATGTCGTCCCCGTCGACTCGTCCGACGAACGAAGAGGCCCCCTGCTCGGCAGCGCGCTCGGTCTCGAGGAGTTCTTTGTCGGCTTCCAACTGGACGCCTATAGGCAGGTTGGTCACACTGCTCGCGGCGACGGCGGCCTACGTATCACGCTTGCGGCACCGGATTCGGCTGACACACAAGTGGAGTTGACGTATGCGCGCATTGACGTGGAGGTCGACGCCGACGGTCGGCCGATCCGCTGGGATACCTACGATGCCGCTGGCTCCCTGGGCAAGACGGTCGTCATCGAGGATTACGTGAACTATCAGGACCAATCCGTCATCGGCACGGTCCGTGTGCGTGACGAGACGACCTCGATCGAGTCGACGCTCACCGTCTCCAACCGTGAAGCGCATTCTCTACCGAGCTTCGGCTTCACACCCGCGACGCTCCAGACCATGGAGGTCACAGAGTCCGAATAGCGAGCGATCTGATGATCCAGCTTAGCGAGATACGGATCAAGACGACTTCCTTGACAAGTCTCCCCGACTTCCTCTATAGTGACGCTCACCCTCAAAGTCGGAGGCGGTAACATGACCCATTGGAGCGACGAACCGCAGTCCGTTCTGCAGACCGGTTTAGCCAGTCCTGTTCGGTCCGCCGGCCTGTCCCATCTGGACGCCACGCCCGCCAAACGCTTCCGACGACCTTCCAAACGAGCTCGACGATAACCCCTCGCGCGGACCGCGCGATTTTCCAAGCCCTGACCGACGTCCGTTGAGTCCGTCGTAGCGCTCATCGGTCCTGTTTTGAGCGTTACGGTTGTCGGCTATCCGAACAGAAAGAGATCCTTATGGAGAACGTGTTGTTGCTCTATTCCGGCGGTCTGGACACCTCCTGCATGGTGCCCTGGCTGCAGGATCACTACGACGCGCAGGTCACGACGCTGACGCTCGATCTGGGCCAAGGCGGCGTCGAGGCGGCCCGCGAGAAGGCCCTTGAGCTAGGCGCCGTCGACGCCCACGTGATCGACGCCCGCGAGGCGTTCGCGGACGAGTACCTGACGCGGGCCATTCGGGCGAACGGGCTTTACCAGGACGCCTATCCGCTCGCGACGGCGCTGGCTCGACCCCTGATGGCCGAGCAGGCCGTCGCGGTCGCCAACGAGATCGGCGCCGACGCGGTCGCTCACGGCTGCACGGGCAAGGGGAACGACCAAGTCCGTTTCGAGGTCTCACTCGGCGCGTTGGCGCCGCATCTCGCGATCATTGCGCCCATCCGTCAGTGGAACCTCGATCGGGAGAGCGAGGTGGCGTACGCTCGCGAGCACGGCATCCCCGTTCCGCCCGAGTCGACGTACTCCGTTGACGCCAACCTCTGGGGGCGCAGCATCGAGTGCGGCGTCCTCGAAGACCCCTTCCATGAGCCGCCGCGCGATGTCTACGAGATGTGCGTGCCTCCGGAAGAAGCGCCTGATGACCCGGAGACGATCGAACTGAGCTTTGAGCAAGGTCTCCCCATCTTCCTCGACGGCGTGGGTATGCCCTTGATCGATCTGATCGCCTCCCTCAACGAGCGAGCCGGCCGACACGGCGTGGGCGTCGTCGACATGACCGAGGATCGGACGGTGGGGCTGAAGTCTCGCGAGATCTACG
>JBDGQO010000035.1:0-1549 GCA_042219045.1 Bipolaricaulia bacterium | reverse complement strand
TGGAACGGTTCTGTTCGACGATCCACGAGAACGAGTTCAAGGCGCTCGTCGATCGGCGCTGGGCCGAGCTGGTCTACAAGGGGCTGTGGCACGACCCCGTTCGGGACTCTCTCGATGCCGCCATCGCGTCCGTCAACGCGACCGTCACGGGGGCCGTCCGCGTCAAGCTCTACAAGGGCCAAGCCATCGTCGTCGGCCGGGCCTCGGACCAGTCGATCTACGACCACGGCCTCGCGACCTACGACGAGGGCCAGACGTTCGACCAGCAGGCCTCCGAAGGGTTTATCAAGATCTGGGGCCTGCCGACGCGCGTCGCTCGCGGCCGTCAGCAACGGGCGGGGACGGATTCCGCATCCGAGGCATCGCTGCAGCACGCGTCATGAAGCTCTGGCAGACGGCGTCCGACGAGCCCGACGAGCTGGCCGAGCGCGTGGAGCGCTTCACGGCCGAAGCCGACGTCGGCCACGATCAGACGTTTGTGCGCTACGACATCTTGGGATCGATGGCCCACGCCCGGATGCTCGGCGAGATCGGCGTCCTGACCCATCAGGAATCGGCGAGGCTTCATCACGCTCTCCAGGCGATATTGGAAAATCCGCCCGAGGTGACGCCCGAGGACGAGGACGTCCACACGGCCGTCGAGAATCGTTTAATGGACGAATTGGGCGACCTCGGCGCCAAGCTGCACACGGGCCGCTCGCGCAACGACCAGATCCTCGTCGACACGCGGCTGTTCACCAAGGACGCGCTGATCCGCATCGCGCATCGGGCGATCGAGGCGGGCGAGTCGTTGACGGCGTTGGCGCGCCAGCACGAGCGGACGCCGATGCCGGGCGAGACCCACACGCGACAGGCGATGCCCTCGACCGTCGGCCTCTTGGCGGCGGCCTACGCCGAGGGGCTCTCGGAGACGCTCGGGCCCCTTGAAGCGACGTTTGCGTTGAACGATCGCTGCCCGCTCGGGGCGGCCGCCGGGTATGGCGCGCCGCGCTACCTGGATCGCGAACGGACGGCCGAGTTACTGGGCTTTTCCGACGTGCAGACGAACGTCTTGAACGCTATTCACAGCCGCGGTTCCGTGGAATTCCAGACGGTCAACACGCTCGGGACGATGATGCTCGTCGTCGGCCGGCTGGCGGAGGACCTGATTCGCTTCTCGAGCGAGGCGTTCGGCTTCTTTGAGCTGCCGGAGGCGATGACCACGGGCAGCAGCATCATGCCGCACAAGCGCAACCCCGACGTCGCCGAGCTGCTCCGGGCGCGCACTGGCTCTGTCATCGCTGAGGGAACCCAGATCGCCCTGACGATGAAGGGCCTGTCGCAGGGTTACCACCGCGACACTCAGGAGACGAAGGGGGCACTGATGCGAGCTTTGACCTCCACGGAGGCGTCGTTGGAGATGCTGCCGTCGCTCGTGGACGGACTGACGGTCAACGAGGCAAGACTTCGCGACGCCATGCGTCCGGAACTGTTCGTCACCGACCGCGTCTTCGACCTCGTCGACGACGGCGTGTCGTTCCGCGAGGCGTATCGACAAGTCAAGACCGAA
>JBDGQO010000034.1:15010-43060 GCA_042219045.1 Bipolaricaulia bacterium | reverse complement strand
GCGTGGATGAGGAAGCCAACGTGGCGTATGTGGCGATGACGCGCGCGATCGAGCGTCTCGTCGTGCCTGAGGATCTTACCAAGGAGCTGGAACTGGATTGGACCGAATTCAGGGGAGCTCCGGCGTCGACGTCGCGCCGCAATGGGCGGCCCCCTTCGCCGCCAACGCATTTTGCCGTTGACGATCGCGTGCAGACCCGTTCCGGGCCCGGACGGATCGTTCAGGTCGACGAGGACGGCCGCTACGTCGTGGCGCTGGAGGAGCAGTCAGTCAAGGTGCGCGAGCAGCCGGGAGAACTGAAACGGATCGACGGATGAGCGCCGTGGGCGCGCCTGTGTTGCTCCGACTTGCCCCCGTCGCCGGTGACCGCCTAGCCTGATCGACACCCCCGAACCTGAGGAGCGTTCGCCATGTCCCAACCGATCACCCCCGACCTCGTCTACGAACTCACCAGCGTTCCCCAGCCAACCCTCTCGCCTGAAGGGAGCGAGTTGGTCTTCGTGCAGTCGTCCGTCGATCAAGACGAGATGAAAACTCGATCCCAACTGATGCGCATGCGGCTTCCCGATGGAACGCCGGAGCCGTTCACGCAGGGCGAGCGCGACAGCCATCCTCGGTTTTCGCCCGACGGCGCGTGGGTTGCGTTCCTGCGTCCCGACGACCACGAACGCAGACAGCTCTGGCTCATTCCCCCATCCGGCGGTGAAGCGCGCCCATGCTCGGATCTGCCCGGCGGCGTCAGCGAGTTCGCCTGGGCCCCCGACGCGCGACGACTGGCGCTCGTCTCGGACGTCGATCCGGATCGTCCGCCGGATGATCACGACCCGCAGAAAGACCCACGGACGCGCGTCGCTCGGCGGCTCAATTATCGGTTCGACACGCTCGGCTGGCGCGGCGACGCCCATCGCCATCTGTTCATCGTCGATCTCAGCGATCAGGAACCTCGGCAACTGACCGACGGCGACTGGGACGACACCTCGCCGGTCTGGTCTCCCGATGGCGAGTCGATCGCATTCCTCTCCGACCGACGCGAGGACCGAGAGGAAACCGAATTCAACGAGGTCTATGTGATCTCGGCCGCTGGCGGCGAGGCGGTCTGTTGGTCCGAGGGGCTGCTGTCAGTTTCGAACCTCGCATGGTCGCCCGAGGGCGAGCGCTTGCTCGCGGTCGGCTCCGCCGATCCGGACATGTCGGCCATGTTTCAGGGGACGCTCTATGCGCTCGCCGCGGACGCGGCGCCGAAGCGCTTGACCGATCCCTCGATCAAACCGGCAGGCGGCTTTCCGCCGATCATGCCCGGGCCCGTGATCCACTGGCGCGACGACGACCGCGTGCGATTCCTGGCGGATCAACGGGGCGAGTCGTTCCTCTTTGAGCTGGACTCATCGTCCGGGGAACTGCGGGCGTTGGGCGGCGGCAAGATGGCGATGCTAGAGGTGGCGTTCGACGCCGCGGGCGAGCGGGCCGTCCTCCAGGGCGCGCCCTATCACTCCGCCGGCGACCTCTATCTGCTCGAGGACGGGCAAGCCCCGATCCATCGATTGACCCACGCCAACGATGCCTACTTCGATGAGCACCCGACCGCCCATGTTGAGAAGCTGGAGCGTGAGCGGGCCGGGATGACGATCGAGTCGCGGCTGCTTTTCCCGCCCGACTTCGACGAATCTCGTCAGTATCCGCTGGTGGTCGAGATCCACGGCGGCCCGCACGGCGCGTTCTACGACACGTTCAACTCGATCCAGCAGATCTTGGCCACCCAGGGCTATCTGGTGCTGTGCGTCAATCCGCGCGGCTCCTCAACATACGGGGATGACTTCGTCAAGGCCGTGCTGCGCGACTGGGGCGGCGAGGACCATCAAGACATCCTCGACGCCGTGGACGCGGTCTGCGAGCGGCCGTATGTCGACGACGCCCGGCTCGGGGTGCACGGCTACAGCTACGGCGGCTTCATGAGCTCCTGGATCGTCGGTCACGATCAGCGCTTCGGCGCCGCGGTCGTGGGTGCCCCCTGCACGGACCTGCCGAGCTTCTACGGCACGGCCGATATCGGCGTTCCGTTCGGGGAAGTCCAGTGGGGCGGCACGCGCATGGACGCGCTCGACTGGTTTGTTGAGCACTCGCCATTGACGTACGCGCCCCACGTGGAGACGCCCGTATTGCTGCTGCACGGCGAGGTCGATTATCGTTGCCCCATCGGGCAGAGCGAGCAGTACTTCACGGCGCTCAAGCGCTTGGGCAAGACCGTCGAGTTCGTCCGTTTCCCCGACTGTTCGCACCTGTTTCTGCGCATGGGGCATCCGAAGCTGCGGGCGGAGTATTTCCAACGGACGCTCGACTGGTTTGAGCGTCACATCGGCGAGGCCGAGAGCGAGGCGGACTGACATGGATCGCGATCGCCTCCGACAGAAGATTCAAACGCTCTATCGTGAGGAGCATGAGGCGCTCGGCGAGGACGGAACGTTGCAACTGCTGGAGCAGGGCCGCGAATGGGAGCTCGCGCCCGTGTTGGAGCAGGGCGGGGTGCTGGTCTTTCCGCACGCGGGCGTCGCCGACTGCGGCCATCAGATCGCGGCCGTCGTTCACGCCTGCTTGGACAGCGGCGCCGATCGGGTTCTGGTGGTGAGCGTGCTCCACGCGCTTACCGAGGCCATGGACGAAGCGCGCCATCGGGTGGCCCAAGGGGGCGTCGATCTGGAACAGGAGCCGCTGCGCGGGATCCAAGGGCCCGGTCTCCCCGGCTCGCATCAGTGGACGCAGGACCACGCGCTCATGAGCTTCCGGCACTTCTGGGCGGCCGAAACGCAGCGACGCGGCATCGACGGCCCCGAGGTGATCGAGCGCTACCCGTATCTGGCCGGCGGCCGGCCCGACACGCTGCCCGGGATCGAGGAACTCCGGGACATCGCCGAGGACGCCGTGATCGTCTCCACGGCGGATCCGTTCCATCACGGGATCGGCTACGGCGACGCGCCCGAGGAGTCCTATCATCCGGACGACGAGGGCCTTGCTTATGCGGAGCAGCGGATCAACGAGGGGATCGAGATCCTGGCTGCGGGCGACTATTGGGGCTACAACGCCCATTGCGTGGACGCCAAGAGCGACGCCCGCGACGCGGGGCAAGTCTTTCGATATGTTCGCGGGCCGATGACGGGCGAGATTCTGGATCTGACCTACACCGACGCCAGCCAGCTCTACGAGACGCCGCGCCCGACGTGGGTGGCCGCGGCGCTGATCGCGTGGACGCCGGCCTCGGGTTCCCGCTGACGGCGTTCGGGTCAGGGATGGATGCCGAGGCCGGTGTCCCTGGCGAACCGAACGATCGAATGAGGGATAGCGTCTAGGCCTCGCCGCGGGCTGGGTAGTCGTGCTCGAGCACGAAGTCGAGGCCCATCAACACGTCCTTGATCTGAGGTCGGGCGAAGGGCATCGTGTTCCAGACGCCCATGTAAAGCGTCCCGTCCGGCTTGACCAGGAAGAGCCCCGGTTCAGGGAACACCTCGGGCTCTTCGACACCGCCGCTTTCGCCCTTGCCGCGGGAGACGAACAGGCCCCACTCGCGGGCGGTGTCCAGATCGAGGCCGTAGCCGAGGAGAAGATTTGCGAGTTCCCACTTCTGTTGCGTCTCCTGGGCTCGGTCTTGGGGGTCGCTGCTCACGGCGATGGCGTCGACGCCGCGCTCGGCCAGTTCGCCGACGTGGCGGTCGATGTCGCGGAGATATCCTCGGCAGACGGGGCAGTGCAGCCCCCGATAGACGACGATCAGCGTGAAGTTTTCCGGATTCTGCTCCGAGAGCGTCCACGTCTGGCCGTCCAGCGTCTGGACGGTCATTTCGGGTGTTGGCTGCTGGGGCTTGATCATGGGCGATTCACTCCTTCAACGAATCGAGGATGGGTCGGCTTTGGTACGGGACCGCATGATACCGAATGGCGTTCGTCGTCCCTGTAAGCGCCCTTACGACGACGGTCAACGGTTCCCCTGCACAGGCCGTCATCCGGGTGCTATGATGCGCCCATAATGGCCGATCTGCATGACCTCGCCCGGACAACCCTGACGGACTTGGAATCGACGCTGGCCGGCTTCGAGCGGCGCCCCACCCAGGAAGAGTTCGTCAAACTCTGGGCCAGCGCCATCGACGGTCAGCGGGACGTCGCCATTGAGGCGCCGACGGGCAGCGGCAAATCCTTCGGGTATCTCATTCCGGCGATCCGCTCGGGCAAGCGGGTCATCGTGGCGACCCGCTCCATCGCGCTGCAGAACCAGCTCATTCACAAGGACCTCCCCACGCTCAATCGCGTTCTGCCGACGGACTGGGCCCTGGCGAAGGGCTACAGCAACTTCGCCTGCAAGCTGAAGCTGGCCGAGCGCATGGAGGGCCTCCCCTTGGAGCCCAAGACCGTTGAGGCGCTGGAGGCCTGGACCCAATCCACCAACACGGGCGAGCGCGACGAGGCCCTGA
The DNA here is from genome assembly GCA_042219045.1 of Bipolaricaulia bacterium. Classification (GTDB taxonomy): domain Bacteria; phylum Bipolaricaulota; class Bipolaricaulia; order RBG-16-55-9; family RBG-16-55-9; genus CAZMNF01. The sequence continues at coordinate 38,603 of JBDGQO010000034.1, read as the reverse complement.
GTCGACTCGCGCCGGAGTTGGGCACGACGGAAGCCGGCAAGGCATGGCGATCAATCCAGGCCAGCCCGGACGACTGCATCAAGGCGCAGTGCCGCTTCTACGAGGACTGCTTCTACTTCGAGCATCGCGCCCGCTGGGACGAGGCGCAGGTGATCGTGTGCAACCACCATTTACTGCTGTACGGGCTGATCACCTCATTGTTGCCCCCGGCGGAGCTGCTGGTGATCGACGAAGCGCACGCGCTCGGCGAGGCGGCGATGAACGTGCTGGCCAATCGCGTCAGCACGGCGGGCCTGCAGCGACAGCTCTCCACGCTGGCGCGCTCCGAGGGCACACGAAGCGAGGGGTTGCTGTCCGGGGATCCCCATGTCATCCAGGATATTGACGGACTGAAGCTGCAGATCCGCGAGGCTTGGGAGTGGATCGCCGCCGAAGCCGAGCGGGACGGCTCGACGGTCTTGTTGGATGAGACCCAGGGGACGCGGTTCGAAGAGGGGCTCACCCGGCTGGCCCGTCATTGCGAGGAGGCGGCCGACGTGGCGCGGGACGCGGCGCGCGACGAGGGGCTGCTGGATCGGCAATTGGAAGTCCTCGTCGACCCCGGCCCGGACGCCCAGCGGGCGCTGGCGCTCAAGGCGCTCATCCAGGAGTTCCGCCAGCATGCGCGGACGTTGGAACGGGCGACAGAAAGCGACCCGGATCACGTCGCCTGGCTGGAGACCGAATCCAACCCGACGTTGCAGCGGACACCGCTGTATCCGGGCGAGTGGCTGGCCGAGCACCTCTACATTCGCCACGAGGCGACGCTGCTGACGTCGGCGACGCTCATGGACGGCAGCGACGACGGTCTAGATTTGATCCGGCGCATGACGGGATTTTCCGGGAAGGCCGCGGCGTTGCCGCCCGTGTTCGATCCCTCGCGGTCGCGGGTCGTCGTGCACGAGCTGGCCCCGCCAGGCCGCGGGCAGCGCACGGAGGCGTACCAACGGCAGCTCGCCGAGGAAGTGCGCGCCATCGTCGACGAACAGGGCCACCACCTCGTGCTCTTCACGGCGCGGCGCGATCTCGAAGCCGTTGCGCAACGCCTGCGCGATCGACTGTCGGATGGCTGCCAACTGCTCTGCCAGGGCGAACTGGGGCGCGAGGAGCTGGTCCGGCAATTTCGCGAGGCGGATCACGCCGCGCTGTTCGGCTTGGAGTCGTTCTGGTCCGGCTTCGACTGTCCCGGCTTGCGGACGGTGACGATCGTGCGGCTGCCCTTCGAGGCGCCGTCTCATCCCATCGAACAGGCCCGCGTCGCCGCCATCGAGGCCGAAGGCGGCCACGCGTTCCGCGACTATCTGCTGCCGCGAGCGGTGCTCCGCTTTCGCCAGGGGGCCGGCCGGCTCATTCGGCGCCACGACGACGCGGGCGATCTGCATGTCCTGGACGAGCGCATCGTCACGAAGCCCTACGGCCGCGTCTTTCGCGCGGCGCTGGGGGGCATGCCGCTCGAGCGCGCCTCCGCGGCGTCGGAGCGCAGCTCCTGAGCCTCGACGCGGATCTCCGTCTTAGCCGACGACGTCGCGTCCGGCCGGCCTCGAACGTGTCGTTGCTTCCCAGGCGACGACCCTGTCAACAGATCCAGTTTTCAGCACGCCTCATGGACCGTCGCCTCCGGGCAACGCCTCGACGTGGACCGAGGCGGCGACTTCCGCCTCCAGCGCCAGCTCGGTCTGGCCCACGCGCAGGATGTAGGCCGGACGGCGTTGCAGCAGCGTGACGCGGGCGCCGGGAACCAGCCCGTAGGCCATCAGCCGCCGGGTGGCCCGCTCGCTCAGGCCGTTGAACCCGGTCACGACCGCGTTGCGCGAGCTCGACAGCCCGTCGAGGGTGCGCTCGGGCGCGTCTGCGGCCGTCGGGGCGAGCGATGCGGAGGTCGTCTCCGGGAGCGGTTCCCTTGCTGCCACGTCTCCAATCGTCTCAACATCCGCGACCTCCTCGACTTCGGTGGCGAAGCTGTGGTAGCCGCACACGGGACAGCGGACCATCCGGAGCGCGCACCCGTCCGTCAGATGATGGAGGGGACAGTGTCGGCAGGCTTGGGCCTGCGCGTCCGGATCCAGCGTGTTGCGGCACATGGGGCAGATCACGGTGGTTGCCATTTACGATCCTCCTCCGAAGGCACGGACGATCCAGTTGAGGAGCGCGCCGGTCAGCGCCGCATAGGGGATGACGAAGACCACGATGCCGGTGGCGATGCGCCAGCCGCGTTCCTTGATGATCACGAGCAAATTGGCGATGCAGGGCACAAACAGCGTGATAACCGTGAGGCTGACCAGGACTTGGATCACGGTCAGCCCGCCCGCTTGTTGGAGCTGGAACAGGCCGGCCGCGCCGTAGTCGCGGCGGAAGAAGCCCATGATGAACGCCTGGGCCGCGTCGGCGGGCAGATCGAGCAGGCCGACGACGATCGGGCGCAAGGCGTCCTGCAACAACGCCAGGACCCCCGCCTTGTCGAGCCCGAACAGCACCAGCGTGCCGATCACGAACAGCGGGATCACCTCGGTGACGTACCACTGCAGTCGCAGGCGCGTCTTGGCGAGGATGTTGCCCACTTGGGGCCGGCGCAGCGGCGGCAGCTCCAAGACGAACGGCGCCGACTCGCCGGGCAAAATCTTGGCAGCCAATCGGCCCACGAGCAGGATCTCCGCGCCGGCGATGCCGAGGACGCCGACGAGCACCCAGGGCGAGATCGCCGCGCCCATGGCCAGCAACACGGCCATCTGGGCCGAGCAGGGCACGGCCAAGGCCAACAACAGCGTCGCGATGACCCGCTCTCGCCCGGTCTCGAGCGTCCGGGTCGTGACCGTCGCCATGGTGTCGCAGCCGAGCCCGAGGATCATCGGCAGCACGGCTTGGCCGCTCAGGCCCATCTTGCGGAACATGCGGTGGGCCGTGACCGCCAGCCGGGCGAAGTATCCCGAATCTTCGAGAAACCCGAACGCGAGGAAGAACGTGGTGACGATGGGCAGGATGAGCGCCACGGAGTAGGTGATCGCCATGGTGATGATCCCGAACTGGCCCACAAAAAGCTCCTGCAAGAAGGGGACGGGGACATATTGGTCGAAGAAGGCGACGATGGCCGGGTTGATGTGCTCGCCGAAGAGCGTCCCCTCGAACCATTCCACGAGCACTTGGGCGCCGAAGACGCCCACGAACTGATACATCCCATAGAGAACGGCCAACAGCGTGACCACACCCCCGACCGGATGGATCGTCCAACGCGCCAGGCGGTCTCGCCACGAGGGCTCAATCGATCGCGCCGTCGGGACGCTGGGATCGGTCGCGGGCGCGTCCGTGGACGCCAGCGATGAGAGCAGCGCCTCCACGGCGCGTCGTCGGGCCAGGGTCATCTCGTAAGCGAGATGGGGCATCGCCTGGCGCGTGGCGGCCAGGATGCGGTTTACCCGGTCGTGGCGCTCGGGCGCCAGCTCCATGCGCCCGAGCAGTGCCTCGGCGTCCTCAGCGGCGAGCGACAGCAACAGCGCGGCGACGCCGCGCGGCGCAGCGCTGATCCGGCCGCGGCAGCCCGTGGACAACCCACAGCCGCCGCCGTGACAGCCGTCGGCGGGCGCCGAAGCCGCCATGAGCTGGACGGGCTCGGCGCCGTCGGTGACGTCCATCGCCGGGCCCAGCTCCGCCTCCAGCTGCTTGATGACCCGTTCCATGGCGGGGCCGTAGTCGACCGCCAGCGCCGGCACGCGGGCCTCGGCGATCGCCGCGTCCAAGGCGCCCATGCCCTCGCCGCGCGGCGCGACCGTCTCCACGACGGGCAGGCCCAGTTGAGCGCTCAGCTCCGCGCTCGCGGGCGAGAGCCCGAGGGAGCGGCGCTCATCCGCCATGTTCAGATCCAGCACGACGGGCGCCCCGAGTTCGGCCAGTTGGGCCGTCAGGACGAGATCGCGTTCGAGGTTCTTGGCGTCGGCGACCTGGACGACGACGTCGGCGTGGCCGAACAGCGCCACGTCGCGGCTGACCTGCTCGTCTTCTCGGGATGAGGTCAGGTCGACGACGCCGGGCGTGTCGACGACGGACCAGTCGCCGTCATCGCGATGGGCCAGGCCGCAGAACAGCTCCACGGTCGTGCCCGGATAGTTGGAGCAGACCGCATATCGGCCCGTCAGTTGAGCGAACACGGCGCTCTTGCCGACATTGGGAGGCCCCACGAGCGCCAGCGTGCGCGTGGCGGTGCCCGTCGGCTGGACCGTGCTAGCCATGGACGACCACGTCCAGCTTCAGTCCCTGTCCCTCGAGGACGCCGAGCAAATCAGCCAGCGTCAGCGCCTCGAGTGCCGAGCGGACCCGACGGTCGATCAGCTGCCACACCGCGCGGGTGGGGCAGTCGGTCGCGTGCTCCTCCAACACGCAGGCGGCCCCCTCCTCATCGTCATATGCCGCCAAACAGCGCACTGGGGCGAGCTCCTCGAACGCGCTCAGCACGTCGACCAGCCCGATCCGCTCGGGCGCGTCCGTCAGCGAGTAGCCGCCCGACCGCCCACGGCGCGACTGGGCAATGCCCGCGGCGGTCAGGTCCTGGAGCAACTTCTTCACAAACGGCCCGGGCAGCTCGCTGTGCTCCGCGATCTGGTGCGCCGACAGCGAGCCGCGGCCGTAGCGGGCCGCGAGCTCCAAGGCGGCGCGCAGTCCGTAGTCGGCCCGTTTGGTAAAGATCATCCCGGGTTCCCTCCCCACGGCGAATGAAGATTGGTAACATCCTCTTTCATCATATTGAGATCATGCACTCTGGAAAATGACGAGGATCATGGCTCCCGCTGAGGGGCGGGAGCCATGAGGAAGCGTGACGGGTGGAGAGGGGAGGAGGGGGCGGAGCTCGCGCCCCGCCCCGCATCGGCCGGGGGGAGCCGATGGAATGTCTCGGGTCAGTCAGTCGGGTTCCATGGGCCGGCGTCGTGGAGCCAAAGGGCATCCAGGGTTGCGTCCGTCGGATCGGGAATCAGCGCCAAGCTGGCGGCCGACTTGCTGGGCAGCGTCCGCTCGATCTCCATGAGCGTTTCGTCCGTGGCCGGATTGCGCACCTGCAGCGCCAGCCGTCCGGACGGAACCGAGGTGTAGCCGCTGGCCTCGTTGCGGGCCACGCGGTCGAAGGGCGCCGGGCCGTCCGGCCGGGCGATCGAAACCTGCTCGGGGGCCGGTGCCAGATGGAGCATGCGGATCCGTGACTTCTCCTGGGGCCGTTGCCCGATCTCGTCCGTCCAGACGCTCATGGCCAGCTCAGACGCCGCATTCCGGTGGAACGCCACCGTGTAGCGCTGCTGGCCCTCAATCTTGAACTGATCGGTCAACAGCGGTTCCTCGCCCCCGTCGGCGAAGACCTCCACGTTCTGCGTGCCCGGCGGCGCGCTTAGATAGTCCGTGTGGCCGCTGAACTCCATGTCGTTCAGGATGCGCAGGCCGTTGACGTAGACGTCAATGGCTTCCACGTTCGACGCGGCGTGCACCAGTCGCACGTCCGGCCAGATCTGCGCGCTGCCGGCTGTGGGGGCGCCGACCAGGGCTGTTGCGATAATCAGCAGCGGCAGCAGTCGCATCAGCGTGCGTCGCATGAGGCACCTCCGTTCGTCACCGTGGGTGCGGGAGCGCGGTCGGGCGGGGTCTCCCCGCCCGACCCGTAGCGCTCACCAGCTGATCTTGGCGCTGCGTTCCTCGAACCATCCGTCGGCTTGGGACTTGGCGCTGGCGATGAAGTAGATGATCACGCCGAAGGCGCACTTGGCGGTGACGTCGGCGATGCTGTAGCCGACCTGGCGACCCACTTCCGCCGTGCTGCCCTCAAGCCCCACCAAGGGGAACAGATAGGCGATGGGGTAGAAGAGCCACACGACGACCGTGAGGTTGCGCGCGAGCCGGACGAACTTCTGGGCGCCCTCCGGCTGGCGCTGGATCGCCTGGGTCAGCTCGGTGAAGAGCACGTAGATGATGTAGAGGAACGGGATCATCGACAAGACCCAGAATACTAGCTGTGTGCCGAAAGCTGAGCTGGCTTCGCCTGGCCAACCGAGCCCGATCATGAGCGCCGCGGCCACGACGAGCTTGGTCAGCAGCGAGCGTCCCTCGCCGCGCGGTAGGCGCAGCACGAGTACGAGCTCCGCCATCAGCAACGGCACCGTCAGCAGCCAATCGACGTATCGATAGGCGTCGTTGAAGCCTTGCGCGGTGGGCACGTAGACGCCTTCGGCCAGCGCAAAGGCATCGCCCCAACTGATGAAGATGCGCGCGTAGTGATAGGCGGCGATGGCGACGACGACGGCCGAAATGATCAGCGAGATGCGATAGGGCGGTGCCACGTCGTTGCGGCGCAGGACGAAGAACAGCAGGCTTCCCAGCATCGCAGCGAGCGTAAACGAGATGATGTTGTAGACGAGTTGATATTCGCCGACGCTCAGTTCTGGCATGTCCGGACCCCTCCTTCGGAGCGTATCGTGGAGCTTCGTACTCGATATTCTACAGATACGCTTCCTTATGTATATGATATTCATCATATCAGGCGTAAGATTTGGGCGCAAGCTCTGCATTTCCCCTTCATAAGCTTTGAATGAGGAACAAGGGGTTGAGCATCGTTCGCGCTTTGGCGTCTGTTACAATTACTCGCGGGAGGTGGTAGCATCACACGTCGTTGGTTGACGATCGGACTGTTGGTCGCGTTGCTGGCGGGTTACCCGATGATTGGGCTATCTCAGGCCGAAGCGCAGCCGACGTCGGCGCCCTTGGAGGTGGCCTGTGGGATCGGTGACCGAGCACCGGACCTCGTGTCGGAGGTCCGCTCGGCAGCGGCGACGGCGGCCGCCATGCAGCTCAATCGGGAACTGGTTCAGCTGCTGCCGGAGGAGTTTCAGCGGGATCGACGGTCGATTCGCCGCAGCGCGATGGTCATGCTGCGCACCGTGCCCATCGATCGCGGTCAACTCGTGGCGCTCGCCGAGGACCTCGCGGCGTTCATCGACCGGACCGAGGCCATTGCCCGAGGTCCCAATCCGGAGTGTCGCCGAGCCGTCACTGGCTGGACCCCGGGCATCAACCAGAGCACCCTCGTTCTACCGCTGGATCGGCGCTCGGACATCAATCGGGACGCGTTCATCTCGGATTTCGGCTGGGGCCCGTTGCACGACGCCTACGTGCTCCAGGCGTTTGTCCAGACGTGGCTACAAGCCGAGAACCTGAAAGCGCCCGCAGGCGACTTCGCCACGGAGGCGCTCTACAAGCAGGTTGGGGAGATCGCGGAACGGGCCCACGAGGCGGAGACCTACTCGCTGGCGATCGCACGGGCGATGGTGCCGGTCACGGTCGGCATCCTCCAGTATCGTCATGGCAATCAGCAGGACTTTCCCGAGGGGCTCTCATCGGATTTGGTCAACTTCAAGGCCTGGCGTCGCGTGGCCTGCGGCGGCGAGGCGACGTTCGCGAGCCTCAACGCAACCTTCGACGGGTCGTTCTCCGTCCCCGGCGATGGCAGCTTTGATCATCCGTTCCGGATGTCGGCTGCCTCGGCCTGGTACCGCGCGCAGTTTCTCGATGGGTTTAAACATCGGCCGGATCTCACGCGCGCAGAGCTCGAAGCCCTTGCCCGCGATGGCTGCACTCGCGAATTGCGTAACTACGCCGCGTTTACCGTCGTTCCGCCGGTCCAATTGGACAATACCGCTTCTTCCGATCGAGCCGAGCTTACCGATATCATCGAGAATCCGGACAACTCCGAGATCATGAAGTGGCTTGCCCGCAATCGCCTGGCCTGGATCCTCTGGGACTCGGAGCGCTCAACCAGCGATCTGCAGGCGCAGGCCGTGAGCGCGGACTCGGTGCACCTCCGGCGGGCAGCGTCCCAGGCCTTGGCGATGCGCTGGGCCGAGGGCGTGCTGGCCGGCGAAATCGGCATGGACACGACGCTCTCGATCCAAGGACCGGAGGGCGAAACGGTCGCCTCGGGTACGTTGACGCAACTGGCCTATCAGACGACCGCGAGCAGCCCTGAGCTAGCGCGGGCGCCGATCGACGCGCTGGCGCTGTTGCAACTGAAGAACGCGGGCGTCCTCTCGTTCTAGCTAGAACGCGCAGCCGGAGGGCTGCGGCTCCTCGTCTTCCACGTCCGCGGCGAAGTCGGCGGGCAGCTCGGCGGTTTGGAAACCCTCGTCGACGCTGCCCCGCATCGCCTGGCCGCCGTAGCCCGTGGGGTTCATGTGGGCCCGCACGATGACGGTCTCGTCGGCGTCGATCGCGACGGGACCGCCCGAACGGGTGAACGGCTGTTCGTTCACGTGGCTGTGCGCGAGGATCCGGCGATGGAGCAGCTCGCCGTCGGTGGAGAGCACTTCCCACCAGTCAGCGTATTGATCGCATCCGGTGTCCGGGCTCTTCACCGTCACCTCGAACGTGTAATCGCCCGGCTCGCCGCGGGTCGAAACGTCGACCACGTCCGCGGCGACGGTCGCCTCAGCGTCCGTGGGCGCCCGATAGATCTCGACCGAGCGCGCGCCGGTGTTGCCGCCGGAACTCTCCACCACCTCGAACCGCAGCATGTCCGAGCTCGTTGCGGGAATCTCGAACTGATAGAGATCCTTGGCGTCGGGCAGCTCGAAGGTGCCGAGCTCCGTCCCATCATCGGTTAGGACGCGGAATTTCGATATCTGAGCGCTGCTCGTCATCGTCCGCGTCCAGACCCCGACGCCGACGAGTTCGTATTCGTCGTCCAGTTGGATCTCGATCCAGGCGTCGTTGCCATCGCCGTCGGAGGACCACTCGGTTGAGGGGTCGCCGTCGATGGCGTTGTTGGCGCCGAAGGAGCCGTCCAGCCCGCTCCCTTGCCAGTTGCTGCTCACGTCGCGGATCGAGGCCCCCTTGCTCAGAAGCGCCACGTTCTCCCCGAGTGTCTCATTCGCCGCGTCAGCCGCTTCGCTCGTGGAGAACGTGAGGTCGGGCGTGTGGAAGACGTTGGCCCGTTCGTCGATGAGAACCACTTGGGCGTGGTAGTCGGTGTCCGCCTCCAGCGCGAGCAGGTCGACGCGATGATCCGTGAAGGGGCTCGTCTCTGGGCCGCGCACGCTGCGACCGTAGTCCCGCGACGGGCCGAAGGCCACACTGGCCAACGTCGGACGCGTCGTGGCGAACGAGACCGTCGCGCTCGTCGACGCGGCATCGGAAATCTCGACGCCGTTTTGCAGGACGCGTTCGGCGGGTGCTGGGTCAAGAACGCGGGCCTCGCCTTCGGTCCGGACGATCCGATCCCGTTCAGCGTCGTCGGCACGGGCTGCTTCCACCACGTACGTTGGCGATCGCAAGACCTCATGCGACGTCGTGAACGCGGTCAGCACGATCTGATAGGTCCGCCCGGCTTCGAGCGGAAGCGCGATGTCGTGATCCTCTGCTGGGGCGGTCATGTTCATGGCCGTCAGGCCGTCGAGCTCGCCCGACGCCAACCCGAAGTTGACCGAGCAGAGCACGGCCTCCGGGGTGTCCAGTCGCAGCATCCACTGTCCGCCGGCATGGTGGACGCGGACGTCGGAGTCGTCGAAGAAGCTCTCGGCGGCGTTGGCGTCGGCTTGCGCGGGTTCGACGCTGTCCATTCCGCTCGAGCCGGGCATTCCGATCATCACGGCGCCAACGGTCAGTAGCGCGAGCACGCCGCCAAGCATCCATAGCGATCGCATCGGGCATCACTCCATAAGGTATGGGCTAACGGACAGAATAGGCAGCGCCCGACGGCCCCTCAAAACGACACGCCACGCTCGGGCCACGACGGGCCTATTTGCGAGTCGTTGATCTGAAATGTGATCGGCGCCCTTGTGTCCGACGCAGACGCCCCTAAGATACGATGGGATCCAGAACGGGATCGATGGTTTGCCATGAGGAGCCGACTGCCACGCCGCCACGGACGGACCGCTCTTGCGCTCTTGGGCGCAGCCGTGGTCGGTTTGTCGCTCGGCATCGCGGCCATGCAGCCCAGCGTGCCGATCGTGGACAACTTCGAGTCCGGCGACTTGTCGCGACGGCTCTGGGTCAGCGGCGGCGGCGAGCCGTGGAGCGTCACCAACCAGCAGAGCCATGGCGGCGAGTTCGCCGCCCGATCCGGGTCGGTCGGCCACGGCGAGACGAGCTGGCTGGAGCTGAACGCCGTCACCACCGACGGCCCGATCAGCTTCTGGTATCGCGTCTCGTCGGAGCGCTTCGACGCGCTGCGCTTCAGCATTGACGGCCAACTGGCCGGCAAGTGGTCCGGCGACACGGGCTGGCAGTGGGCCAGCTATTTCCTCGATGCCGGCCCGCATCGGTTCCGTTGGGCCTACCGCAAGGACGACTCGGGCTCGGAGCGGGCCGATCGGGCGTGGATCGATGACCTGGCGATGCCGATCGACCGGCGCGCGTCCCAATGCACCACGGTCGCGACGCCGACGGATCAGCTGCAGGCGATCGTCGACGAGGCCCGATCGGGCGACGTCATCTGCCTGGGCGAGGGCGAGTGGAGGAGCTCGATCGTCGTGGAGACGTCGGTGACGCTGCGCGGCGTGTCGCGATCGCAGTCGATCGTGACGGGGGACAAGCCCGGCGAGCCGACGCTCTGGATCCGCTCGCCGGCGCCTGATGTGCAGACCCCCACGGTGACCCTGGAGCACCTCACGATTCGCGGGCATCCGGATCGCGGCTGCGCCGACTGGTACGCCGACCGTTGCGCGGATGGGGTGCGCGCCACGGATCGCGCGGGCGTGCGCATCTCGGACGCGCGGATCAGCGGCAGCGGCTTCCACGGCCTGCGCGTCCAGAATCGGGCCTGGGTCGAGATCGACAACACGGTCATTGCGGAGAATAGCGTCAACGGCGTGCAACTTACTGAGCGGGGCCGGGCGACCCTGTTGCGATCCACAGTGGAGGAGAACGGCCGCGACGGCGTCGGCGCAACCGACGGGGCCACCCTGGACCTCGCCGACATCGACCTGGCCAACAACGGCGACACGGGGCTGGAGATGGATCAGTTCGCGAGCGGCACGCTGCTCAACTCGACCGTCAGCGGCAACGGCGCAGAAGGCGTTCAACTGGGCGACTCGGCTGAGCTGACCCTGGAACGCAACGCCATCCAGAACAACCATGGGTTTGGGGTTGCCTTGCACATCTGGGGCTGCTACGGCAACCAGGCCGCCGACGACCGCTTCCACGGCAAGGTCGCCGGCCGGGCCAACACGATCCCGTCGCGACAGGCCGACAACGGCAACAAGCTCGGCGACGTCTGCCCTTCAGCGTTGTCGTTTCTGACGACGGACCGCGGGGAAGCGTATCCGCCCTAGTCCAACTCGTTCGACCCTTCAGCTGCATTCGGCCACCCCGTTGCAGCATCCTGTCAGACGCCTTATCCTCCGCAGAACCGCATCAACACGGGTGGGACAACGATGGTTGGATTCATTATCGCCGCTGTCGGCGTGGGCATGGTGATCGTCTCCCTGACGCTCTACATCGGGAGAACGGGCGATAAGAGCGTGCTGAAGCGGCTCTGGGCAAGCAGCATCCAGTTCTCCGCCGTTGAACGCTGGATGAATCGGCTTGGCTTTGGGATGTTGTTCGTCGGGTTAATTGTCGGCTACGTCGAGTGACCAGCGGCGCATCGAACGTCGATAAACTCCCTTTGGGCCGTCAAAACCGATCCCCCCGAGGAGTGGTGATGGCAGACGCCGCCCTAGCCGAGCAGCAGCCGAAGGAGATGGACCAGACGTGGCCCATGGGCACGGTCACGTTGCTGTTCAGCGACATCGACGGGTTCACCGCCTATGTCGAGCAGCACGGCGACGAGGCGGCCCAGGAATTGGCCGAACGCCACAACGCGATCGTGCGCGAGCACCTGCCGGCCCACAACGGCATGGAGGTCAAGACGCTCGGCGACGGGCTGATGGCGGCGTTCTCCAGTTCACGCCAGGCGATCCTCTGCGCCGTGGACATCCAGAAAGCGGTGCGCGCATCATCCGATGCGGGCCCGACCGAGGCGTTGTCGGTCGGCATCGGCATTGACGCCGGCGAGCCCGTCTACAGCGAGCAGGACTTCGTCGGCCAAGCCGTCAATCGTGCCGCGCGCATTGCGGATCAAGCGGAAGGGGACGAGATCATCGTCTCCGACGTCGTTCGTGGGCTTGCGGGCCAGATGGTCGGTGTGGAGCTGCGTGACCGCGGCGAGCACGACCTGAAAGGGGTGGCGGAGACACTACGACTGCACGAGGTGATCTGGGAGGGCGAGTCGGCGACTCAGCCACGCCTGGATCTCGCCGAGTTGGGTCGTCAGCTCGGGCAAGAAGGCGTGATCGTCAAGCTGAACGCGGCACGCCTGTTGGGGACGAGCTTGAAGACGATCCTGAAGGGACGGCAGCTGCTCATCTGGCTGCCCTTCTTGGGGGCCATTATGGCTCTCAACCTCGGGGTCTATCTCGTTGCCGGCCCTTCGATGGTGGACTTCTCCATCCCCTCCGCTTCGACCAACACGTCGTTCTTGCTGGCAAGCCTGATCCGGATGTTGATCTTTGTGATCGTGCTGAGCCCGATCGTCGCGGCAATGACTGTCCGCATGACCGTCAATGCCGCCGAAGGCCAACGGCTGCTGCCCTGGCGCGAGGTGGGCAGCTTCGTCGGCCAGAACTTCGGCAAGCTGCTCCGGGCCAACTTGCTCTATTTTGTGCTTCCCTTCATCAGCTTCATCGTTCTGTCCGGAATCATCGGATACGTTTCGGGTCAAGCCATGCTGGCTTACGAGTTGGTTGACCGTTCCGATGTGGCGACATATGCAGGGTTTGCCAACGCTCCGCTGGCGGTACTTTTCCACTACATCTGGGCCCGTCTGTCGCTGTATGTTCCCGGGATCCTGTTTGAGGGGCGCGGACCCCTGGCGAGCCTGCGTTGGAGTTGGCGGGCCACGGCCAACAACGGGATGACCCTCTTCTGGCTGACACTTGTACCGGCCTTGGTCTTCGCGGCCGTGATGTTTGGGGCGTTCCCGTCGTTGGGGTTGGCCTGGGCCTCGGACGCGGCGCCGAGCTATATCAACCCGTGGTCGCTTGCGGCGATCACGCTGGCTTATCTGAAGCTCCGGGACGGCTGGGCGTCCTTGACGGCCAGGCGGGCACAGGCCGAGACAAGCACAAGGTCTGCCTTGGCGTCCATGCCCTATTCGTAGACCTGCGCGTTCTCAGTGTTATTCAGCACGCGCAGCGCCCCTTCAGCCAACGCCCGAAGCTCGTCCTCGCCCGGATATACCTCCAGAGGCGCGATCCAATCGACCCGTGAGCGCAGATCGTGGATGAACGGCTCAGCATGGGCCATGCCGCCCGTAATGAGAACGGCGTCAATCTGGCCCGCCAGCACCGACGCCATCGCGCCGATCTCCTTGGCGATCTGATAGCCCATCGCGTCCACCACGAGCCGAGCTTGATCGTCTCCTGCGTCCGCTCGATCGAGGGCCGTTTGGAGATCCTTCGTCTTCAGATAGGAATAGAGTCCGCCCTCGCGGAAGATCATGCGCTCCAGCTCGTCGCGCGTATACTCGCCCGAAAAACAGAGATCGACCAGCTTCATGACGGGAACCGATCCCGCACGCTCGGTGGAGAACGCCCCTTCCTCGCGGGAGTTGGTCACGTCGACCATGCGGCCGCCCTCATGCGCCGAGACGGAGATGCCGCTGCCCAGATGGGCCACGATCAAGCGTAGTTCATCGTAGGGTTGATCTTGGGCGGCGGAAAACCGCTTGGCGACGGCCTTGGTATTGAGCGCGTGCGAGAGGCACTCGCGATCCACACCGGCTAGCCCCGACAGCCGAGCCACGGGCGGCCACTCGTCGACGCTGACAGGATCGACGATGAACGACGGACAGCCCTCGCCTGCGTCTTGAGCCAACTCTTGGGCCAGCGGTGCACCCAAGTTGGAGGCGTGCTCGCCGCGCTCGGCCCGTTCCAAGTCCCGCAGCATCGCCTCATTGACGCGATAGGTTCCGCTCGACAAGGGCTTTAACAGGCCGCCGCGGGCGACGACGGCGTCCAGATCATCGAGCTGAATGGCTCGCTCCGACAGCGCGTCGACGATGGCCCGTTTGCGGAACGGCCGCTGGTCCCAGATGGGGCTTGCGCTGTAAGGCGCGAGGTCGTCGTCCGAATGGCGCAGCGTCTCGGCGAACAGCTCGTGGGCGTCGTCGTAGAGGGCGAGCTTCGTGGATGTCGAGCCGGGATTGATCGCCAGAATGTTCATGACTCAGTCCCCCCGGCCATGATCGCCCCAAGCGCGATGGAGGCCAGCTTGTCCTCGACGCTCTCCACCCGCGAGGGGATCAGCACGGGCGCCCGAGCTCCCATAATGACGTGCGCGCACGTCGAGTTGGCGAAGTATTTGACGGCTTTGCCGAGGAGATTCCCCGCCTCGATGCTCGGCACGACCAGGACGTCCGCGTGACCGGCCACGGGCGAATCAATGCCCTTGGCTTGAGCGGCCCATTCCACGAGAGCGTTGTCGAGCGCCAAGGGACCGTCGACATCGCAGTCGCCGAAGTCGCCATTGGCGGCCTGCCCAGCTAGCTCCTGCGCGTCCAGCGTCGACGGGATGGCGTCGGTGACCGCTTCGGTCGCGCTCATGAGCGAAATCCGGGGTCGTTCGAAGCCGAGACTTCCGAACATCTCGACGGCGTTCTGAATGATCTGTGCCTTGTCGTCGACGTCCGGCGCCACGTTGACGCCACCGTCGGTGATCCCGACCAATCGCATTGCGCCCGAGAGCGTGTCCTCGTAGACGAGCACGTCGCTCAGGAGTCGGTCCGTTCTCAGGCCGCGTTCTCGGTCCAGGACCGCCCGCAGGAGCTGATCGGTGCGCAGCGAGCCCTTCATCAACAGATCGGCTTCGCCCGTCCGGATGGCCGAAACGGCTTCCTGGGCAGCATTGGCCGGGTCCGCCGCAGCGACGAAGCGGGCCCGCTCCCGGAGCCCGTCGTCGTTGAGGGATGCCTCGTCCATGAGCTGGCGCGTGCGCGACTCGTCGCCAACGAGGACGGCCTCGGCCATGCCGCGCTCGGCCGCCTCCGCCAAAGCGCCGAGCGCGACCTCGTTCTCGGCACCGGCCAGTGCCACGCGGCACGGGCCGATCCGCTGGGCAAGATCGATCAGCTCAGCGAGCGACTGTAGCGCCATTGCATCGACCTCCGCTCACGGGGGGCAACAGATCGACTCGGGCATTGTCCTCCAGGACAAAGTCGCGATCGACGACTTGACTGTCGACCGCGAACGCCGTCGACGCCAAGCGTGATGCCAATCCGGGATAGCTTTCGGCAAGGCGATTCGACAAGTCGGCGATCGTCGGGGTCGTGACGTCCAGATCGACCTCGGCCTGCGACGTGCCGGCATCCTCCTTCAGGACGCCGTAAAAGTTGACGCGTACCTGCATCGCGGACGTTCCTCCCTCCTTCCCTTATCGTATCAGACCCACGCTCTTCACTTGGGCATAGACCGTCTGCCCCGCCCGCAGGTCCAGCGATTCTGCCGACTTTCGGGTGATGCGGGCCAACAGCGCCGCGTCGCCCACGGCCAACCGCACGAGGACTTGGCCGGGCGATTCCGGCTCCAGCGCGGTGACCCGGGCCGGAAGGACGTTGAGGATGCTCGTCGCCGTCGGCTGGTGCAGGGCAATGCTGACGTCGCGCGCCTGGACCCTTACGCGCACCGGCGTGCCAGGCTCGAGCTCCCGATGGGGCACGACGAGTTGCCCGCCCGTAAAGCTCAAGCGCGTCAGCCGGTAGTCGAGATCGTGTCCCTCGACCTCCGTTTCGAGGACCGCGCCCGCGGCGTCGGAATGGGCCGCGGGCAGATCGAGGCGGGCCAGCAGCTCTTGTGGCGCGCCGGTTTCGGTGATCCGGCCGTTCTCCATGATTGCCATCGCATCGGCCAGTCGGGCGACCTCCTCGAGCGAATGGCTGACGTAGACGACGGGCAACGACAGCTCGCGTAAGAGCCCTTCCAAGTAATCCATGACCTCCGCCTTGCTCTGGGCGTCGAGGCCCGTCAGCGGCTCGTCCAGCAACAGGAGCCGGGGATCGGCCACCAGGCTGCGGGCGATGGCCACCCGCTGGGCCTCGCCGCCGGACAGCCGCGCCGGATATCGCCCCAGCAAGTGACGGATCGCCAGCAATTCGCCGGCGTCGTCGACGTCGAGGGCGCTGGCCGTGGACCCGCGAGTGCGGCGGGCTCGCTTGCGCCCGTAGACGAGGTTCTGCTCGACCGTCAAGTGCGGGAACAGTCCGACGTTCTGGAAGACGACGCCGACCGGTCGTCGGTGCGGCGGCACGAAGGTCCCTTCGGCTTCGTCCTGCCAGACCTCGTCGTCGACGCGAAATTTGCCATGGGGCGCCCGCTCCAACCCGGCCATGCAGCGCAGCACGCTCGTCTTGCCCGCGCCCGACGGCCCAAACAGAGCCGTCACGCCCTCGGACGCGATCGAGGTGTCGATGTCGATGGAAAAATTGCCCAAGGGTAGCGCAAATCGCGCGTCGATGCTCATACGCGCCAGAGCCCGAAGCGGCGCGATATCGAGTAGATCGCCACCAACAACAACAGGGAAAAGATCAGCAGGCCGCCCGCCAGGACGTGGGCGCGCGCATACTCCAGTGCCTCGACGTGGTTGTAGATCGCCACCGACAGCACTTGGGTGCGGCCCGGAATGCTGCCGCCGATCATCAAGACGACGCCGAATTCTCCAATGGTGTGGGCAAAGCTGAGCGTGGCTCCCATTAAGAATCCCCGTCGCGCCAGCGGAACGGCCACCGTGAAAAACCGATCCAGGGGCGAGGCGCGCAGCGTCGCCGCCGCTTCCAGGGGAAGCGTCCCGATGGAGCCGAAGGCCACCTGCAGCGGCTGGACCATGAACGGCAGGGAGTAGACCACCGAGCCGACCACGAGCCCCGGAAACGAGAACACGAGCGGCCCGACGCCGAGGGCCTCCAACGCCCCGCCGATCGGTCCCCGAGGGCCGAGCGCGATCAACAGATAGAACCCCAGCACCGTTGGCGGCAGCACGAGCGGCAGCGCGACGACGGCTTCGATGACGGTCTTGTACGCTCGGCATGTTCGTGCCAGCCACCAGGCGAGTGGCGTCCCAACCACGACCAAGACGCCCGTGGTGATGAGCGCGAGCTTGAGCGTGATCCAGACCGCTTGCAGGTCGGCCTCGGCGAGCATGGCCGGATCAGTCGGACGAGGCGTCGCCGGCCTCGGGCACAGCGTAGCCGAACGGTTCCATAACCTCGGCGCCGGCCTCGCTGCGGACAAACTCCACGAACGATTGCGCGAGCGCCCGTTGATCCGTCCGCTTGAGGATCACGGCCTGCTGCTCGACCGGATCGTGCTGAGACTGCGGAGGCCGCCAGTGCGAACCTTTAATCTTGCCCGAGTCGGGAGCGATCACCTGCGAGAGCGCAACGAATCCGAGCTCCGCGTTGCCGCTTCGCACGAACTGATGAGCTTGATTGACGTTGCGGCCGAAAACGACCTTGTGTTGAGATTGGAGCTCGTCCCAGACGCCGCGCGCGATCATCACCTGACGCGCCGCCTCGCCATAGGGCGCAAGTTCCGGGTCGGCCAGGGCGATGCGGCGGAAATTGCCGGTCTCCAACACGTTCCCGGATGGGTCGACGACGTCATCCGCCGGGCTCCAGAGGACGGGCTGGCCGATGGCGTAGGTGAACCGACTCCCCTCGACGATGCGGCCCTCGTCCTGAAGACGCCTGGGGCGCTCCACGTCGGCGGCAAAGAAGACGTCGAACGGCGCCCCGTTGGAGATCTGGGTGAAGAGCGCTCCCGTGGAGCCGTCGACGAGCGTGGTGGCCCGATCCGTCTCGGCCCCAAAGCGGTCGGCCAGCTGCTCCATGGGGCGCGTGAAGTTGGCAGCCACGGCAATCGTCAGTCCGTCCTCGTCCGATTGGGCCAGCGTCGATGGCGCGGTCGACGCAGCAAAAAGGGCTGACGCGGCAATCAACAGCCCAACGATCCGCGTCGCGTTTTCGATCATGCTGAGCATGACTTCCTCCTTGTCGCGGGTTCTCCGCAAATGAGCCGCGACGGCCATTGTCCAAGTTTCCGGCCGTCCGGGCAATCACAGCCGTCCGTCGATCGGAGTCCAGACCCTGGTCTGCGGCACGGATCCCTTGAGTCTCCGAAGCCGGGACTTCAAGCGGCCCTCGTCGTTCTGTGACGCATATCAGTGCCCGATTTGATCGACATCATACGAGTAGTGGATGATGACATCTATAATCGATAACAGTCGCCACTCGGACAGGCAAAGGAGGTGACACAGATGAGTCGCAAGCTACTCGCCCCAGCCGCCGTCGCACTCCTGCTGCTCGGTAGCGTGGCGCTCGTGGCTTTAGCCCAGGATGGGCCCCCGACGAAGCAGTCGTCCTTCTGCGTCTCGTGCCACGCCAACTTGCACATCGCCTTCAACAAGGATCAGCCTGTGGTTGCGAAGCCGCCCGCGGCGCCGCACCAGATCAATCCGGACTGGACGTCGAGCGACTGCGCCTCCTGCCACCGGCTCGAGCACAACGGCAAGAACGCGACGCACGGCGTCGACGCCGAGCAACAGGGAGGCCAATTCTGCGCGACCTGCCACATGACGGGTGAAGTGCCGTTTAGCGGCGATGAGCCGGCCAGCTTCTGCATCGAATGCCACCAGAAGCAGCAGTCGCAATCAACGTCCCAATGACGGCACGGCCCATGCCCCATGCGCCAGCGGCCCACGCGCCTTAGCCAGCGATGAGATTCGCGAGGCGCGTGGGCTCTTTCCGTTGAGCAGTCCCCGAAAGCGACCGTCCGCCTACCGGATTAGATCCGGCTCCCTCCTTGCTCCAACGCATCGAATCCGCGAGGTTGCTCAGTCGGCCCGGAAGTATCGTCGGTGAAGACGGCAATATTCGGCCGGCGTGTTGACGTTGGTCAGGACGTCGTGCGCGGCCCATTCGCGCCACGTGGCTTCGTCGATGACCTTGATCTCAGCTTCTGGCAGGGACGAGGTCCAGCGCCACAGCGACCGCTCGCCTCGGTCCACCTCCCGCACGAGCGACGGCCCCAGCGACGTGGCATAGAGCGCGCACGTCACGTGCCATTTCCCCCGGGATTGAGGCACGATGACGCTCGGACGTGGGTCTTGCGATTCGTAGCGAGCGATCAGTCCGTGCAGGAACGCGGGCGTCAGTAGCGGATAGTCTACCGCCAACAACAGGGTCAGCTCCGTACGAAGATGGGGCAACACGCCCGCCAGCGCGCTCATGGGTCCGGCGTTCGGTATGCGATCGACGGCCACATTGACGCTCTCGACCAACTCCCCTTCGAGGCGACGATACTCGCCGTGGGAGCTGACCAAGAGCCAGACGTCGTCGGTGACCGACCGAGCCGTGGCGATGGCTCGGTTGAGGAAAGATTTGTCGTCGAGCGATAGCGTGCGCTTGTCCGCGTGCATGCGGCGGGAGGATCCGCCCGCGAGCACCAATGCGGCCACGCTCGAATGTTCAGTCATGATGGCCCAACGGACGCTCGGCGCCTCCGGCACGATCGGAATGATATTCGCTAGCGCCGACGGGTCAATGCTAAAGCGAGAGGAGGGCGGGTGCTATGCGACGGGCTGAATAACTCTGTTTAGATGAGGAGACTAACGATCCAGGCAGGCGTAAAAAAGAGCGCAAGCCGGACGGTCATTCGACCGCCCGGCTCGCCTGCGGAACGTCGGGGTGAATTGGTGAAAGCGCGTTACTCGCCTTCGCCGCTTTCCTCAGACTCCGTCTGTTGTTGGCCCTCGGTACCGGACTTAATGCCGATGGCGCCCGTGGGCGGGTTGTCAGTGTTGGCGTTCAGCGTGTGGCACTGCAGACAGCGGCCGTCGTAGCCGCTGACGAAGTGATTGTCGCCGCCGCCGGTAAAGTGGAAGCTGTGCAAGGCTTCAGCAAGCGGCATGCTGCCCTGCTCGCCGTGGCAGGTCAAGCAGGATTGCGGCATCGGTTGGGTTGCCACGAATCCGGAAACCGCTGGGTGCTTGCCGGTCAGCTCAACGCCGGGCCAAGACGCCTCGGCGACCTTCCTGACCTCTTCCGGAGCGCCTTTGTTGGCCCATTTCTCAATGGCCGTCGACATCCGGTAATCCCGGTTCTCCCCCGCAACGCGATGGCAGTC
The DNA here is from genome assembly GCA_042219045.1 of Bipolaricaulia bacterium. GTDB lineage: Bacteria > Bipolaricaulota > Bipolaricaulia > RBG-16-55-9 > RBG-16-55-9 > CAZMNF01. Next base: position 18,390 of record JBDGQO010000034.1, on the reverse strand, counting down.
GACACAGCCGTTGGGATGGCTGTCCTTGGAGGTGATGCCCGGAATCGCGGGCACCTCTTCTTCCTGTGTGTAGACGGCGATGCCGCTGCCGATCGCTAGGACCAGGGCTAACACCAAGCTGAGGGCCAGGCCTCGTTTCAGCATCGTCGCGGACCTCCTTTCATAGATGAGATCATGATCGTATTATCGTTTAATGGGCAACGCGTCGCCATGATGACGCTCATGTTGCCAATTGACGATGATCATTCGGCGACATGGTGGATCGTCAACCGCGCCACCGGGCCACAGCCGGGAGACGCGGGCCCCGTCGGGGCGCGGTTCCGGGCCTGGCCGCGATGGCGTTCGACCGCGGCGTTCATTCGTTCGCATCGGTGTCATGGCTCGATTGTTCCGTCCCCGACTTGATCCCGATCTCGCCCGTGGGCGGATAGGGGAAGGTGATGTCGGCGTTCATCTTGTGGCATTGGAGACAGCGGCCGTCGTAGCTGCTGACGAAGTGGTTCTCGCCACCGCCGGCATAGTGGAGCGTGTGAATCAACCGCTTGAGCGGGAGGCCGCTCTCAGGCTTGTGACAGTTGACACAGGCCTGCGGTAGGGAGCGATTGGCAACAAACCTCGAAACCGCCGGATGCTTGCCCTCCAGAAAGGCTTCCGGCCAGGCAGCCTTCGCCCGCTCCAGCACCGTCTCCGGCACGCCCGTGCTTGCCCATTCGGCAATGGCGGTGGAGAGGCGGTAATCCCGGCCGTCCTCGGTGGTGCGGTGGCAATCCACGCAGCCGTTTGGATGGGTGTCTTCGGCGGTGATGCCCGGGATTGCCGGGATCTCGGTGTCCTGCGTATGGACGACCAATCCCATGCCGATCGCCAAGATCAATCCGAGCACGGCGCTGCACGTGAGGCTCTTTCGCAACATCCCTTCTCCTCCTCACATTCGGCTCTGCGCCGACATTGTGGGCGTTCGCTTCTAGCGGTCGCGATGATCGTGCTCATTCGGAAAGCTGCGCCCGATCAGGTCTCACCACGCGCCGTATCAGGCCGGGCGTCGTCGTGCACTGAGCCGCTTGATACGGATCAGGTTTGCAGCCGTTAGGGATCATGGGCGAACGCATTCCCGGCTCTTAGGCTGGAGGCGGAAAGCAGGTGAAGCGGATGCGACGTCAATGCGGGCTCGGACTCGGGATCGCGGTCGGCATCCTGGCCTTCGGCGTCGTCCTCGGTTGGGCCGGGTCGAACGACGAGTGCATGTCGTGTCACAGCCCCGACAACGCGGCATCAGCCGACGCGCCCGCAGTGGACGCGAAGACGCTGGCGAACTCCGTCCACAGCCGGCTCACCTGTGCCTTCTGTCACACCGACGCGACGCCCTTGCCCCACGATGCCGACCTGCAGCCCGTGGACCCGCAGAGCTGCGATCGATGCCACGAGGACGCCAATCGGACATACCAGAAGAGCGTCCACGGCCAGGCGCTGCGCCACGAGGAGCACGGCATGGCCGTGTGCTCCGACTGCCACGGCACCCACGACATCAAGAGCCCCGACAATCCCCAATCGCGCGTCTTTCCGTTCAACCTGCCCAAAACCTGTGGCCAGTGTCATGCCGACGCCCAGTTGGCCGCCGAGCACAACATCCCCGTGCCGGACGCCTATCAGAGCTACATGAGTGGCGTCCACGGAAAGGGCTTGTCCCAGAGCGGGCTGCTTTTTGCGGCCAACTGTAACGACTGCCACGGCAGTCATCTGATCTTTAAGTCCTCCAATCCGAAGTCGAAAATCCATCCCAGCAACGTCATGGAGACGTGCGGGAACTGTCACCAGGGCGTCATCGATGATTATCGGCGAAGCGTCCACGCCAAGCAGCGCGAGCGGGGCAACGAGAACGCCCCACTGTGCACGGACTGCCACCGCACCCACGGCGTCGCCAACGCGCGCGCGTCGTCGTTCGAGCTCGCGGCCCTGGACGCGTGCGGATCCTGTCACCAAGCCCAGTACCAAGCGTATTTGAAGACCTATCACGGCCAGATGGCCAAGCTCGGCTACCCCGACGTCGCCACCTGTGCCGACTGCCATGGCGAGCACGCCACGCCTTCGGTCGGCCAAGCCGCCACGGCCTACCCCGAGGAGGAGATTCTGAAGACATGCCGGAGGTGCCACACGCGTGCCTCGGCCGACATCGTCAGCCTGACCCCGCACCCGGTCGACGAGGCCGGGCCGCTGCTCACCTTCAGTCAGGTCGATCAGTACGCGGGCTGGGCCTTCGGGCTGCTGGCGGTTGGGCTGGTCGTTCATCTGGCGGCGTCCTCGATCTGGGGCCGTCCGCGGCGCTGGGTTAAGCAAGGAAACCAGCAGGCGGAACCGGCGCCAACCGATGCCGATCATGACGCAGTGCAAGGCGATGAAACGACTCGGGATGACGATGGGGAGGCCGGATGATGAGCGGAGTCTCGAGCGATACGACCCCCGTTGGGGCCGACCAGCCCGAGGACCCATCGCGCTCGTCAGACCGCACCTACTACGTCGCCGAGGAGTTTTTGCCCGCCTCCATCCGGGCAATTCACTGGATCAACGTCGTCTGCGTCTTCGTCTTGGCGGGGACGGGCTTCCTGCTCAGCCGCACGTTTCCCCTGGGTGCGGTCGACCCCCAAGCGGAAGCGTTCCTTGATATCAACCGCAAGATTCACATCCTTGCGTCGGTGGTGATCATCGCCTGTGTGTTGGCACGGATCGCGCTCGCGTTCGTGGGCCCGCCGGTGGCGAGCTGGCGCTACCTGATCCCGCTCAGCCGCGAGCGCTGGCGCAACTTCTACGAAAGCCTGCTCTTCTACACGTTCATTCGGCGTGAGCATCCGCACGGCGCCGGCTACAACGCGCTGCAGGGCATCGCCTACGCCGGCTTCTACGCCATGGCGATCGCCATCGCCGTCACGGGGCTGTTCCTGGTCAGCTCGGGCCAGTACGTCGGCTTCTGGAACCTCGGGTTCGGCTGGCTCGGCAACCTGTTCGGCGGTGACGTCATCGAGCAGGCCCGCTGGATCCACCGCGTGCTCACCTGGCTGATCCTGCTTTTTGCCGCCGTGCACATCTACCTCGTCGTCTGGTACGAGCTCATCCGCCGCAAGGTCACGATCTCCTCGATCATCAGCGGCTTCACCTACGAGCCGGTCTCGCGCGAACACAAACGGGTCGACGACGGTCCAGACGACGAGTGACAACGCCAGGATCGATCTTGGATCGTCTGGATGCCTTGTCATTCATGATGCTCTATCATGGGCGCCGATGCGGCGTTTGCTTGAACTGACCAGCCTGGCGATGGTCTTGTTGTTATTGGCTGGATGTGGCTCGCTAAGCGGCGAGCCGGAGCTGACCGAGTTTGACCTGGAGGT
>JBDGQO010000034.1:0-14910 GCA_042219045.1 Bipolaricaulia bacterium | reverse complement strand
CTGGATGTGGCTCGCTAAGCGGCGAGCCGGAGCTGACCGAGTTTGACCTGGAGGTCAAGCCCCAGGGCAAAGATGCGCCTCTGTCGGTCACGGCCCAGCTTGGGGTGACCAATGACGGCGGCGCCGAGGGGACGGCCACGCTCTACGTTGACGACGATTCCCGCGAGGAGATCGTCGTGCCGGCCGGCGAGACGGTGGAGACGTCCATCGAGCTGACCGTCCACTACGGCACGCACACGGTCGCGTTCGGCCCGCAGACGGCGTCCGTGGACGCCGACGGCCTGACGTTCGAGCACCCGCCGTCGGTCCAGGTGGACGAGCGGTTCGGGCTGACGGTCAAGGGGCTTCCGGCCTCCGATGAGCTCACGCTCCATCTCTCGTCCGCCAGCTACGAGGAAGAACGCTGGGCCAACGAGGTCCAACTCGACGTGAGCGACCATCAGGCGGAGTTGGGGCCCGAGGAGATGATGCGCCTGATCCAGCTGATGGCGCCGGTCAGCGACGAGGCGAATGGGGTGTTCTTTCCGCCGATTGAGGGCGTGGGCGAGGCGTGGCAGCTGCGGATGGCCGTCCGACGAGCGGGCACGACGCTGGACGAGACCGCCGTCCAACGCCAATGGGGCGATCCGAAGGTGTCGGCGTCTGATGTGGAGGCAGACGGGGTGGTCGGCACGCTCTACGAGCCGCCCGGCGAAGGGCCATGGCCGGCGGTCGTGCTGCTGCACGGCAGCGGCGGGCGTCCGGCTCGATGGACGGCCGGCATGCTGGCATCTCGCGGCTTTCTCGCCCTGGCGCTCCATTACTTCGGCGAGCCGCGCTCGATTCCGGACGAGCTGGTTCGCGTGCCGATCGAATCCGTGAAGCGGGCCGGCGAATGGCTTCGCCAGCACGAGCGCGCCGCCGGCGATCAGGTCGGGTTGTGGGGCAGCTCAAAGGGCGCCGAACTCGCGCTGCTGGCCGGCAGCCACTTCGACCTGGTCGGCGCCGTCGTCAGCGTCTCGGGCAGCGGCGTCGTGTGGCAAGGCGTCTCGAGGCGAACGCGGGGCTCGTCTTGGACCTACCAAGGGGACCCTGTGCCCTATGTGCCGTACAACCGGGGCTCGCCGACCTCGTTGTACGATCCCTCGCACGTCACGGACGAGGAGCTGGCCGAGGCCACGATCCGCGTCGAGCGGATCGACGGGCCGGTGCTGCTGATCTCGGGTCGAGACGATGGCTTCTGGGACTCGGTCGAGCTGAGCGAGATCGCGCTCGAGCGCCTGGCGCAGCACGATCATCCCGACAAGTTTCGCCACCTCGTCTACGACGAGGCGGGCCACTGGTTCCCCATCCCGTATCTGACGATCGGAACGCAGGCGTCGCTCGACAACGACCCGGCGGAGCTGCGCGGCCTGAACTTCGGCGGAACCCGCGAGGGGGTGGCCGAGGCCTCCGCCGACCATTGGCCGAAGGCGCTTGGCTTCCTGAGATCCGCGCTCACCGAGGACGCGTCAACGGAGGCATCTCGATAAGGTGCAGCCGCGCGACTGCCCGCATTGAGCTATCGATTCGTGTGGCACGTCGAGCAGTCGCCGGCGCCCGTCATGTTATCGCGGTGGCACGAGGCGCAGGTCTCGTGCTCGAACGGCACCTGCGGATCGGCCTGGATGTAGCCGAGATGGTCCTGGTTGGCGACGCCCTCGTGGCAGAAGGCGCAGCCGTAGCCGGCGTGGCCCTCGTGCGAGAACTTGACGTTCTCCGACGGGACCTCGATCGACGCGGAGTGGCATTGCAGGCAGTCGCTCGAGGACATCGTCCGCACGGTCGACTTTGTGGGATGGCACGAGCTGCAGTCGGCTGCCTCGGCGAACGTCTTCCCGTGGTTTTGATCCTTGGGATCGTTGGTCATGTGGCACGCCTTGCACGACAGGCCCCCTTTTTCGAGGTGGCGCCCGTGGTTGAACGTGTCGCGTTCGGCCTGGATCGTCGATCGCTCAATCCCCGTGTGACAGTTCGTGCAGTCGGCTTGCGACGTGTAAAGTGACGGCTTGTCCGGGGGCACGACCCGACCCAGGCTCAGCAGTTCGGCCACGGCTTGAAGGTCGTAGTCGACGCGTTCCAGCAGGAGGTTGAGATACGTGACGTTATGCGCGCCGTTGCTGCGATCCCGCTGGATGAGCGCCAGGTTGGACCTCGCCCGCTCGAAGCGGTCCATGGCCTGTTGGACGATCTCCTTCGACGGCGTCTGAAGATTGCGGGACGATTCCAGATCGCTGGAGCGCGTGAGCTTCGCGGCCCGTCGAGCGATATCCAGCGAAGGCGACTGGATGCCGTCCCCGACGAGCGACTCGACCCGCTCGAAGCGAGTTTCGAGCTTGCGCCGATAGTCGCTGACTCGCGATTGCCAGTTGTTCAGAAGCCGGTCGTAGCCGTCGCCGTGGCACTGGACGCAGGACTTGTCTGTCGCCTTGGGCAATTCTTGACCACTGGAGGACTGCACGGTGGCGACCGCTGGCCCTTCGTCGCTTTTCGGGTGGCAGCCTGAGCACGTCACGCTGGCGAGGAACATCGGGTCCGGCTGTGACTCAACGCCTTGGCCGCCGGTGCCGATGTAGACTTGTTCTTGCACGGAGTGGCCGCGGGCGTGGCAGGTCCGGCAATCCGGGGAGATCGCCTGGTTGAGCTGGAACTCGCCGTGTTTGATCTTCGTGTGGCAGTCCCGACACGTCAGCTGTTGGTCGGTGACGTGGACGTTGTGAATCTTCTCAGTGTTGCCGTACTGCTGGAAGCGCTCCACGTGGCAGGAGTAGCACTTGTCCGGCGGGACGTCGCCGGAGCCGCTCGTGACGTGGGTGTGGCAGGTCAGGCAGTCGACGTCGCTTTTGAGGTATTCGGAGTGATTGAACGTGATCCCCTCGATCCGGATCTTGTCCTTGGGGGCGCCGTGGCAGCCTTGGCACGAGCCGAGCGGCTTGCCTTCGGGGCGACCCATGAAGTGGCAGTCGATGCACGTCGACTGATTGACGGCCGTGTGATCGCCCTGCACAAGCTCGGAGTGGCACGTGTTGCAGTTGAGCTTAACGCCGCGCGACGGGGTTTTATAGTGGTTTTTGTGGCTGAACTGGATGTCTTGTGAATACGTCTGGGTCCGGTCCAGCCCCTCCTGCTCGTGGCAGGAGAGGCATTGGGCGTCGCTCAGGTGGGCATCCGGCTGCGAACTGTACGATCCCGTCCAATAGCGGATCACTTCGCTCAGCAACCGAGCTTTTCGCGCCAAGTAACCGCCGACGCCCGGCTCGGCGTGGCACTCGATGCAGGCGACGTCGTTGTGCGAGGAGGTCTTCCAGTTCTGGACGTAGGGCTCCATGTAGTGACAGGAGGCACAGAACTCGGGACTGTCGGTCGCCCGAATGCCGACGTAGCCGGCCCAGGCGAGGAGCAACACCAAGACGCCGATGATGATCCACTTGGTGCGTCGTCTCATGAGCGCACCTCCTCCTCAGACGAGGGGGCATCCGCCGGTGCGTCGGGGGAGCCGGACGGTCCGGGTGAGTCGGTCTCGTCGGATGGCGTGCCCGTGATCGCCTCGTATTCCAGCGGGTGCTCCGCCTTCATGCGGGACTCGGGGATGCGCCCGGTAAAGATCGTCGGGTTGTAGGGGAAGAACTCCGGGTTGAAGTGGGCGTTGTACCAGTGCCAGACGACGATGGCCAGCGTCGCGAGCATGGCTTCGTCGGAGTGCGCCTCGCGGGCGATGTCGATGGCAAACAGCGGCAAATACGCCAGCGCGATGTTGTTGAACCACAGGATCAGCCCCGAGCCGATCATGATGACCATGCCCCAGTAGACGGCCCAGTAGTCGAACTTCTCCACGTAGCTGAATCGCCCGAACCGGGGCCCTTCCTCGCTGAGGCCCAGCAGGTGCTCGATGTTCGTGATGAAGTCAACGGCGTCCTTCGGCTTGGGCAGCAGCGCCATGAACTCGCGGCGGCCGCGCGGCATGAGGAGCCAGCCGGCATGCCAAATGCCCACAACGATGAGCATCGTGGCCCCGATGCGGTGCCAGAAGCGGCTGACGCCGAGCCCGCCCATGAGATCGAGCAGGAACTGCGCCCAGGCCGCGTTGTGGAACTTGATGGGCAAGCCCGTCACGATCAGGATGATGCAGGCGACGGCCATGACGGCATGCTGGATGCGGATGTTGAGCCCGAAGCGGAGGAAGTGCCTTTCGCCGGCTTGGTGCGCCACATCAGCCGCTTGTTCCTGGCACCGGCCCTGCTCGGCCTCGATCTCCTCGCGCAGGCGATCCTTCACCTCGCTGCGGATCCGCTCGAGCGCCTCGTCGTCAAGCGTGGTGCCGTACTCCTCCTCCAGCTCCTGGCGGAGCCGCTCGGTCAGCTCGTCTTCCGAGTTCGAATCCCGTCGTCGATTCATGACGTCTCCTTCATCCTTCCGCGCGACGGTGACGGAGCCGTCCGAACAGATCGATGAGAATGTGGACGAACAGAACCGCCAGGACCGTCAACGTAAGCCACTTGAAGAACTGGGCGACGTAGTAGACGATCCCCGCGCTCGGCTCGCTCGGGACCACATGGACGCGCCCGAGCGCGACGTTGCTGGTGGCGTTCGGGTGACACTTCCCGCAGGTCTGGTCGAGGTTCTGGGCGTTGATCGGCGAGTTCGGGTTCTCCCGCTCCAGAATGAGATGGTGCCGGTGGCAGCTAGTGCAGTTGGCCGCCTGGAGTTGGCCGAACTTGACGGCGATGCCGTGGAAGCTGTCCTCGTAGGATTTGACCGGCTGGATCGGCGCGTCGGTCTGCCGCATCACCGACTTGTCGCTGTGGCATTCGGCGCAGGTGTGGGCAACGTTCTGGGGATTGATGGAGCTTTGCGGGTTGCTGGCGGGGAGGATGTCGTGTTCCTCGTGACAGTCGCTGCAGACGGCGGCGTTCAGGTTGCCCTTGGTGACCGCCTTGCCGTGGGTGCTGCGGGCGTAGCGGGCGTAAACGTCGGTGTGGCACTGGCCGCAGGTGTCCGGAATGTTGCCGCGCGCGATTGTCGACTTCGGGTTGGACGCCGGCAGGATGTTGTGGGTGCCGTGGCAGTCCGTACAATATGGCGAATCTTTGTGCCCTTGGGATCTGGCCTGGGCATGGACGCTGTTCTGATACTGCCATGGCTTCCGCGCCGTCGGGGCGCCAGCGACGTTGCCCTGACGATGGCATTGCAGACAGGAGACGTCCGCCAGTTGATTGTCATGCGGCAGTGAGCCGATGTCGGTGTGGCAGTCCGTGCAGCGGTTATCCCCATGCACGGAGTTCTTGAACGCCTCGTAGTCCACGTAAAGCGAGCGGAACTTCCCGGGAGCGACGTTGTCCTTGAAGTCTGGGTCCCCATGGCAGTTGACCATGCAGCGGGCATTCGAGCCCTGCGGCTCGTCTTGGGAGGCCACGGCGATAAGCGCGACCAGCCCGATGGCAAGACTCCCCAACGCCACGCCCATCCAGATCTGCCTCATGTCCTCTCGCCCCCTTCGTCCTCTACGCCCTCGGTCATCTCCGACGCAGGCTCTGAGCGGAGGGGCTGGATCGATCCCTCAGCGACGCGTCGGTCGTATTCGAGCGGGTGCTCCTCCTTGAGGCGTTCCACGGGCATCTGCCCGTGCCAGAAGCTGCCGTCCATGGGGAAGCGCCCGGGCTGGAGGTGGACAATGTAGAGGTGCCACAGCGTCAGCACGACGACGATCAGCGTCCCCGTTCCGCTGTGAATCGCGATGGCGACGTCGAAGGTCCATTTGGGGAGCAATCCGAACAGCGCGGGAAACGCCCACAGCACCACGCCGCTCATCGTCATGATCACGCAGAAGACGATGAAGGCCCAATACTGGAACTTTTCGCGGAAGCTGTAGCGATCCAGTTGGGGCTTGCGCTCCCGCCGGCCGAGGTCGTAGGCGAGCATGGCCCCCCAGTCCTTGAAGTCGCTGCCGCGCAGTAGCAGCTGGATGAACTCCTCGTGGCCCCGACGCGAAAAGACGATGTAGCCGACGTGATAAATCGCGGTCGCAATCAAGAGGACGGCGGCAACCCGATGGAGCCAGCCGCGAGCCTCGAAGCCCCCCTCCAAGGTGATGAGCGCTTGACCGAGCCAGCTGCCGCTGTAGAGCAGCGCGAGACCCGTCAGAACCAACAGAATCACGGACAACATCAAGAGCCCGTGTTGGATGCGCAACTGCCGATTCATGCGTTCCACGGTTTGTCCGGATCGCTCAGTTACCATAACGCCTCCTCAACCAGCGCGTTGCGTCCAGCAGAATGTGTCCGATAAAGAAAACGCCCAAAACACCGATCAATACCGTGTAAAAGGTCCGCACGATCCAGACGCCCGTCGATTCGCCCCGCTCGGCTTGCACGTGGACGTCGCCTTTGGTGAACGTCTCGCCCGCGTTGGGGTGACACTGACCGCACGTTTCGGGAAGGTTGGCCGGGTTAATCGTCGATTTCGGGTTGGATTGGGCCAGTATGAGATGGTCACCGTGGCAGCTGGTGCAGTCGGCCGCGACCAATTTCCCTTCCGACAACAGGATGCCGTGATAGCTCTCCATGTAGGTCGAGTAGCGACGGGATGGGACGCCGTAGCGCTGTGACAGCTCGCTGTTCTGATGGCACTGCCCGCACGTCTTCGGCAGGTTCGTCGGATAGACGGGCGAGGTCTTGGCGCTTACGGGCTCGATGGCGTGCGAGCCGTGGCAATCGACACACGTGGGGGCGGCTGCCACGCCGGCCGACTGGGCCCGGCCGTGGGCGCTCTTCCAGTACGGCTCGGCGCTCTCGTGACAGTCCGCGCAGGCTCGATCGTCGATCCCGACCGTGCCGGTTTGTTGGGGCTCTGTGCCTTTCGGATGGCATGCCGAACAATCCAGCTCGGCATGGACCGAATCGTCCAACTGCCGCTGGACAGCGGGCTGCGCGTGTCCCAATGTCAGGACGGCCATGGCGAGAACCACTGCCAAGCTGGGCGGCATCATCGCGGATCGTCCCATTTGGCCAACCATGACGATCGGTGTCCATGCTATTGAGACCTTTTTGTCGAGAATATGATTCGCCTCACGCCTCGCCATGATGTCGATCATCGGGCTTGTTGCCCGAATGATGGCGATTTGACGGAGGTCAGATGCATCGCTGAGGGACGTCATTCGGTGCGCGATGCGGGTCGGATAGGATCGTTGGGGCGCAAGGAAGGGAGACCGATGGTCGGTGATCGGCACGAGATGTCGGAGGATCGTTCGCAGTGTCGACGACTGCCGTCCGTGGGGCCGTTTGCCGCGCTCAGTTCACAGGCTGCTCAAGCGGTGCTTCCCAATCTGCACAGCTTCGTTCGCGACCCGGACGAACAGATCTTCCAAGCCGGGCGGCCGGCGGACGGGCTCTACATCGTCAACAGCGGGATCGTCAAGGTCTTACAGAGCACGTGCGATGGCTCGCGCGTCCACATCCTGGGCCTGCGCGGACGCGGGGACCCGATGGGCGAGGAGGCCCTGTTCAACGGCCGTCCACATGCCGCCAGCGCCCAGGCCATCAGCGCGACGCGGCTTTGCTACCTCCCGCAGGACGACCTCGAGGCCGTGATCGAGCGCCATCCCGAGGTGGCCGTGGCGCTGATGCGGACGATGGCTGAGCGCCTCATGAACAACCATCGCGTCCGCGTCGAGCTGGCCTACGACTGCAGCGAGGCGCGCATGGCTCGGACGCTGATCCGGCTCATGGATCGTTTCGGCCATCGCGAACGCGAGCACGGGGCGTTGGGCCTGCAATTGAGCCGAACCGAGCTGGCGGAGCTGTTGGGCCTGCGCCCCGAAACGGCAATCCGCATCCTGAGCGATTGGCGCCACGACGGGTTGATCGAGCTGGAGGAGCGCAGCTTGCGCGTTCGGGATCGAGAGGGGCTGCGCGAGCGCGCCGAGGCCGCCTAGTAGAGGGTTTCGGCCATCTCGGACATCAACGGTTCGACCAAGGCCTCGAGGCCGGCCCGGTCCCCCCGGAGGACGATTCGGCGGCGATCCAGGTCAATCAGCCCGCGATCCGCGAACGCCCGAAGCGTTCGGATCGCCGTTTCGGTGGAGATGCCCGCCAATTCGGCGAGGTCCGCGCGGCTCAGCTTCAGTTGCAGTTCCGTGCCAGCGCTCGTGTCGGCGCCGCCATTGTCGGCCAAGCGGAGCAGGATGCGCGCCAACCGCGCCTCGACCTCCTCGTAGGCCGCCTCCATGACCTTGGCTTGGAAGCCCTTGACTTGGAGGGAGAGCCGCGCCGCCAGTTTGAGCAAAAGCTCGGGATGTGCCTGCATGAACGTCAGAAATTGCTCGCGCGGCATAAACATCACCTGGGTCGGCTCCAGCGCCTCCGCCGTGGCGGAATAGACGTCGTTGAACATCTCCTCCTCGCCGAGGGCGCCCGAAGGGCCGACGATCTTCAGGATGAGGCGGTGCTTCTCGTCGCGTTGGGTCAGTTTCACCTGGCCGGAACAGACGATGTAGACGCCGAAGATCGGCGTCCCCTCTCGGTATAGCACATCGCCAGCATGGTAATGGAGCCGGTTCATGTGATTCTGCAGCTGTTGCCACGCGTCAGGGGCCAAGTCGGCGAAGATCGACAGGCACTGGGAGTTGGGGCAGCTCGGACAGGTGCTCGTCCTCTGAACCGTGCGGCTCGCCGGAAACATCATCGTGGATTCGTCCTCCCTTCGCCCGAGCCCCGATAACTGTCCAAATCCAGACTTAAATATACACTACTGCTTGATCTGCGTCAACCCCATCCATGACCAAGCTCAACTGCGCCCCGTCGACTGAACGCGAGCTCCAGGCCCGACTCTTCCTCCGATGGGTTTCAGCGGATGCGGCCTATTGCTCGAAGTCGGGATGACACATCAGGCACGGCTGCACGGACGAACCCTCCACGGGCGGCACGCCGTCGTGGCAGTCCTGGCAGAGCTCGTGATCCAGGGTGGGGAGGGCGTCCTCGGGGGCGCGCTTCATGAGTTCGAGATGATCGGTCTCGGGGACGCTCGTGTGGCACTCGGTGCAGTCGACGCCGGCGCTCTGCACGTGCCCGTTGTGCGAGAACTGGGCCTCGTCCGAGGTCACCTCGATGGGCTCGGCATGGCAACCCTGACAGTCGACCGTTGAGGCCTGCGCCATGGTCGGTTGGCTCGGGTGACAGGACGCACAGGACCGGGCCACGTTGCCATGGCTCGACTGCTGATAGGACGCCGACTGGTGGCACGTGGTGCAGTTGACCCCGCCGTCGACGGCGTGGGGCTTGTGCCGGAACGGCCCGCGGTCGGTTGGGACGACCTCGCCCGCCGCGTCCAGGTGGCATCCGATGCAGTCGGTCTTATAGTTGACCTCGGGCCACGGTGGCAACTTCAACTGCGTCGGGACGCTGGCGCTGGCGCTCTGCAGGGCTTGGCGGAGGTCTTGATGGGCGCGTTCAAGGATGTCGGAGGCGTAGCGCGGATTATGGATGGCGCGGGCCCGCTCCACGAAGTCGATGTTCGCATTCGCCCGTTGGTAGGCCTCGGAACTGTCGGGCACTTGGGAGGCGACCCGCTTGCGCTCCGCCTTGAGTCGATCCAAGCGACGCTTCATGGTGTCCGTCCAGTTGGCGTAGACGGGCTTAAAGTCGGCCCCGTGGCAGGACATGCAACTGATCGAACTGGCCACCTTGCGGTCGCCTTCCGTCAGGATGTGGCAGCTCTCGCAACGGACCCCCGCCAGATACATCTTGCTCGCGCGGGGCTCGACGTCCTTGGCCCCGAGCCCCACATAGAGGTCACGCTGCGGCGAGTGGCCGCCATCGGCATGGCATGTGGCGCAGTTGCCCTCCGCGTGCTTTAAGCGTTCCGACGACTCGTGCTGGATCTCGTTGTGGCACTGGAGGCACTCGACTTTGTGCTCAGTCACGTGCTTCTCATGCAGGAATTGTGTCTCCTCGTAGCGCTGCAAGCGTGCTGGCTTGTTGTGGCAGCTTACGCAACGACTCTCCGGCACGTTGCCCTGACCCTGCACGACGCCGGAGTGACAGTTGGCGCAGTTCATGTCGTAGCGCTTGACGTCGCCGTGATCGAACTTCAGACCGCCCGTGGTGACGGTCTTCTCGGGTACGTCGTGGCAGAGCGTGCAGGTCGCAGTGCCATGGTTGATCGGCTGGTCCTTGAAGTGGCACAGGAAGCAGGTGCTCTTGGTGACGGCGATGTGCTTGCCCTGCACGATCTGGCTATGGCATGAGGTGCAGCGCAGCTCCTTGCCGCGGCGCATCTCGGTCAGATGGTCCTGATGATCGAAGACGACGTTCTCGTAAACCTCGCGGCCGGACAGGAGCCGCTGTTCGTGACACCCAGGCCGCAGGCAGCTGGCGTCGGGGACTTCCGCCCAGGGCTTGGTGCCGTAGGTGCCGGTGAAGTAGCTCACGACCATGGACGAGGCCTCGAACTTCTTGCGGAGTTCGTTGGTGATGCCTGGAGGAATATGGCACTCCACGCATTTGACGTCGTCGTGCGAGGAGGTTTTCCAGGACTCATAATAGGGCGCCATAACGTGGCACGTGCCGCAGAAGCCGGGCTGGGAGCTCACTTCGATGCCGACGAAGGCCGCGGCAACCCCCAAGGGCAACAGGACGATGGCGATCCAGAGCAGCCGCAGCAGCCAAGACGTGCGTCGCCAGCGCCGGATCACGTCCATTCAGCTCACCTCTGGCGCCGCTCCCGGCGGTACAAAAGCGCCACGACCAAGCCCAGCGCCAGAAAGCCCCAGACGAGCGCCAGGCCGACGAGTCGAACCTGTTGCGCGCCCAGAAGGCCGTGGGCTTGACTCCGGACGGATTCGGCGACGGATCGGGCGCGGCGTGTTAGATCCTCGACCTTGCTTACCCGCATGCTGTGCTGCACCGGCAGCGCCCGGATGAGATACGCGCGGGCCTCGGTCATGCGCGAGCGATAGGGCTCGACGTCGAACCCGCGGCGATCGGCTCGATCCAGCGCCTCACGGGCATTGGCCAGCGCGCGCTGCGTGCCGCCCACCAATGTGGCCAGCTTGAGCCCTGTGTTGAGCGCCTCGGAGCCCTCGGCGTGGCACTCGGCACACATGGTCTTGAAGCGCTGGCTCAGCTTGGGGGAGGTCAGATCCACGGACGAGATGTCGTGGCTGTTGTGACACGTCGCACACGTCGGGCGCTTGTTCTCGGCCGTGACCTCGCCGTGGGGACTCGCCTCGTCGTATTGACGCTCCACTTGGTGGCACGTGCCGCAGACGTCGTTGACCGTCGAGGTGCCCGGCGGGGACGCGCCGTGGCTGCCGTGGCAGTCCGCGCAGCTCGGGGCGTTGTCGTTGCCCGTCTGCAACAGCGATCGACCATGGACGCTTGTGCGATACTTGGCAACGATGTCGGTCGGGACGTCGTAGGGCGCCATGCGCTGCGGGTCGCTGTGGCACTGGGCACACGTCGAGGGAATGTTCAGCTTATAGACGGGGCTGCGCGGGTCGAACGTCGGTAGGACCTGGTGGGACGAGTGGCAGTCGGTGCAGACGGCGACATCGGTATTGCCCCGTTGCCACCGTCGGCCGTGCGTGGACGTCAGGTATTTCTCGAACTGGTCCGTAGCGATGCCGTAGGGCTTCATGCGCTCGGGATCGGAATGGCAGCCCGCGCACAACAGCGGTTGCTCTTGACGCGTGGGCGTGCCGCGATACCCGGCATCGTCAGCATGGGCCTGAGCTTCGTCCAACGTCGTCGGATCGCCGCCGTGGCACTGCACGCACGTCACGCCCGCTTCGGCGTGGCGATTGCCCTTGTAGTCGGGCTTGATCTCGCTGTGACAGACGGTGCACTGGCTTTTGGCTAGCGGCACCTTGCGCGGCAAGGGCTCGATATGCTGGCTCGGGGTCCGGACCGCCTCTTGGAACGGAGTCTGCGCGGCTTGTCCGTAGGCGACGGAGGCCCCGAGCGCAACCAGCAGGCCGAACACCCCGGCGCCGACGGCGAGCGTCACGAGCCGCGAACGCCCGGTGGCTCGATCCAGAATCGGCACGGCGAGCAGTCCCAGAAACAGCGCGGCCACCACCAACAATCCCGCCCCCACGGGCAGCAGTTGATCGAGCGCATAGAACGGGAGGAAATACCAGACAGGGCTTGGCTCGGTCCCGGCGAGCGGGTCGACCGGCTGGCCCAATAGGGGCGTGAAGACGACCGCGAGCGTCCCGAGCACGCCGATCGCCAACAACAAGACGATGAACCCGTCGAGGAGCAGGTCCGCGACCGTGCGCCGGTTCATTTCTCATCCCCCGCTTCGCGCTCATCGTCGCCCGGGTGATGGAGCCCCTGGCGTCCGACGAGATAGAGGTGCAATCCCAACAGCGCCACCGTGATCCAGGGCAGCAGCCCGACGTGGAAGACGTAGAAACGCAGCAGCGCGCCCTCGCCCAGCTCCTCGATGCCGCCCCACAGCACGCCCAACAGCAGCGGCCCCAAGAACGGAACGTGGGAGATGGCCTCGCGGGCCTCGTCGATGGTCCAGAACGCGGCCTGATCCCATGGCAACAGCATCCCGGTGAAGCCGAAGGCCAAGAGCATCAGCAACAGCAAGACACCGAGGCCCCAATTGAAGCCGCGGCCGCCGCGGTAGGCCCCTTGGCCCCAGACGCGAACCAAGTGCAGGAGCGCGAACAACACGAGCAGCGTGCCGGCCCAGACGTGGAGCCCGCGCACGAGCCACCCCAGGTTGGCCGTGCTCATGATGTACTGGACGCTGTCGTAGGCGTCGCCGGCGGTGGGTTGATAGTAGACCATCAAGAGAATTCCGGTCAGGATCTCGACAACGAAGAAGAAGACCGTCAGTGCGCCGATAACATGCCGCCATCCAATCGACGGGGAGACGGGCTGATCCAGCTCCTGCCCGAGCGACGTTCGCGCGCGCGCCCAGATGCTCATACGGCGTCCTCGTCCTCCTCCGCGGTCAAGACCACCTCGCCGCGCACGACGCCGACGTCGATCCGGGGCAGCGGGTGCCGCGGCAGGCCAGACGCGACGTTGCCGTGGGTGTCGAACAGGCCACCGTGGCAGGGACAGCGCAAGAGTCGTCGGGTCTCGTCCCAGTCGATGATGCAGCCCTTGTGGGTGCAGATCGCGCTGAACGCGGCGAACCCGCTGGGCAGCCGCAGCACCCAGACGGGCGTGCCTTCAAACTGGACTTGCCGGCCCTCGCCGACGTCAAAGGCGTCCGCGGGGCCGACGTGCAGGCGGGCAGGGCCGGGACGAAACGCCTGCCGCTCGGGCGGAAAGAGGAACGCCCCGATCCCACCCAGCACGCCAAGCCCGCCGATGCCGCAGACCGTCTGCAGCAGGCGTTGGATGAACGAACGCCGTTCGTGGTCAGTCCCATCGGACACGCTGTGATCGCGCTCCATCCGAGGCCCTCCTCGTGCGAGCAGACGCTTATTCTAAGGGCGAACAACGCGGGCGCCCCATGACCGACATCAACATTACGGCTGATGTGAATCAATCTGCTCCAGCGGCCACGTCGATCGTCGATAAGGGTCACCGGGATAAAAATCAGAGTTCACGAGTCAGTGATCTAGATCATGGCAACGCCTGACTGTGATCAATTATGGTGTTGAGTAAGATCATACGAGGTGATCATCATGGGTGCGGAACAGCATGTCCGCGGTGGAGTTCAAACGGTCCAACAAGGGCAATCCGACGAACCGACCACGCTGGCCAAATTCTGGATGCTGCTCATGCGAGTGGCGCTTGGCGCGCTCGTGCTGACCGTCGGCGTCCGGTTGCTGACCGAGGGCGGCTGGGACGCCTGGGTGCAGATCGGCGGCTTCCTGCCCCGGACCGTGGAAGGGCCATTTGCCGGTCCCTTTTTGGCGCTTTGGGAGAGCCCGGTGATCCTGTTCCTGGTGATCTTCGGGTCCATCGCCGTGGGAGCGGCCATGATCCTGGGGTTGTTCGTCCGCCTCGCCGCCATCGGCGGCGCCCTCATGATGATCACGTTCTATCTTTCCAACATTCCGCCCCAGTTCGGCTGGGTCAATCAGCAGTTGATCTACTTCCTGGTCTTCGCGCTGTTCCCCGCGTTGGGGCCCGGTTATCACTGGGGCCTGGATCGATTTGTCCGACCCTTTGAGGAACGATTCCCTTTCCTCCGTTATTTGACAGGATAGAGAACGAAAGCAGCGATTCCCTCTGACGCGAGAGGGCAACATCGCAACGTCGAGACCGCCCGAGAACGGGGCCACCACAAATCGAGACACACACCTCACAAAAGGAGGAGTTCTATGTCGACAGACACAGTCCAGGAGCAGGGACTCAACCGCCGCAGTTTCCTGCGCAACGCAGCGGCTGCCGCCGGTGGTCTGGCGTTCACTCAGTGGGCGTTCAGCAACTTCAAGGCCGCGGCGCAAAACGGCCAAGATTACGTGATCGTAGCCGACGTCGCGCGCGGTTCCGGCGGCAGCCCGACCGGCCCGTCCTGCGTGGGCACCACGGTGTTCAGCCAGGGCGAACAGGTGGTCTGGCGCGCCATGGTCTACGACGCCAGCACCGGCGAGCTCGTCAACGCGCCCGACGCGGTGGACAGCCGCGGCTTGTCCATGAGCGTTGAAGTCGAGGGCCAGGACACGCTGGAGATGGAGCACGGACCGCACCCGCCGGACAGCGACAACCAGATTTTCTTCTGGACGGCGGCGTGGACGATTCCGCCCAACGTCAGCGGCCGCGTCAAGTACACCCTCACGGTGGAAGACGGCGACGGCGGCACCGGATCCTTGGAGATCATCGGGTCCACGGACGCTGTGACCTTTCCGTACGCGTTGACGGTGGAGTGACGTCCCTGTTCCAGAGGGCGGGGTCCTATAAACCCCGCCCTCTTCTTTTGCCT
>JBDGQO010000033.1:0-121567 GCA_042219045.1 Bipolaricaulia bacterium | reverse complement strand
TCCAGTTGGCCGAGCCGACCCAGACGCGCGAATCATCCAGGATGGCGAACTTGTGATGCATCAGGCGATCGTTGGCGTCGAGCGTCAACTGGACGCAACCGGGAAGATCCGCGGGACGGGACGCGTCGTCCTCAATGAGCAATCGCACCTGGACGCCTCGGCCGCAGGCGCGCTCCAACGCGGTCAACGCCGCCCCGGAGCGCAGATGGTAGACGGCAACGTCGATGGACGATTCGGCGGCGTCCAAGGCGTCGATGAGCGACTCGACCAGCGGGCCGCCCCGGGCGCGTGAATCGCCGAGATCGGGAAAGCCGACCAACGGCTGATTGAACGTGACCGTCAGGTCATGTTCGGAAGTGCTGGCCCCGTCCGGCGCTTGACTCTGGCAGCCTGCCCCCAGGATGCCTATGATGAGAAGGAGCAGTGTCACACGTCGCATGAGCAATCTTGAGTCATAATGGAAGGATCGACGATGTCAGAACAAGTTATCGAGGTCTCGTCCAACGTCCTGAGCGGAACGCCGGTCTTCAAGGGAACGCGGGTGCCCATTCAAACGCTTATTGACTACCTCGAAGCTGGCGATTCGCTCGATGATTTCTTGACCGATTTCCCCACGGTGTCTCGTGAGCAGGCATTGTCCGTGTTGGAACTGGCCAAGACAATGCTGCTGTCGACGTCGTATGAGACTCCTGCTGGATGAATCCCTGCCTCGTCGTCTCAGTGACGAGTTTTCGAGCCATGAGGTTCGCACCGTTCCCGAAATGGGCTGGGCCGGTAAGCAGAACGGCGAACTCTTGGCGTTGGCTTCGGACGATTTCGACGTGTTCATCACGGCGGATCAGAATCTCGAACACCAGCAGAATCTGTCAAATGTCGATCTCGCCATCGTCGTCTTGGTCGCTCCGACGAACCGACTGGGAGATTTACAGCCCCTCGTTCCACAGGCTATTGACGTTCTCAACTCGATACAGCCAACCGATCTCGTCTATCTCAGGCAGGAGCCGTGATCGACACGCTTTCATTCTCCAACCCCAGTGTCTAAAATGGGAACCGAGTATATGGCTTCGGATTTGAGGAGGACTCCCTTCCCATGAGCATCCTGATTGACGAATCGACCAACGTCCTCGTCACCGGCATCACCGGCAGCGAGGGCTCGTTCCACACCGAGCGCATGATCGACTACGGGACGAACGTCGTCGCGGGCGTGAGGCCCGGCAAGGGTGGCGAGACGGTTCTCAATGGCGTTCCCGTCTACAACACCGTCGAGCAAGCCGCGCGTGACCGTCGGATCGATGCCGCAGCCGTCTTTGTCCCAGCCAAAGCCGCCGCGGACGCCGTCCTGGAGGCCGCCGATGCCGGCGTCGAGCTGGTCGTGTGCATCACGGAACACATCCCGCTGCATCACATGCTCAAGACCTACGAGGCGCTGCAGCGTCGGGGCACGCAGCTGATTGGTCCGAACTGCCCGGGGCTGCTCTCGACAAGACAGTCCAAGATCGGCATCATGCCGGGCGAGATTTTCCGGGAGGGCCCAATCGGCGTCGTCTCCCGCAGCGGGACGCTCACTTACGAGATCGTCGATCAGCTGACCCGCGCCGAGCTGGGCCAGACGACGGCGGTGGGCATCGGCGGCGACCCCGTCATCGGCAGCTCCTTCATCGACGTCCTCCCGCAGTTCGAGGCCGATCCGGAAACCGAGCTCGTCGTGCTCGTCGGCGAGATCGGCGGCAACGACGAGGAGGAGGCGGCGGCGTTCGCCGAGGGCGAGATGGACACGCCCGTGGTCGCCTACATCGCCGGGTTCACCGCCCCGCCGGGCAAGCGCATGGGCCACGCCGGCGCCATCGTTACGGGCTCGTCGGGCACGGCCGAGGCCAAGGCGAAGGCCTTGGAGGCCAAGGGCGTGCCGGTCGGCCGCAGCCCGCAGGAGATGGTCCAGTTGGCGCACGAAGCACTCCAATCCGGTACGCGATCCTGAATGGGATTCCAATGCGGCCTCGTCGGCCTGCCGAACGCGGGCAAGTCGACGCTGTTCAACGCGCTCACGGCAGCGGGAGCCAAGGTCGCCAGCTTCCCCTTCAGCACCATCGATGCCCAGAAGGGCGTCGTCCCGGTGCCCGACGAGAAGCTGGACGCGCTCCACGCGCTCGTGCCGGACAAAAAGAAGGTCCACACGGCCCTGGAGTTCATCGACATCGCCGGGCTCGTCCAAGACGCCCACAAGGGTGAGGGCCTGGGCAATCAGTTCTTGGGGGAAATCCGCAACGTCGACGCCGTCGTCCAAGTGGTGCGCTGCTTCGACGATCCCGACGTCATGCACCCCGAGGGCGAGGTCGATCCGCGCCGCGACATCGAGCTCATCGGCACGGAGCTGCTCTTGAAGGATCTTGAAACCCTCGAACGCCGGGTGGACTCGTTGCAGTCTCAGGCGAAAGCGGGCGACAAAGCCGTCCTCAAGGACCTGGAGTTCTTCCAATGGCTCGTTGAGGAGACCGGGGCCGGGACGCCCCTGCGAGCGCTCGATCTGGACACCGACCAGGTGGAGGCGCTCAAGGACTTGAGCCCGCTCACGCTCAAGCCGATTCTCTACGTCGCCAACGTCGGCGACGAGGGAACCCACGTCGACGAGGTCGAAGCCGTCGCCGCCGAGCGCGGCGGATCGGTTGTGGCGATCAACGGCGAGATCGAGATGGAGGTCGTCGACACGGCCGAGTCGCCCGAGGAGCGGGCAACGTTCCTCGAGGAATGGGGCATTGCGGAGCCGGGCCTGGAGAAGCTCGTCAAGGCCGGCTACGGGATCTTGAACTTGGTAATGTTCTACACCACCGACGGCCCGGAGGCCCGCGCCTGGACGGTGCCGGATGGAACCCCCGTGCGCCGGGCTGCCGGGAAGATCCACAGTGACTTTGAAGAACGCTTCGTCCAATCCGAGGTCATCCACGTTGACACGCTCCTCGAGCACGGGTCCTGGGCCGCGCTCCGCAATGAGGGCCTGCTGCGCCGGGAAGGCGAAAAGTACATCGTTCAAGACGGCGACGTCATCCACTTCGTCGCCAGCAAATAGCCCCATGGCCGCCCCAATCGTCCATCTGGACACGAACGCCTCGTTTCCCGATCACGACCGCCGGCAGATCCGTTGGACGGTTCAATCCGGCGGCGTGCTGGTGTTCCCCACGGACACGATCTATGGGCTCGGCTGCGATGCGTCCAATGCCGAGGCCGTCGACCGGATTTATCAACTGAAAGATCGGCCGTCCGATCAGCCGCTGTCCGTGCATCTGGCGACGATCGATGCTCTTGACCGATACGCCGAGATGGGCGACGTTCAGCGATCGCGGATCCAGCAGTTGCTGCCCGGGCCGTATACCGTCATCTTGACAGCATCGTCGGAGGCACCGCGGAGCTGTGTCAGTCCCGACGGCAAGATCGGGCTGCGCGTGCCCGACAGTACGGCTTTTCAAGCCGTGTCCGAAGCCGCCGACCGCCCGCTCGTGGGGACGAGCGTCAACCGCTCCGGCGAGGCGTCGTTGAACGACGTCGAAACTATTCAAGCACGGTTCGGTGACGACGTCGATCTGATCGTCGCGACCGACGCGTCGCTGAGCGGGGCGGGCTCGACCGTGATCGACCTGACGCAGGAGCCGCCCGTGGCACTGCGCGGCGAGCTGCCGCCCGACTGGTGAATGCCCATGCGAACGCCAATTGCAGGTCGTGGCTTCCTGCCGTAGCATCGGAACCGGACCATTCAACGTGATATCCAAGGAGGTCTCACATGCTTCCACAATCGCCCTGGATCTGGGCTTTGCTCGCCGTCGGCGTCGCACTCTCCGGCTGGGCGCTCGTCTCGTCGACCTCGGTTTTTCAATCTGAGCCCGTCAAGGAGTCCCCGCACGGCGTGGAGGTCATGACCAACACCGAGGCCTTCCGACCGCTCGGCGATCACGAGGTGCGGACGGAAAACGTCAACTACTTCCAAGACACGTCGGGCTATCTCGCACGTCCCGCCGACGAGGGCTCGTATCCGGGCGTCGTCATGATCCACGAGTGGTGGGGGCTCAACGACAACATTCGGCGCATGGCAGAGATTTTGGCCACGCACGGTTATTCCGTGTTGGCCGTCGATCTCTACAATGGCGAGGTCGCCACCGAGCCGGGCCGCGCGCAAGAGCTCTCCTCCAACCTCGATCAACAGCAGGCGATCGCCAACATGCAGGCGGCTGTCGATTACCTGCGCAACCAAGAGAACGCCGATCGGGTCGCCTCGCTCGGCTGGTGCTTCGGCGGCGGGCAGTCGCTCCAGCTCGCGCTGAGCGACGTGTCGCTGGCTAGCACCGTCATCTACTACGGCAACCTCGTCACCGACAAGTCCCGATTGGCGACGATCGACTGGCCCGTGTTGGGGATCTTCGGCGCCGAGGATCAGGTCGTTTCGGTGGAAACGGTCGAGACATTCAAGGCGACGCTGAATTCCTTGAACGTCCCCAACGAGTTCCGGGTCTATCCGGGCGCCGGCCACGCGTTCGCGAACCCCTCGGGCGACAGCTTCGCCCCGCAGGCGGCAGCTGACGCGTGGAAGGTGACGCTCAATTTCCTGGACGAGCACCTGAAGTCGGATTCCTGAGCGCCAGGGGGACAAGATCGTCTCAGGGTTGAACGTAGGCGTCGGCCCTACGACAGATAGTCCTCGCGGCGGACGCGTCCACGGACAGAGCTTCCGTCGAGGAAACGCTGCACGTTCTCCACGGCGTGACGGAGCGCGTCCAACAGAAAGCCGGGCACGAACGGGGAGTTGTGCGGCGAGCCCAGAATATTGGGAAGCTCCAGCATGGGGGTTTCGGTGCGGAACTCGCCGTGGCTGCGCGGCTCGGTCCACCACGTGTCGATGCCGGCCATAAATTCGGGATGGGTTCTCAAGTGCTCGTAGAGGGCGTGCTCGTCGACAATCGCGCCGCGCGCGACGTTGATCAGAATGGCGTCGTCCTTCATCCAGCCGAGTTCGCGCTCGCCGATCAGCCCCTCGGTCTCCACGGTCAAGGGCAGCGAGAGCACGACGACGTCGGAGGCGCTCAACACGTGCTCGATCTCATCGAGCGTGCCGATGAACTCGACCGGCTCATCCGTCGCGCCACGGCGGTTGACGGCATGGATCGCCATGTCGAGCCCGCGCATCAGCCGGGCCGTCTCGCGCCCGATGCCGCCGAAGCCGAGAATCCCGCAAACTCCTCCGCGCAGCGAGACGTTCAGGTCGCGTTGGTTGAAGTCGCCCTGCTTCAGCCTGTCGTGGTTGATGTGGAGCCGCTTGGCCAATGACAGGGCCATGGCCATGGTGTGCTCGGCCATCGGCTCGGCATAAGCGCCCACGTTGCTGGCGACGACGATCGATTCGGGAAGCCTGTCATACGGAACGTGACTGGCGCCGGCCGAGGCAAGTTGGAGAAATCGGGCATTGGCCATCAGCGGCACTTCCTCGTCCCGGATCTCCCGGGGAAAATTGAAGGCGATGACGACGTCGGCGGCGCGCACCCAGTCGCCCCGTTCCGCCTCGCCCGCGTCCTCGAGAAAGCGGACCTCGGTCGCCTCGTCGTCGAACGTCTCGTGGAGCAGCT
The DNA here is from genome assembly GCA_042219045.1 of Bipolaricaulia bacterium. Taxonomy (GTDB): domain Bacteria; phylum Bipolaricaulota; class Bipolaricaulia; order RBG-16-55-9; family RBG-16-55-9; genus CAZMNF01. The sequence continues at coordinate 115,961 of JBDGQO010000033.1, read as the reverse complement.
CGCGTTCGCCCGGGTCAGTGCGGAACGTGGCGAGAATGCGGGTCGCGGTCAAGATCACATTCCTCTATGGGACGGTTAGATGGAGCGGCGGTAGCGCTCGTAGCGGTCTTCGATCTCGGCGATGGAGTCGCCGCCCATTTTGTCCAAAAACGCGTCCGCAAGCGTCAACGCGAGGATGTGCTCACCCACCACCGATGCCGGCGGCACGGCCGTGACGTCGGAGCGCTCGATGTGGGCCTCGGTCGGCTCCTTCGTGTCGATGTCGACCGAATCCAACGGACGCATCAGCGTCGACAGGGGCTTCATGGCGACCCGGACGATGAGGGGTTCGCCCGTGGAGATGCCGGCCTCGATGCCGCCGGAGCCCCCCGTCTGGCGGTAATAGCCCCCTTCGTCGTCGTAGTAGATCTCGTCGTGGACGTCGGCGCCCCAGTTTTCCGCGACGCCGAAGCCCGTGCCGATCTCGACGCCCTTCTGCGCCTGGATGCTCATCATGGCTTGGGCAATCTGGGCGTCCAGCTTGCGGTCCCAGTGGACGTGGCTGCCCAGCCCGGGCGGCACGCCGCGGGCGACGACTTCGAAAACCCCGCCGACGGTGTTGCGGTCCTTCTGGGCTTGCTCGATCCGGGCGATCATCGTCTCCTCGGCGGCCTTGTCGAGCGAGCGCACGGGGGAGCTGTCGGCGGCGTCGCTGAGCGCGCGCATGTCGTCGTAATCCGTTCCGGCAACGTCGCTGACGCCGTCGAGGATGCGCACGACGTGACTGCCGATGGTGATGTCGAAATGTTCCAAAAGCTGGCGGGCGATGGCGGCGATGGCGACCCGCGTGGCCGTCTCGCGGGCACTGGCCCGCTCCAGCACGTTGCGAATGTCTCCATGCTGATACTTGATTGCGCCCGCAAGATCGGCATGTCCAGGTCGCGGGACCGTCACCGGTTTGCGCTTCTCCGGCGGCTCCCAGACGGCCATGCGCTCCTGCCAATTCTTCCAGTCGCGGTTCCAGAGCACGAGCGCGATGGGACTGCCCAGCGTCATGCCGTGGCGGACGCCCGTGAGGACCTCGATCTGATCGGTCTCAATCTGTTGGCGATAACCGCGGCCCTTGCCGGCTTGGCGACGCGCTAGATGCCGATTGATCTCGTCGCGGTCGAGCGTCAGGCCGGCAGGCATTCCTTCGAGAATGCCCGCAAGTGCCTGTCCGTGGGATTCTCCTGCGGTGAGATAGCGGAGCCGAGCCATGGTTCCCCACTATGACGAGGGGGGCGGCTCGGTGTCAACAGGCGCGGACCGGTCATTCAGGTGCTCGTGGGCCGTTTCCGTCTCAACCTGCCAGATCTTGACGGTCTTGACGTGGCGAAAGCCCGTGGCCTCGTTGATCGCGAGCATGGGGCCGTTCGAGGCCGCATTGTCCGTGCGCGCGCTCAACGCCGAGGACCCACGATGGAAACCCGTTCGCTGAAGCCCATCGCGAGTCGCGAATGGCGAGGCGCCACGTTGCGTACGGACAGGGTGCTTGCCGACCGTGGGCCGCTACCGCGTGGATCGGCTGAGGACCTCCATCCCCGAGAGGTCGGGGATGGGGAAAGCGGGGACCTCGGAACGGAGGCTCGCGGAGCTGGAGATAGTGGGCATGGGGTCCATGCCTTTTATCGCGCGATGGGCACGGGAGCAAACCCAAATGAGCCCGACCACCTCGGAAAGCCAAGAGGGGAGACGGCTTGGCTGCAGCCACGCAGGTTGACTACCCTCATGGCTATTCTAACCGGTAGCGAAGCATGGCTTCGCGGAAGGAGGCATGTATGCGTGCGGTACGCGTCAACGAACACGGCGGCCCGGAGGCCATGGTCGTCGAAGAGGTCAACACGCCCGAGCCGGGACTCGGGGAAGCTCGGGTCCAGATTGAAGCGGCCGGGGTCAACTTCATCGACGTCTATCATCGCACGGGTCAATACTCGTTGGATGTCCCCGCAACGCTCGGCGTGGAAGGGGCGGGCGTCGTCGACGCCGTCGGGCCCGACGTGACCCATGTTGAGACGGGCGACCGGGTCGCGTACGCCATGCAGATCGGCTCGTACGCCGAGCAAGCCGTCGTCCCGTCGTGGAAACTGGTGCCCGTTCCCGACGACGTCGACACCCGCCAAGCCGCGGCGCTGATGCTGCAGGGCATGACGGCCCATTATCTGACCCATGACACGTATCAGCTTGGGTCCGGCGATACTGCCCTTGTCTATGCCCCAGCCGGCGGCGTCGGCCAGCTTCTGGTGCAACTGTGCAAGCACAAGGGAGCCCGCGTTATTGGGGTCACCTCCACAGAAGAGAAGGCCCAGATCGCCGCGAACATGGGGGCAGACGAGGTCGTGCTCTACACCGCCCAAGAGATTGAGAGCGAGGTGGACCGCATCACAGACGGGGAAGGCGTTGACGTCGCCTACGAGTCCGTCGGACGGGCGACGTTTGAACAGAGCCTCAACTGCCTGAAGCCACGGGGCTATTGCGTCCTCTACGGCCAGGCCAGCGGCGCCGTCGAGCCGCTCGATCCCCAAGTCCTCAACGCCCAAGGGTCGCTCTTCTTGACGCGGCCCAGTCTGGGACACTACGCCATGAGCCAGGCCGAGATCCGAGGCCGCGCCGACGACCTCTTTGGCTGGGTTCGGGGCGGCCAACTCTCGCTCAGCGTCGATCGCGAGTTTGCGCTCTCGGACGCCGCCGAAGCCCATCGACACCTCGAAGGCCGACAGTCGAAGGGCAAGCTTTTGCTCACAACCAGCTGAACATGTTGCGAGCCATGCCAGTTGTGACGTTCCACCTATCGCTTCCGTTCCAACATTGGATCACGAGAATCGGATGCGTCGGGAATAGAGTATCCCGGACCAACAACAGACTTGAAGAACATGAACTCTTTTATTCGCAAGCCTTGACGAATTCATCCGAGTCATGGTACGATCATCTCCATGTCCGACGTCCAAGTTAGTGTCCAACAGATCGGGGATACGCCCACATCGCAAGGCTACGCACGCGATCACCGTGTGCTGGTCGATCGCCCTCTCGCCAAAGGCGGCGCGGATCGCGGTCCGCTCGGGGGCGAAATGATGCTGCTTTCCTTGGGCGGGTGCTACATGAGCACCCTGATCGCGGCCGCTCGAGCTCGGGACCTCGATCCGTCCGACTTGCACGTTACCGTGGAGGCCGACATCGGCGGCAATCCCCAGCAGTTCCAGAATGCCACCATGACGGTTTATGGAGAGACGGAGAACGAAGACACGCTCCAAAAGGCGATTGAGATTGCCGAACGGAGCTGTCTCGTGACCAATACCTTGAAAGGCGGCATGGCGATCTCTGTGCGCCGTGCGCAGCCAGAGGAGGTCAAATAGAGACGCCAAGGGGGTGATCGTCCCGTCCATTACCACCACATAGGGCTGGCGCCAAGAGGTTCCGCCAAATATTTAAAACTTTCCACAGGGGGCGATACACGTGAGTAAGCAACGGATGTCGGCCATTACTCGACGTTCGTTTCTCAAAGCGACGGGAGCAGGAGCCGTGGCGGCCGGTTTGGCGACTGTGACCCCCTTCCGAGTCTGGGGCCAGGGGCAGCTCTCGCTGTTGATGTGGAGCCACTTCGTGCCCCGCCACGACGAATGGTTCGACAACGAGTACGTGCCCGCGTGGGGCGAGGAGAACGGCGTCGACGTCACCGTCGACCACATCAACGTCGGCGACGTCCCGTCCACGATCGCGTCCGAAATTTCCGCCGGCAGCGGCCACGACATTCAAGAGTACATTGCGCCGCTACCGCAGCATGAGCCCTCCGTCCATGACCTCTCCGACGTCATCGACGAGTTGGAGAACCGCCATGGCCCGATGCTCGATTTGACCAAAAAGGCCTCCGTCAACCCGTTCACGGGCAAGGCCTTCGCCTTCTCGCACGGGTTCGTCATCGACCCGATCAACTATCGCCAAAGCCTCTGGGAGGCCGTCGACAAGCCCGAAGGGCCACGCACCTGGCAGGATCTTCTGGAGTTCGGGGCACGCATCTTCGAACAAGAGGGCGTTCCCGTCGGTATCGGGCTCTCCCAGGAGATCGACACCAACATGGCGACGCGCGCGGCGCTGTGGTCGTTCGATTCCTCCGTCCAGGACGAGAACACCAACGTCGTTCTCGACAACGAGCGAACCCGCGAGGCCGTCAACCACTACGCCGAGATCTTCAAACAGGCCATGACGCCCGCAGTCTTTACCTGGGGCGCCGCCTCCAACAACGAGGCCCTCATCAGCGGGCGGGCCAACGCCATCCTCAACTCCATTTCGGCCTATCGGTCGGCCCAGAAGGACGTGCCCGAGATCGCTCGCGACATCGCCTTCGGGCCCGCACTTAAGGGCCCGCGCGGCACCCAGCTCGCCAGCGAACACGTCCTCTACAACACGCTCGTGCCGAGCTACGTGCCGAGCGACCGACTCGAGCTCGCTAAGCAGTTCCTGATCGACCTTGAGGAGAACTACGACCAGCGCATGTGGAACAGCGAGCTCTACGACACCTTCGCCTTCAACCAGGTCCCGGTGCCGGAGGGCGACCGCGGCTATCCCAAGCCGGAGGGCGCAAAGACGGTCCAGGATCTGTTCGATACCTGGTTCGCGAAAGATCCCTTCGCGCTCGAGGGCGAGCGGACGGACAAGCTCCAGCCGCTCACGAGCGCGCTCGACTGGAGCGTCTGGCAGGGCTATCCGGGCCCGGCCAATCCCGCCGCCGGCGAGGTCTTCAATACGGCGGTCCTCCCGGATATGTTCGCCAAGGTGGCCCAAGGGATCGCCTCGGTCGATAAGGCCGTCCAAGAGGCCCAAGCTCGCGCCGAGGAGATCTATGCGGGCTGGGCCGAGCAGGGCCTCATTCCGCCGCGCTCGTAACCCAACGAACCTTGCGTGCGGGGGCCGGAGGCCGATCCAGGGGAGACGGCCTCCGGCCGGTCCGCACTCGCTGAAACGGGGCGATGACCATGCCAAGGAGTAACCCGAGCGAGGCAACATGGCACGCGTGGTAGCTCACGACCTCCGGACGTACTTCGGCGACGTTCGAGCCGTGGACGGCGTCAACGTCGAGGTGCAGGACGGCGAGTTCATGGTGTTATTGGGCCCATCCGGCTGTGGCAAGACGACGCTAATGCGCACCATTGCGGGGCTGGAGATGCCGACCGAGGGCGAGATCTGGATTGACGACGAGATCGTCAACATGCTCCCGCCGCGCGCCCGCAACGTCGCCATGGTGTTCCAGTCCTACGCGCTCTACCCGCACAAGACGATCGAGGCCAACATCGCGTTCCCGCTCAAAGCGATCAAGATGGACAAGGCCGAGATCCGCGAGCGAGTGGAGTGGGCGTCCCAGATGCTCGGCATCGATCAGTTCCTCAAGCGCAAGCCGGGCGAGCTCTCCGGCGGCGAACAGCAGCGCGTCGCCCTTGCTCGGGCGATCGTGCGCCAGCCGAACGTCTTCCTCTTGGATGAGCCGCTGTCCAACCTCGACGCCAAGCTGCGCCACCAGGCGCGCGACGAGCTGAAAAACTTCCACGAGAAGATCGGCACGACGACGATCTACGTCACCCACGATCAGGTTGAAGCGATGGGCCTCGGCGAGCGGATCGCGATCATGAACAACGGCCGCGTCCATCAGCTCGGCACGCCGACCGACGTCTACCGGAATCCGGCCGACACCTTCGTGGCGACGTTCGTCGGCTCGCCGCCGATGAACCTGATCGAACAGGAAGACGGCCCCATCGTCGGCTTCCGCCCCGAGCACTTCATGCCCAAGGAGACGTTCGACGCCGGCGACGACTTGAAGCCGTTCCAGTTCTACGTCTGGCGCGTGGAGTACTTGGGCGCGGATCGGTTGCTGTATGGCTCCCTCAGCAAGGGCGACACCAGCATGAAGACGATCGCCCGTCTTCCGGCCACGCTGACGTTCTCCGTGGATGAGGGCCAGAACTACGAGTTCGCCGTGCGCACTCAAGACGTCCGCTATTTCGACCCGGACACCGGGCAAGCCCTAAATAACGAGTCTGCTCAGGGCGTGCCGAACCCCCAGGAGGCCGGCCATGGCTGAAGCCGTTCAGCAACAGAGTCCGACGCAAACACAGGGCCGTTACCTCTGGGATAGCGAGCGGTTCCTCGCGCCGCTGTTCTTCTTGCCGACCGTGATCTTCGTGGTGTTGCTGGTCGGCATTCCCTTCGTGTTGGCGATCGTCTACGCCTTCAGCGACGTCACCACGGGAAGCCAGGGATTCAGCTTCGTCGGCTTGGAGAACTTCCGGGCCCTGTTGCATAGCGACGTCTTCTGGACCTCGTTGGAGAACTCGCTCGTCATCACCTTCGGGTCGCTCGCGCTCATTCTCATTTTGAGCACCGCATTGGCCGAGGTGTTTACCCGCGACTTCAAGGGCAAGTGGGCTTTTCGGTTCCTGTTCCTCCTGCCGTGGACGACGCCGATCGCGCTCGGGGCCATCGGCTGGGAGTGGATGCTGCACGAGGTCTACAGCCCCTACGACTGGCTGTTGCGCCAAGCGGGGCTATTGGGGCATCCGGACGCGTTGTTCGGTCCGTTCAAGAACATGTACTGGCTCGGCTTGGGCAACAAGGCGATGATCTCGATCATCCTCGTCAACACGTGGCGCGTCCTGCCGCTGGCGACGGTCATTGTGATTGCCGGCATGACCTCCATTCCCAAGGATATTGAGGAGCAATCCAAGATCGACGGCGCAAGCTACTGGATGCGGCTGTTCCAGATCAACGTGCCCATGATGCTCCCCATACTTGCCATTGCCGTGCTGTTCGCGTTCGTATTCCTCTTCACTGACATGAGCATCATTTACATTCTGACCCAAGGCGGACCACCCCCCCATCAAACACAAATCATTCCGAGCTGGGCCTTCTTCAAGGGAATCGAAGGCGGCAACCTTGCTCAAGGCGCAGCCGTCGCCCTCTTCCTGTTTCCCGTCCTAGCGGGCGTGGCGGCGCTAGCGTTGCGACTGGCCCGGCGTAGCGAGGTGACCTGAGCGATGACGCCATTGAAACGCCTCGGCGCTCGAGGATCGCTCTATGCCGTGGTGGTGGGGTTCACCGTGTTTTCGGCACTGCCCTTCTACGTCATGCTCATCTCGATGTTCAAGCAGAATTCCGACATCACCAACCCGAGCACCAACCCCTTCTGGTTCAACGCCCAGCCGACGCTGAAGCACTTGCAATTCCTGTTGGGGGAGACCCAGTATCTGACTTGGTTTATGAACACGACGTTCGTCGGCATCTTGGTCGTGGCCATCACGCTCGTCCTTGTCGTGCCGGCCGCCTATGCCTTGGCCCGCATGACGGGTCGTTGGGGAGAGAACCTCGGGATCGGCATCTTTCTGACGTACCTGGTGCCACCGACGCTGCTGTTCATCCCCTTCGCCAAGGTGATCGCCACGTTGGGATTGCAGAACTCGCTGTGGTCGCTTGTGCTTATCTATCCCTCGTTCACCGTCCCATTCTGCATGTGGCTCTTGATGGGCTTTTTCAAGGGCATCCCCAAAGACATCGAGGAACAGGCGATGATCGACGGCTATAGTCGCTTCGGGGCGTTCGTGCGCACGGTGTTGCCGTTGTCGGTCCCCGGCATCCTGACCGTCGTCGTCTTCGCGTTCTCGCTGACGTTCCATGAGTTCATCTACGCGCTCGTCTTCGTCCAGGACTCAGCGCAGAAGATGATCAGCGTCGGGGTGCCGACCGAGCTCATCCGGGGCGACGTCTACCAGTGGCAGGCGCTGCTCGGCGGGGCGCTGCTGGCCGGGCTCCCGATCGCCGTGCTCTACAACCTGTTCATCGATCGGTTTGTGGCTGGCTTGGTCGGCTTAGCCAAGGGCTCTTGACCGCGACTCGGTCCGGAGAAAGCCAGACTTCGGACTGTGCTCACATCGACAGAACGGACGCCAGTTCGCGCGTGAGAAGCCACAGGCGATCAATGCCACGACGCGTTGTCGATTTCAACCAACAGACAACGCCGTCCCCTCGAAGCCGGAGAATCTCGGAGTCGTGTCGTCCACGTTGATCGTCTCAGTCGGCATCCGCTACCATTGGGCTCATGATGGCTGAAGAGACACCGCGACGAGTGGTTCTCACCGGGATCGGGCCCGTCACGCCCATCGGCATCGGCAAGGACGCGTATTGGTCGGCGCTGAAATCGGGCGCGTCGGGCGTCCAACGCACGGATGACCTGGTGGATCTGGAGGGCATCGAGGTCAAGATCGGGGCCCCCGCGCGGGAGTTCGACGCGCTCCAATTCATGGACAAGAAGCGGGCCCGGCGTCTCGGCCGGTCCACCCAGATGATCCTGGCCGCCACCCAACTCGCTTTGACCGACTCCTGCCTCGACCTCGACGCCACGGATCGGACGCGGGTCGGCGTCACCGTCGGCACCGGCATCGGCAACATCGAAGTGCTGATCAACACCCATGAGACGTTCCTCGACAAGGGGCCCGAGCGGGTGAGTCCGTTCTTCGTGCCGATGTTCATGCCGAACGCCTCCGCTGGGGAAATCTCCATCGAGTTCGGCCTGAGCGGGCCGAACTACGGCACGGTCTCGGCGTGTGCCAGCTCCAACCACGCCATCGGCATGGCGTCGGATCTCATCCGGCTAGGCTATGCCGACGTCATGATCGCCGGTGGCTCGGAAGCCGTGATGCATCCGCTCAACTACGCCGGTTTCGATCAGGCCCGGGCCATCTCGCGGCGCAACGACGAGCCCGAGCGTGCCTCGCGCCCCTTCGACGCCGAGCGGGATGGGTTCATCATCGGCGAAGGGGCCGGCATCGTGGTCCTCGAGTCCGAGGAGCACGCGCGCCAACGCGACGGACGGCTCTATGCGGAATTGGCGTCGCAAGGCATCACGGCGGACGCGCACCACATCACGGCCCCCGATCCCGAAGGAACGGGCGGCCGACGGGCCATGGAGATGGCGCTGGAGCGAGCCGGGTTGAGCCACGACGAGGTGGACTACATCAACGCCCACGGCACGTCGACGCAGCTCGGCGACGTGGCGGAAACGAAGGCCATCAAAACGCTCTTCGGCGACCGGGCGTACGACATTCCCGTCAGCTCCACCAAGTCTCAGGTGGGCCACGTGCTCGGCGGGGCCGGCGCCGTGGAGGCGATTGCCACGCTGATGGGGGTCTCAGACGGAATGCTTCCGCCCACGATCAACTTGGATCACCCCGATCCGGACTGCGACTTGGATTACGTCCCCAACGAGTCGCGCGAGGCCGAGATCAACGTGGCGCTGTCCAACTCCTTCGGCTTCGGCGGCCACAACTCCACGCTCGCCTTTCGGGCGGTCGAGTCATAGCCACAACGAATGCCTCTCTCCCGAAACAACCGCTCAGTGACGAGCCTAACCCATGGGATAGCTACGATAGCGCTCCCTGGGTCGGTTCCTGCGACCGCGCGTCCCCGAATCGTGAAAAGCCGACTCTAAATGACGATAATTGTCCCAAAGCGGGTTGAAGGTCGGCGCAGGTGGACCCTTGACAGTTCGGCTGAAGTATGGTATGAAAATGGGACCTTCCAGTGATAAGGAGGCGTTGGACCATGGCGCATCCTGCGCGCGTGAAAACCGCCCAAGCGGCCCAACTCCCGTCCCACCCGGCGGCCTTCCGCCCATTCGCCGTTTCGGCCTCCCTTAGTGCCATCTCCATTATTAGCCTCATTGGCTCCTTTCTGATCGTCCTCCCCCTTTAGGGGGACATCATTACCACAACCGCAGCCATACCGTTCTGAGCCAAGCGTAGAACGCGTCCCGGATCGCTTAGCTGATCCAAACAGTCACAGTCGCAATTCGCCGAGCCAACCGACTGGTTGGCAGGCGTGACATGGAAAGGAGCCTAAATGTATTGCCCGAAATGCCACAATGTCATGGAAGCCAACGACCAAGTTGAAGTTCGAACGGTGGAGAGCCAGCACTGTCCACGCTGCAATCACATGGTCGAGATACGCGAGGCGAGCGGCGGCTTCTTCTTCCGTTACGACTGCGAAGAGCGCCCCTCTTCGCCGACACCGAGCCGATAATGGTCGCCACCCAAGCCGGATTCCGCCCCCAAGACAAGCCCCGCGCCCGTCGTCGAACGGGCGCGGGAACTGTCATTGATGGCTTGAAGGCTGAGGGCGCTGACCTGGTCTTCGGCATGACCGGTGGCGCGATTATGCCCGTCTATGATGCGCTTTATCAGGACGGGTCCTTGCGCCACATTATCGTCGGCCACGAGCAAGGTGGGGCCCACATGGCAGAAGGCTACGCCCGAGCAACGGGCAAACCCGGGGTCGTGCTCACCACAAGCGGCCCCGGCGCCACCAACCTCGTGACGGGCCTGGCCGATGCGTCGATGGACTCGATCCCATTGGTAGCGCTGACGGGCCAGGTGCCCACGGCCCTGATCGGCAACGACGCCTTCCAGGAGTCGGACGTGCGCGGCATTACGATGCCGGTGACCAAGCACAATTACCTGATCAACCAAGCCGACGAGGTCCCCCAGTCCATCGCTGAGGCGTTCCACCTCGCCCATACTGGGCGGCCAGGGCCCGTGCTGGTTGATCTGCCTAAGGACGTCACCAAGGCCGACACCGACGCGCCCCATCCCGATGAGGTCCACATGGACGGTTACGCTCCCCCCTACGAAGGCCATCCCAAGCAGATCCGGCAGGCGCTCGAGGTGCTCAAAAGCGCCGAAAGGCCGGTCATTCTGGCCGGCGGCGGCGTGCTGCACGCCGAGGCTTCGGGGGAATTACGGGAGTTGGCCGAAAACATGAACATTCCCGTGGTCAGCACGCTGATGGGCCTCGGCAATTTCCCCACGGACTCCGATCTGTCGCTGGGAATGCCGGGCATGCATGGCACGGGCACGGCAACCATGGCGATCTATCACAGCGACGCGTTGCTGTGCGTGGGCACCCGGCTCGACGATCGCATCACCGGCAAGCTGGACGAGTTTGCCCCACATGCGCGCCTGATCCACGTCGACATCGATGCCGCGGAGATCGGCAAGAACCTGCCGGCGTCGGTGCCGATTGTGGGGCACGCCAAGCCCGTGTTGCGCGAGCTATCGTGTGGCACCAGGGCCTGGGAGTCGCCGCCGGACTGGACGCCCTGGCGGCGGCAACTGGACGCCTGGAAGCGCGAATATCCCCTCCGTTACGAAGAGACGTCGAACACGATCATGCCGCAGCAGGTGATCGAGGCCTTGGACGACGCTCTCGGCGATGACGCGATCGTCTCCAGCGGCGTCGGTCAACACCAGATGTGGGCGGCGCAGTACTACACGTTCAACCAGCCCCGCACCTGGCTGACCAGCGGCGGGCTCGGGACGATGGGCTACGGCTTTCCGGCCGCCATCGGCGCGAAATTGGGCCGCCCCGACGTGCCGGTGGCCTGCATCGACGGCGACGGGTCGTTCCTCATGACCATGCAAGAACTGGTCACGGCCGTCCGTTATCGCGTGCCGGTGGTCGAGGTCGTCGTCAATAACGTCTATCTCGGCATGGTGCGCCAATGGCAGCAGCTTTTCTTCGAACAGCGCTACTCCGAAAGCGACATGCAGCCGCCCCGATTCGACAACATCGCCCAGTCGTTCGGCGCGCTCGGCCGGCGCGTGGAGCGTCCCGAGGACCTCGAATCGGCGGTCCAGTGGGCAGTGCGAGAAGCAGAGGCCCACCAACTGCCCGTGGTACTGGACGTGATTGTCGACGTCGAAGAGTGCGTCTACCCCATGGTGCCGGCCGGTCAAGCCAACATCGACTTTCTGGCTGAGCCGAATAGCGCCCCGAATGGAGAGGCACGGAGAAAGGCGCTCGCATGAGCCGCGATCTGCATCCGATCTCGGCGATTGTCCGCAACGAAAGCGGCGTGCTCGCCCGCATCGCGGGACTCTTCGCCCGGCGCGGCTTCAACATCCGTAGCTTGGCCGTCGGCAAGACCGACGACGAGCGTTATGCCCGCATGGCGATCGTCGTGCGCGGCGATGACCGCGTGCTGGAGCAAGTCATCAAGCAGCTTGGTCGCCTGGTGGACGTCGTCAAGGTCAGCGACTTGGCCGATGACGACCACGTCGAGCGTGAGATGGCGCTTGTGCGCGTCCACACGTCCGCCGAACGGCGGGGCGAGGTGATGGAGCTCGCCCATGTGTTCCGGGCCAAGATCGTCGATGTCGGCAACCGCAGCGTCATGGTTGAGGCGAGCGGCAAACACGACAAGATCGAGGCGCTGATGGACATGCTCCGGCCCTACGGCATCGTCGAGTTGGCCCGCACCGGGCGGATCTTCCTGTCGCGAGAGCGCGCCGGTGCTCCGACCCCGACCGAACTGCCGATCTCGGGCAACGGAGACCAACCCCAACCCAACGAGGTGAGTTCATGAACGCCAACGTCTACTATGAGCAGGACGCCGACAACGCCGTGCTCGCGGGTCAGCGGCTTGCGGTGCTCGGCTACGGCAGCCAGGGTCGCGCCCACGCGCTCAACCTCCGCGACAGCGGCCTCGACGTCGTCGTCGGATTGCGATCGACCAGCTCGAGTTCGGAGCAGGCTCGGGCAGACGGCTTGGACGTCCTGTCCATCGACGAGGCCGTCCGCGCCGCCGACGTCGTGGCGTTTCTCATGCCCGATCCCGTCCAGCCGCGCGTCTACACCTCTCACGTTGAGCCGAATCTCAACGTGGGAACCTCGCTGCTGTTCGCCCACGGATTCAACGTGCACTATGGCCAGATCACGCCGCCGGCCACAAGCGACGTCGTCATGATCGCGCCGAAGGGACCGGGCAACCTCGTGCGGCAGCTCTATCAGGACGGCCAAGGCGTGCCGTGCCTGTTGGCTGTCGAACAGGATGCGTCGGGAACCGCCCACGCCAAGGGGCTGGCCTACGGCCACGCGCTCGGCGGCACCCGTGCCGGGGTCATCGAGACCTCGTTCCGCGAGGAGACCGAAACCGATCTCTTCGGCGAACAGACGGTGCTCTGCGGCGGCGTGAGCGAACTCGTCAAGGCCGGCTACGAGACGCTCGTCGACGCCGGGTACAACCCGGAGATGGCGTATTTCGAGTGCCTTAACGAGCTGAAGCTGATCGTCGACCTGCTCTATCAGGGCGGATTGTCGCAGATGCATCGATTTGTCAGCGAGACGGCGAGCTACGGCAGCGTCACGCGCGGGCCAAGGGTCATCGACGAGCACGTCCGCGAGAACATGCAAGCCGTTCTGCACGAAATCCAGGACGGCTCGTTCGCGCGCGAATGGGTCCTGGAAAACCAGGCGAATCAACCGGTCTTCGAGGCCAGGACCCGCGCTGACAAGGAGCATCCCGTTGAAGCCGTCGGCGAGCAACTCCGCGACATGATGAGCTGGCTGACCAAGTAAGCCGATCGACGAATGCATAGCAGATGAACCGACCGGGTGTGCTTCGACAACGAGGCCATCCACCTGTCAATGCATTCCCAGCTGTTGAACGTCCGATCTTTCAATTGGGGGGACCGAATGGATACTGACATCGACGTTCCGGTACAGATCTTTGACACGACGTTGCGTGACGGCGAGCAGACGCCCGGCGTCGCGTTCGCCGTCGACGACAAGGTTGCGATCGCCAAACGCCTGGACGCGCTCAGCACGCACGTTGTTGAAGCCGGATTCCCCGTCAACTCCGATGAGGAGTTCGAGGCGGTGAGCCGAATCGCGGAGACCGTCGAGGGATCCGTCTGTGGATTGGCTCGGGTGGTGCCGCACGACGTTGATGTGGCTGTGCGTGCCGGCGTCGACATGGTGCACGTGTTCGCCTCCACGTCCGACATCCAGATCGAGAAGTCAATGGGCACCACGCGCGAGGGGGTCCTCAACAAAACCCGCGTCGCCGTCGATCAGGTCAAGGCATCGGGGAAAGCTTGCATGTTCAGCCCCATGGACGCCACGCGGACCGATCCCGATTTCCTGTTGGAGGTGATCGCCGTTGCTGAAGAGGCCGGGGCGGATTGGATCAACCTCCCCGACACCGTCGGCGTCGGGACCCCCACCGGCATCCGGACGCTCGTTACCCGCGTGGGCGACGCCACCGATTGCGAGCTCAGCATCCATTGTCACAACGACTTCGGGTTGGCGGTCGCCAACTCGCTCGCGGCCGTGGAGGCCGGCGCGCGCATGGCCCAGGTCTCGCTCAACGCCATCGGCGAACGGGCCGGCAACGCCAGCTACGAGGAGGTCGCCCTCGGACTCAGCTGCCTCCACGGGATCGACCTCGGGCTCAACACGGAGCACCTCTACGACACCTCGCGCTTCATCGAGCGCCTCACGGGCATCCCCGTCACGCCGAACAAGCCGGTGGTTGGCGCCAACGCGTTCTCCCACGAGAGCGGCATCCACTCGGCCGGCGTGTTGGAAGATGCGTCGACCTTCGAGCCCGGTGTCATGACCCCCGAGATGGTCGGCCATCGGCGTCGTCTGGTGGTCGGCAAACATGCCGGAAAGCGAGGTATCCAAGAGACGCTGCGCGAGGCCGGGCTCGATCCGTCCGACGAGGAACTGACCGAGATCGTTCAGCGGATCAAGTCGCTCGGTGGCAAGGGCAAACGCGTGTTGGACGCCGACCTGGTGGCCATCGCCGAAGGCGTTGCGAGGTCCGCCGAAAGCACCGACCGGGATCAGGGACTGACGCTGGAGCAGCTCGTGGTCACGACGGGCGATTCGCTGACGCCGACCGCCAGCGTCATCGCCCGGCGGCAGGATGAGGCGCGCACGGCGGCCGAAACGGGGGTCGGCCCAGTTGATGCGGCATTCAAGGCCGTCCAAGCCATGATCGGTGACGACCTTGAGGTGGAAATCACCGAGTTCCACCTCGACGCGATCAGCGGCGGCAGCGACGCCGTGGCCCACGTCTCGTTGAGCGTGGCCGACGAGTTCGGCCATCAATCCAGCTCCGAGGGCGCGCACGAGGACATCGTCACCGCCAGTGCGGAGGCGCTCATCACCGCCATCAACTCCATGCTGCGCAAGCGGGCCCAAATGGACCGGACGGAGGCGACCGCCGATGCCCACGCTATTTGACAAGATCTGGGACGCCCACGTCGTCGCGGAGCCACCGGATCGACCGACGTTGCTCTACATCGATCGGCATCTGGTCCATGAGGTCACCTCGCCGCAGGCCTTCGAAGGATTGCGGTTGGCGGGGCGTTCCGTTCGGCGCCCGGATCTGACCTATGCGACGACCGATCACAACGTGCCGACCGACGATGCGGGCCGAACGGAGATCCCGGATCCGATCTCGGCCAAGCAGATCGACACGTTGCGTCGAAACTGCGACGAGTTCGGGATTGAGCTCTACGGCTTGAACAGCCCGCATCAAGGGATCGTCCACGTCATCGGGCCGGAGCTTGGACTGACGCTGCCCGGCCTCACGATCGTCTGCGGCGACAGCCATACGTCCACTCATGGCGCATTCGGCGCGCTGGCGTTCGGCATCGGCACGAGCGAGATCGAGCACGTGCTCGCCACGCAGACCCTTCCCCAACAGAAACCGAAGACGATGGCCATCACGCTCAACGGCCAACTGTCACTCGGGGTTACCGCCAAGGATCTTATCCTGCGCGTCATCGGCCACATCGGCGTCGACGGCGGCACGGGGCACGTCCTCGAATACCGGGGCGAAGCCGTCGAGGGGCTTCCCATGGAGAGCCGCATGACGATCTGCAACATGTCGATCGAGTGCGGCGCCCGCGCCGGCATGATTGCGCCGGACGAGACGACATTCCGGTTCCTCGAAGGCCGACCGTTCGCGCCCCAAGGCCGCGATTGGGAGCGCGCGCTGGCGGATTGGCAGACGCTGCCGAGCGATCCGGAGGCCGAGTTCGATCACGAGGAGGTCTTTGACGCCGCAACGTTCGCGCCGCAGGTGAGCTGGGGGACCAACCCTGGCCAAGTGGCCGACGTCACCGGCGTCGTGCCGGATCCGAAGTCGTTCGTGGACCCGGGCACACGCGCATCCGCCGAGCGGGCGTTGGCGTATCAAGACCTCGAGCCAGGCACGCCGATCCGGGAGATTCCCCTTGATCGCGTCTTTATTGGCTCCTGTACGAACGCGCGTCTTGACGACCTGCGCGCGGCCGCCGCGGTCGTGCGGGCGGGGGGGCAAAGGGTCGCCCAGGACGTGCGGGCCATGGTCGTGCCCGGCTCCCAGACGGTCAAGGCACAGGCCGAAGCCGAAGGGCTCCACGAGATCTTCCAAAGCGCTGGCTTCGAGTGGCGCCACGCCGGCTGCAGCATGTGCCTCGGCATGAATCCCGACATCTTAAGTCCGGGCGAGCGCTGCGCCTCGACGAGCAATCGAAACTTTGAGGGTCGCCAGGGCCGCGGCGGCCGGACTCATCTGGTCAGCCCGATCATGGCCGCAGCCGCGGCCATCGAGGGCCGCTTCGTCGACGTCCGGGAGTGGCTGAAAGACGGAGGACCGGCCGAGGAGGTGCTCGTCGATGGAGCCGTTTGAGCCGTTCACCGGACGGGTTGCTCCCTTGGATGTTGCCAACGTCGATACCGATCAGATCATCCCCAAGCAGTTCCTCAAACGCGTCGAGCGATCTGGGTTCGGCGACGTGCTGTTTCACGACTGGCGCACGCGCGAGGACGGCAGTCAAGACCCAGACTTCGTCCTCAATGACCCGCCCTATCGGGACGCCGAGATTCTGTTGGCACGGGAAAACTTCGGCTGTGGCTCCAGCCGTGAACATGCCGTCTGGGCGCTCGGCGACGCCGGATTTCGGGCCATCATCGCCCCTTCCTTCGCCGACATTTTCCAGACGAACGCTTTTAAGAACGGCCTGTTGCCGATCGCGCTCGATGCCGACATCGTCGACGATCTGTTTCGACGGCTCCGCAATCTAACAGACTATGCCATCGCCGTTGATCTGGCGAACCAGCGCCTGGACGGAAGCGATGGGGGCTCCCTGAGCTTTGAGATCGATCCGTTCCGCAAGCGCTGTCTGTTGGAAGGTCTCGACGAAATCGCGTTGACGCTGGAGCACGAGGCCGAGATATCCGCGTATGAGGCTGCTCATGACGTGCGCTGGCAAGCGCGGGTGGCCGGCGCCGAAGGGCCGAGTCATGGCTGACCCCCACCAGGTGGCCGTGATACCGGGGGACGGCGTCGGTCCGGAGGTGGTGGAAGCCGCGGTCGGCGTGCTGGAAGCTAGCCCCATCCCGCTTGAGGTCGCCCGCTACGACGCGGGCGACAGCTGTCGATCGCGGCACGGCGTTGCGTTGCCCGAGGCCACGCTCGCAGGCGCTCGGGCGGCCGACGCGGTCCTGTTCGGCGCGGCCGGCCAGACGGGCGCCGAGGTCATCTTGCGACTTCGTCGCGAATTGGAGACTTACGTCAACCTCCGCCCCATCCGGGCGCTATCGGGAATCGATGGCCTCTATTCCAACGTGGAGTTCGTCATCGTCCGCGAGAACTCCGAGGGCCTCTACGCCGGGCTCGAATCCGAAGTCGCGCCTGGTGTGACGACCGCCACGCGGGTGACCACCGAGCGCGCAAGCAACCGCATTGCTCGATTTGCCTTCCGCTACGCCAGCGAAAACGGCCATGGCAAAGTGACGGCAGTCCATAAAGCCAACGTTCTGCAGGCGACGGATGGCCTGTTTCTGCGCTGCGCCCGCGACGTGGCTGAGGACTATTCCGACATCGCCTACGACGAAGCCATCGTCGACGCCGCCGCGCTCCATCTCGTCACGCAGCCAGAGCGCTTCGATGTGATCGTCACGACCAACCTGTTCGGCGACATTTTGAGCGACTTGTCGGCAGGGCTGATCGGCGGACTGGGCCTGTGTCCGAGCGCCAACCTCGGCGAGCGCCATGCCCTGTTCGAACCCGTCCACGGGACCGCCCCCGACATCGCCGGCAAGGAGATCGCCAACCCGACGGCCGCCATTCTTTGTGGAGCCATGCTGGCCCGGCATTTGGGATACCGCCAGACGGGAGAGCACATCGAGCAAGCCCTGGAGAACACACTCATGAGGGGCGTGATGACACCCGACCTCGGCGGGTCGCGCTCGACGCCAGAGATGACCGAGGACGTCGTTGCCCATTTGGAGGAGGATTCAACGTGAGCGAGGCAGCAAAGCAGGTCTGGTTGTACGACACGACGCTGCGCGATGGCGCGCAGGGCGCCGAGGTCAATTTCTCGTTGCCGGACAAGCTGGAACTGACCCAGAAACTGGATGCCTTCGGGGTGGATTACATCGAAGGCGGCTGGCCGGGCAGCAATCCCAAGGACGTGGAATATTTCCAACAAATCCGCGAACTGGGGTTATCCAGCGCAAAAGTGACTGCCTTCGGCAGCACGCGTCGCGCCCATGTCAATGCCGAGGACGACGACAACCTCCAACAGCTCGTGGCCGCCGAGACGCCGGCCACGGCCATTTTCGGCAAGAGTTGGACGCTACAGGTAACCGACGTACTGGGGACCACGCTCGAGGAGAACTGCCACATGATCCGCGACTCGGTCGCTTACTTGGGAGCCCATATACCGGAAGTGATTTACGACGCCGAACACTTTTTCGATGGGTATCGCGCCGACCCCGACTACGCGCTGCAGACGCTCGAAGCGGCCGTCGCAGGCGGTGCGGATTGGCTGATCCTCTGCGACACCAACGGCGGCTCGCTGCCGGAGGAAGTCAGCGCGATCACCGAGATGGTGCGTGATCGCTTCGACTTGCCCGTCGGCATTCACGCCCACAACGACGGCGGACTCGGCGTGGCCAACTCGCTGGCGGCCGTCCGTGCCGGTGCCACTCAGGTCCAAGGGACGATCAACGGCTACGGCGAGCGGACCGGCAACGCTGACCTCTGCGCCGTGATTCCCAATTTGGCGCTGAAGATGGAGGTCTCGGTCCTGGATGAGCAATCCGAACGCCTCCAACAGCTGACGCGACTGTCGCGCACCGTGAGCGAGTTGGCCAATTTGGAACATGACCCACGGTTGCCCTTCGTTGGCAAACACTCCTTCACCCACAAGGGCGGCGCCCACGTCAACGCCATGCTCAAGACGACGAAATCGTTTGAGCACATCCCGCCGGAAACGATCGGCAACGCACGCCGTTACGTCGTCTCGGAACTCTCGGGCAAGAGCAACGTGCTCCAGAAGGCCGAAGAGGCAGGGCTCTCTGTGGGCTCCACCGAGGAAATGGGCAACGTTCTCGAGGAACTGAAGCGCTTGGAGCTCGAGGGCTATCAGTTTGAGGACGCGGACGCGTCGTTTGAGCTGATCCTGCGCCGGGCGCGCGGCGAGGTGCCGTCGTTCTTCGAGCTGATCCACTTCCACACGCACGTCCACCGCGAGGCCGACGAGGACACCCCGGATGCCTCGGCCATGGTCAAGCTGCGCATCGGCGAAGCAGAGAAAATGGAATCCGCGGAGGGCGACGGCCCCGTCAGCGCCTTGGACCGCGCTCTGCGCAAGGCGCTCTGTGAGGCGTATCCCCAAGTGTTAGGGATGGCGCTACTCGATTATAAAGTTCGCATCCTCGAGTCGGAGCGCGGCACCGGCGCCAAGCCGCGCGTGACGATCACGACCGGCGACGGCGATTGCCGGTGGAGCACGGTCGGCGTCGCCTACGACATCCTTGAGGCCAGTTGGCAGGCGCTAGCGGATGGTTACGTCTACGGGCTTGATCGCTGTCGAGTAAACGGCCCGCAGGAGCCTCATCGCGGTCATCTCCGAAAGCTCGACACCACGACGTCAAGGGAGTCCCATTGAAAAGCCACGACCTGACCCGAGGATACGATCGGGCCGCGGCACGAGCGATGCTCCGCGCGGTCGGCTTCGGCGACGACGACTTCGGGAAACCGATCGTCGGAGTGGCCAGTGGCCACAGCACGGTGACGCCGTGCAATGCCGGTTTAGCATCTTTGGCCGAGCGGGCGGAGACCGCGCTCTATCATGCCGGCGCCATGCCGCAGGCGTTCGGGACGATCACCGTCTCCGACGCCATCTCGATGGGGACTCAAGGGATGAAGTATTCCCTCGTCAGCCGCGAGGTGATCGCCGACGCCATCGAGACCGTCGCGAACGCGGGACGTCACGATGGCGTCCTGGCGCTCGGCGGCTGCGACAAGAACATGCCGGGGGCGGCGCTGGCGATGGCCCGTCTGGACATCCCGTCGATCTTCGTCTACGGCGGCACGATCAAGCCAGGGCGCTACAACGACCAAGACCTGACGATCGTGAGCGTCTTCGAGGCCGTCGGCGCGCGCAGTTCAGGCCGCATCGACGACGCCGAATTGGGCGAGATCGAACGCCATGCCTGCCCTGGCCCCGGCGCCTGCGGCGGCATGTTCACGGCGAACACGATGTCCTCGATCTTCGAGACGATGGGGCTCAGTCTGCCCTACTCGTCCACGATGGCGGCCGAAGATCACGAGAAGGCCGACAGCGCCGCTCGGTCAGCGCAAGCCCTGGTCGAGGCCATCCAGAACGACCTGCGTCCCAGCGATCTGTTGACGCACGAGGCGTTCGAGAACGCCGTTGCCCTCACGATGGCGCTCGGCGGATCGACCAACGCCGTGCTCCATCTTCTGGCGATGGCTCGCACGGTCGGCATCGAGCTCCACCTGGACGACTTCGAACGGATCCGTCGCCAGGTGCCCGTTCTCTGCGACCTCAAACCGTCCGGGCGTTACGTGACGGTCGACTTCCACGAGGCCGGCGGCGTGCCCCAAGTGCTCAAGATCCTGCTGGATCGCGGGCAACTCCATGGCGACACGCTCAACGTCAACGGGCAGACGCTCCGTCAAGTATTGGATGATGTGCCCGCGGAACCGCCGAGCGGACAGGCCGTCATTCGGCCGTGGAGTGATCCCGTCTATCCCGAGGGCCATCTGTCCATTCTGAGGGGCAACCTGGCGGACGAGGGGGCCGTGGCTAAAACGACCGGCATCAAGCGGCGCTCGATCCGGGGTCCAGCGCGCGTGTTCAACTCCGAGGAAGCGGCCATGGCGGTTATCCTGGACGGCAGCATGGCAGCCGGCGATGTCGCCGTGATTCGCAACGAAGGGCCGAAGGGCGGCCCTGGAATGCGCGAGATGCTTGGGCCCACCTCGGCACTTGTCGGTGCGGGGTTGAGCGAGGACGTTGGGCTGATCACCGACGGCCGTTTTTCGGGCGGAACACACGGTCTCGTTGTGGGGCATGTCGCCCCCGAGGCAGCCGTCGGTGGACCGATTGGGCTCGTGCATGATGGCGATGAGATCACGATTGACGCCGATCAGCACGCGTTGGAACTGCACGTCAGCGACGACGAACTGGAGCGCAGGCGGCGCAATCGGGACTCACCCGGTCGAGCGGACGCATCGTTGGGGGTACTGGCAAAGTATGCCCGGCTCGTTGGGTCCGCCGCCGATGGCGCCGTGTGCGGTTGACGTGGAGAAGACAGCCAGCCTTTGACTCTGGCATCGCGGTTGCACAGATGGGATCAATCCAGGCCAGAACTTGCCAATCGGACCGCGCTCGGACAGGCGACGACGCGCTTACGCGCCTAGGCCGCGGACCTGGGCATCCAGCTCGGACGCCAGAGCGGCCTGGATCCGCTCGTGGATCGACTGTGCTTCCGCATCGGTCAGCGTGCGATCCTCGGCCCGATACAACAGCGAGTAGGCCAGGCTCCGCTTGCCTTCCGGAATCGACTCGCCCGTGTAGACGTCGAACAGCCGCACGTCCGCAAGCAGCTCGCCGCCGTGCGCGCGAATGAGCCCTTCGATGCGATCGGACGGCGCCTCGGCATCGACGACGATGGCGAGATCCTGGCGGATGCCCGGGAAGCGCGGGATCGGGTCATACGTCTCGCGCGCCACAGCATGGGCTAAGAGCCTATCGAGGTCGAGTTCGGCCACATAGGCCCGGCCGTCGATCTCGAAGGCATCGGCCACGCGCGGATGCACTTCGCCGAGCGTCCCGATAGCTGTCTCTTCGACGATCAGCTCGGCCGTGCGGCCGGGATGGAACGCCGCGGCGTCGCTCGGTCGGAATTGGGCATCCGGAACGTTGAGGCGCGCCAACAGGGTCTCGATGATCCCCTTGAGGTCGTAGAAGTCGACCGGGTCGTCATCCGTGACCCAGGCGTCCGGATGCCGCCGACCTGCAAGCGCGATGCCCAACCGACGCGGTTCCTCAGGCAGGTCCGCGCCCGCGACGGGGAGATAGACCCGGCCTGCCTCGAAGAGCGCAATCCGATCGTGATGGCGCTGGTTGTCCGCGATCGTTGCCAGCAAGCCGTCAACGAGCGTGCGGCGCATGTGCGTCCGCTCCGACGAGATGGGATTGGACAGCTCGATGTAGGGCTCGTCCGGCATGTCGCCATCCGGATGGAGCTTGGCCACCCGGTCGAGGCTCGTCAGCCGATAGGCGATCATCTCCGTCAAGCCGCAGCCCGTCAGGATATCGCGCACACGCTCTTCGCCTTCGAGCTTGGGGTGATGATATTGCGGCGGCAGCGCCTCGCGCATCCGGGTGCTCGGCAGTCGATCGTAGCCGACGGCGCGAGCAACTTCCTCGATCAGGTCGGCCGGAATCCCCACATCGAGGCGATAAGAAGGAGCCTCGACGCTCAGTATCCCGTTTTCGCGCTCGCAGCGGAACTCGAGCTTTTCCAAGGATCGAATGATCTCGGCCTCGCTCAGGTCCATGCCGAGCAGTCGGTTGACGTCGTGCGGGGCCAGCCCGATCACCGTCGGGTCCGGCGGGGCCGGGTAGGCATCGACGAGCCCTTCGGCGACCGTGCCGCCGGCATGAATCCGCATCAGCTCGGCAGCACGTCGGTTGCCACGCTCGGCCAATTCGGGCGGCACCCCTCGGCTGAAGCGGTGCGAGGCCTCGCTGGGCAGCCCGAGCGCCTGCGACGTACGGCGGTTGTTGATCGCCGCGAAGCTGGCCGACTCCAACAGAATATGTTCAGTCCCTTCGGTCACTTCGGTATTGGCGCCGCCCATGACGCCGGCAATCGCAATGGGGCCGGCCTCGTCGGCGATGACGAGCATGTCGTCGGTCAACTCGCGCTCGACGTCGTCCAGCGTCGTCAGCCGCTCCCCCGACTCGCCCCGGCGCACGATGATCGTCGGCTCACGGCCATCGGCGCGCTCGACGAGCTTGTCATAGTCGAACGCGTGCAACGGCTGGCCCCACTCGAGCATGACGTAGTTGGTGATGTCGACGATGAGGCTCAACGGCCGCACGCCGCTTTGCATGAGCCGATAGCGCATCCAGAACGGCGTTGGGCGATGCTCGACGTCTTGGACAATTGCCGCCGTGTAGCGCGGGCACAGCTCGGGGTCGTCAATCCGAACGTGGGCCAGCTCCGCCGCCGATGGCCCCTCGCACGTCCATGCGGGCTCCGGGATCGTCAGGGAGCCGTCAGTCAGGGCCGCCGCCTCGCGGGCCATGCCGATCA
Source organism: Bipolaricaulia bacterium (assembly GCA_042219045.1). Lineage (GTDB taxonomy): Bacteria > Bipolaricaulota > Bipolaricaulia > RBG-16-55-9 > RBG-16-55-9 > CAZMNF01. Next base: position 92,489 of record JBDGQO010000033.1, on the reverse strand, counting down.
TCGACAAACAGCGTCCCAGATTGGGGGTCAGCTCAAACGCCAGCACCTCATCGGCAAGGTAGTCCATCAACGGCGTCCCCACGGGCGCGTCCTCGTCGAGGATCAGCACGCCCTCGTGGTGTTCGGACAGCCCGAGCTCGTACTCCGAGCAGATGACGCCGTTCGACGCCGCGCCCCGCAGCTCCGTGGCCTGAACGTCCATGAACTCGGCGTCCTCATCGTAGGCGTGCGCGATCCGAGCGCCCGGCAGCGCCACGGCGACCTTCAGGTCTGAGCTGCCGATGGGCAGGTTCGGCGCGCCGTGCACGACCTGGCGCGTCTCGCCGTTGCCGATGTCCACGTGGGCCAGCAGCAGGCGGTCGGCGTTCGGGTGGGCCTCGACGCGCTCCACGCGGCCGATGACATGATGATCCCACGTCAGCCCATCGCCGGGCAGCGTCTCGTGCTCCTCAAGCTCGATGCCCGCCAGCGTCAGCCGATGGGCCAACTCGTCAGTGGATACTGGCGTCTGTACGTATTGATCGAGCCAGCTCTTGGGAACGCGCATGGCTCAGTCCTCCTCGCCTTTCAAGGGTCCGGCGTCGACAGATGATCGTCGAGCTGATCCACCCGAGGCCACGCTCCCCTGGGTGTCTGGGCCCTGGCGGCCCTCGCCCCGCCCATGACTGACGCGATCGTCGCCCTCGCTTGCCAACACAGCTCCTTCTCCTCAGCCGAACTGCTCCGAGAACCGCAAGTCGTTGCCCCAGAACAGCCGAATGTCTTCGATGCCATGGCGCAGCATCGCGATGCGCTCGGGGCCAAGGCCGAAGGCGAATCCGCTGAATTCGCCGGGATCATAACCGCCATTCTCCAGCACCCTCGGATGCACCATGCCGGCGCCGAGGATCTCCAGCCAGCCGGTGTGTTTGCAGACGCGACAGCCCGCCCCGTCGCAGAGGATGCAGCGAATGTCGAGCTCGACGCTCGGTTCCGTAAACGGGAAGTAGCTGCCGCGGAAGCGCGTATCGGTCGCGCCGAACATCTGGCGGGCGAATTCGCTGAGCGTGCCCTTGAGGTCGGCCATGGTGATCCGCTCGCCGACGGCGAGCCCTTCGACCTGGTGGAACTGGATCTCGGAGCGCGGCGTAATCTGCTCGTAGCGGTAGCACATGCCCGGCAGGACGACCCGGATCGGCTCCGGGCAACGCTCGCGCATGACGCGGATCTGTCCTGGACTCGTCTGGGTCCGCAGGATCACGCCCGGTCGGGTGGTATAGAACGTGCTCTGCATGTCGCGGGCCGGATGATCGGGCGGAATGTTGAGCAACTGGAAGTTGTACTCGTCGGTCTCCACGTCCGGGCTCTCGTAGACCTCGAACCCCATTTGCCCGAAGACGTTGCAGACCTCGCGCAGCGTCCGCGTGCTCACGTGGAGTTGGCCCACTTGGGCCGGACGCCCGGGCAGCGTGACGTCGACGCGCTCGGTCTGGAGTTGGCGCTCGATCTCCTCGGCTTCGAGCTCGTCCCGGCGGGCTTGGAGCTCGGCTTCGAGCTCGTGCTTCAGCTCGTTGAGCAGCTTGCCCGCCTGCGGTTTCTCGTCGGGGCCGAGCTCACCCAAGCGCTCGAACAGCCTCGTCACCTTGCCCTTGCGGCCCAGATAGGCAACGCGCGTGGCTTCGCAGTCGTCGAGCGTGTCGCACGCGGCCAGCGCCTCACGGCCCTCGCGACGCAGTTCCTCAACGGTGGATTTCAAATCGGCGATCGGGGTGCTCATAAGCTCGCTCCCTGGAAAACGGACGTGCAACGGAGCCTTCGGTCTCGACAACGAGCGGTCGGCAGCGAGTCATCATGCCCCCTTAGGGGGCAAACAGCGGAAGGAATGACCGGGCCGGTCCCCAGCCCATCACGACGGCACAACTTGGGCAAGCGATCGCGTTTCCGTCCATGACAAGTGACCTTAGCACGGCGGGCCAGCCCCGGTCAACAGGTCATCGCGTTCCCGCCTCAGCGTCTTCCAGATACATGAGCGTCAGCGGAAGCACGGCCGCTCGCGCCAACTCGGGGTGCGTCTCAGTGTGGAGCGAGGCGAACTGGACCAGCGTTCCGGACCGGGTTGTCGATCCATCCGAGCCAAGGAACTCCACGATCGAGCCCCGTTCCAGGTTGCCTTTCTGGACGCGCTTGGCCCAAATGAGCCCGAGGGCTAAGCCGGCGGCGTTTCGCGTGCCCGCCGTCTTACCATCGAGCGCCCGCTGTTGCAGTTCGGTCGGCGTCGGCCCGTCGTCCTGTTGGGCCCAGTGGATCGCGACCCAGGGCGCGGCGGCGCGCTGGAACTCGGTGCTCGTGTCCGAGTTGATCACCTCGAGCGCCGCTTGAGCCCGATTGCTTTTGTCCATGATCTGGAAGAAGAAGTCGGCCGCTGCCGTGCGGAGTTCGGGCGTACACCCGTTCATGGCCGCGTCACGGAGGCGCTCGCTGAACGACGGATCGAACAGGACGCCGAACGGATTGCGCAGCAGTTGGGCTTGGAACCAGGACGTGGCCGCCGTCTCGCGGAACGGATAACCACCGCCGTCGACGTGCGAGAACTTGATTGATCCGTCGATTTCCAAGCCCACCTCGGAGAACGACTCGGTCCCCCCACAGGCCACGTTCCGCCACTTCTCTGCATTGAGCAGCTCGTCCAGGACGAAACTTTCTGAAAAGATGTCGCTCGCGAATGTCAACAGCGACAAGCGCGTGAGAATGGATCGCGACAGCCCCAACTCAAAGGTATCCGCCTGCTTCGCGGTGCCAGTAATCCGTCGCGCTTCGGCCAGGAACGCTTCAGCCGGAAAGTCGTTCTGCACGTCCTCAGCTGTTACTTGGTCCACATCGGTGGCCAGATAGGCTCGGACGAACGCCTGGGTCACATAGAGCGAGGCGAGGGTGTTCGCCGGCTGCACGTCGAGGCCAGCGTTCATGACATTGTCGAGCATGGTATTCTCCAGGGCGGAGAACTCCACGACTTGCCGACAGGGAGCGTTCGGACCGCGGGCGATCTCCTCCAACTCGGCAATGCGCTTGCTCAGCGCCTGGTCGAACGCGGTCAATTCGGCTCGGGAGATCGGCTCGGGCGGATCGGCGTTAAGCTCCTCTTCGGTCGCGAAGAAGACGTCGATCAGCTTTTGGAACTCCGCCTGGACGTTGCGGTCCAGCTTGATGCCGGCGGCCAAGCCGGCGGCACGACGGACCTCGGGGATCAGGTCGGGGGCTTGGCCGTCGGTGCCACAGGCGACCGCCAGCGGCGTTGAGCCCGTCTGGGCGGAGGCGGTGGCTCCGACGAGCGCCAACACCACAAGCACCCCCAAACCGAGCCAGCGGAACGATCGATGCATCTTGGGCTCCTTTCCATGGGTCGATCGGTGAAATCAGCATGCGATTGTAGCCTGCAAGACATATTCCGGCAAGCACAGGGTGTTTTCGACCGTCTACTTCTCTGGTATGATGGGGATCAAAGCGATCATCAGAGGAGTGAGGGTCCATGCAACAGTTGTTGATCGTGTTGTTGATCGGCGCTGCGTTCGCTGGGGTGCTGTTCTTTGCCGGCGGCTTCGAGCCGGCCTCGCCGCTTGCGCCGGCAACGTCGACCGAAGAACCCGCCGCAACCGACGAGGCCGACGCGACAGCCACCGAGGCGACGACCGCGCACGACGCTTCCCAACAGACGACCACAGAACCGGCTGCACCAACGACGGGCAATCGCGTCCACTTGGAGATTGGCCGCGTCGTGACGTGGAACGGCTCGCCCGTGGAGATTCCGCTCTGGGTCGAGGGCAACCCGCAGGAGCTGGACTTCGTGGTTCGCTTTCCCAATCACCTGGCGCGCGTGTTGGCGGTCTCGAGCTCAGCCAACTGGAACACGGACATCGTGCGGCTCAACGAGGAGGGCGAGATTCGCGTCCACGCCGTCCGCCAGTCGGATGTTGACGGCGAAGAACGGCTCCTCACCATGACGTTCCGCCGCATCGACGCCGGCAGCGCGTCCCTGACCATCCCGGTCGACGAACTCGAGGCCGACTTTGCCGTGGACGAGCCTTACGATGCCCGCGTGGAGTCGGGCTTGCTGACGGCCCCGTTTTAGGCCACAGTCCGTTGCTTGCGTTGAGGCCGATGTTCCCATGAGCCAGATGCCGATCGTCGATATGCCGAACAGCTTTCTGATGGGGCTGGATTTCGTCGGCACAGCCATCGAGCGAGGCCGAGATCAACCCGTGACGATCGGCGGATGCGCCCAACGGCGCTACCTCGCCTACGTGTGGAGCCTGGTCCCCCCAGACTACCGGCCAGACTTGCATCCCGATCTCCGCTTGAAACGCTATGTCCACGAAGAAGGGATCAAGGGCGCGCCGGCGAACGTCTACACCATGCTGATCGCGACGTTCGCGGCGTGGCCCCTGCTTCCCTTCACCCAGGCGATCAACGTGGTCCGTTGGGCGAAACGGCGCTTGGGCTCGGTGCGATCCAATGGCCCCCCCGGGCCTCATGCCGACGACGCCTCGGAGGCCTCGGACGTCTCCTCATAGACGCTGCCGGTCTCGCGGTAGCGCGCCCACACGGGCTCCCAGTCTTCCCTGAACAGCCCGAGCAGGATCTCGTCCCAGTAACGGCCGTTGCGGAAGAACTGCTCTCGGCGGCGCCCCTCGATCCGGTAGCCGCAGTGGAGGTTGTACTCGAGGCTCCGCTCGTTGAATTCCAAAACCGACGAACAGATTTTGCGTAGGTTGAGCGTGTTGAACGCGTAATCCAACAGCGTCATCTTGGCGTCGGTCCCGTAGCCCTGGCCCCAGTAGGCTTTCTCGCCGATGAGCGCGCCCGTGGTGGCCCTCCGGTCCTTCCAACTGATCTCGTGGATGCCCATGAGGCCAATGAAAACGCCATCGTCCGCCTCGATGGCCAAGTGGACCTCGTCGGACTTCTCCACCTGGTCGAACCACTCGGCCTCGCCCGTCGGCGTGATGGGCCGATGGGCCAACAGGAACTGGTTGACGTCCGGGTCGTTGATCCAACGCTGGCAGACGTCGGCATCTCGCGCCTTGTCGAGCGGACGCAAGATCACCTTGTGGCCCCGCAGGAAGACGACGCGCCGGGCGTCAGACGATTCCCCCATTGTGACTCCCCTCCTTGCCTAGAAATGTTGGGATCGGGCTTGTTGCGACCTGGGGATGGGTCAGCGATCGGTCAGGCAGCGGTACGGAAGAGCTCGCGGCTTTTGAAGAAGTACTCCACGCCGGAGATGAGCGCCATCGTCACCGCAAGGTAAATAGCGCCAGGGACAATCATGCCGCTGATTGTTCCCCAACCGCCCAAGCTGTCAATAAGCAACACTAAAACCAGTCCGATATGGGACAAAGTTTTCAATTTCCCGGACCAGCTCGCGGAAATGACGATATTTTTATCGATCGCCAGCATGCGCAGCCCCATGACGAGGAACTCACGGGCCAGGATGATGACGAACGAGACGATCAACAGTTCGTTCCAGAAATCACTGCGACCGACGAAAACTGCCAATGCGGCCATGATCAGAAGCTTGTCCGCAATGGGATCGGCCAGTTTCCCGAACACGGTCTCTTGCGAGCGGTTGCGCGCCAACCAGCCGTCAACGGCGTCCGACAGCGAGGCCAAGGCAAAGATCACCAACGCCACGATCTCGCCGCCCGGAATCACGCCCGACAGCAGCACAAACAGCAGCAGCGGGATCGTCGCTATGCGCAAGATCGTGATCGTGTTCGGCAAGTTCCAAGCCATGGTGTGGTTCGATTGTAAGCACGCGGGGTGAACCCGTCAATGGGATGATGCGAGATCCGCGGGCGTAATTCACATCATAGTTCCGTCTCGTCCGTCGCTCTTATGATCCGGATCAGCACCCCAGCGCACAAAGGAGGCCGTGCATGAGGCCAGGTTGGGCACTCCTTGCCCTCACGCTTCTGTCGATCATTACCGCATTCGTTATCGTCGGCGCCAGCGAGGCCTCTCCCCCTACCCCGACGACCGTCGTGATCGACGCCGGTCACGGGGGGGCCGATCCCGGCGCAATCGGCTGGAACGGCGTTACCGAAAAGCAGGTCAACCTTGAAATTACCCGCCTGGTGGAAATCATGGCTTATAGCGAAGCCAACCTGCGCGTCGTGCTCACTCGTCGGTCAGACAAGACCATGTCACTGCGGGATCGGATCGATCTTGCACACCAAGTAAATGCCGAACTCTACGTCAGTATTCACGCCAACGCGTACCGTAACGCAAATGCCGAAGGCATCGAGACGCTCGTGCACGACACGCCATCCGAGTCGAACTACCGATCAAGTCGACGCTTTGCTCGCCAAATGGAGGGGACGATGGCAAGCCAATTGAGCGGTTTTGCCGAACACCGAGGCGTGCGCGAGCAGCGGCTCTACCTCCGATGGGCCGACGTGCCCGCGATCATCGTCGAAACGGGATTCCTCACCAACCCGACCGAAGCCCAGCGGCTCCAGACGCTCTGGTACCAATCCCAAATAGCCAAGTCCATCATCGATGGAATTCAAGCCTACCTCGATCAGAACGATTGACTGACGATTACAATTTAAGCCAAATGCGAATTTTATCTGGATATGATTTGAAAGCATTTCGAGAAGATGTCCGATAGCCCCTAAGCCCCTGATAGGGCATGTGGCAGGGATCGGACAGGCATTCAGGCCGATCCGGGGGCCCGGCACCAAATCCCTCAGCGTGATGGGTCGTGTGAGTCGTCCCCGCGGATTAGGGCCAAAATTTCCGGCAGGAGCGTCTGCGTGGTGGAGAGGCCTTCGCCAGCGTGGATCGTCTCGTGGCCTTGCCAGTCGCCGAAGTAGCCGCCAGCCTCACGGAGTATAACGGGCAAAGGCCCCGCGTCCCACGGGCTCATGACCGGATCAACCATCAGCTCGGCTCGGCCCGTGGCGACGAGGCAGTGGCCGTAGGCGTCGCCCCAGCCCGCTCGGTGGTAGGCCGTCCGTTTCAAGCGCTCCCACGCCTCAGCGCGGCCGAACTCGACGAACGTGTTGACGTCCGTGAACGCCACAGTCCCTTCCGACAGCCATGGCGTCGCTGGAACTCGGGTCGGTGTGCCGTTCCACCAGCACCCCTGGCCCGTAGCGGCCACGACCAACTCATCGAGGCCGGGAAAACATGCCGCGCCGACGTCGACGCGGCCCTCGATCTCCAAGCCGATCAACACGGCGTACGACGGAACGCCACCCACGAACGCCTTGGTGCCGTCGATGGGGTCGATGTACCAGCGGTGCGCCGCGTCATTGGGACCACTGGTCCCGAACTCCTCACCGAGGATGGCGTGGTCGGGATAGGCCGTTTCGATACGGGAACGAATCAGGCGTTCGGCGTCGCGATCTGCAGCCGTAACCGGCGTCCGATCGGCTTTGCGCTCGACGTCAATGTCCGTCTGGAAGTGTTCGAGCGTGACACATCCGGCCAAGTACGCCGTCTCAGCGGCAAAGTCGAAGTATTCGGGGAGGGAATCGGTCATGGACCGATCAGTTAAGTCGGGAGGGGGCGCTAACGGTAACGAATGAAGGCATAGCCCATGTAGATGATGGACCCGAGCAACAGGACCACCGCCAAGTAGCCACCGTGTGCCCCGGGCGGATGCAGGATCCACTCCATCGGCCTACTCCTCGTCCTCGAGCTGGAGGACGTCGACGCCGCGATAGGTACCGCAGTTCGAGCAGACGCGGTGTGGCAACTTCGGCTCGTGGCAACGCGGACACTCAGTGATGGCCGCCCGCGCCATTTTCCGATGGGTGTTTCGCTTCCGCTTGGTTGATCGTGAGGTGCGATACTTGGGAACGCCCATGACACGGCTCCTTCCTTTCGGGTGGCGTATTCTACTTGGCGGCTCGGCCGCCTGCAACTAGCGCGTTGCGGGGCCCTCGGGGTGATCCAACACGAGCGTCACGGGCCCATCGTTGACCAGACCGACGTCCATCATGGCGCCGAACTGGCCCGTTTCCACCTCGGCCACCTGCTCGCGCAGCGCGGCCACATAGCGTTCCAGAAGCGGCTCGGCCTGCTCGGGAGGGGCGGCGTCCGTAAAGCTTGGTCGATTCCCCTTGCGCGTGTCGCCGTAGAGCGTGAACTGCGAAACGGCCAGCACGCCGCCGCCAATGTCAACAACGGATCGGTTCATTCTCCCTTTATCATCGGGGAAGATACGAAGTTTGGCGGTCTTCTTGGCGAGATGATCCGCGCTGGCGGGCTCGTCGTCGGCGTGAGCTCCCACGAGCACGAGCAGCCCTGGGCCGATCTGGCCCACCGTTGTGCCGTCAACGTCGACGCGCGCCTCGCTCACCCGTTGGATGACCAACCGCATGAGCGTCAGTCTACACGCCCGTTTCCGAAGCCACAAGCCCGTTGTGCGTCCGGCGGATCAGCGCGTATACTTGGGGCAGTTATGGATTTGGAGGCCCACTTTGCCGAGCGGCGCACCTGGGTGAACGACTTCCTGGAACGGGGGCTAGCCGAGCGCGACAGCTCCCCCATTGCTACGCTCCAAGAGGCCATGTTATACGCGCTTCGGGGCGGCAAGCGAGTGCGGGCAATCCTGGTCATGGAGGCGGCCGAACTGGGCGGCTTGGCCCCTCAACATGCCCTGCCGACCGCCGCCGCGATCGAGTGTTTCCATGCCTACTCGCTCGTGCACGACGACCTCCCCGCGATGGACGACGACGCCGAGCGGCGCGGCCAGCCGACCGTCCACGTCGAGCACGGGGAAGCCAACGCGATCCTCGTCGGAGATTCGCTCTTGCCGCTCGGCTTTGAGTTGATCAGCCGCGAACAGCGGGCCTACGCGGGCGCGGAACGTCTCATCAACGTCGTCGCGCTCTTTGCCGAGACGCTCGGGGTCAACGGCCTGGCGGGCGGCCAGTATCTGGATCTGTTGGAGTCGCCGCCGTCGACGTCCAACGGCGAGCCCTGGCACGAGGTGCACGCCCGCAAGACGGCCCGGCTGATCCGGGCGGCCCTCGTGGCAGGCGGCACGTTGGCGGGGCTGGATGGCAAGGCCTTGGACGAGCTGGGCGCGTTCGGCACGCATTTGGGACTGTCGTATCAGCTCGTGGACGACGTGCTCGATTGGGACGAGGCGGACGGCTCGGCCCGGCTGTCGAGGTTCATGGGCCGCGATGCCGCCCGGGAGCGGATCCGCCGCGAGACCGATGCCGCCACCCAGGCCCTGGCAAGTTTCGGCAACGAGGCGGATCGACTGCGGGAGATGACGACCGAACTGGCCACGCGCCAGGCGTAGTTGCAAACCAACGTAAGGGGGACCGCCATGAACGAGGTCGAACCGACGGAAAGCGAACTGGGCGAACTGTTCATCGAAGAACGGGCGCTGGAGATGATCGTCTACGGCGCGCTTCTGGAGGTTGACGGGCTGTTTACGCCGGACCGTGTCAAGGGCGGCGGCCTCTGGACGTCGCTGTCGCGAGCGCAACAGGGCGACGGCATCCAGATCGAGTTGGCGCCCGACGAGGTCGACCAGACGGACGATGAGGACGAAGACGACGAAACCATCGCCGGTGAGCCGGGCAAGCGCCTGAAGCTGCGCCTGTCACTGGTCGCGCAGTACGGCATGCCGATTCACAAGTCCGCGGAAAGCGCCATTCAGATGGTCAAGCGCAAGCTGGAGGAATTGGCCGGCGCCGAGGTCGACGAGGTGAACGTCGACATCGTCGGCTTGACCGCCGATCTCTGACCCACACCGCCCGCCGCCCATGGCAACCGCCGACTCGACGCCCGCGTCTCCGCCCGAAGCGCCCGAAGCGTCCGATGTCTCCCGGATGTTTTCGCGGATCGCGCATCGCTACGATCGGGCCAACCGCGTGCTGAGCCTGGGGCGCGACGTGGGCTGGCGGCAACGCCTCATCCAACGGGCCACCCCCCAAACGAACGACGTCATCCTCGACGTCTGCACGGGAACCGCCGAGCTGGCACGGGACTTCGCGCACGCCGACCCGACGCTGACGGTTTACGGGGCCGACTTCGCTCGGCCCATGCTCGAGGTCGGCCAAACGAAGCTTCGCCAGCGCACGTCCGCGTCGATGCTCTTGGAAGGGGACGCGCTCCGGTTGCCGATCGCCGACTCCTGTGCCGACGTCGCCAGCATGGCGTTTGGCTTGCGGAACCTGGCCGATCATCGGGCAGGCATTGCGGAGATGAGTCGAGTGTTGCGCCCGGGCGGCCGACTGCTCATCCTGGAGTTCGCGACGCCGCCCTCTCCGCTCGTCCGGGCCTTCTATTTTCCCTATCTGCGTTACGTGCTTCCGCGCCTCGGTGGGTGGATCACGGGTGACCGAGCGGCCTATTCCTACCTCGATCGCACGATTCGCGCGTTCCCCTCGCCCGAAGCCATTTCCGGCATGATGCGCGACGCTGGGCTGACCGAGGCCGCCTACGAACGGCTGTCCATGGGCATTGCGGTCCTCTATCGCGGTGTGAAGCGTTGATGCCTTCCGGACGGCCGACCGGGGTCCCGAGCGATGTCATCGCCCGAATGTCGCCGCATGGCGCGAACGGGGGCATTCAGTCGCCGACGTCGCGCGACTCGGACACCATCGCCTGACGCACTTCCGATATCGCCTTGGTGACCTTAATGCCGCGCGGGCAGGCATCGGTGCAGTTGAAGATGTTGCGGCAGCTCCAAACGCCATCGCGATCGTTGAGCAGGTCGAGCCGCTGCTTCCAGGCTTGATCGCGGCTGTCGAAGATGAAGCGATGCGCCTGCACGATGGCCGCCGGGCCGACGTAGTCCTCGTTGGCCCAGAACGAGGGACAGGCCGTCGTGCACGCGCCGCAAAGGATGCACTTGGTGGAGTCGTCGATGCAGTCGCGGTCCTCTTGCGACTGGAGCCGCTCGTGGGCCGGCGGCCGATCCTCGTTGACCAGATACGGCATCATCGCCCGATACTTTTCAAAGAACGGCTCCATGTCAACGATGAGGTCCTTGATCACGCTGAACGCCCGCATCGGCGCGACCGAGACGGGATCCTTGAGGTCGCGCATGAGCACCTTGCAGGCGAGCATGTTCTGGCCGTTGACCACCATGGCGTCGGAGCCGCAGATGCCGTGCTGGCAGGAGCGGCGCACGCCGAGCGTGCCGTCGTGGTACCACTTGATCTGATTGAGGGTGTCGAGCAATCGATCCGTCGGCTCGACGTCCAACTCGAACTCGCCCCAGTAAGGCTTGTCGTCGGCTTCGGGATTGTAGCGCAGGATCTTGAGCGTTCGCGTGTTCATGCAGAGGGGTCACCCAATCAGTAAACGCGCTCTTTCGGCTGATAGTTTGTGATCACCACCGGCTTGTGGTCAAGCTGGGCCGTGCCGTCCTCGGTTCGGAATGCCAACGTGTGGTAGAGCCAGTTGTCGTCGTCGCGCTCGGCATGGTCCTCGCGCGAGTGGGCGCCGCGGCTTTCCGTGCGTGCCAGGGCGCTCTCGGTCGTCACGAGACTCAGCTCGATCATGTTGCCGATCTCCCAGGTCTCCAGTAAGTCCTGGTTGAAGCGTTTCCCATGGTCGCCCAAGCCGACATTCTTGAAGCGCTCGCGCAACTCGAGCAACTGCTCGCGCGCCTCGGCCATGAGCTTGTCGGTGCGGAAGACGCCGACGTTGGTCATCATCGTCTTCTGCAGCTCGTCGCGAATCTCGAAGGGGTTTTCTGAGCCGCTCGAACATCTCAGGGCGTCGAACGCCTCGATCGCCCCTTGGGCCTTGTCTTCCGGCAGATCGGCCCAGTCAACGTCGCCCGCGTGCTGGGCGGCCCGCTGGCCGGCCAGTTTGCCGAAGACGACGAGATCCAACAGGCTGTTCGTGCCGAGCCGATTGGCCCCGTGGACCGACACGCACGCCGTTTCGCCCGCAGCGAACAGCCCGGGCATGGGGGTGTTGTCGGCGTCGATCACGACTTCGCCGTTGGCGTTGGTCGGAATGCCGCCCATGGCGTAGTGCGCGGTCGGCTGGATGGGGATCGGTTCCTTCGTGGGATCGATGCCGAGATACGTCTCGCAGAAGTCGAGGATGTCGGGCAGGCGCTGCTCCAAGTGCTTCGCCGTAACCCGCTCGCGGTCGTCAGGCAGATAGCGATTGACGGTCTCGGGCCGCACATCCAAATAGACGTAGTCCTCCCCGTTGATGCCGCGCCCGTCTTGGATTTCGAGGTAGATGGCGCGAGAGACCACGTCGCGCGAGGCCAGATCCTTGATCGTCGGCGCGTAACGATCCATGAACCGTTCGCCCTCGTCGTTGATGAGCACGCCGCCCTCGCCCCGGACGCCCTCGGTGATCAGGATCCCCATGCGATAGATGCCCGTCGGATGGAACTGATAGAACTCCATGTCCTCCAAGGGGATACCGCGCTTGTAGACGACCGCGGCCCCGTCGCCGCTCAGCGTCACGGCGTTGCTGGAGACCGACCAGAGTCGCCCCCAACCGCCCGTTGCAAAGAGCACGCTCTTCGCCTGGAAGATGTGGTATTCGCCGGCGTCGATGTCATAGGCCACGATGCCGGCCACGCGCCCCTCGTTGATCAAGAGATCGATCACTTGAAACTCGTCAAAGAAGTTGACCTCGTTCTTGATGCACTGCTGATAAAGCGTCTGCAGGATCATGTGGCCGGTTCGATCCGCGGCGTGACAGGCCCGACGTACGGGCTGTTGCGTATCGTTGTTGGTGTGGCCGCCGAAGCGTCGTTGGGAAATGCGTCCCTCATCGGTGCGATCAAAGGGCAGTCCGAGGTGCTCAAGCTCGATGATCGTCTCCGGCGCCTCGCGGCACATCAGCTCCACGGCGTCCTGATCGGCCAGATAGTCGCTGCCCTTGATGGTGTCGTAGGTGTGCCACTCGGGACGGTCTTCCTCGAGATTGCCCAAGGCAGCCCCAATGCCGCCTTGGGCGGCGCCCGTATGCGAGCGCGTCGGGTAAAGCTTGCTCAGCACGGCCGTGTCGGCGCCCCTTGAGGCATGGAGCGCCGCCATGAGCCCTGCGCCGCCCGCGCCGACGATAATCACGTCATGATGGTGTCGATGGATCATACGCCCATCCCCTTTAGCGATATCTCAGGCGGCGCGCTGAACGTGAAGATGACGTAGGCGCCGATCACGATCAGGACAACGAACAGTATGCCGAACGCGGCCTTCAAGATCGTGTTGGCGCCACGGCCATGGACATAATCGTCGATGACCCAACGTAACCCGTTCATGCCGTGGGTCAACGCGAACGTCAACAGCAACAGGTCATAGACGCGCCAGAACGGCCCAAATGACCCCGTCCAGCGGACCACGATCGTCTCGAATTTGATGTTTTCCAGGCCGATCACCCAATGCATCCAGAGCAGATGGAACACGGCGATAAACAACAGCACCACGCCGGAAACGCGCATGAAGTACCAGGACCAGCGCTCGAAGTTGCTGCCGGCGTGGGCGCGCGACGGGGGAATAGCCATAAGGTGCGAACGCCTCCTCTAGATCATCACGACGATCGAAACGAGCGCCACGCCTACGCTGATCGCCATCGCGCCGTACCACATCTCGCGCTGCGCCAGCGCCGACTTGGGCCACAGGTCGAACATCACGAGCCGCAGGCCGTTGAGCGCATGGTAGATGACCCCGAAGATGAGCAGGATGATCAGGGGCTTGAACACGACGCTGTGGTAGATGAACAACAGCTTGTTGAACACGGCCGGACCGAACGCGGCCATGTAGATGTCGAGGATGTGCAGTATCAGGAAAAACAGGACGCCAAGCCCGGTGACGCGATGGAGGATCCAGGCCCATTGGCCGGCGCCGCCGCGGTATCGCAGGGCCTCCCAAAGCGACAAGCCGGTTCGGGGTCCTTTGGTCTTGATGGTTGGTCGCTCAGCCACGGTTTCATTCCTTGTGCATGTTGAGGGTCAGGGCCGTCTTGTTGATGCTTTGCGTGAACGATTGGCCGACACGATACGGCATCGTAGGTATCGGTCGCAAGCGCCGCTATGATCTATATCATGCCCTGCGGTGCGGCGTTAAGCCCCGATGCGCGGCTTGTTGGCGCACCGCGGGCGAGCTGATACACTAGGCTTTCCCAACATACGGAGCGAACCCGAACGGCAACCTACCGAACGTCCGTTCGGCAGGTCATTCCACAAATGGGGCGATGACCGCGTACATGGACCACTCGCTGAAAAAAACCAAGATCGTCGCCACGCTCGGGCCAGCGTCCCACGACGCCTCCACGATCGGGGAGATGATCCGCGCGGGCATGAACGTCGTGCGGCTCAACCTGGCCCACGGGGATGCCGATACCCATCGCCAGATGCTCGAAGGCGTCCGGCAGGTGGCCACGAACCTCGAGACCCCGCTGGCCGTCATGGCCGACGCGCCGGGCGAAGGCATTCGCACCGGAACGCTCAAGGGCGAACACGTCGCGCTGCAGGCCGGGCAGACGTTCACGCTTACGAACGAGTCGATCATCGGCGACGAGAACCGCGTCTACGTGGACCGCGACGACTTTGCTGACTACGTCAAGCCGGGCATGGAAGTGATGCTGGCCGGCGGCGAGATCGTGATGACCGTGGACGAGGTCATCGACGGCGACGTCATTTGCGAAGTGCAGAACGACGGCGTGCTCGCTGAGCGGAAGCGGATCAGCGTGCCCGACGTCGACATCCCCATGGACGCGCACGACGACGCGGACCTCCGTTTTGCCGTTGATCTCGACGTGGATTGGCTCGCGGTGTCGTTCGTGCAGCGCGCCGCCGATATTCATCAAGTTCGCGAAGTCATCGGCGACGCGCCCATCGGCGTCATTGCGAAGATCGAGACGCCGAAGGCGTACCAACACATTGACGAGATCATCGACGCGGCCGATGGCATCATGGTCGCCCGCGGCGACCTCGGCGTGGAGCTGCCGTATGAGGAGGTTCCGCTCGCGCAGAAGCAGATCGTCACCAAATGCAACGACGCAGGCAAGCCGGTCATCATTGCCACCCAAATGCTCAAGTCGATGACCGACGCCCCGACGCCCACCCGCGCGGAGGTTGCTGACGTCGCCAACGCCATTATGGACGGCACTGATGCCATCATGCTCAGCGAGGAAACAGCCATCGGCGACTATCCGATAGCGACGATCGAGGTGATGACCAACGTCGCCGAGCGCATCGAGCGCGACGAGGAAGTCTACCATCGTCTGAAAGGGAGCCAAGCCTCGGTCACAGAGGCGATTGGGGAATCGGCTTGCGAGATCGCCGAACGGATTGAAGCCGCGGCCATCATCCCCTCGACGGCGTCAGGGTCGACAGCCAAGCTTGTGGCCAAGTTTCGGCCGCGCACCCCGATCGTCGTCGTGACGTATTCGGAGCGCGTGCGCAACAAGCTGGCGCTCGTGTGGGGGGTCTATTCCTTGGTGGTCGGCTATCACGACAACACCGAACTGATGCTGCGTCGCGCCATCGAGACCGCCGCACGCCACTTCCAGATTCCGCCCGACATGCCCGTCGTGCTGACCGCCGGCGCGCCCTTCGGCGTCCCCGGCACCACCAATCTAATCAAGGTCGATACGGTTTAGGCTGCGATCCCCCATGGAAACCTTAGATGCACACCACACGGCCGTTATCGCCTTGGGCGGCAACGCGATCTCCTCGGCCCAAGGACACGGCACCCTGGAGGAGCAACGAGCCGCAGTCCAGGACAGTGCCGCCCAGATAGCCGAGATCATCGCCGACGGCCGGCGGGTCGTGCTCACGCACGGCAACGGCCCGCAGGTCGGTGCGCTACTGCTTCAACAGGAGCTGAGTTCGGAGGACGTGCCGCCCGTGCCGCTCGACGTCTGTGTGGCGATGACGCAGGGCCAGATCGGCTATCTCTTCCAGCAAGCCCTCCGACAAACGCTCGCTGAGCGCGGCATCTCCCAGCCTGTCGCGTCGGTGACCACACAGGCGGTCGTCGATCCGGAAGACGGGGCCTTCGATCGGCCGAGCAAGCCGATCGGGCCGTTCTACACCGAGGCCGAAGCGGAACGGTTTGCAAATCAACCCGGCTACGTCATCGAAAGGGTCGGTCAGGGTGAGCGTCCGTATCGACGCGTCGTTCCCTCGCCAGATCCGCTCGAGATCGTTGAAGCGGCCAACATTGCGTCGATGGTCGCGAACGATCAACTCGTCATCGCCTGCGGCGGCGGTGGCGTCCCCGTCATTCGCCGGAATGGGCAACTAGAGGGCATCGACGCCGTCATCGACAAGGATCTCGCCACCGAGCGCCTCGCCAGCTCACTGGACGCCGAGACGCTGATGATCCTGACCGACGTGGAACGGGTCGCAGTGCGCTACGGCACGCCCGAACAGGCGGAACTCGATCGAGTGTCGTTGGCCGATGCCAAGGCCTATCTGGAGAACGGAGAGTTTCCCGCAGGAAGCATGGGGCCGAAGGTTAAAGCAGCCGTTCGGTTCCTGGAAAACGGCGGCCGACGGGCCGTGATCACGTCGCTGAGGCAGGCGCGCGACGGCCTCGATGGCGAGGCCGGAACGAGCGTCGTTCAAACGACGTGATGCCTCCCTTGCTTGGCACTCAGGGATCACACTAATCTATTCGAGCTATGCCGCCCATGAACGAGCTGCCCTTTGATGCGTCCGCCGACGGACCGAGCGTCTATACCGTCTCGGACCTGAATGCCGTCGTGCGCGAGCAGCTGGAGGTTGAGTTTCCCAAGCTCTGGGTCGAGGGCGAGATCTCCAACTTCCGGCAATTTCGCTCCGGGCACTGCTATTTCACGCTGAAGGACGAATCGTCGGAGTTGGACGCCGTGATGTTCCGCGGTTACGTCAGAAATCTCGACTTCACGCCGGAGGACGGCATGAACGTGCTCGCGTTCGGCTCGCTGACGATCTACGAGCGCCGGGGGAAATACCAGATCGCCGTCCGCCAGCTCAAGGAAGCGGGGCTCGGCAAACTCCAATTGGCGTTCGAACAACTGAAGGCAAAGCTCCAGAACGAAGGGCTGTTCGAGGAAAACTACAAGGGGCCATTGGCCCGATTTCCTCAGCGGGTCGGCGTGGTGACCTCCGGAAGCGGCGCAGCGTTCCGCGACATTTGCTCCGTGCTCGCCCGTCGGTATCCCATGCTGGAGCTCCGACTCTGGCCCGTTCGGGTTCAGGGAGACGAGGCGAAAACCGAGATCACGCACGCCATCCAGCAGGCCAATCGCTATGACCGCGAGGTCGAACCGTTGGACGCGCTCATCGTCGGTCGGGGCGGCGGATCGTTGGAGGATCTCTGGGCGTTCAACGAGGAGATCGTCGCCCGCGCGATCTTCCATTCCCGGCTGCCGGTCGTCTCCGCGGTGGGCCACCAGGTCGACTTCACCATTACCGACTTTGTGGCCGACGTGCGAGCGCCCACGCCGTCGGCGGCCGCTGAGGTTATTGCGCCCCATCGAGACGAGATCATGGGCCAACTTGACGACATGGCACAACGCCTGGCTCAACGGGAACGGACTCGCCTGGAGAACGAGGAACTGCGCATCGAGCGGCTGATCGGAAGTTACGCGTTCCGCCGCCCCGTCCGTCGCATCCAGGACGCGCGTCAGGCCCTCGATCACCAGAGCGATCTGTTGAGCCGAGCCTTCCAGTCGCGTCTCACCGCCGCGCGCGAGCGTCTGGACGCGCTGACCGATCGACTGTCCGCGGCCAACCCGACGGCCTTGCTGCAACGGGGCTATGCGATCGTGGAACGTGATGATGGGGATGTCGTCAAATCAGCAGCCTCAGTGGAACCGCGCGAGCGCGTCTGGGTGCGGCTCCACCGAAGCCGTCTCCACTGCGAGGTCTTGGACGTCGATGACGACCAAGCGTCAACCGACGCTTGATCAGCGGAACGCGATGTGCATCCAGACCGTTGCGACCACATCGCCCTGACTGTTGAGGGCTCGGATGTAGAAGTGCCAGTTCGGGTTGTTGCGGTCTGCGTCGCGAAAGTCGAGGTTGCCCGAAATCGTTCCGGTCTGCGAATTGAACGACAGCTTCGAGTACTTCAGGTTGTTGAGATCGTCATTGACGACCCCGAACGGCGGGATTGAACTCCACACCGCCGTGCCAGCCGGGGCCAGCTCGAACGTGACGTTGCCGGCTCTGCTGCGAATGTTCCTTAGGACCCGATTCGACAGCTCCCAACTGACCGGCGGATCGACGTTCCAGTCCGGCACGTTGACGACGTGCTTGACCACGTAGTCCGGCTTGCAGATCCGGACCTTCGAACGGCGTGGCTTGACGTTAAAAGAGCCCGTGCCGGCGGCCTTGATGCCGACACATCTGCCACATTTGCTCTTTTGGTAGGTCTTGACCGCGACGTAGAGCTGCCGCGGACCGGGCTTCCCGGCCTTAGCCTGGGCAACGAAAACGCCAGGGCTCTTTTGGTAGAAGTGGCGGGCGATGGACTGCTGTTGGCCCACGCCCCACTGATTGTACTTGGTGAGCACGGCTCGGTGGATCCGAGCCGAAGTTGGCTGTCCGTTTTGGGTCACTCGAACCGTGATCGTGACCAGATCGCCCGGATCGTAATTGGGTCGATCGGTCGTTACGGTTACGTTCAGCGGCGATTGGGTTGATCCGCCTTGACCGAGCGCCGGAACCGCGAGGACGGCTCCAACGACGGCAGCGACAAGCAGGATCGACCCTATCCGTAAGGGCCTCATGATGACCTCCTTGGCCTACGGTCCCCAACCCCACGATCGTCTCGCCGTAGCACCGCGATCGTTCGAGGCGCTTTGCCTAGAACGTCGTTGCCGGGCCGCCGACGAGGAAGGCGAACAAGAAGGTCAAGAAGATGAACCAGAAAGCGAACAGTAGCGTCCAAGACATGGGTTGAGCACCTCCTTTCGGGAATTATCCTGCCACGATAAGGCGCAAATGTCAATGCGTTCCATGTGCAGGAACCCACTCATCGAGATGCACGGCTCGCTTGACGGGGCAACGGGTGCGGATTACACTAAACGAAGCATGCGCCCGTAGCTCAGCGGACAGAGCGCTGGCCTGCGGAGCCAGAGGTCGGAGGTTCGAGTCCTCCCGGGCGTACCACCGCCTGCCCGCCTGTACCTTAATCTTCCTCTGACACCGCAGGACCTGATTGGTTGGCCAGATACGTCGAGTTCCTTGCTCGGGAATCGGTCCAGTCTACAGGACGGCGTCCCGGAACTCTTGATATGCCCGTTCGATCTCCTGGAAATACCAAAGGACGGTCCGATAGCGCTGCCGCTCCGCGCCTGAGCTTAAGCGCTGATCCAGCTGTCGCTCAAACGCATCCAGTTTGGCCTCGATGTTCTCCAGATCGACGGGATTAGCCGGCGTCCCTTGCCCAATGCCTTCGACAGCTTGGGTATATGTCCAGCGAAGTTCGACCGCTGCTTGACGAAGACGATAGTCGCCGATCCGCTCTGTCTCCTGGAGAAGGTCAGCGCTGAGCTGATCCATGCGATTGACGAACCGTTCCACGTGGTCGTCGGGAACGTTGACCGATCGCACGCGACCGTCACTGGTCTGGATCCAGAACGTGCATCCGGCAATCAATAGGGGAACGACCATGAGCCCGATAACGGCTGAAAGGGTGCAACGCTTGCGCATGGTATGACTCACCAACGTCAGCATGCGCCGGATTGTCCACGCCTGGAAGGACGCGATTCTGGGTCATTCAGGCGTTGTGCGTGTTCGGGGACCCTCTCATTGGAGATTCGGGGACGTACGCGATCACGTTCTGATCAGACATGTGACTATGGCCACAATGCCGCATCGGGCCGTGATCGCCAGATGGAGAAGTAGGTCGAACAGGTGGTGGGATTAGTCGTGTTCGTTTTCGTTCTCGGAAGGACGGTCGTCGTGTGACTCGGCTTCGAAGTGGGGCTCGAACGTCATGAGCGGGTTTCCGTCGCTGTCCATCTCATGGACGGCCTTCCAGAGCCGAACCCCGTCCGGATGGAGCACCACACGCTGCAGGGCGAGCTCGTCGTCATCGTATTCCCAGACGATAGGCCCTGCGTTGCTGACCGAAACCGGCTGGACCTCCACAGCGTCGTCTTCCACTTGGGTGCCTTCCGGGGTGGTGAAAACCTTCTGGGGCATGCGCGTCCCTCCCGACGTCTGGATCGTTGCTATTCTAGACCTCCGTTGCCACGATTTCAAGACGCTGGCAGAGCCGTTTTGCGGCTGCTTGTTCCGCGTCCTTGACGCGGCGCCCGTCACCCTGAGCTGTCTCGCCGTTCAGGTCCACCTGCACCGTGAAGTGCTTGGCGTGATCGGCGCCCTCGGCGGCCACAAGCGAGTAGACCGGACGGAGGCCCTGGCGCTGGGCCTGCTCCTGCAGCAGCGTCTTGTAATCTCGTCGGTGCTCGCCGCGCAGCGCCTTTTCAATGTCGGCCTCCAGCTGATCGAGCACGAAGCGCGCGGCCTCGTCGTAGCCGCGGTGTGTAAAGACGACGCCAACGAGCGCCTCGAACGTGTCGCTCAGGATCGATTCCCGCTGGCGTCCGCCCGAGGCCTCCTCGCCTCGGCCCAAATAGAGACAGTCCTGGAGCTGGAGCTGCCGAGCTCGGGCAGCGAGCGTTGGGCCGCTCACCACCACGGCTTTGATGCGCGTCAGACGGCCTTCGGCGTGCGGGACGTTGTCGAAGAGGTATTCGCTGACGGCCAGATCGACGACAGCGTCTCCCAAAAACTCCAGTCGCTCATTGGACGTCAACCCCGACTCGGGCAACTCGTTGACGTAGGAGCTGTGCAGAAACGCTGCCTGGAGTTCGGCTTCGCTGAGGGGCAGATCGAGGGACTGGCAGAGGGTCGCCAGATTCGATTGTGTATTCATTCTGCGGGTTGGGGCGGGAGGATTTGAACCTCCACAGCCGGCTCCAAAGGCCGGAGTGCTGCCATTACACCACGCCCCAATGTCGGTTTCGCTTCCCGATGGACCTCATGATAGCGAGTGAGATCCGTCTCCTCCAGCCACTACGGAAGCGCGTCGTTCTTCATCGGGGTATCTCGTGTCTCCAGCCCTGGATGATCTCATGATGGAAATGAACCAGGGCGTGTTACCCTGTTGAACCACCCAGGGTCCGAGTGGTTTGTCACCTCAAGCCGTGTTCATCCGCCTTGTGAGGGGCGGAACAGCCCTCTATAATGTCGAAGACTGACTGATCACAGGTTACTCGAATGAGGTGAGACCGCTATGTTCTTCTTTTCGCCCCTATACCTCTTGTTCCTGGCTCCCGCATTGATCTTGACGATCTATGCGCAAAGCAAAGTGAAGCGGACCTACAACAAGTTCGCGCAAGTGAACGCGTCGTCCGGCTTGACGGCCCGACAGGTGGCGGAACGCATCCTAGACCGAGGCGCCACTTCTCTGAGCCAACCTCGTCTGCGGGACGTGGCCATCGAATCTATCGACGGCCAGCTCGGGGACCACTACGACCCGAGGAAGAAGGTCCTGCGCCTTTCCAATCCCGAGAGCAAGTCGCTCGCCGACATCGGCGTCGCCGCTCACGAGGCCGGCCACGCCCTCCAAGATGCCGCTCGCTACCAGCCCTTGGTGATCCGCTCCGCCGTGGTGCCCGTGGCCAATATCGGGAGCCAGCTCGCCCCATGGCTCATCATTGGCGGCATCCTGCTGAACTTCACTGGACTGGCGCTAGTCGGCATTATCGCGTTTGCCGCGATGGTGGTGTTCACGCTGGTTACATTGCCCGTGGAGTTCAACGCCAGCAGCCGGGCCATGCAGCTCCTTCCCCAAGTGGGCGCGCTCTCCTCCAAACAGGAACATCAATCCGTCGGCAAGGTGCTCAACGCCGCCGCGTTGACATACGTAGCGGCCGCGGCCACCGCCGTGCTGCAACTGGCTTACTTCGTGCTGATGTTCCTCGGCATGCGCCGCTAACGGCCGAGCGTCCACACGGCAACGCCGACAATGGCCAAGAGCACAAAGCCCCCATAGAGAGCCCAAACGCTCGTGCGATAGCGGCCGACCGCGCTTAATAAGCGATGATGGAGATGCGCCCGATCCGGCGACAGGATCGGGCGCTTTTCCTTGATTCGCCGCACAATGGCCCAGGACGTGTCGACGATCGGGTATCCCCACATGATCCCGAGCGCGTCCAACGGCACCGGGGACGACCCGGCGGGATCGACAGCTCGCAGGGTCACAAGCGCGAGCAGAAAGCCGAGGAAGTAACTGCCCCCGT
This sequence comes from Bipolaricaulia bacterium, assembly GCA_042219045.1. GTDB lineage: Bacteria > Bipolaricaulota > Bipolaricaulia > RBG-16-55-9 > RBG-16-55-9 > CAZMNF01. The sequence goes on along the minus strand of JBDGQO010000033.1, from coordinate 70,256 downwards.
CGCCCAGGAACACCTGGGCCGGATGGCGATTGAACCACAGAAAGCTCAACGCCGACCCGCCCAGGGCGCAGCCGATTGCCAGTGCCTGCCCATCGCTGGAGACGGCGCTCATGACGCCCGACGCAAGGGCCAGCACAACCGCGGCGCCGCACGCAAGGCCGTCCAACCCGTCAGTCAGGTTGAACGCGTTCGTCATGCCGACGATCCACATCCCGACGAAGGGATCCGCCGCGATGCCCAGCTGGACCTCCCATCCGAAGATCGACACAGCGCGCACGTCCCAGCCATGTTGGAGCGCCAGCCCTGCAGCGACGGCGTGAGCCCCGAGCTTCACGAGCGGTGACAGGGACAGACGATCGTCGACAAGGCCCACGAGCGAGACGACGAGCGCCCCGGCCAGCCACCAGCCGAGCGAGGGCGTCTGGATAAGCAACGGGATCAGGGCCGCCACGCTGCCGACAATGACGGCGAGCCCGCCCACGGGAACGTCGCCGCAGTGCGGCTTGCGCCGATCGGACGAGTCGACGAGCCCGAACGTCGGCGCCCAAACCCGAAGCCGGTCGGCAAGGATGAGCGTCAACGGCACGGCGATGGCCAACGCCAGGAGCCATGGGGATGCGATCATCGATCCATTATAGGCCGAGGTCTCTCGCCTCGAAATCGGCATGCGTCGTGCGCTATGATATCGGTTATGGACGCGATCGAGGCCCTCTGGGGCGAGGCGTTGGCCGATGGGAACTTGTCGCAGGCCTACCTCATTGTGGGCGAGGGGACGCCGGAGATTGCCGAGACGCTTCTGTTGCGCCTGCTCTGTCCCGATGCGGGCTGTCGCGCGTGCCCCGCCTGCCAAAAGGTCCTTAACGCCAACCATCCCGACGTGCGCTGGATCGAGCGATCGGGCGCCAACATCTCCATCGATCAGGTCCGCAACCTCCAACAGGACGCCCGCTACCGCCCGTTGGAAGCCCCACAGAAGGTCTACGTGCTTGCGGAAGCCGACGCCCTCAGTCGCGAGGCCTCAAACAGCCTCCTGAAGCTTCTGGAGGCCCCACCGCCGCAGACGATGGTGCTGTTGCTGGCGCGCCACGTGAGCCAGCTCCTGCCGACCATCCTGTCGCGCTGTCAGGTGCTGCGCGCCGCCCCGCCCAGTCGCGCTCGCGTCCAGGAGACGCTCCGCTCGCATGGGCGCTCCACCGAGGAAATCGCGTATTGGAACGCGCTCGTCGACGGTGCTCCCAGCCGGGCGGCGGGCGTTATCGCCGAATCGGACCCGACCGACAACGTCCTGGAGCGCCGCGACCGCGCGCAGGAGGTTATGCGCGACGCCGACCTTGCGACGCTGACGGAGGTTTTAGACAGTGACGACGCCGTCCAGGTCCACGAAGGCACGCGGGAGCTTTTGCGCCGACTCGCGGATCAACCGATCCATGAGACCCTGGAGACCGCGCAGGCACTCAGCAAGCTGGGCGAAGCCGCGCTCGAGGCCTTTGTCCACGACGCGCTCCGCTGGTATCGCGATATGGCGCTGGCGGGCGAATTTGACGACTGTATTTTTCATCGGGACGCGATAGAGGAACTCCGGACGCGTCGGGCAGCGACGAGCGCATCCCACATCCGGGCGTGCATTCAGGCGTTGGAGGCCGTCCCCAGGCTGTTGCAGGCCAACGCCAACGCGCGGCTGACGCTGGAATCGTTGCTGTTTACGTTGCGCGGATGAGCCGCAGGCCGTTCTCGGCCCCCAGTTTCTCCAGCGACCCGATCTGGGCCCGGTCAAGATCAGCTTCCATGACGATGCCGTCGGCCTCGTAGCGTTCCTCGTGGACGCGGCCCCAGTCGTGGAGCTTTTCCACCAACCCAGCTTGTTTGTAGGGGATCTCCACACGGACCCGCTCACGGCTTGAGGCCAGGAGTCGGCTCACCTCGTCAAGCAGCCCGTCAAGGTTGTGCTCGTCGATGGCCGAGACCTCCACGAGCGGCGACAGTTCCAGTCGCGCTTCCCGCAGACGTCTCAGGTCCGCATCGCTCTCGAGCCGGTCGACCTTGTTCAGAACGTGTATCATGGGCGGCCGTGCCTCGTCCCCGAACAAATCGTTCAAGACGCCCTGGATGGTCCGGGCCTGCTCCAGCACGCTGCGGCTGGAGGCATCCAACACGTTGATCAACAGCTCGGCCTTTTCGGCGGACTCCAGCGTCGCGCGGAACGCCGGCACGAGCTGGTGCGGCAGCTTGCGGATGAACCCGACGGTGTCAACAAAGACGACATGGCGCTCGTCCGGCAACTCGGCCTGGCGGACCTTGGGCGAGAGGGTGGCGAACAGCTTATCCTCCACGCGGGCTTCCGTATCGCACAATGCCCGCAGCAGCGTCGACTTCCCCGTGTTCGTGTAACCGACGAGCGCGATCTCCGGCACCGACTGTCGGTCGCGGCGCTTGCGGCGCAGGCGACGTTCTTTGGCTGCCTGCTCCAGCCGATCCTTGATGTCGTGGATGCGATGCTCGATCGTCTGCCGCTCCATCTCCAGGCGCGTCTCACCCGGGCCTCGGGTTCCGATGCCGCCGCCCATCTGGCCGAGGGCTTCGCCCCAGCCGCGCAACCGCGGCAGCAGATACTCCAATTGGGCCAACTCGACCTGGAGCTTCGACTCCTTGCTCTCGGCCCGTTGTGCAAAGATGTCAAGGATGAGCTGCGCCCGATCGATGACCTTGACGCCGACGCGTTCCTCGAGGTTGCGGCCTTGGGCCGGCGTCAGGGAGTCGTTGAAGACGATCGCGTCGGCCCCGGACTCCGCGGCAAGCTCGTATAGCTGATCGGCCTTGCCCGCGCCGATGAACGTCGCCGAATCGGGCCGATCGCGGCGCTGGGTCACCACGCGCAGCACCTCGATGCCCGCCGTGCGGCTCAACTCGACGAGCTCCTGCATCATCTCGCGCTCCTCCGGGCTCCGGTCGGCGACGACGCCGACCAGAATCGCCCGTTCGCGCCCATAGACTCGGGATCGGTGCCCGGTGCGATCCTCAATGAGACGGTTGCTCATCGGTCCAGATCATCGCCCCCAATTCCGAAAGCGTTGCGGCGAAGTCGCCGTAGCCGCGCGAGACGTGATGGTACTCGTCGCGCACGACCGTCGTCCCCTCGGCCGCGAGACCGGCCAACACGAGAGCCGCGGCAGCCCGATTGTCGCGCCGCTCCTCGACGTCACCGCCACTGAGTTGAGCAACGCCCTTGACCCTCGCCGTGCGACCCTCGACGCTCACGTCCGCGCCGAGCCGGCGGAGGCCGTCGGCGTAGGAGAATCGGTCCCCAAAGATCGTCTCCGTGAGCCGGCTCTCGCCCGGCGTCAGCGCCAACAACGGCATAATGGGCGGATGCATGTCAGTGGGGAAACCGGGATAGGGTCGGGTCTCGATGGCGGTCGGACGGTACTCTCGCGGGGCCGTGCCACGAACGACGAGGCCGTCGGCGCGCTCCGCGATGTCGATCGTCATTGCTTGAAGTGTAGCGGTCAGCGGACGAACGTGCCAGGGATCGCAGCGGATGTCCAACTCGCCGCCCGCAAGCGCCGCGCCGATGGCCAGCGTTCCCGCCTGCAGTCGATCCGGCATGATGGCGTGCTCGCCGCCGTGCAGATGCCGACGCCCCTCAACCGCCACGTACGTCGGGTGGCACTCGACCGCGGCACCGAGCGTCGTCAGGAACCGACTCAAGTCTTGGACCTCGGGCTCGGGGGCGGGGTTGCGGATGACGGTCCGGCCCGGCACGTGCGCGGCCGTCATCATCAAGTGCTCCGTGGCGCCCACCGAGGGAAAGCGCAGCCGGATGTCAGCGGGCGCCAACGTCTGGGCCCTCGCGCGGACGAAGCCGTCGTACTCGTCAATGGCAGCGCCCATAGCTCGGAGGCCATCTAGGTGGAGATCGACGGGACGTTCTCCGATCCGATCCCCGCCCGGGGTCGGCACGGTCGCTTGGCCACAGCGTGCCAACAAAGGCCCCAACACGTGGAACGACGCCCGTGTATTGCGCACCTCGTCCACGGGAGCTTCGGCCCGCAGGGGCCCCGACGGCGTTACCCGACGGCGTTCCGCGCCGTCGGGCTCGATCCGTTTGCCGAGGCTCCTCAGCAGCGAACTCAGCGTGTCAACGTCGCGAACGGACGGGACGCGATCGATCTCGATCGGGGCATCGGTCAACAGCGTCGCGACGAGGATGTGGAGGGCGGCGTTCTTGGCCCCCGGCACGGCGATGCGGCCGTGGAGCGGATGCCCGCCCTCGATGATGTAATCCATGCCCAGCTATCCGCTGGCCATGTTGTTCAGGAATTGCTCGTTGGTCTCGGTTTTGGCCATCTCGCTGAGGATGAAGCCGAGGGCTTTTTGCTTGTCGTTCATGTCGCCGATCATCTTGCGCAAGATCCAGACACGACGAAGGATGTCCTCGTCAAGGAGCATCTCCTCCTTGCGCGTGCCGGTCATCTCGAGGTCGATGGCGGGGAAGACGCGGCGATTGGCCAAGTTTCGGTCCAGGACGAGTTCCATGTTGCCCGTGCCCTTGAACTCCTCGAACACGACCTGATCGAGCCGCGAGCCCGTGTCGACGAGCGCGGTGCCCAGAATCGTCAAGCTGCCGAAGCTGGAGGGATAGCCCCGCTCGTCTTCCTCCTCGTTGAGGTCGACGATCGCCCGAGCCGCCCCGAAGAACTCCTTCGGCTTATACAAGGCCGTCGGATCCATGCCGCCTGAGAGGAGCTTGCCGCTGGGGGTGACGCTGAGGTTGTAGGCGCGTGCCAGGCGCGTGATGGAGTCCATGAGGACGACGACGTCCATGCCGTGTTCGGTCAGGCGCTTGGCCTTGTCGATGACGAGCTCGGAGATGCGGGCGTGGATTTCCGGCTTCTGGTCGAACGTCGCCGAGACGACCTCAGGCTCGTGATTCAGGTTGTTGGCCCCCTGCTCCAGGGAGAGCTTAATGTCGGTGACCTCTTCCGGCCGCTCGTCCACGAGCAGCACGATGAGGTAGGCCTCCGGCTGGTTGTACATGATGCCGTGGGCGATGTCTTTCAAGAGGGTCGTCTTGCCCGCCTTTGGTGGGGAGACGATCAGGCCGCGCTGGCCCTTGCCGATGGGAGCGAACAGGTCCATGATCCGGGTGGAGTACTCCTCGCCGTTGTACTCCAGGTGGAGCTGCTCCGTGGGGTGATATGGCGTCAGATCGGAAAAATCGGTCCGGTTCCGAATATTGTCTGGCTCGTCGAAGTTGATCTCCTGGACCTTGAGCAGCGCGTAATATTTTTCGTCGTCCTTGGGCGGACGGACCTTGCCGCGGACGATGTCGCCGTCCTTGAGTCCGAACCGCTTGATCTGGGACGGCGACACGTAAATGTCGTTCTTGCCCGGCAGACACGACTTATCCCGCAGGAACCCATAACCGTCAGGCAAGATCTCCAACACGCCGTTCTTGATGCTCAGGCCTTCCTTTTCCGTGAGCACCTCCAGGATCGACCAGACAAGCTCCTCCTTCTTCATCTGCGAGAGGCCGTTGAGGCCGTGATCTTGGGCGATCTCCCGCAGCTCTTTGATGCTTTTGGCTCTCAAGTCGCTGATGTCCATGGGGACGATACCTCCTCATCGGGCGGCGAGTGGGGGCTGATAACTGGGGCCGCCTGAATCATCGGCACGACGGAATGTACGAAAGTGATTGGATGGGCAACTCTCACCTAGACTCGTATTATAGCTTGCTTTCTGTAAGCTGACAAGCTTATCCGCCCACGTAAAGCGGGAACGCCGCGCAAAGCTCTTGGACGTCGCAGCGGAGCTGATCCGGAGATTCCCCGCACAAGGCCCGATCGATCAACGCGCCGATGCGCGACATGGCCTCGGCGTCCATGCCCCGGGTCGTGACCGCCGGCGTGCCCAGACGAATGCCGCTGGTGACCTTGGGCGTTTCCGGATCGAAGGGGATGGCGTTCTTGTTGGCCGTGATGCCGACCGCCTCGAGGAGGGCTTCGGCATCGGCCCCCGTGATTCCCTTCGGCCGGAGATCGACGAGCACAAGGTGATTGTCGGTGCCGCCCGAGACGAGCCGGTACCCGCGCTCGGCCAGCGCCGCCGCCAGCGCCCGTGCGTTCTCCACAATGCGATGCTGGTACTGCTCGAACGTCTTGCTCAATGCCTCCTGGAACGCCACCGCCTTGGCGCCAATCACGTGCATGAGCGGCCCGCCCTGGATGCCGGGGAAGACGGTCTTGTCGAGCTGCTTCGCCAGGTCGGCATGACAGAGGACGGCGCCGCCGCGCGGGCCGCGGAGCGTCTTGTGGGTCGTCGTGGTGACGAAATGGGCATGGGGCACGGGCGAGGGATGCGCCCCCGCGGCACACAAGCCAGCGATGTGGGCGATGTCGGCCATAAGATAGGCGCCGACCTCGTCGGCAATGGCCCGCATCCGCGCGAAGTCGATCGTGCGCGGATAGGCACTGGCACCCGCCACGATCAAGGTCGGCCGGGCCTCCAATGCTCGATGGCGCAACGCCTCGTAATCGATGCGTTCGGTGTCGCGATCCACCCCGTAGCTAACGACGTTGTAGAACTGGCCGGCGAAGTTGACCGGATGGCCGTGCGAGAGGTGCCCGCCATGGTCCAAGGCCATGCTCAGGATCGTGTCGCCGGGATTCAAGACCGCGAAATAGACGGCCATGTTCGCTTGGGATCCCGAATGGGGTTGCACGTTGGCGTGATCCGCCCCGAACAGCTCACAGAGCCGCTCGCGCGCTAACTTTTCGACCCGATCGACGTGCTCACAGCCGGCGTAATAACGGCGGCCCGGATAGCCTTCGGCGTATTTGTTGGTCAGCACCGAGCCCTGCGCTTCCAGAACCGCGGGGCTGGCGAAGTTCTCCGAGGCGATCAACTCCACGGTCCCTTGCTGGCGGGCCAGCTCGTCCTGAAAGGCCTGATGGATTTGGGGATCGGTCTCGGCCATGTGGCCGACAGACGATGAGTCCATAATGCTTTTTTAGCGTACCGAAATCGGAGGGCGTTGTCAGCCGGTGCGGCTGAAGAACGAGCGCAGGATGTCGCCGTACATCGTGATGCGCTGGCGAAACCCTTCGGAGAATCCGCGCTTCTCCTCCTTCATGACGTGAGTAACGCCCTCGAGATAGACCCGCTCCTCGTGCCAGTCCTCCTTGAGCGAGAGCTTCGTGAGCGCCATTTCCACGCCGAACTCGAGCGACTCCCGCTCCAACAGCCGCTCCCAAAGGCGGCGCGAGAGGACGCGCTGCCCCGACAGATACGGGGCGATGCTCTGCGAGAGGTCCGTGTTGAGACGGCCGCTTTTAAAGACGCCGACGACCATGTGGGGCGACTTCTCCTCATAGACGCGCGCTAACAGCTCGACGTGCTCCGGCCTGAGACCGATGAGGTCCGCATCCAGAAACAGGAGCGTCTCGTTGCGGGCCGCCTTCACGCCCACGTCGAGCGCAGCCGCCTTGCCCAGATTCTCGCCGAGCTCCACGACACGTACGCCGAGGGCCTGGGCAACTCCGACGGTGTCGTCGATCGATCCGTCGTCGGCGACGACGACCTCGTCCACGGACGGCGCGGCCTTGAGAGGCTCAATCACGCTCTCAAGGCGGTCTGACTCATTGTACGCCGGAACGATCGCTGATACGGCCATATTCCGCAAGGGCACCTGAGTATAGATCGTAACAAGGCAGGCGTCAAGGACGTAGGCCCATCTTCTGCCAGAACGTTGCCAGTTGCGGTGACCGAGCCATAACCCACTGCATCGGTCGCGTCCGGCCGATCTTGAGCAAAAGCGTCTTCTTGCCCTTGAAGTTCAGCATGAGAATGCCGGCGATCACGAGCGGCGATCCCGGCAGCACGGGGAGCGGGCCGAGAATGATCCCGGCGATGATCAACACGACCGCGGCAATGTTGACCCCGATCTTCCAGAGCATCGTCCTCAATTGGACCATGGCACATGGCCTTGGCCGTCGGCTCGTCTGCACGCGTCAGCTGCTTTGGCCGTTGGCCGATTCCAGCTCTGCCTCGTACTCGTGGACCAGGTCGACCAGCTCATCCACGAGTTGATCCTCGGGAATCCGCTGCCGCACGGGCTCGCCGTCCTTGAACAGCGTGCCCGATTGGTCGTAGCCGACCAGGCCGATGTGGGAATGGCCCGCCTCGCCGATGCCGTTGACGACACAGCCGATCAGCGAGACCTTGATGGGGGCTTGCACGCCCTCCAGGCGCTCTTGGGCCTCGGTCACGATCTTTTCCAAGTTGATCCCGATTCGTCCGCATGTGGGGCAGGAACTGAACTGGACGCCGCGCCATCGGAGATTGAGCGCGCCGAGGATGTGATAGGCGACCTTCACCTCGCGCGTCGGATCGCCCGTGAGCGAGACCCGCAACGTGTCGCCGATGCCCTGCTCCAACAGCGACCCGATGCCGAGCGAACTCTTGGCGACGCCCTCGTCGCCCATGCCCGACTCGGTGACACCCAAATGGAGCGGGTAATCGACCCGTTCGGCCATGAGCCGATACGCCCCGATCATGATGCGGACGTCGGTCGACTTGAGCGAGATGACGATGTCCTTAAAGCCTTCGTTCTCCAGGATCTCGATCTCACGGAGCCCGGCCTCGACCATGGCCTCCGGCGTCGCGCCCTCGTGCTTAATCAAGAGGTCCTTGGGCAGGGACCCGGAGTTGACGCCGACGCGGATGGGAATGCCCGCGTCCTTCGCGGCCTGAACGACTTCCTTGATCTTGTCGGGTTTCTGGATGTTGCCCGGATTGAGGCGGACTTTGTCAATGCCCTGCCGGATCGCTTCCAATGCCAGTCGATGATCAAAGTGGATATCGGACACAAGGGGAATGTTGATCTGGCGCTTGATCTCGCCCAGGTTATACGCCGCGTCCATGTTGAGCACGGACACGCGGACGATCTCGCAGCCCGCTTGCTCCATGTCGTGGATCTGATCCACGGAGGCCTGGGCGTCACGCGTGTCGACGGTGGTCATCGACTGGACGGCAATGGGGTGATCGCCGCCGATCGGGACGTCGCCGACGTGGACCACACGGGACTGGCGTCGTTCAATGGGGGTCATCATATTGGTAAAATTGTATCAAGCGGGCATGCCCGCTTCAGTCGGCGACCACGCGGCCAACTAAGCCGGCGACGCTGCCCTCGTCGACTTCCACATTGACCCTGGAGCCGACCATGTCCTCGCAACCCTCGAAGAGGACGGTCCGGTTGTCGCGGGTCTTGCCGAGGTAGCGATGGGGGCTGTCGTTCTTGCGCTTGGCCGGGCCTTCGACGAGCACTTCCAAGGTTTCGCCGACGCGTTGTCGGTTCTCCTCATCCGTGATGCTCTTCTGGAGGTCGAGCAGGTGCTCCAGCCGCCGTTGCTTCTGCTCGTCGGGGACGTCGTCCTCGTACTTGTAGTAGCTGATCGTCCCGGGTCGCGGCGAGTACTTGAAGATGAACGCGCCGCCGAAGCGGGCCTTCCGAACGAGATCGACGGTTTCCTTGAAATCCTCTTCGGTTTCCGTGGGGAACCCGACGATGATGTCGGTGGTGACGTTGGCGCCGGGGACGCTGGCCTTGAGGTCGTCGACGATGCGCAAAAACTCGTCTTTGGTGTAGCCGCGCCGCATGGCTTCCAACACTCGATCGCTGCCGGCTTGGACGGCCATGTGGACGTGCTCGCAGACGTTGTTCGGCCGGCTGATCACGTCGATAACGTCGGGCGTGATGTCCTGCGGATGCGAACTCGTGAAGCGGATCCGGGGAATGTCGATCGCCGTGAGCGCGTCCAACAGCTTGGCGAACGTGATGTCCGGATCATCCAGGTCATTGCCATAGGAGTCCACATTCTGCCCGAGCAACTGGACTTCTTGAAAATTCTGCTCGGCCAGTTCGCTCACTTCCTGGATGACCTCGCCGGGATAGCGACTGCGCAGCAGCCCCGTCGTGTAGGGAACCACGCAGAAGGAACAGAAGTTGGAACAGCCTTCGGTGATCGTGACCTTCCCCTGGAACGAGCTATGGCGAATGAAGGGCGTGTCCTCGATCCGATCGGGGATCTTGGAGATCGCCATGACGGGCTCGTCGCGCTTGCCATTTCCGTTTTCGCGACGTGCCTCGGCCTCGCGGATGAGTCGGGGAATGTCGGTGATGTTGGAGCTGCCGAAGACGAAGTCGACCGTCGGGCTGCGCTCGGCGATCTTCTCGCCCATGGCTTGGGCGACGCAGCCGCCGACCCCGAGCATCATGTCCGGGTTCTTCTCTTTCAGATTCCGGATGGTGCCGGCCTCGGAGTAGACCTTCTGTTCGGGCTTTTCGCGGACCATGCAGGTGTTAAAGATGACGACGTCGGCGTCCTCGGCCCGGTCGACGAGTTGGTAGCCCTCGTCGGCCAGGAGCCCGGCGATCCCCTCGCTCTTGTGCTCGTTCATCTGGCAGCCCCAGGTCCGCACGAACGCGCGCTTCTGCGTCATGGTTAATCCCCCGATTTCGGATGGGATGCAGGATAGCAGAGCTGCGAATCGCTTTCAACAGCGCGTTGACGCGCTTCTGGCCCCGTCCGTACAATTCCCCGTATCCGGCATCGGAGGTGGGTCGATGGATTTCCAATTGAGCGAGGAGCACCGCCTGCTCCGCAAGACGGCCCGACAGTTCGCCGAGGAGGTCATGCGCCCGGCCGCCGACGAGTGCGACGAGCACTCCACGTATCCCCAAGAGGCGGTCGAAAAAGCCAAGGAACTCGACCTGATCGCGCCCGCGCTGCCGACCGAGTACGGCGGCGCCGGCATGGACTACCTCGCCCAGACGATCGCGATCGAGGAGCTGTTCTGCGGGGATCCCGGCATCGGCCTGGCGATCACGGCCCGCCCGTTCGGCAGCGACATGCTCTTGGAGTTCGGCACGGACGAGCAGAAACAGCGATACTTGGTCCCGGTGGCCAGCGGCGATCAAGTGATGGGCTCGGCCATCACCGAGCCCGAGGCCGGCTCCGACGTCGCCAGCATGTCCACCAAGGCCGAACAAGACGGGGACGAGTACGTCCTCAACGGCCAGAAAATGTTCATCACCAACGGGGCGATTGCCGACTTCCTCATCGTCTTTGCCCGCACCAATCCCGACCCACCCGATCGCCACATGGGCATCACCGCGTTTATCGTGGAGGCCGATCGCGAGGGGTTCACGGCCGAGCCCTTGAAGAAGAAGCTCGGCATTCGCGCCTCCGACCTGGCCGAGATCACGTTGGAGGACGTCCGCGTTCCGGCCGCGAACATCATCGGCCAACCCGACATGGGCTTCTATCAGCTCATGCAGTTCTTCAGCCGGGGGCGCGTGGCGGTAGCGGCCCAGGCCGTCGGCATCGCCCAGGGCGCGTTCGACGAGGCGTTCGGGTATGCGCAGGAGCGCGAGCAGTTCGGCCGCGCCGTCGTCGACTTCCAATCGACCCAGTTCAAGCTGGCCGACATGGCGACCGACATCGACGCCGCCCGGCTGCTGACCTATCGGGCCGCGTGGCAGATCGCCGAGGGCGGCAACCCGGCCAAGGAAGCTTCCATGGCGAAGCTGTTTGCCTCACGAGTGGCCCGCGAAGTCGCCAACGAGGCGCTGCAGATCCACGGCGGCTACGGGTTTATCAAGGAGTATCCCGTGGAGCGGTTCTACCGCGACGCCAAGATCACCGAGCTATATGAGGGCACCAGCGAGGTGCAGAGGCTGATCATCGCGCGGGCCCTGCTCGGCAAGATCTGAGCGAGGGGCCGACCAGACAAGAAGGAGGAAATCCGATGCGCGGCATCACGGCCGAATACGTCGAGGATTACATCGCGAAGCTGACGCCGGAGCGCGACGAGTTGATGCGCCGTATGGAGGCCTATGCCGACGAGCACGACGTGCCGATCATCGGCCCGGTCGGCGGCCAGTTTCTCCACACTATCGCCAAAATCCAGCGATCGTCCCAGATCCTGGAAGCCGGAACGGCGATCGGCTACACGTCCCTCTGGTTCGCCCGTGCGACGCAGGCCTGGAACGGCCGCATCACGACGCTCGACGCCAGTCCGGACATGGCCGAGATCGCGCGGGCCAATCTCGAAGAGGGCGGGGTGAGCGAGCGCGTCGACATCGTCGTGGGCGACGCGCTCAAATCGCTGCAGTCCCTGGATGGGCCCTTCGACCTGTGCTTCATCGACCACGAGAAGGAGCAGTACCAAGAGTTTCTCGAGGCGGCCATGCCGAAGATCGCGCCCGGCGGCGTCATTCTGGCCGACAACGTGTTGCGCATGGGCGAGGTGGCCGAGGCCGATGGCGGCGACGCCATGGTCCAAGCGATGCGCGAATTTAATCGCTTCGTGACCGATCGGCCCGAACTGGAATCGATGATCGTCCCGCTGCGCGACGGCATCGCTCTGGCGATCAAGGCCGAGTGACGCTCTGCCTCGGTCGAACGATCCGCGCTCAGCGCCCGAGCGACGGGCCTCCTTGATGGGCCCCATCGGGCCGCCTATAATGCGGCGAGTGACCCCACCATGACCAAATACCTCTTCATGACCGGCGGCGTGCTGTCTGGACTGGGCAAGGGGATTGCCACCGCCTCGCTGGGACGGCTCTTGAAAGCCCGGGGCCTCAGCGTCACGGCCGTCAAGATCGATCCCTATCTCAACTGCGACGCCGGCACGATGAACCCCTATCAGCACGGGGAAGTCTTCGTCCTGGACGACGGCGGCGAGGTCGACATGGACCTCGGCAGCTACGAGCGGTTCCTGCACCAAGACCTCACCAGCGATCACAATATTACCACGGGCAAGGTCTACAAGACGGTCATCGAAAAGGAACGTCGCGGCGAGTATTTGGGCGAGACGGTCCAGATCATTCCCCACGTGACGGACGAGATCAAGGCCGCCATTCGGCGGGTGGAGGACCAGACCCAAGCCGACGTCATGATCGTCGAGCTCGGCGGCACCGTCGGCGACATCGAGAGCATGCCCTTCCTGGAGGCCATCCGGCAGATGCACCAGGAGCTCGGCGACGCCCACGTCGCCTTTGCCCACACGACGCTCGTTCCCCAACTCGGGGCCGTGGGCGAGCACAAGACAAAGCCGACACAACATTCGGTCAAGGAGCTGCGCGCGATCGGCATCCAACCCGACATCATCCTGGGCCGCAGCGACGCGCCGTTGAGCGTCGCCATCAAGGAAAAGATCGCGCTGTTCTGCGACGTTCCGGGGGAGGCCGTCGTCAGTCATCACGACGTCGACCTCGTCTACGACGTCCCGCTCGTCTTCGAGGAACAAGGCCTGACGGACTACTTGATGGGGCGACTGGAACTGTTTCCGAACGAACACGACCTGAGCGAGTGGCGCGACTACCTCCACAAAGCCCAGCACCCCGAGCACGGGCTCCGCATCGCGCTTGTGGGCAAATACACTGATCTGCGCGACAGCTACGTCAGCTACGTCGAGGCCTTGGGCCACGCGTCGGCTCACCACCAAGCGAGTACGGAGATCGTCTGGATCGAGGCCGACGAGTATCGCGACGCCTGGCTCGAGGACGTCGACGGCGTGATCGTGCCCGTCGGCTTCGGCCATCGTGGCGCCGAAGGCAAGATCGACGCAATCCGCTACGCGCGCGAGAACGGGTTTCCGTTTCTCGGGATCTGTTATGGGTTCCAAATGGCGGTCGTCGAGTTTGCCCGCAACGTCTTGGGGTTCCAGGGATCCAACAGCACCGAGTTCGAACGCGACGCGGAGCATCCCGTGATCGACCTGATGCCGGAGCAACGCCATCTGGCCGACAAGGGCGCCACCATGCGGCTCGGGTCGTATCCCGTCCACCTCAAGCCCGACACGCTCGCGCACGCGCTCTACGACGCCGAGACGATCGAGGAGCGCCATCGCCATCGCTTCGAGGTCCATCCGGACTACATCCCGTGGCTCGAAGATGCCGGCCTGCGCTTCTCCGGCGCCTCGACCGACGGACGCCGCATGGAGATCGCAGAAATTCCCGATCATCCCTTTTTCATCGCGTCCCAGTTCCATCCGGAGTTCAAGTCGCGTCCGACCTCACCTCGACCCTTGTTCATGGGATTTGTGCACGCATGCCTGCACCAAAGCGGCCAACCGACTTCCAGCGCGCCCGATCCAGACGACGTGGCGGCCCGCTCCTCCTGACGCTGGCGCTGCTCGCCGTCATCGCCAGCGGGTGCGGAAGCACCGACCCGTCGTCCAGTTCGGCCGAGCCATCCGACGGCCCAGCGATTGCCATCCAGCAAGGGACGCTCACGCACCACGACCCGTCGGGCCGGCTTGTCTGGACCATGGACGTGGGCAAGATGAGCTACAAGCGCGGACGTGACCGGAGCCGCGCCCGCAACGTCCGCGTGCGCTTCATGGACGCGGCCGCCACCGGCAACCGTCAGACGGTCGCGCTGACGGTCCGGGCGGATCGACTCGTCGTCGAGCATCGGACGCGGAACCTCCGGCTGCAGGGCGACGTTCGCGGTGAGGGGCCCGACAGCCTGACGTTCGAGACCGACCGGGCCCGCTGGAACGCCGAGCAGCGTCGCATCACGGGCGAGACGGGCGTCCGCATCCAGCGGGATGACCTCTCCATGCGCGGCATCGGGTTCAGCTACGACCTGCAGTCGGAGAGCCTGACGATGCAGAGCGCGTCGCTCGAGGTCCAATTGGAGGGCGGACGCTGAGATGCCGACCCTGGAAGCCGAGAACCTGCACAAAAGCTACGGCGCGCGTCGCATCGTCGACGACGTCACGCTCCGGGTCGAGCCGCAGCAGGTGATCGGCCTGCTCGGCCCGAACGGCGCGGGCAAGACAACAACGTTCCATTGCATGACGGGCCTCGTTGCCCCCGTCTCCGGGCAGATCACGCTCGACGGTGAGCCCATCACCCATTGGCCCTTCCATCGGCGCGCGCGGGCCGGGCTCCATTACTTGCCCCAGGAGGCGTCCATCTTCCGCAAGCTGTCGGTCACGGACAACCTCCAGATCGTCCTGCAGGGACACGGCGTTCGGCGATCGGACCGCCAGGCGCGCGTCGATGAGCTCCTACAGAAATTGGGCATCGTGCGGCTGCGCCGCCAGCGCGCTGACACGCTCTCCTCGGGCGAGCGCCGCCGCGTGGAGATCGCCCGCGCTTTGGCGGCCGACCCCCAGTATCTGCTCCTCGACGAGCCGTTTACGGGCATCGACCCGCTCTCCATCGAGGAACTTCAGGAACTGATCGAGGAACTGAAATCCGACGGGCTCGGCGTCGTCGTGACGGATCACAACGTCCGCGAGACGCTGCGCGTGACCGACTACGTCTATCTCATCCAGGCCGGCCAGGTGTTCTGGGAAGGCCCACCCGATAGCATCACCGAGGATCCGCGAGCTCGACGGTTCTACCTCGGCGAGCGCTTCGAGATGTCTTGAGTTGGGCGGGGCGTCGGCCCTCGACGCGCCGACCGACGGACGAACGCCTAAGTTTCGGAGGGCTCGGTGTCGCTGCGCCGGTAGAGCTCCTTGAAGATCATCAGCGTGACGAAGACGAGCACGATGAGCACGCTGATCACTTGGGCCGTCTTGAGCGACTCCACGAACGTGTCGGCTCCGGTGATGCAGTTGGTGCCGCCGGTGAGACAGAGAGCATCGCCGCGATAGAACTCCACGATGAAGCGCAACACGGAGTAACTGATGGCGTACACGGACGTGATAAAGCCGGCCTTGAACGGTTGGCGCTGGAGCCAAAAGAGCACGCCGAAGATGATCAAGCAGCCGACCAGTTCGTACAGCATCGTCGGATGGATGTGCATCTCGGGATAGGCTTGGCCCGCGGGCGTGTTGTCGGGGAAGACGACCCCGAAGATCGAATTGGTCGGAATGCCGTAGGCATCGCCGTTCATGAAGTTGCCGAAGCGCCCGAATGCCTGGCCCAACACGAGCGGCGGAGCCACGACGTCGGCGAAGGTCCAGAACGAGACCTTTTTCCACTTGGCGAAGATCAACAGCCCGACGACGCCGGCGATGAGGCCGCCATGGATCGCCAAGCCGCCTTGCCAGATCTTGTAAATGTCGGCCAGGTTTTGCCCGTAATACTGCCATTGGAATGCCACGTAGTAGAGCCGGGCCCCGATGATGGCCAAGGGCACGGTGATCAAGACGAAGTCCAGAACGTCGTCCAGGGTCAAATTGAGCCCGCGACGTCGGATCTCGCGGGTGATGAGCACGATGCCGACGACGATGGCAACGACGTACATGAGCCCATACCAGCGGATGGCAAGCGGCCCAATTTCGACGATGACTGGGTCCATGGCGCAAACGCCCCCTTATCGATTCCCCAGGGAGGGTGCGACGAGCCTGCTCGGATGCTGCAGCGGATATTGAAGCCGTGCCCTGAGGTCCATTTCGCCAATAGAACGGGTTATTCTAGGCAATGGCTGCAAGTCGGTCAAGAAACCAGCCGCCCTTCGGCTTGGGAGAGACGAAGGGCGGCCCCGAACCAACGGAGCCGCCTCACGTCCAGTTTCCTTGGCCTACGGAGGTCGCGTCGCATCTAGCAAGCTATCCCATGGCTAAGGGATGAGCCGCGGACGATCTGTAATCGCCGTCACGCTTCGGCCAGGCCGCGAATCCCTTCCATGTCCGACAGAACAATTCCGTCCCGGCGTTTTTCAATCAAGCTCTCGTCTTCCAGATCACCAAGCGTCGCTGACGTGGTCTCCCGCGTGGAGCCGATCAGGTGGGCCAGCTCCTGGTGCGTCAGTCCCAGTTGGATGTGCACGCCCTCGTCGGTCTCGGTGCCGTACTCTTCCGCCAACGCTAGGAGCGTATTGGCCAAGCGGGCCCGCACACCGCGGAAGAGCAGGTTTTCCAGCTTGTTCTCGACCTCGACCAGTCGGGAGCCGATCAGCTTGGTGATCGTCATGGCGAACCGGGGATTCGCTTCGGCGAAACGCATCAAGTCGTTCTTGTGGACGATGCAGAGCGTCGTATCCTCCATGGCCTCGGCGATCCAGCGACGCCGCTCTTCGCCCGCCAACGCCGTCTCTCCGAACACTTGGCCGGGACCCACGATGGCGAACGTCAGGCGTTTGCCGCTCTCGTCGAGGTAGTCGAGCCGCACGCGGCCGTTGTGGAGCGTGTAGACGGTACCACTGGGATCACCGGGGAAGTAGATCGTCTCGCCCTTTTCGTAATGCACGTGCTGCATGAACGCGTCGAGCTCGCCCTGCTGGCGCGCGTCAAGCGCCTCGGCTAGGCTGAACTCTTGAACGCACCAGAACCGTCCGCTGTCCGACATCTGGCCTCCTGTTTATGGACACAAAGCTTCCCAATCCACCAGTGTTGGGCCATGATAACGATCAGCCGGCCTTCGTGTAAGGCGCCTTACAGCACGTCTCGCCCTCATCTGCTGTCATGGACGCGTCGCAGGGTTGGACGCTTTATCGTCGCTTGGGTACCCTGAGACCCATCATCAACCGATGAACAACGACAGGAGGGAACAACATGGCCAATTTGACCTACGTGAACGCCGACAACTTCCAGCAAGAAGTCTTGGACGCCGACACGCCCGTGCTCGTCGACTTCTACGCGGACTGGTGCGGCCCCTGCAAGGCACTTGCGCCCGTCATCGAGGAGCTGGCCGACGAGTTCGGCGACCAACTCAAGGTCGCCAAGCTGGACGTCGACCAGAACAACGAGCTCAGCATGCAGTACGGCGTGCAGAGCATCCCGACGATGGTCCTGTTCAAGGACGGCGACGAGGCCGACCGCATCGTCGGTTTCCTCGCCAAAGGCCAGCTCAAGGAGCAGCTAGAAGCGCATCTGAACGCGGCGAGCGCCTGAGCTCGTCGGTCGGCGCCGCTGACGCGTTCGACGCGTTGATGGGGCGCCCTTGTGGACCAAGGGCGCCCTAAGGCGTCGATCACGCCACAAAAATCGTCTCAGGACATCAAAAGGAGGCCTGATGCTCGCTCGGCTCATCCAAGATCGGCATGATTGGGCGTTACTGCTCGCGCGCCTGTCCATGGGCCTCATCTTCATCATCTACGGCTGGCGCCACGTGAGCGGCCTGGAGGGCTACACGAACGCCTTCGCCAACCAGTTCAACATTCCGCTGCCCGAGATCATGGCCCCGCTGGCCGCCTACGCGGAGCTGCTCGGCGGCGTCGCGGTGCTGTTGGGGATTCTGACGCGCTATGCCGGGGCCGTTCTGGCGATCGTCATGGTCGTGTCCACCCTGACGGTGAAGCTGCCGGCCGGACTGGCCAACGGCAACGATTTCCTGGGGCTGACGGGGTTCTGGGATCTCGATCTGACGCTGTTCATGATGGGCGTCGTGCTGGTGCTCGCCGGGCCGGGCTCGCTGGCACTGGAGCGTGGCCTGTTCGGGCGCGAGCTCTGACCCAGTCCGTTCAGACCCGGTCGGGTTGAGCGCGAACAAGGAGGTCGGGCATTGGACGAACTGCAGGACGAAGACCGCCAGGAATTTGTCCGTTGGCTCCATCGCCTTGAGGGCCAGGTCCGCGGCGTTGCCGGCATGGTCGAACGGGGCGAGGCCGGCGACGAGGTGCTTACCCAGTTGGCCGCGGTCCGATCGTCGGTCTCGACGCTGACGCTGGATATGCTGAACGCCTACGTCGAAGCCGCCATCCCGAGCGCCACCGACGACGACAGCGAGGGGGACGACGACGCCGCGGAACGGCTCAAGCGCTCACTCAGCGTCGTCTTCCGTCACAGCTGACGACGATTCGCGCTGCGCCTCGAAGAAGTCGATGAGCGCGCGAATCTCATCCGTCGGTTCGACCTTGTCGTAGATGGCCGTGGCCTTCCCTAGCCGCCAGGCCCAACAGCTGTCGCCATAGGACCAGTGCCACCATTCCCCAGCGTAGTTGGTGAAGCCGGCTCCGCTCATCACCCGGATCAGCAGATCCCGATTCCGCCGAGCTCGCTCGGAGATCTTGTCGTCATAGGTGGCAGCGACGTGCCGGCGGACGTCGCGATCCCCGTCGTAGGGCGAGACCATGTCGAGCTCCTCGCCATTCGGATCGAGGATGGTCAGATCGACCGCGCCCCCTGTGGAATGGCCGGGCGGCGTCGGGATATCGGGCGGATGGACGTAGCGGTTGGTTTCCCGACGCAGGATGTTCTTTGGCCAATGCGGATTGTCCGTTTTGAACTTCTCGTAGACCCACTCATAGATGGCCGCCTGGTGCTCGGGCGCGCGGTAGGCACTCGTGACGAAGAAGTCATGCCTATCCGGCAGCAGCCGCCGGGCGTCGAGCAACATTTCGACCACGGTCTCGCGCAGGTACGGCAGCGGCGGAATGCCGAGGTCGTTCGGTTCCTGTTGCAACCGCATGTCCGGACACCGATCGGCGATGCCCACGAGCGGCTCGCCGTTGTCGACGACCTTGATCTTGTTGATCTCCCGAATCGGCTCGACAACGGAGAATCGCTGCCCGGGGCGCGTGACCATGGTCCCCCGCTTGTAGCAACTGGAAGGGCCCGTTGCAACTCCCGCGCGTCGTTGGCGACGTCGCTTCTGCCGTCTATCATGAGACCAGCTATGGCTCAGGCGAAATCGACGCCCATGATGCAGCAGTACTTCCGCATGAAGGCCCAACACCCCGACGTCATTCTCTTCTTCCAGCTGGGCGACTTCTACGAAACGTTCTACGAGGACGCCGAGATCTGCGCCCGCGAGCTCGACATCGCGCTCACCCAGCGCGAAGGCCAACCGATGGCGGGGGTCCCCATCAAAAAAGCCCATCTCTATCTGAACCGCCTGTTGCGGCGCGGCCATAAGGTCGCAATCTGCGATCAAGTCCAGGACCCGGACGAGGCCAAAGGCCCCGTCGAACGGGACGTCGTCCGCGTCGTGACGCCTGGGACGGTTCTGGACGAGGATGCCCTCGACCGGGGCAAACAGAACCACATCGCCGCGCTCGTGGTAGATAAGGGACGCGTCGGACTGGCCGTGGCGGACGTGTCGACGGGCGAGTTTCACGCCACCGAGCTGGGCGACGTTCACGATGCCAAATCGGAACTGGCTCGTCTGCAACCGACCGAGCTCATCCTCCCCGAGGACGAGTTGGCCGACGACGACCTCGCGCTCGATCCGGACGGCCATCAGGCACGCACGACGATCGATCCACGGCGGTTTCGCGGCGACCACATTACGGGCCATTTCGGGCTCGTCTCGCTCGACGGACTGGGGCTGAGTCCCCTGGCGGGTCGAGCCGCGGGCGGCCTGCTCCACTATCTGCAGGAGACGCAGAAAGCGGGGCTGAGCCACCTGAAGCAGCCGACCGCTTACGCCACGTCGAACGTCATGGGGCTCGATCCCTTTACGCAGCGCAACCTCGAGCTCGTCCGCGAGCTCCGCACGGGCGGAGAACAACACACCTTGCTATCCGTGCTGAACGACACCGCGACGGGGATGGGCGAACGCTGCCTCCGCTCGTGGGTTCTCAGTCCGTTGCTGGATGGGACTGAGATCGAACGGCGCCTCGACATGGTCGAGCTCTTCCACACCGAGGAGCTGGCCCGCTCCGACCTCCGGGATATCCTAGCTGGCATCCACGACGTCCAGCGGCTGGCCGGCAAACTCGGCGCCGGCCGCGCGACGCCCCGTGACCTGCTGTCGCTGAAGCAGTCCCTCGCTCACCTGCCTGTGCTGCGGCAACAATTGGATCAGCTCCGCGAGGACCACGACACGGCCCGCTTGTCCGAGATCGCAACCGACCTGGATCAGCTCGAGCTGGACGCCTTGGTCGACGAGTTCCAACGGGCGCTGCGCGAGGACGCCCCGTTCACGCTGAAAGAGGGCGGCATCATCCAAGACGGATTCTCCGCGGACCTCGACGACGTCAAGGCTCGCGAGCGCGAGCGCAAACAGAAGATTCTCGACCTGGAAAGCGACGAACAGGAAGCGACCGGGATTCCGTCGCTCAAGGTCGGCTACAACTCCGTCTTCGGCTACTACATCGAGGTGACCCGCACCCATGCCGATCGGGTGCCGGCGCGCTACACGCGCAAGCAGTCGCTCAAATCCGCCGAGCGCTACGTCACCCCGGAGCTGAAAGAGCACGAAGAGAAGATCCTCTCCGCTCAAGAGCGGGCCCAAAAGCTCGAATACGAGCTGTTCGGCCAGCTTCGAGACCGAGCAGCAGAGCACGTCCGCGAACTGCAGGGCCTTGCCGCGCACATCGCCGAGCTCGACGTCTATGCGTCCCTGGCGGAGGTCGCCAAAAGACGCGGCTACACCCGGCCTACGTTTGCGCCTGGGCGCACGATCGAGATCACGGATGGCCGGCATCCCGTGGTGGAGACCCTCCAGACCGACGAGCCCTTTGTGCCGAACGACCTCGAGATGGCGCCGGATGAGACGCTGGCCGTGCTGACGGGCCCGAACATGAGCGGCAAGAGCACCTACCTCCGCCAGACCGCGCTCATCTGCCTCATGGCGCAAATGGGCGCATTCGTTCCTGCCGAGCGCGCTCAGCTGCCCATTGTCGATAAGGTCTTCACGCGCGTCGGCGCCACCGACATGCTGGCGTTCGGCTACTCCACGTTCATGGTGGAGATGATCGAGGCGGCCCAGATTCTCAACAACGCCACCGAGGACAGCCTCGTCATCCTGGACGAGATGGGACGCGGCACGAGCACGTTCGACGGCGTCTCCATCGCCTGGGCCGTGGCCGAACATCTCGTGTCGCGGATCGGCGCGAAGACGCTGTTTGCGACGCACTATCACGAATTGACGCTTCTGGCCAACAAGCTCCCCGGCGTCGTCAACATGACGGTGCTCGTCCAAGACCACGGCGACGACGTCATCTTTCTGCACCAGGTCCAGCGCGGCGAGGCGGAAGGCAGCTACGGCATCCATGTCGCCAAGCTGGCGGGCCTCCCGGATGAGGTCATCGACACGGCGAGCAACGTGCTGAACCAGATCCTTCAGGGAAATCCCTTGGAAGCGATTGAGGGGAGCAAGCCGACCGAGCCGAAGGTCATCAAACAGCCATCGCTGTTCGGCAGCGAGCCCCATCCGGTCGTCGACGAGCTCAGGGACACCGACATCGACACGTTGACGCCGATCGAGGCGCTCAATCTCCTCCACCGTCTCAAGGGCAAGCTTTAACTCGGGGAGCGACTCGGTTATGCCATCTGCGGGCCTCAACTTGGCTGACTGGCGTCGCGCCATAGCGGATCTCTACGCCGAAGTCCGTTCGATCGCCGCCCAAGATCCCGAACGGGCATGGCGGCATTTCCGCGAGCAGCGCGACCGCCTGGTCCGAGACCACCCGAGTTCGCCGTTGACGGCTGAGCTACCCCAACCGTTCGCGGGCCTTCCCTATTATCCCTACGACCCGAACTGGCGGATGACCGGACTCGTCATCGAGCCCGCCGATGGCGAGACCCGTGATATCGAGCTTCCGGAGGGGATGCTCCGGCTGACGCGCATCGGCAAGGTCAGTGTGCCCATTGGACACCATGAAGCCCAGCTGGGGTTGTTCTGGATTGCCGGCTATGGCGGCGGGCTTTTTCTGCCCTTCAAGGATCACACCAATGGACGGACGACCTACGGAGGCGGACGCTATCTCCTCGACACGATTAAGGGTGCCGATCTCGGCGGGGACGCCGACTCGCTCGTCCTCGACTTCAACTTTGCCTATCATCCCTCATGCGCCTACAGCCGCGACTGGGTATGCCCGCTTGCGCCGCCGGAGAACACCTTGCCGCTTGAGGTCGAAGCGGGCGAGCGCCTGAGCTGAGTCATTCCATCGGGCGGGTACCACCCCTATAAAAGACCTTAGGGTCAAGAACGAACGCAATGCCGGAACCGCGGAGCGACATGGCACCATCCCGTTCGATGATCGCCCTTGCAGCCATTCTGGCGGCTGTGGCTGCGGGGCTGCTGATCGGCTTGAGCCAGTGGTCAGCCCACTTGGCTCGGGGACCGGACTCGGCTGATCAAGTCGTGGAGTCCCCCAAACCGGATATGCCTGACACGCCCGAACGTTCGGCCGATGAGACCAAGAAAGCGGGAGGCACGGATAAGTCGACATCGTCTGACGAATCGTCTCCTCCATCGACAACCGCGAACGAGACACCAACGCCTCCTGAGCCAGTGGCGTCAGCGGACCCGACGCTAGGCGATTCCAATGCCCCCGTGACGATCATCGAGTTCGGCGAGTTCTATTGCCCCTACTGTGCGGAATTCATGTGGGAGACGTTTCCTAAGCTGGAAAAGACCTACATTGAGACGGACAAAGTCCGCTACGTCTTCCGGAATTTGACGGTCCACGGCATGGCTTCAATCGAGTCGGCCGTGGCCGCGGAGTGCGCCCACGCCCAGGACGCGTTCTGGACCTACGCCGATGCGCTGTTCAAGCGCATATTTCCCGAGCAGAACGTATCCGACTCGCAGCACCTGGAGACGAATGACCTGAAGGAACTGGCCGCCAATATCGAGCTCGACATGCGGGTGTTCAATCGCTGTTTGGATCGCTATGCGTCGCTTGCCTCGCAATGCGAGCAGGAATTTCAAGCCTGCCAGTCGGGAGACACAAGCGACGCCGACGCCTGCAACGCCGCCTATGTCGACTGCTTGAACGAGGACCCGAAGTTCGCGTCGGTGATGGACGACCGCGAATCCCTCTCGGCGTTGATCAACGACCTTCCGAAACAGGACCAGCAACGAGCGGAGCAGATCGGCACGCCGACGTTCTTTATCAACGGGCGGCTCCTGATCGGGGCCCAGCCGTTCTCGGCGTTCGAGGAGATCATCAAGGAGGAACTGGAGCGGGCTTCGTCAAGCCCGTGACCTGATCCATCATGGACCGTGATCTTCTCCTGCGGGCTGGAATCATGATGCTCGCCCTGCTGGGCATCGGCGTCTCCGCTTACTTGCTGTTCGAGCACTTCGTGGCGCCGATCGTCTGCTTCACGGGGTCGGGCTGCCAAACTGTCGACAATTCTGTCTATTCGGAAATTTTCGGCGTCCCCCTTTCCGCCATTGGACTGGCATCGCATGTGGGCATTTTGGCGCTGCAACTGGCCAGTCTCCGCACCAATCCGCCGGTGGCGAGCTATTGCCAGCTGGCCGTGTTCGGGATCGCGCAGGCCGGCGTCGTCTTCGCCGTCTATCTGACGTATCTGGAATTCTACGTCATCCACGCGCTCTGCTCCTGGTGTCTTACCTCCGCCGTCATCGGCTTGCTCACCTGGCTGTTGTCGGTATGGGTGCTGCGGGACATGCGCGCGCAAACGGCAAGGTGACACCCCACCGTTATGATCCCTTGCATGGCTCCACGCTATGGGTCAATGTGGGTCGGGATAACCCGGCCATGGCCAAGCGATCCATCGACCTCGCCGCCCATCTTCGGGCTCAACTGGAGCGCGCCGATGCGGCGGGCCGAGCGTATTACTGTGAACGCTGCCGGGCGTTCGTCGCAAAACGCCGGTGCCGCTTTCGGCATCGCGGCCGCTACTGGCGCCTGATCGACCTCCGGGCGTTGCCCCCCAAGCTCGAATCGGGCGAATCCCTGACGGTGAACGAGATGCTCTTTGTCGAAGCGCTGCGCGAACGCGCCGACTTGTGATCCGTGCGCCTGTCGACTAGGCTACCTACCGTTGAGGTGGATGGCGCCTGCGCATGAGCGATTCCGGACAGACGCAGCGACCCACGGCTCTGATCACGGGGGCGACCAGCGGCATCGGCCGCGGGCTCGCCGAGCGCTTCGCCCAGGACGGCTTCGAGCTGGCCGTCGTGGCGCGCAACGAGACCCGGTTGGCCAACCTCCGACGCGACCTGGAGTCGACCTACGGCGTTCCCGTCTCCGACTGCCCCCAAGACCTGGCCGAGCCCTCAGCGGTCGAGACGCTTCTGCACCACCTGACGATCACGAACGTGAACGTCGACGTGCTGGTCAACAATGCCGGCTTCGGCACCTACGGGCCGTTCCTCGAGACCGACTTGACGGCACAACTGGAGATGATTCAGGTCCACGTCCACGCGCTGACCGAACTGACCCATCGGCTGTTGCCGTCGATGATCGACCGCGAGCAGGGACGCATCCTCAACGTCGCCTCCACGGCGGCGTTCCAGCCCGGGCCGAGCATGGCGGTCTACTTCGCCACCAAGGCCTACGTTCTGTCGCTGTCGGAAGCGCTCCACGCCGAACTGCGTCCGCACGGCGTGAGCGTCACGGCCCTCTGCCCAGGGCCGACGTCCACGCCGTTTTTGGAGCGTGCTTCCATGGAGCGTTCCGGGCTAACGCATCGGCAGCTGGTCATGGACGTCGACCCGGTCGTGGACGCCGGTTACCGCGGCCTCATGAACGGCAAGCGGGTGGTCGTGCCCGGTTGGAAAAACAAGCTCGGCGCGTTCCTCGCCCGTCGGGCCCCGCAACGCCTCGTCCTGGCGGTCGCGCATCGTCTGGTGGGTCGAACCTAAGCCGGGCGCTCCACGCCGATCTGCGGGCACATGGCCGCCAACGGGCAATCTGAGCAGCGCGGGCGCTGGCTCGTGCAGACGTGCTTGCCGAAGGGCACCAAGAGCCGATTGATGGCCAGCCAATGCTCGCGCGGAAGCTTGGCCTCCAGTTCCGCCATTGTCCGCTCCGGCGATGACGTGTCGACGTAGCCCCAGCGGTTGACGATCCGATGGACGTGGACGTCAACGGGGATCGAGGGGGGCTCGCCGCAGGCGATGCCGAGCGCGAGATTCGCACACTTCGGCCCAACACCCTTGAACGACAGCATCAGATCACGACTGCACGGCAGCTCGCCGCGATAGTGCTCACTCAAAAACCTTGCGATGTCATGGATCTGCTCGGCCTTGCGCGCCGCAAACGCGCACCCTTGGATCAACTCGCCGATCGTCGCCACCGATAGATCAGCCATCTCGGTCGGCGACCGAGCTTGTCCAAACAGGCGACGAGCGATCGGCATAAGCGTTTCGTCCTTGGTGCGGATGGAGATCATGCAGGCAGTGAGGATCTCAAACGGGGATCGGAATCCCTCCTCAGCCAGTTCGAATAGACCCGCCTTCGGATAGGCTTCGACGGCCCCTTCGACACGGCGCAGCGCGAGGTCGACGTCGATCATCAGCCGATGACAAGCTCAGCGGTCGTCGCCTTCGCCGCCGATCTTTCCGCGCTCCAAACGGGAGAAGAGCTTGTCGAGGTTGGTGCCCGCCACCTCGTCAAGCGAGAGCTCAAGCTCCGTGCAGACTTGGGTGAGATACCAGAGGCAGTCGCCGAGCTCGCCCTTGAGCGCTTCGCGATCCTCGTCGTCGATGTGCCCGTCTTTGTCGCGAAATAGCTTTTTGACCTTGCCTGCGAGCTCGCCCGCTTCGTTGACCAGTCCCATCGTCGGATAGACGATCGGATGATCCATGCGGATCTCGTTCCAAGTCTTGCGTGACTCGCGCTGGTAGTCGGCAAAGCGGTCCGTGTTCATGCGCTCGACCTCGACGTGACCGCTCAGGGCTGCTCGACCGTCAATTGGGGGCGCTTGGGAAACGCCACATCGACCTCGTTGCCGGATGGGTGACGATAGCTCAGCCCGGACGGTCGACGGTGCAGCCGATATGTGCCCGCTTCATCGCCGCTGAGGCGATACGTCGTCGTCCAGACCTCGCCGGCAAACATGGTCGGCGTATGCCATTCCAACTGGGTCACGGCGTCGCCCGGCAGCACCGATGGCGGGTTCTCCTCGGCTCCGACGTAGTTGAGCTTACTCGCGATCGCGTCCCGCAGTTGGAGCGAGCGGGCCACCACCGGCCGATCGACGCGACGGAAGACGGACTCCAAGACGTCCGTGCTGAAGCGCTCGTAGAAGACGCCGTTGGCCCGACGCGCAACGTTGTGCATGATGCGTGTTCGCAGCGAATCCGCCGCGCCGATTGCCATGACGGGGATGTCGTGCTTAGCGGCCCGAGCCGCCTCGGGAAGCGCGGAACGGCCGGTCAAATTGACGCCGTCGGTGAGCAACACGACCAGCGGCTGCGCGTCGGAACGCCCATTGGACGTCAGCTCGTCGATGGCCAGTCGCAGGCCGTCGCCGAGCGCCGTCAGTGCATCCGATTCGAGCCCACGGATGGCGTTGCGAACCGACGTTCGGTCGTCGGTCAGCGCTTGATCAACGCCAGCGCGGTTCGCGAACGACACGACGCCCGCCTGGTCGCCGGGCGCCAAGTGATCAACGACGGCGAGGGCGACGTGCTGCACGCGGCTGAGGTCAACGCTGGCCGACCGATCGAGCGCTAAGACCACATCCAGCGACGAGCTGTTGGCTTCGGGAGCCCGGATCGTAAGCGTCATGGAGGCCGTGTCGGTATCGCCCTCTCCGCGAACGGCGATGCTGGCGGGATCGAGCGACTGCTCTAGCTCCAGCGACGGCGCTTGAGCGTTGCCGCTCCACGCCGCGCCCACTATCGCCAATCCAACCAGCACCACCAACGTTCGGCGGAGCCAGCGTGTCAACGTCGGAGAGCGCATCACGTCCATTCCCCCCTGCCCTTTGGGATTCGACTTGCGACGGTTGCCCAATCATAGCCCGACGACGGGGGAACGCGTCAACCGTCGGCACGACGTGCATGACCAAGGGGCGGCCATGGGGGCCGCCCCTTGTCGCGATTCGCTCGATTGCGACGCGTAGTACGCCGCGTCAGTTTGTGGGGTTCTGGAAGAGCGAGGGGTCCAGCTCCTGATTGATCTCCACGGTCTGGAGCTGGACGCGGCTGATCGTCTGACCGGCCACGACGGTCTCGCGGAAGAACGGGACCATGTAGCCGTTCACCTTGCGATAATCGCGGTAATACGTCGTCCGGGTCTGCCCGGCTTTCTCCGGACGCTCCAAGCGGCGCAAGAGATGGGCTTCGGTGTCGTAGTAGAGCTTGCCCGATTGGCCCTCCGGCGTCGTCACCTGGATCACATCCGCCTTCCTATCTCCGATTTCGACCTGTCCCTTGTGGGTGAACTGATAGCCCTCACGGCTGATGAACAGCGGCGCAAAGACCGGATCGAACACCATGCCGACCTTCATCTCGCGCGTCAGATCGGCCGGCATGTCTCGCCAGTTTTGGCCTTGGCCGACCCAACCCTGTTCGCCGTTCCACAGATAATCCACGGCAATCGCTTGATCGCCGCGCGAGATCGTCGTCCGCTGGCGGACTTTCAAGGGAGGATCAACCCAGGTCTCGATCTGGGCGCTCATCGTCTGGCCCCGTTGGCGTACGATGCCTTGGCCGACGGCATGATACGACGTGAGCGACTCCAGCGCGTCGGCGCCGCCTTCGGCCTTGATGACGTTTTCCAACACGGACCGCGCGTCCTCGCCGACGTCGGCGTTCCACTCCAGCGTCAGCGGCTGTTGCGCCTGCTGGCGCTGGTCGTTGTACGCCGTAAAGCTCATCGGCTCGGCACCCAACGGCTGGGTCCACTCCACGACGTTGACATCACTGAGCGCCACGCCCTCGACCAGTTGATCCGTCCGTTTGTTGAGTTGGGCTAGCGTCTTGAAGTCACCGAGCAAAGCCATCTGGAGGCTGCTCGGGTGGAGATGCTTCGGAATCGTCTGATTGATCTCCTCCAGCGTGAATGAACGGATCGTGCGCTTGTAATTCCGGATCCAGTCGAGGCCGCGATCGTAAGCAATCGCGTTCTGCACCTCGTTGGCTAGACCCGACAGCGTCTCCAGGCCGAGCACGTAGCTGCCGGCGATGTGGTCCTTGGCGGCGTCGAGCTCATCTTCCGTCAATCCCTCGGAGCGGAACTTGGAAAGTTCGTCCATGACCAGCTGGAGGGTGTCTTTGAGCTGGTTGTTGCGCGTAAACGTGCTCACTTGGAAGTAGCCGGGGAACTCGTACGACGCGTACTGGCTGCTGATCGCGTACGTCTGGCCGGCCTCGGAGCGCACGACCTGCAACAGCCGAGACGAGAACGCCCCACCTCCGAGGACGTAGTTGGCGATCTGCATGGCGAGGTAGTCGTCGCTCGACACGGCCAGCCCAGGCTCGCCAAGCCTGATCTGGACTTGGGTCTGACCCGGCTTGTGGACAAAGAGCGCGTCGTTCGACTTGGGCGTCGAGGGCGATTCCAGATCCAGCTCGGGCACCGACGCCCGCTGCCAGGAACCGAACGCCTCGCGCACCTTGGGCATGATGGCCGAGGGCGTCACGTCGCCAGCGATGACGAGCGTGGACACGTTCGGGCGGTAGTGGGTCTTGTGGAACTTGACGAGATCGCTCCGCGAGATGGCGTTGATCGAGCTCTCCGTCGATGCTCGGCCTAACGGATGATCGCCCCCAAAGAGCATGTTGCGGAAGCGGCGGTCGACGAGCGAACCGGGATCGTCTTGGGCCGACTTGACGTTGCCGACCAGCTGTCGCCGAACCGTCGACATGTTCGACTCGGGAAACGTCGCGTCAATGGCGACGTCGGCCAAGAGATTCAACCCGACCTCGAAGTCGTCGCGCAACACGCGCGCGTTGACCGTGGCATGGTCCGACGAGGCGCTGGCGCCCAGCTGCCCGCCGACGAAGTCGATCTGCTGGGCGATCTCGTCGCCGCTGCGGTTCTCTGTTCCTTCGGTGAGCATCTGTGCTGTGAACGACGCCAGTCCGGATTTCCCGTCCGGATCGCGGGCGGAGCCGCCCGCGCCGACGCGGAGGTTGAACTGCACGATCGGCAGGTTGTGCTGTTCCAGCACCAGCACCTTGAGGCCGTTGTCGAGCGTCGCTCGGTGCGTCGGCGGCAGATCAATCTGGTCAACGTCCGAACTCTGCGCCATTCCGAGCGACGAGGCGCCCACCACTAGCGCGATCGTCGCGATGGCAATGACCTGACAAGTCGACATGTGCCGTCGGTTCATTGCGACGAGCCTCCTCTCTGCTGCGACACGAGTTGAACGAGCGTTAGCCGATCCTTGGTCAGATACTTCTGCGCGACGCGCTGCACGTCCTCGGCGGTCACGTCCTCATAGCGCGACTTGCCGTCGAGGAAGTGCTGGGCATCCCCGCGAATCACTTCCGCTTCGCCGATGGCGTTGGCGACGCCGTTGATCGAATCGAGGTTGAAGACGTACTGGGACTTGAGCTGATTCTTCGCCTTCTGCAGCTCGCGATCGCCCACGGGCTCGTTGCGCAGCTTGGCGATCTCGTCCAAGAGGGCCGATTGGACCTTGTCCGAACTCTGACCCGGGGTGTAGAAGGCGAACAGAAGCATCATGCCCAGGTCTTCGTAGAACCGCGGCACGCCCCCTGCTGCAACGGCCAAGCCCTGATCGCGCACGATCGACTGCTTCAGCCGCGAGCTCTCGCCCTGGGACAGGATCGTCCCGGCCACCTGCAGCGCCGTCGCCGCCTCGCTGCCGGCTTCGGGCAACGGGTAGCCGCCGATGACCGCGGGCAGCTGGACGGGCATTTTAACCTGCTCGGTCCGCATCTGTTCGGGGGTCGGCATGGCCACGTCGGGTTCCTCCGGCTGCTTGCCTCGCGGAATGTCGCTGAAGTGCTTCCGCGTCAACTCGAACGCTCGCTTCGGCTCGACGTCTCCCGCGATGACGAGCGCGGCGTTGTTCGGCACGTAATAGGTGTCGTAGAAGCGCTTCAGATCGGCCACGGTGATGTTGTCGAGATCCTCAGGGTTACCGGCGGCCGTCCAGGCGTAAGGCGTCCCCTCAAACGCGATCTTGCGGAAGCGTTGCAGGGCCCGCGACGTCGGGTTGTTCTCCAAGCGGGCGCGGAACTCCTCCTTGACGACTTTCCGTTCGGACTTGAACTGTTCGGGCGCGATGATGAGGTTCTGCATCCGCTCGGCCTCCAGCCGGAGCGCCAGTTCCAACTTCTCCTGGGGCAGTGTCTCGAAATAGACCGTCACGTCCTCACGCGTGAAGGCGTTGTTGGAGCCGCCGGCTTGGTTGATCAGCTTGGCGTGCTCCTCGGGCGCAATGTTCTTGGAGCCCTTGAACATCATGTGCTCCAGCATGTGGGCCATGCCCTGCTTGTCGCGAGGTTCGTTGCGTGAGCCAACGTGGTACCAGACGTTGACCGCCACCACGGGCGCGGTATGATCCTCGTAAACGATCACGTTGAGGCCGTTATCGAGCGTCCGCTCGGACAGAGCGGAGGTCGAGTCACCGGTCGCCTCGGCATCGCCGGTCTCGGCGTCCGTGTCGGCTTGTTCGTCCGACGACTGCTCAGTTTCTTCTTGGCCCTGTTCAGACGTCGTCGATGACGAGTCATCCGTGGCCGGGGGCGTTGGCTGCGGCTCCGGCGCCGTCGGCGCCTGCGTCAACAAGAGCACGGCGCCGGCAATCGCTGCCGCCGCAACCAGGACGATCACACCCAATCGCTCCATCGTGACATACCTCCTGTTGTTGGTGGCTGCGTCGAGATTTTTCCGTCGATCCAGACGCGCCTTGCTCGGTAGCCGTCAAGGTAACGTCCGGTGAACGGCTTGCGACAGATCCCGAGCGAGTGTACGACGCCCGACGCGACCGATCAAGCAATTGGCCAACAAATGCGAAAGAATTGGCGATCCTGATCGAGCGGCGCGCAGGATAGCTGGAGGGCGTCGATGGGCTCCGGGGTTAAGGAGCCACCAGCCCGGCATTCAGCATTGCCTCGGCCAGCGCCAGATCCTGAGGCGTTGTGATCTTCCAGTTGGTCATCTCGCCCGGCACGATTCGCGACTTGATCCCGCTGGTGGCGAGCACGACACCGGCCTCGTCCGTGAAATAGCGCCCTTCCCGTTCGGCGTCGTCAAGGGAACGATCCAGCAGCAGTTGCTCGAAACACTGGGGCGTCTGGGCGAGTCGGAGCGTCTCACGGTCGACGTCGCCGAGCGAGAACGCATCCTCATCGACCGCCTTGACGGTATCGGGGACCGACACGACCGGCAGCGCGGCCCGATAGGTTTCGGCCGCCTCAATGCAGCTGACGAACAGCGCATCCGTCACAAACGGCCGAGCTGCATCGTGGACGGCAACCCAGGGTGACCGCGCGGCCCGGACGCCCGCCTGGACCGAATCCTGTCGATGTTCGTCGCCGTAGATGACTTTCACCTGCGTTCGGGGAGCATAGCTTCCCAAGACATGGGCCTCGAGAAGCTCGCGATCGCTCGGGTGGGTCACCAGGACGATCTCGCCCACCAGCGCGCTGGCGTCGAATGTCTCGAGGCTGTGCTGCAGGATCGGCTTCTCACCCAATGGCAGGTAGGCCTTGGGCATGTCCGCGCCCATACGCTGGCCTCGACCCGCGGCCAACAGCACGGCGCCGACGTCGCCATCACGCATGATCTATCAGTTCCCGCATCATATTGAGTTGTCGGTGCTCCAAAGCCGCGGTTGCGGCGTTGCCATCCAGACCATCAAGCGCCCGGAACACTTCCGTCTCCGTCCCACGGACGGGTCCTCGTTAGGACGACGAGGACTCAGCCCAGCCCTCGTTGACTTCGCCCTTGGGGCGCACGAATAGCATCTTGCCCGCGTCCGTCTGGAGCGAACTCGACACGGTCGCGCGGACCGTCCTGCCGATAAACCGCCGTCCGTTCTCAATGACGACCATGGTGCCGTCGTCAAGGTAGCCGACTCCTTGCCCGATCTCTTCGCCGCGGTCGATGACCTCGACCTCGAGCTCCTCGCCGGGAATGAAGCGCGGCTTGACCGCATTGGCGAGCTTGTTGATGTTCAGGACCTGGATGTCCTCAACCTGCGCAACCTTGTTGAGGTTGAAGTCCGTCGTCAGCAGGTCGGCCTCCAGTTCCTTGGCCAGCTGGATCAGTTTCCTGTCAACGGCACTGACCTCGGGAAAGTCCGTATCGCCGATCTGGACGTCCAGATCGGCATTGTCGCGCAGCGCGCGCAATACGTCCAAGCCACGACGCCCCTTACGGCGCCGGAGATTGTCCGCCGAATCCGCGATCTGTTGCAACTCCTCCAACACGAACTGCGGAATCACCAGCTGTCCCTCGACGAACCCCGTCTGCACTAGGTCCTCGATGCGGCCATCGATGATCACGCTCGTGTCCAGCACTTTCGCGGGGGTCGTCGGCTGGTCGCGCAGCGCGGGCACCCCGCCCACGAGCGTCGCAAACAGGTTCTCCTCGCGGTAGCCGATGAGGAAGCCCAGAAACGTCAAGAAGACGATCAGTCCGGACTCAGCCAGCTCCAACCATGGGCTTGGCCGGAACAACAGCTCCAGAATGAAGAACCCAACGAGCCCGAGGAGCGCCCCCATGAGCGCCAGGAGGCCGCCGTTCAGGAACGCCACGCCGCCGCCCTCGGCAAGGCGGCGCTTGACGGTTCGCGTCACGACGTGGAACGTCCCAGCAACGATCAGGCCTGCGAGGACACCGGCAAGCAGTTGCGTTGTCCACGCGGGCACGCCGAGCAGGTCGGGGATCTCAGCGAGCGGTTGCTGGATCGCAACCGTAAGCGCCCCGATGGCGGCCAAACCTACATAAAGGGGCAGCACACGCAGTAGCTTGCGCATGGTCATGGATCCCTATCGATAGAGCGGCGTCGATAACCTCAGCGCCGCGTTATCCCGTGGTAGCCCAGTCTGTAGGCCACCGTGCAACTCCATCGGACTTTGCAATTCGTCGGAACAAGCATATTAGTCCAGTCTTGACCTTTTGACAATGGGCATGCTACCTTGACAACGTGCAGCCAGCGGTGGTGAGCGCATCAATTGAGAAGGGGGCAAAAGTGACCTCGTCGGAGAGCGGCGAATGGACCGTTCGCCGCGTCTTGGCGTGGACGACTGGCTATTTGCGGGATGGCGGCATTGAAGCCTCCCGCTTCGAGGCGGAATCGTTGCTGGCTCACGCACTGGGCGACGATCGGCTTCGCCTCTATCTGTCGCCCGACCGCGTGCTGAACGCCACGGAACGAGCGCGGTACCGCACGCTGATACGCCAGCGGCGCAAGGGCGTGCCACTGGCGTATCTGTTGGAATCCATGCCGTTTATGGACGCGTCACTGCGCGTCACGCCGGATGTGCTGATTCCCCGCCCAGAGACCGAGGAGCTCGTCGAGTGGGTCATTCAGGACACGTCATCGTCGTCGGCCGTCCCCGAGCGGGCGATCGACTTCGGGACCGGGTCGGGCGCCATGGCCGTGGCACTGGCGCTCGCCTGGCCCATGACGACGATGATCGCCGTGGATCGCGCGCCCGGGGCGCTGGCGTTGGCCCAGGCCAACGCCCGCGACAACGGCGTCGCCGAACGCGTTCGCTTCGTCTGCGCTGACTGGGGATCGGCCCTGCAAGGCCAATTCGATCTGATCGTCACCAACCCGCCCTACGTGGCAACGGAGGCGTGGGCCGAGCTGCCTGCGGACGTGCGGGATCACGAACCTGCGGTCGCGCTCGACGGCGGGCCTCAGGGAACGCGCGCGCTCAAGCAGCTTATCGCCGATGCCCCTCGGTTGCTCGTGCCCGGCGGTCGAATGTATTTGGAAATCGGCGCAGCCCAGCGCGACGCGGTGGCCGACATGTTGGCTCAGGCGGATGCCATTGAGACATGGGAGATCCGCTCGGATCAAGCCGGCCGGCCGCGCTTCGTGCGAGCCCAAGCTGGAGCCTGACAGGAGGCGACCGCGATGGCGATCATGGTGCAGATCTCGGAGTTGATGCTAAGGGACGAGGATCAACGGGCCGTCTTCGAGGACCTGCACTTCCGCCTCCACCGCGGAGAGTGGGCCAGCGTCATCGGGCCCCAAGGTTCGGGCAAGACGGCGCTCTTGCAGGTTATCTGCGGCGAGATTCGTCCGGATCACGGCCAGATCCTCGTTGACGACCGCAACATCAGCCGTATCCATCCGGACCGGCTCCGCGAGCTCCGTCGACGCATCGGCATTGTCCCGCGCAACCCGCCGACGCTGCGACGCCAGACGCTTATGGGGGCGCTCGTCTTCGTCCGTCGCGCGCTCGGCACCAGCTCCCCGGACGCGTCGATGAAAGCCCAAGAGGTGCTCTCGCTCGTTGAGCTGGCTGACCTTGGCGATCGGGCCGTTGACGAGCTCAATGAGCCCGAGCGGCAGCGCTTCCACTTGGCTCTGGCCCTCAGCCACGATCCCGTGTTGTTGCTGCTTGATGACCCGCTCAGCGAACTGGACGACCCGCAACGGCGCCGGTATCTCCAGTTGTTAGAGCGGCTCCACCTGCGCCGGCGCCTCAGCATCCTCACGACCACGACACAGGCCGAGGCGGTTCACGACGCCCCGTCATCGACGTACCGGCTCCAGGAGGGCACACTCTATCCGATCTCCGATTCGGCACTGGCCGCGGTCGGGACGTCGGGGGAGGAGGCCGAAACTTGAGCCCGGCAGCCGTGGCGTTCCAGGAGCTCATCCGATCATTGACGGTCCGCTCGTGGGGATTGGCCGCGTTGGCGATCCTGCTTACCGCGTTGACGGTAGCTGCGATGGTCGTCGTCTCCGTGATCGCGGATCCGGCGACCTCGACGGTGCAGACGCAAATGTATGCCGTCCCCGATCCTGGGCTCTCCCAAGAGCGGATCGGCGAGCTCTACGAAACGCTTCGCGCGGACCCGGACGTCGCCCAGGCCCACTACCGCTTCGGCCCGCCGCCCACGGCCCCCGACAGCGACCGGGATGGCCACTTTGTGCTGACCCTGGATGCTGGCGCCGACGCCGACGCCACGCTGCAGCGCCTTCAGGGCTGGGACGAGATCCGGGCCGTCCAACAGCCGGAGCGCTCACCGAACGCCGCGCGCGTCTGGCTGTCCCACAACGGCCCCCTCGTCGGGCTGGCCCTCGCCGCCCTGATCGTTCTGGCCATCGGCTGTCTCTATGGGGCCTTGCGCGAGGCGCGGACCGACTTTGAGGGCCCGATTGACCTGTTGCAGATGGCGGGAGCTCCCCCGAGCACCCTGCGTATTCCGTTCATTCTGTTGGGCGCGTTCTACGGCATGTTCCTGGTCCTGGCGATACTGGCTTTGACGTTGGCCGCCCCGTTGTTTCGCGGAGACGAGGCGCTCAAGGTCCTGGCGCCAACGCTCAATGCGCCGATGGCCACGTTCGGGCTGCGGGGGCTCGTGCTCGGGTTGGCCTTCGGGCTCGTCTTCAGCGGAATCGGCGGGCTGAGCGCTCCCGTTCAGAGGTATCCCAAGCCCTTGAGCCGTTCGCGAATCTCCGCTTCCTCCTCGGGTGTCAAGGCCCCATCGCCCGGCGAGTCGTCCGCCGAAGCGCCGTCCGACGCTTCGGCCTCCTGATCGCCGCGCTCGGCCGATTCCCGCGAGGGTGCGCTCGGCCGTTGCTGGGCCACCTCTGGAGTTAGCACTGACGTCATGACGCGCCCGTCCAGGCCCGCCGGAGATGGCAATCCGACCAACGCGCAGATCGTCGGGTACATGTCCAGCAACCGGAGGTCGGTTGGCCGACCGGACGCGATGCCCGGGCCGGCGCCAATGAAGACGCCGTCGAGTCGATGCCAACCGGAATGCGCCACGGGATACGTAATGGGCCGATTGGCGAGGAACTCCGTCAGGCCAATGGGCGTGTAACCCGGCGTCGGGAGAAAGAGCAAGTCGGGCACGTGGGGCAGGGTCGGCTCGGTGTAGATCGCCTCGCGCCGATAGATATGATCGGTGTCGACCACCCGCTCGCCAGTCTCGGGATTGCGCCACTCCTGGAGCGCCTCCTGGATCTCATTCAGAACCCCATCTCGCCGACCTTCGGTGACGCTGCCTTCGGGCTCTCGGCCGGCCATGTTGAGCGTCACCTGGCCGATGTTGCCGTAGGAGAACGCGACCGTGCGATCCCAGTCGATGTTCTGCGTCGACAGATTGGTTCGCGCCAGGAGTTCGTACGCCTCGTCGCCGCCGACTTGCCCGAGCAGCCGGAGCCACTCTTGCGAGGGGTAGAGGTTCTCCGGGGTGATGCCTGCCTGGAACATCAACTTCTTCAGGCGGGTCGACATATTGGTCCGCAGGTTCAAAAATCCCTGCTGGAGCAGCCAGACGTTCGTATGAAGGTTGTACAGATGCGTGCCGAAGCCGTGGTCGGAGATGACCATGACCGTGGTGTCCTCATCCAGGTCCTCGAGACAGCGGCCGATCCACGCGTCGGCCTGTTGATAAATATCGAGCACGGGATTGCCCTCCACGTCCACGCGATAGCGCGGCCGATGGAGCCCGTCGATGGCTTGCCACATCTGGTGCTGGACGGAGTCGGTCTCCATGACGTGGACCATGAACACGTCCCACGGCTCATGGTTGAGCGCATACTGCGCGGCGCGCATGCGCGCCTCCAACGACGCTTGGAGCTCGCGCAGCCATTTTCGGGCCCGATAGCGGCCGGGCCACACCGGCGGTGTCACGGGATACCGTCCCCCGATGGCGCGCTCCAACCGCGACTGGAAGTCCGCCGGCTTGGCATAGGGCCGATCCGGGGGCGTCAGGAGATCGGTAATGAGAAAGCCGTTCAGGTCGCGATCCCGATCGACCAACGGCACGCTCATGACGCCGACGCGCTGGCCGTGGTTGCTGAGATGCTCAAAGATCAGATTCGACGGCAACAGCCGCCCGTCGGTCAGCTTCATGCCGTAGCCGGTGTCCCGCCGATCGAGCCACTCGAAGATCCCGTGGCGGCCGGGCGTGACACCGCTGAGAAACGAGCCCCAGGCGGC
Organism: Bipolaricaulia bacterium; assembly: GCA_042219045.1. Lineage (GTDB taxonomy): Bacteria > Bipolaricaulota > Bipolaricaulia > RBG-16-55-9 > RBG-16-55-9 > CAZMNF01. The sequence goes on along the minus strand of JBDGQO010000033.1, from coordinate 32,584 downwards.
GCCCGTGACGGGCGGGATCGTGCTCTCCAATGGCCCAAAAGCACCGCGGTCCATCAACGATGCGAGGGTCGGCAAATGGCCTTCACCGGCCCACCGTTCGACCAACTCCGGTGAAGCCCCGTCCAGCGCAAAGATCGCGAGTTTAGAACCCACAGTCGATTCATCCTTATGGCGCGAGGGTTGTCGACAGCGTTATCCATGCATGGCAGCTCAATCCCGGCTTGACGCTTACAACCGCTGGTTCCCGTCTCGGCCGGAAATGACGGTCGGATCCACACACATCCAAGCCGGGATTCGACCGAGCCAAGCCCGGGCGACGTAGGCGCGATATCCATCGAGCGTATACCGCAGCCAATCGCGGTTCAAGCGATACCGTCGGCTCGAGCTGAACACGCGCATCTCCGGCGCGTAAACGATGCGCTCGCCCCGATCCAACGCGTCCTGCAGACGCAAGCCGAGATCGAGATCCTCCGCCAGCTTGAGCCGGGTGTCGAACCCACCGGCTCGCCGGAAGACGTCCCGACGCACGGCAAAGTTGAAGCCCCAAAAGTGGGGCTTCCCCAGGCGAATGTGGGCCCGTTGATGCAGGCCGATGAGGCGCTCGAGTTGGAGCCAGCGCTGCAAGGGCTGGCGGTCGCGAAAGCCGACGCGGCCGCAGAGCGCCGCCACTCGCTCGTCGCGGAACCGAGCGGCGATGGCGTCGAGCCAGCCCTCGTCCACGAGCGTGTCCGCGTCGGTCCGGGCAATGATCCCGAATTGGGCGTGGTCGAAGCCCGTCTGGCTCGCGGCCGCGACGCCGGGACGTGGCTCATGCACGTCACGCACGTTCAATTCCGGATGCTCCGCCGCAAACGTCCGGACGACCTCGACCGTGTCATCGGAGGAGCCGTTGTCGACGACGACGACCTCAAAGGGGCCATTGAACGTCTGGCGCCGGAACGCGTCGAGGGACGCGGTGATCCCATCGCGCTCGTTCTGCACGGGCACCACCACGGAGATCATGGCACGACCTCCTGTGGCTTGCCGGTCAAGATCTCGTCATACAGCCGACAGAGATGGGCGCCCACGTGCTCGAGCCGGTGCGCTTCGGCCAGCGACTCTGCTGCTTGGGCCAGGCGCCCATAGAGATCGGGATCGCGGGCAAGGGCGTCGAGATGGCGCGCAAACTCGGTCGCCGTTCGGCCCTTGAGGCAGTTCTCGCCGTGGACCAGCCAGTCGCGATAGACTTCCAGATCACGAACCACGAGCGGCTTGCCCAAGGACGCAGCCTCGAGCAGCACCAATCCCTGCGTCTCGGACTTTGAGGGGAAAAAGCAGACGTCCGCGGCGGCGAACGCGCCGGGCGTGTCGCGGACGTAGCCGGGAAACTCGACGTTGCCGGGCACGCGATCGAGCCACGACTCCATGTCCGGCCAATACGCCGCCGCCCGGTTCCAGCGATGGCCGAACCAACGAAACCCAATCTCGGGCAACTGCTCGGCCGTGGCGAGGAAGTCGCGAACTCCCTTGCGCGGGATGACGTTGCCCGCACAGAACGCCGTGAAGGCCTCCCTTCCCTGGGCTCGCCGTTGACGGTCGCGTTCGGCATCCGTGACCGTAAACCGCTCGCGATCGACGCCGTTGCTCACGATCGCGATGGGGCGTCGGACGCCCACCCGCTCCAGCTCTCGCTTGGCGAAGGGCGTCGGCGTGAACACCGCGTCGGCTCGATTGTAGACGAACCGGACGTAGCGCTCGTACAGCGGCGCAAGCGCGTTGGAGAGCGTGAAGCTGTCTCGGAAGTCGTAGGCGCCGACGCTGTGCGCGTGGACCACCACGGGGATTCCATGCCGCTGCGCCCCGTTGAGCCAGTAGAGCGACTTCGGCCCGAACGCGTGAAGGTGGAGGAGATCGTACGGTCGATCGCTCGGGTCGGTCGTGACCTCAATCCCGTTCAGCCGGAGCGCTCGAATCTGGCGGTCGAACGCCTTCCGGAAGCCGGATCGCTCAATGGCTTCAGCGGCCTCGAGATAGAGGCATATTCGCGCCATGCTGTCCGTTTCGGCTACTCCCACTCGATGGTTCCGGGCGGCTTCGAGGTCACGTCGTAGACGACGCGCGTGACGTCAGGGATCTCGTTCGTGATGCGGCCGGACACCGTCGCCAGCAGCTCATGGGGGAGGCGATACCAGTCCGCCGTCATGCCGTCGCGCGAATCGACCGCCCGCAACGCCACGACGTGTCCGTAGCCCCGCTCGTCGCCGCGGACCGCGACGCTCCGCTGGGGCAACAGCACCGCGAAGTACTGCCAGACGTCGTAGCGCAGCCCGGCTTGGGCGATCTCATGGCGAAGGATCGCGTCGGCCCGCTGCAGAACCTCGACCTGCTCCGGGTGCACCTCGCCCAAGATACGGACGGCCAAGCCGGGCCCCGGGAAGGGCGGCTCGTCGACGATGGCGTCGGGCAGGCCGAGTGCGCGGCCGACCTCGCGCACCTCATCTTTGAACAGGTCGCGCAGCGGCTCGACGACCCGGAACCCCAGCCGTTCGGGGAGCCCACCGACGTTGTGGTGGCTCTTGATGCGAGCTGATTGGGCCGTGCCCCCGCTTTCGATGACATCGGAGTGGATCGTCCCCTGAATGAGCAGGTCAATGGGGCCGACGCGGGCCTGCAGCCGCGCGGCCTCCTCTTCAAAAACGCGGATGAACGTCTCGCCGATGATCCGGCGCTTCGCCTCCGGATCGACGACCCCGCGCAGTTGCTCGTAGAAACGCTCCTTGGCATCGACAAAGTCAACGTCCAGCCCCAGTTGATGGAAGACGTCGCGGACGCGCTCGGGCTCGCTCTCGCGCAACAGCCCCGTATCGACGAAGACGGGCAGCAGCCGCTCGCCGAGCGCCCGATGGGCCAATACCGCCGCCGTGCTCGAGTCGACGCCGCCCGACACGGCAATGAGCGCCCGCCCATCGCCCACGTCACGAGAGGTCCGTTCGATCAGTCGATCCACCTGACCGGCCGGCGCCCAGCCGCCGTGCAGGCCGCAAACGTCGAATAGCCAGTTGCGTAGGATTTGTCGGCCCCGGGGGGTATGTTGCACTTCGGGATGGAACTGGAGGCCGATCATCGAGCCGTCGTCGTTTCCGATCGCCGCAATCAGTGCGTCCGTGCCATCGTCCTCCTGCGAGCGAGCGAGAACCCGGAAGCCGTCGGGCAGTTCGGTGATAACGTCGCCGTGGCTCATCCAGACGCGCTCTTCGTTATCCAGGCCCGCGAGGACTTTGTGTTGACGTTCGATTCGAACCGTGGCAGTCCCGTATTCGGGCTGGGCCCGCTCGACGCGGCCGCCCTGTTGGTGGGCCAACAGTTGGCTCCCGTAGCAGATGCCCAACGTCGGCACGCCGAGCCGGAACGCCGTTTCGGGCACTTCGGGCGCGTCGGCGTCGTAGACGCTGGCCGGCCCGCCGGAGAGCACCACCGCGGACGGCGGGTTTCGCCGAAGCTCGTCCGCGTCGACGTCGGGCGTCACCACGTCGGTGTAGACGCCGTGCTCTCGAATCAGGCGAGCGATCAAGCGCGTGTATTGGGACCCAAAATCGACGATGAGCACGCGTTCGCCGTTCACGGCGTGAACCTCCGTCATCTTTTTAGGATAAGCGGCCCCCCTTCAGAATGCAACTGTCTTGAAGAGTTGGGGAAGCGACGACTATGATGATTTTATTGTGGGCTCAAATGAGCCCTGATCACCGTCGAGGGAGGTTACATGCGAAGTCCGTTCGACTTTGAAGACGAGTTCGGCAACGAACGACAACAATGGGACGAATGGAAGAACTGGGGGCAAAAGCTCAACCAGCTCGGAAGCTGGGTTGGATGGTTAATCATTGCCGTAATCATCGGCATTTGGCTGTTCAGCGGCTTCTATCAGGTCGGCCCGTCCGAGACGGGACTGGTCAAGCGCTTTGGTGCCTACATTGGCAGCAGCAAACCCGGCATTCACTGGCACATGCCCTGGCCGGTCTCCAGCGTAACCATTGTCGATACGAAGAGCCGTCGCAAGGAAGAGATCGGCTTCCGGACCATCAGTCCACCGCCCAATCCCCAATATCAGGAAGTCCCCGAAGAGGCGCTGATGTTGACCGGGGATGGCAACATCGTCTGGATCGATACGGTCGTCCAATACGACGTCGCCAACGCGAAGAACTTCGCGTTCAACGTTCGCAAACCAAAAGCGGTGGTAAGCAACGCTGCGGAGGCCATTATCCGTGAGCAAGTCGCACAGCGCGACCTGGACCCCATTCTCACCACGGCCCGTGACGAGATCGCCGCGGACGTGAAGAGACGACTCCAAAAGCAACTGGATCAGTACAACACGGGCATTGACATCGCCGCCGTCAAGCTGCAGGACGTCCAACCGCCTAAGCCGGTGCAACCGGCGTTCGACGACGTCAACAGCGCCCGCCAAGACAAGGAGACATTCATCAACGAGGCCAAGGCGTATCGCAACGACGTCATCCCGAAGGCCCGCGGCCAAGCGGAGAAGATTGTCCAGGAAGCCCAAGGCTACAAGGCCCAAAAACTCAATCGAGCGAAGGGTGACGTGGCACGATTCGAGAATGTCCTGCAGCAATACAAGGTCGGTGATCGATCCGTCACCATCGAGCGGCTCTACATCGAGACGATGGAACAGGTCGTGCCCAATATGCAGCCACTGGTCGTCTCGGACAGCATCAGCAAGAACGGCACGCTCAACATGATCGACTTCTCGCGTCTCATGGAACAGAGCCCCGCTAAGAGCTCGCAAGGGAAGGAGTCCGAATGAGGACGCTCCTCGTGTTCGTCGTGATCGTGGTGTTAGGGTTGGTTGCGTTCAATCAGTTTACATTCCGCGTGGATGAGACGAAGGTGGCAGCCGTGCTGCGGTTCGGCAAGATCGAGCGAATCGTGACGGAGCCAGGATTGCACTTCAAGCAGCCGTTCGTGCAGAACGTGGAGTTCTACGACTCACGGCTGCAGACTTACAACATCAAGCCCAAGGAGATCATCACGCAGGATCAGCGCAAACTGGTTGTGGACAACTACGCGCTCTGGCGGGTGGAGAACCCCCGCAAGTTCCGTGAGACCGTTAACGGCAGTTTTAGCACGGCGCAATTGCGCATCGACAACATCGTCTTCTCCAACCTGCGCAACATCCTGGCCGACAACACCCTCGACGACATCGTCTCCCAGAAACGCCAAGGCTACATGAAGACGATTACCCAGAACTCCGCCAATCAATTGTCGAGCCTCGGCGTCAAAGTGCTGGACGTGCGCATCCGTCGGGCCGACCTGCCCCAAGCCAACGAACAGGCCGTCTACAACCGCATGAAGTCCGAACGCCAGCAGAAGGCCTCGCAACTGCGTGCCGAAGGACGCGAAGAGGCCACTCGGATCCGGGCCGAAGCCGATCGAAAGGCAACCGTGATCAAGTCGGAAGCCAAGCGCAAGGCTCAAGAGATCCGCGGGCGAGCGGACGCGGAGGCGCTGCGCATTTACGCCGAAACCTACAGCCAGGATCCGGACTTCTATCGCTTCTGGCGCACGCTTGAGTCCTACAGCAACACGTTCGCCAAAGGAAACGGAAGTCGAATCGTCCTTTCGACGGACTCCGAATACTTGCGCTTGTTCAACTTATCAGAGTTGAAATCGATCATGGACGAGCTCGGCGATGGGAGCCAACAAGCGTCGAAGAACTGAACTGCGCTAAGGCCCATCTGAAGGGGCAAGCGGAATGCCGAGGGCATCCGCAAGTTGGTCGACGACGGGACCAAGGTCGTCGTGAATCACAACATCGGCAAGATCGTCATACGGCGTCGGGTCGCGGTTGGCGATCGCGACCCGCGCGCCGCTTCCTTGCGCTCGCGGGACGAGCCCGGCCACCGGATGGACTTCCAGGGACGACCCGAGCGCCAGCAGGAGATCGGCCCGCTCCGCGTCGGCCTGCGCGTCGAGAAACGCCTCGGGCAGCATCTCGCCGAAGAGGACGACGTCCGGCTTTATCAACCCGTCGCAACGCTTGCAGTACGGTAATCCTCCGGATTGGACTTGCTCAAAGACCGCTTCGATGGGGACCAGGTGCCCGCACGCGACACAGACGCCCTGACGATACGTGCCGTGCACTTCCCGGACGGTCTGGGAGCCCGCGTCGCGGTGGAGCCCGTCGATGTTCTGGGTGATCACAGCCTGGATCATCCCCTGCCGTTCCAGTTCAGCCAACAGACGATGCGTGGCGTTCGGCTGGGCGTCTTTGAGCTTAGGGAAGCGCCACGTCCAGAACTCGTAAAACCCTTCCGGATCGCGCTGAAATCCCTCAACGGACGCGACGACTTCGGGATCGGCACGGGCCCAGAGGCCGCTGTCGGGGCTGCGGAAGTCGGGAATGCCCGATTCCGTCGAGACGCCGGCGCCGGTGAGCGCGACGGCGTACTGAGCGTCGCGGAGCCGCCCGGCCAGTTGACGGATCTCGGTTTCCATGCCACCGTGAGGGTACAGCTTCATGCCTAACCGTCCAACCCGTATCCGTTGATTCGGGACGCAGCACGGCCTAAGATGACGTTCCTGGGGAGGGAATCGTGAACCCATGACGCGAACGAAACTCTGCGGCAACCGAAGCCCCGAAGACCTTGCGGCCACCAGCGGCGCCGACGCCCAAGGCTTTGTCGTCGGCGTCCCGTCCTCGCCTCGCAACCTCGAACCGGCATGCGCCCGGGCGCTCATGGACTGCGTGGCGCCGTTTACCTCGGCGGTGCTGGTCACCACGACGACGGATCCGCACGAGGTCGCCGAGCTCGCCGAGGCGACGGAACCCGACGCGATCCAGATCCACGCCGAGGCCTCGCCCCAGGACTTGGGCTGCATCCGCGCAATGCTGCCGCTGAGCGTGCGCCTCATTGGCGTATTGGGGCTCACGGCGGACGCGGGCCCGCAAACGGTGCGGCAGGCCGCCGCGCGAGCCGAAGCGCCGATCGACGCCCTGCTCGTGGACACGAACGTCGACGGACAGAGCGGGGGCACGGGCAGGCCCCACGACTGGACCGTCAGTCGGCGCATCCGGGATGTGATCTCGCCCTGTCCGCTGATCCTGGCGGGCGGGCTGACCGCCGACAACGTTCGCGAGGCGATCGAGGTCGTGCGCCCCTACGGCGTCGACGTCAGCTCCGGCGTGGAAGCGAACGACCGCAAGGCCCCCGACCGCGTCAACGCGTTCTTAGAGGAGGTCCGAGATGGTCACCGAACGTCGAGCATCGCCGGAGTCTGACGCGCCACAGCGACTGAGCGCCTGGCCCCAGGATGGCCACTTCGGCCGCTTCGGCGGCCGCTTCGCGCCGGAGATCCTGATGCCGGCGCTGGGCCAGCTGGAGGAGGCCTTCGAGGACGCGCAAGCCTCGGATCGCTTCCAGAGCGAACTGCGACGCTACCTTGCCGACTTTGCCGGCCGACCGACGCCGTTGTATCACGCGGAGCGGCTCTCGGAGCATGCCGGGGGCGCACGGGTCTATCTCAAGCGGGAGGACCTCCTCCACGGCGGGGCGCATAAGCTGAACAACGCGCTTGGTCAGGCGCTTTTGGCAAAACACATGGGCAAGTCACGCTTGATCGCTGAGACGGGCGCGGGCCAGCACGGCGTCGCGACGGCGATGATCGGGGCTGCGCTCGGGATGACCGTCGACGTCTTCATGGGCCGGACCGACATGGAACGCCAGCGGCCCAACGTCTATCGCATGGAGCTCATGGGCGCGAACGTGCGTCCCGTCGACGGCGGCACGGGCACGCTCAAGGACGCCATCAACGAAGCCATGCGCGACTGGGCCACCAACGTCCGCGAGGCCCACTACATTATCGGCTCAGTTGTCGGTCCGTATCCGTTCCCCTGGATCGTGCGCGAGTTCCAGCGCGTCATCGGCGACGAGATCAAGGGGCAAATGCTGCGCCAGGAGCGCCGCCTGCCCGATCTTGTCGTCGCCTGCGTCGGCGGCGGCAGCAACGCCCTGGGAACGTTCTACCCGTTCGTCGATGACGACGACGTCCAGCTTCTGGGCGTGGAGGCGGGCGGCTCCGACGAGGGCCACGCAGCGCCGTTGGCCTACGGGCGGGTCGGCGTTCTCCATGGGGCCAAGAGCTACGTCATGCAGGACGAGTGGGGCCAAATTCAGGCGACCCACAGCGTCTCCGCCGGCCTCGACTATCCCTCCGTCGGGCCCGAGCACGCGTTCTACCGCGATTCGGGCCGCGTCCACTACGTCGCGGCCGACGACGCGGACGCCATGGCGGGATTCCGGCAACTGTCGGAACTGGAGGGCATGCTGCCCGCGCTGGAGCCGGCCCACGCCGTTCCGGTCGTCGTCGACAAGGCCAAGCAGTTGGGACGGGACGGATTGGTCGTGCTGACGATGTCCGGCCGCGGCGACAAGGACCTCGACACGGTTCGCCAATACGATGACGCGCATCCGTAAGGCGTTCGAGACGCTGGCCCAGACCGAGGACGGGGCCCTGATCGGCTACCTCATGGCCGGCGACCCGTCATGGGAGCAGAGTGCCCGCTACGCCGAGGCGCTGGTGGCAGGCGGCGTCGACGTGCTGGAGCTCGGCGTCCCGTTCTCCGATCCCATCGCCGACGGCCCCACGATCCAGGCCGCCGACGTTCGGGCCCTGGAGGCAGACACGACGCCGGAGACGATCTTCGAGTTGGTCCAGCGCCTGCGGGCTTCTGACAATGGCTCGTCGGTGCCGATCGTGCTCATGACCTACTACACCCCCATATTTGCCATGGGCGAAGAGGGGTTCGCCCGCCAGGCCCAACATGTGGGCGTCGACGGCGTCATCGTGCCCGATCTGCCCGTCGAGGAGGCCGACTCGTGGCTGCAGGCCGCGCGAGCAGCTCGACTGGACGCCATCTTTCTCGCCACCCCCGAGACGGACGAGCAGCGCATGGCTCACATCGCCGCGGAGACGAGCGGCTTCCTCTACCTCGTCGGCCGCTACGGCGTGACGGGCGCACGCGCCCAACTCGACACCCATATCGCCAAGCTGATCGAGCAGACGCGCGAGCACGTTCCCGCCGAGTTGCCCATTGCGGTTGGCTTCGGGCTCTCCGAACCCGAGCACGTCCGGGACGTCATCCAGGCCGGGGCGCAAGGGGCCATCGTCGGCAGCGCGATCGTCTCGCGGATCGCCAACGGCGACGCGCCCGAGGCCGTGCAGCGTTTTGTCCAGGACCTGAAGGCGGCCACGCGTTCCTCCCATGAGGCGCCCGCCTACTAATGCCCCGCCCACGATCTATCTCATGGGCATGATGGGATCGGGCAAGTCGACACTGGGACGGAGGCTCGCGCGCGAACTCGACCGTCCTTTTATCGACCTCGACAAGCGGATCGAGCGGCGCGCGGGGTTTGAGGTTCCCGACATTTTCCAGCGTTACGGCGAGTCCTACTTTCGCGACCTCGAATCCGCCGCGCTCGCTGAGTTGAACGCAGGGCCCCCTTCGGTTGTAGCGCTCGGTGGGGGGACGCCCGAGCGGGCCACGAATCGCCGCATGCTCCGCCTGCACGGCTGCGTCGTCTATCTCCGAGCTCGCCCGCCGACCCTTGCGCGCCGGGTGGCCGATGAAACCGATCGTCCACTGTTGCGCGACGCCGACGATCCCCAATCAATCCTCCAAGCGCTGCTCGCCCGACGCGAGCCGTGGTATGAGGCGATCGCCGACGTGGCCGTCGACAACGAGGGCGACCCGAGCGACGCGCTCCGTCGGCTGTGGGCGAGGCTCAGTGAAAAGGGCTGGCTCGACCATGGCGACGATCCCGGTTGAGCTCGCCGAGCGGGGGTATCCCGTCCACGTCGAGCGCAGCGCGATCGAGCGGCTCGGTGCGATTTGGGCAGAACGGGACCTCGGATCGAGCGCGGCGATCATCACCGACAAGACGGTGGAGAAGCACCACGGGGCCCGCGTGCTGCAGACGCTGCGCGGAGCGGGCGTCGACGCCCAGTTGATCCCCGTGCCGCCGGGCGAGCCGAGCAAGTCGTGGCAGTGGGCGGATCGTCTGTACACGCGACTCGGGTGGGCCGCCTTCGACCGAGGGGCGACCGTCGTGGCTTTGGGCGGCGGCGTCGTGGGCGACCTGGCCGGCTTCGTCGCCGCGACCTACATGCGCGGGATCGACTGGGTCGCCGTTCCCACGACGCTGCTGGCGCAAGTCGACGCCGCCATCGGCGGCAAGACGGGCATCAACCATCGCCTCGGGAAGAACCTCGTCGGCGCGTTCCATCAGCCGCGAGCGGTGGTGGCCGACCCCGAGCTCTTAACGACGCTCGACGAGCGACAGCTCGCCAATGGCTTTGCCGAGGTCGTCAAATATGGGCTCATTGCCGACCCGGCGTTGTTCGACGACGCCGAACGCATCCTCTGGGGGGGCCGACTGGCGGAGGTGGCGGTGCTGGCCTCGCTGGTCGAGCGCTCGGTCGCCATCAAGAGCGGGATTGTCGCCCGCGACGAGCGCGAAGCCAACGGCGAGCGCGCGCTGCTCAACTTCGGCCATACACTGGGCCACGCCCTCGAAGCGGCAACGGATTATGGACGGTTCTTGCACGGCGAGGCCGTCGTCTGGGGGATGTGGGGCGAGGCCCGCATCGCCCACGAACGCGGGCGATTGCCGGGCGAGGCGGTCGAGCGCATCGACCAGCTCGTGGACGCGTTTGCCGTGCCCGCGTGGCCTGACGACCTTGACGTCGACGAAGTTGTCACGTATGTTCGTCGGGACAAAAAGGCCGATGCTGGCCGCGTCCGATGCGTCCTGCTCGACGCACTTGGCGACGCCCGACTGGCCACCGTCGACGAGGCCGAGGTTCGCCAAGCCCTCGAATCGATCGCCCAACGACCGCCGCGCTCACGATGACACGGATCCTGATCGTCCACGGGCCCAACCTCAACCTGCTCGGCGACCGCGACCCGGGCGTTTACGGCTCGAAGACGCTCGAGCAGATCAACGCGGATCTCCACGATCAGGCCCATGACATGGGCCTTGAGACGCGCTTTTTCCAGTCGAACCACGAAGGCGAATTGATCGACTGCCTCCATCGCGAGCGCCATTGGGCGGCGGGCGTCATCATCAATCCGGGGGCGCTGACCCACTACAGCTACGCGCTGCGAGACGCGGTTGAGGCGATCGGACGTCCGACCGTCGAGGTGCACTTGAGCGACATCCGTAGCCGGGAGCCCTTCCGGCGCGTGTCCGTCCTGGAAGATGTCTGCATTGCCCAAATGAGCGGACAAGGGGCGCAAAGCTATTCGGAAGCGCTGGAACAGCTCCGGAACGAAGTTAGTTGAATGATCTCAATGGGCTTGTTACGCTCCTGATGCCCAAGGCCCGTCGTCTCACGAGCCAGGCGGCCAGCGCCATTGAACGACCGCGTAATCCCAGGAGGTGCCGGCGGCCCCTATGGATAAGCTAAGCATCTACGTGCCGCAGGAAAAGCGCCAACAAGAGCCGATTGAGCGCTTGACCCAACTGGCCCGGGATCGGGACCGCTCGGTCAACTACCTCGTCGTCCAAGCCATCCTCGACTTCGTGGAGCGTGAGGAGAGCAAGGACAGTCGGGACTGATCGCCTTGCAACCCGTCTGAGCACGGTTTAGCATAGAGCATGGCTGCGCCGGCGTAGCTCAGTCGGGAGAGCAGCGGTTTTGTAAACCGCAGGTCGGGGGTTCGAATCCCTCCGCCGGCTCCCATCCCATCGTTGGAAATTTGGAGGGGTACCGAAGCGGACAAACGGGGCGGACTGTAAATCCGTTGGCTTTTGCCTTCGAGGGTTCGAATCCCTCCCCCTCCACCCCGGCGTTTGCCGCGGCCCAAGCCATGAGCTACAATAGAGGTCCTTGTGCCCGCGTAGCTCAGTGGCAGAGCGCTACCTTGGTAAGGTAGAGGCCGCCGGTTCGACCCCGGCCGCGGGCTCCACAGGATGGGGAGGCCAACGCGGCGCAGCTGCGCGGCGCGCATCGCGTCGTGCTTTCTATCCACTTCACTGACCAAGGAGGGTGCGGCCTATGTCCAAAGAGAAGTTTGAGCGAACCAAAACCCACGTCAACGTCGGCACCATCGGCCACATTGACCATGGCAAGACGACGTTGACCGCCGCCATGACCTACGTGCTGTCCTTGCACGGCATGGCCCAGTACCGCGACTACGCCGAGATCGCCAAGGGCGGCGTCGTGCGTGACGAATCGAAGATTCTGACCGTCCAGGTCTCCCACATCGAGTACGAGTCGGAGACCCGCCACTACGCCCACATCGACTGCCCCGGCCACGCCGACTACGTCAAGAACATGATTACTGGCGCCGCCCAGATGGACGGGTCCATCTTGGTGGTGGCCGCCGATGAGGGGCCGATGCCGCAGACGCGCGAGCACGTGCTGCTGGCGCGCCAGGTGAACGTCCCCTACATCGTCGTCTTCCTCAACAAGGTCGACTTGGTGGACGACGCCGAGCTCGTCGAGCTCGTGGAGATGGAGGTTCGCGAGCTGCTGTCCAAGTACGACTTCCCCGGAGACGAGGTCCCCGTCGTGCACGGCTCCTCGCTGCAGGCCTTGGAGAACCCGGAAGACGAGGAAGCGACCCAGCCGATCTTTGACCTCGTCCAGGCGCTCGACGACTACCTCCCGGAGCCGGAGCGCGACACCGATCGCCCGTTCCTGATGCCCATCGAGGACGTCTTCTCCATCAAGGGCCGCGGCACGGTCGTCACCGGCAAGGTCGAGCGCGGGCAGCTGACGCCGGGTGAGAACATCGAGATTGTCGGCCTCATGGAAGAGCCGATGGAGACGGTCGCCACCAGCTTGGAGATGTTCAACAAGACGCTCGACAGCGTCATCGCCGGCGACAACGTCGGGGTGCTGTTGCGCGGCATCGACAAGGACGAGGTCGAGCGCGGCATGGTGTTGGCAGCCCCCAAATCGATCACGCCCCACACCAAGTTCGAGGGCGAGGTCTATGTCCTCGGCAAGGACGAGGGCGGTCGACACACGCCGTTCTTCGACGGCTACCGACCGCAGTTCTACTTCCGCACCACCGACGTCACGGGCTCGGTCCACCTGCCCGAAGGCGTGGAAATGGTCATGCCGGGCGACAACGTCAAGATCACGGCGGATCTCATCAAGCACATCGCCATGGACGAGGGCGTCCGCTTCGCCATCCGCGAAGGCGGCCGCACCGTTGGCGCCGGCGTGGTCTCCCAGGTGATCGAATAGGACCGCCCAGGATCTCGAATTGAGGCCGAGCCATGCCGTCTGAGCAGGTAGAGCAAGTGACGCTGGCGTGCACGGAGTGCCGCCGGCGCAACTATCACACGACCAAGAACACGAAGAACGCTCGCGGCAAGCTGGAACTGAACAAGTTCTGCCGGTGGTGCCGCACGCACACGCCGCACCGCGAAGTGTAGCCCGACCAGCGACGAGCGTCGCCCGATCGCCACAAGCAGGTTTGCAGATCGGGCGACAGCTCCGTATTCTGGGGATATCGTAGGCCCGTAGCTTAATTGGCAGAGCAGCGGACTCCAAATCCGCAGGTTGGGGGTTCGAGTCCTCCCGGGCCTGCCACCCATGATCGAACGAGTGACAAGGTACGCACGAGAAGTCCGTGCGGAGTTCGACAAGATCAGCTGGCCCAGTCGCACGGAGACGATCGGGTTCACCATTCTGGTCATCGCGATGGTCATCGTGCTCACGATCATCATCTTCGCGTACGATGCCGTCTTTTCGCGCGTGATCGACGCGGTGCTGGACCTGCGTCAATAGGGCCGATTCCGGGGTGGATCATCCATGAAGCGCTGGTACGCCGTTCAGACCTACGCCGGGTCTGAGTTGAAGGTCAAGGAAGAGCTCGAGAGACGGGTGCACGAGCTGGGCTTAGAGGGGAAAGTGCAAAGCTTCCAGCTCGACGGCGAAGAGGCCCGTTTTCTTGCGCCGGTCGAGGAGGTCATCACCTCCAAGACCCGAACGGGCCCCGCGGCCGAGTACCGCATTCCCTACGAGTATGAGCTCCAGGTCGAGCTGAACCAGCGCATCAGCCGGGGCGAGCTGCTCGCGCTCAAGCCGGAACGCCGCGTGCCCTACGACGCCGAAGTGACCTCCATCGAGACGCTGCAGCGGGTCATCATTGAGCTGACCAACCGCAACGAGGAGGTCTACAAGATTCCCGACGAGAAACGGATTCGTCGCGACATCCGCGTCGGCGAGAAGGTTCCGGCCAACGTCCCGTTGACGAGCGATCGCGACTCGCAGTTCTTCACCAAGGTCAAAGGGAAGGTCGTCGATCGGTCTCGCATCCGTCGGGTGACGTTCGATCGGCTGGACGAAGCCGGCGAGCCCATCGTGGAGGAGATTCCCAACCGCTACCTCGTCAAGCTCAAAGAGGGCCAAACGCTGCGCCAAGGCGATCTGTTGGAGAAAGAAGACCGCATCCATTCGCGCACGTCCGGCATGATCAAGGTCAAGGAGTACAAGGACAAGCGCGTGCTGACGGTGCAGCGGATCGAGAAGCGTCGGCTGTTTCCCGGGTACGTTTTCGGCAAGATGGACCTCAACGAGGACACCAAGGAGCTCGTTGAGGGCCTCAAGGCACGCTTCGTCGGCGACCCGCCCTTGCCGATGCCCGAGGACGAGATGAAGGTGGTCAAGCGCAAGGCCGGCCTCCTGGAGATGCCGGAGCGCGAGGGCCCGGTCATCGAGGTCGACTTCGAGGACGGCGAGGTCGTCGAGATCGTCGAAGGCCCGTTCGCCGACTTCACGGGCGAGATCACCGACATCGACAAGGAGAACGAGGAAGTCACGGTGATGGTCAAGATCTTTGGGCGAGAGACGCCCGTTCGGTTGGGCTTCGAAGGCATCGAAAAACTGTAAGCGATAAGCGAGGAGATCATCTCATGGCAGGACCCGCACCCGGCAAACGCGTTGAAGCGGAAATTAAGCTCCAGATCCCGGCCGGCGGGGCGACGCCCGCACCGCCGGTGGGCCCCGCCCTGGGCGAGCACAAGGTCAACATCATGGACTTCTGTCAGAAGTTCAACGAAGCGACCCAGGACGAGGAGCAAGGGCTCATTATCCCCGTCCAGATTTACGTCTATCCGGACAAGAGCTTCGACTTCGATCTGAAGAAGCCGCCGGCATCGGAGCTGCTGAAGCGGGCCGCCGGCATTCAAAAGGGATCGGGCATTCCGAACAGCCAAAAGGTCGGGCGCATCACGCGCGAGCAGTTGACCAAGGTCGCGGAGATGAAGATGCCCGACTTGAACACCGATACCGTCGAGGCCGCCTCGCGCGTCATCGAAGGGACCGCGCGGAACATGGGCCTCGAGATCGTGGAAAGCGTGTGATCCGAGCATGAAAGCGGTCAGCAAGCGATACGCCGCCGCTGCCGAGCACGTCGACGCCGCCCGATTTTACGAGATCGAGGAGGCGATGGAGGTTCTGAAGCAGACGGCGACGGCCAACTTCGACGAGGCCGCCGAGGCGGTCTTCCGGCTCAACATCAACCCGCGCAAGAACGAGCACCGCATTCGCAGCACGGTCGTGCTCCCGCACGGCACGGGCAAGAGCGTGCGCGTGCTCGCGTTCGCCAAGGGCGAGGCCCAACAGGCCGCTGAGGACGCGGGTGCGGACCACGTCGGGGGCGAAGAGCTGGTGGAGAAGATCGAGAACGAGGATTGGTTCGAGTTCGATCGCGTCGTGGCGACGCCCGACATGATGAGCGTGGTCGGCCGTCTCGGCCGCGTCTTGGGGCCGCGCGGCCTGATGCCCTCGCCCAAGACGGGGACGGTGACCCAGGAGATCGGGTCGGCCGTGGAGGAGCTCAAGGCCGGCAAGATGGAGTTCCGCATCGACGACTTCGGCCAGATCCATCAGCTGTTCGGCCGGATTTCCTTCGAAACGGACCAACTGGTGGAGAACTTCCTCGCGTTGGCCACCGCAATCGTTGACGAACAGCCCGCCGACGTGCGCGGGCGGTTCCTGCGCCGTGTCAACGTCTCGTCGACGATGGGGCCCGGCATTCGGGTCAATCCGGACGAGGTGGCGCGCCGCGTCGAGGAGGGGAGGCTCTAGCTCATGGTCAGACCTGAGAAGGAGCAAGCGGTCCAAGAGCTTGAGGAGCGATTCCGCGAGGCCCAGGCCCTCGTCTTTACCGACTTCCGGGGGCTGGACGCCAACCAGATGGTCGAGCTGCGGCAGAAGCTGCGGGGGCAGAACCTGGAGTACCGCGTGGTGAAGAACCGACTGGCCCAGCAAGCGGCCGAGGCCGCCGGGCTGTCGTTCGACGGGGTCCTCGAGGGCCCGACCGCGATCTGCTTCGGCTACGACGACCCGATCGAGGCGTTCAAGCACTCGATGACGCTGACGAAGGAATTTCCCAATTACACGATCAAGGGCGGCCTGAGCGAAGGGCAGTTGCTCGACGCCGAGGGCGTCAAGGAACTGGCCGAGCTCCCGTCTCACGAGGAACTGCTGGCGCAACTGGCCGGCACGTTCCACGGCCCGATCCGCAACCTGGCCACCGCGCTCAACGGCGTGGTCCGCCAGCTCGTCGTCGGCCTCAACGAGGTCGCCAAGGCCAAGCCGGACCTCGAGGGCGAAGCGGGCCCGTCTTCGGAGGCGGACACGGTCGAGGCCAGCGCCGACGAAGCGAGCGCCGAGGCCTCCACGGACGAGGCCGAGGCCACTGAGGCCACTGAGGACACGGGCGCTGAGACCGACACTGAGGCTGACGATCAGGCGGACGCGGAACCGAATGACGCTGAAGCCGCTGACGATTCTGAGACAGAGAAAGGGGAGTCGACATAATGGCGACGATGAGCAAGGACGACATCCTTGAAGCCATCGACGAGATGACCGTCAAGGACCTCCACGCGCTGGTGAAGGACCTTGAGGAGAAATACGACGTGAGCGCCCAGGCCGCTGTGGCCGCCGCGCCGGCAGCGGGCGGCGGCACGGCCGCGGAAGGCGGCGAGGAGGAAGCCGCCGCGTCCACCGTTGACGTCAAGCTGACCAACGCCGGCCAGCAGAAGGTCCAGCTCATCAAGAAGGTCAAGGAGATCACCGGCAAGGGCCTCAAGGAGTGCAAGGAGCTCGCGGACGACCTCCCGGCGACCATCAAGGAGGGCGTCGACGAGGACGAGGCGCAAAACATCCGCGAACAGCTCGAGGAATACGGCGCGGAGGTCGACATCAGCTAGTTGCACCTCTCGGATTCCGTTGGTGACGAGATCGGCGTGGGCGTCGCTCGGCTCCCCCTGACGAGCCGAGCGATCCCGCTATTCGACGTGACGGTGAGCGGGCCCGTTCCGATCACCCGCGCATATTTCCGAGGAGGGACTCTGTGCCTGTGAGGGAGCGACGATCCTACGGTCGTGTGCAGCGTACGTATGAACTTCCCTATCTGTTAGAGGATCAGCGGAAGTCGTTCGATTGGCTCCTGGAGGACGGCCTCGGCGAGCTGTTCGAGGAGATCTCGCCGATCGAGAGCGAGGGCAAGGATGACCTGCGCCTGGAGCTGATCGGCCCCGAGATTCGCGAGCCGCACCATTCCGAGCGCGAGTGCAAGGACATGAACCTGTCGTATCAAGCTCCCTTGCGCGTGACCGGGCGCCTTTACAAAGCGGACCAGCTGGTCAAGGAAGACGACATCTATCTCGCCGACGTCCCGCTCATGACCGACCGCGGGACGTTCGTCATCAACGGCAGCGAGAACGTGCTCGTCAACCAGCTGACGATCGCTCCGGGCGTCTATTTCACGCAGGAGGAAGCGACGGAGTATCGGGCTCAGGTCCGTCCGGAAGCTGGATCTTGGTTGGAGCTGGTGCTCGACATGAAGCGCGAGCGCCTCACCGCCCATCTGGACCGGAAGGCCAACGTTCCCGTTACGACGTTGCTCAAGGCGCTGGGCTACTCCACGACCGACATCATGGAAGGGTTCAGCTTCCCCGTGCATGCGGTCAATTCGGAGGGCCTGGAGCCCTACACCGGGTATCGTCTGAGCGAGGCGGTGGAGAGCAACGGCGAGACGATCCTGAAGGCGGGCGAGGAGATTCAGCCCGACACGATCGCCGCGCTCGAGGACGCCGGGGTCGCGCAGATCTCGCTCATCCGGAAGTTCATCCAGACGAGCCTCGAAGAGGACAAGGCGGTCGATCAGAAGGGCGCGCTCCAGGCCGTCTACCGCAAGATGCGCTCCACCGATCGCGCCACGCTCAAGACGATGCAGGAGTACTTCGAGAGCCTCTACGGCGACCCGGACAGCTACAACCTCTCGTCCGTGGGGCGCTTCATGGTCAACAAGAAGCTCGGCATGACCTACGACGAGGACGATACCGTTCTCCACGCCGACGAGATCGGGCTCATGGTGGAGTACCTCCTGCAGGCGCCCGAGTACCCCGAAGTCCTCGACGACAAGGACCACCTCGCCAACAAGCGGGTCAAGACGCCGGGCGAGACGACCAACGACGCGCTTCGAGCGGGGCTGCGACGCATGGCCCGAATCACCGCCGATCGCCTCAACAAATACAACCTCGACGACGAGGAGCCATTGCGGAATCTCGTCATGTCCCGGGTCGTTCAGGGCGGCATCAACAAGCTGTTCTACACGGGCCGGATGTCGCAATATCTGGAACAGACGAACCCGCTCTCCGAACTGACGCACAAGCGACGCCTATCGGCGTTGGGCGGCGGGCTCAGCAAGCAACGCGCCAAGCTGGAGATTCGCGACGTCCACACGTCGCACTACGGGCGCATCTGCCCCATTGAGACGCCCGAAGGCCAGAACATCGGCTTGATCACGTCCATGGCGACCTACGCCCGCGTCAACCAGCACGGCTTTCTGGAAGCCCCCTACTGGCGCGTCGAGGCGGGCGTCGTCACCGACGAGGTCGACTGGCTCATGGCCGACGAGGAACAGAAGTACACCATCGCGCCCGCCACGACGCCGATGGACGCCGACGGCGTTCTGACGGGCGAGGCCGTGGAGATCCGCACGGGCGAGGAGGAACTGAAGGAGATCCCGCCCGAGGACGTCGACTACGTCGAGGTCTCGCCCGCGGCGCTGGTGGGCGTGTCGGCGTCGTTGATTCCGTTCCTGGAGCGCGACGACGCCAACCGCGCGCTCATGGGCGCCAACATGCAGCGCCAGTCCGTGCCGGTGCTCAAGCCCGAAGCGCCGGACGTCGGCACGGGCATGGAGCGGGCCGCGGCCCGCGACTCCGGCCGGCTGGTGTTGGCCCGAGAGGACGGCGTCGTGTCCTTCGTGGACGCTTCCCAAGTCGTCGTCGAAAGCGGCAAAAGGGAACACACCTACGACCTGCGCACGTTCGAGAACTCCAACCAGGACACCATCCTGCATCAGCGGCCGGTCGTGGAGAAGGGCCAGACGGTCCACAAGGGCGACGTCCTGGCCGACGCGGAGGGCACCGATCAGGGCGAGCTCGCGCTCGGCACCAACTGCCTCGTGGCGTTTCTGCCCTTCGAGGGCTACAACTACGAGGACGCCATCGTCATCTCCGAAAGCATGGTGCGAGAAGACGTCCTCGACTCCGTCCATATCCAGGAGTTTGAGGTCCGGGCCGAGGAGACCAAGCTCGGCCCCGAGGAGATCACCAACGACATTCCCGACATCAGCCGCGAGGAGCTGCGCAACCTCGACGACACGGGCGTTATCCGCGAGGGGACCGAGGTCCGCACGGGCGATGTGCTCGTGGGCAAGCTGACCCCGCGCGGCGAGAGCGAGCCGACGCCCGAGGAGCGCATCTTCCGCTCCATCTTCGGGGAGAAGACGCGCGCGGTGAAGAACACCTCCAAGACGCTGCCGCCCTCCAGCGAGGGCTGCAAGGTGATCCGCGTCAAAAAGTTCTCGCGCGACGAGGGCGACGAGCTCGAGGCCGGCGTCAACGAGCTCGTCAAGGTCTACATCGCCCAGCGCAAGAAGGTCGCCGTCGGCGACAAGCTGGCGGGCCGTCACGGCAACAAGGGCGTCATCGCCCGCATCCTGCCCGACGAGGACATGCCGTATCTGCCGGACGGCACGCCCGTGGATCTCGTCCTGAACCCGCTCAGCGTGCCATCCCGCATGAACCTGGGCCAGGTCTTCGAGACCCATCTGGGCTGGCTCGCCCACCTGGAAGACGAACCGATGGCGTCGCCCATCTTCGACGGCGCCGACGAGGGCCGCGTCATGAACGAGCTCCACGAGCTCCGCGAGGAGCGCGGCCTCGCCGACGGCGACGGCGCCGGAAGCCCGCAGGGCGAACCGAACGGGAAGGTCACGCTCCGCGACGGGCGCACGGGCGAGCCGTACGACCACTCGGTCACCGTCGGCACCATGCATATTCTGAAGCTGGAGCACATCGCCGACGAGAAGGTCCACGCCCGCTCCACGGGGCCGTACTCGCTCATCACCCAGCAGCCGCTCGGCGGCAAGGCCCGCTTGGGCGGCCAACGCCTCGGCGAAATGGAGGTCTGGGCGCTCGAGGCCTACGGGGCCGGGCAGACGCTGCAGGAGATGCTCACGCTCAAGAGCGACGATCCGCAAGGCCGCGTGCGGCTCTACAAGTCGATCCTCAAGGGCGAGGACTACCCTGATCCCGGCCTGCCGGAGTCGTTCCGCGTGTTCGTCAAGGAGCTGCACAGCCTCGGATTGTCGTTCAAGGCCTACGGCCCCGAGTATCGCGAGGTGGACATCGGCTGATCGCGTCGGGGCAACCACCAGCGCAGCCGAGTCGTCGCAACTGAACATTCGACAACGGGCCGAAGCGCGAAGCTTCGGCCCGTTTTCCGTCGTCGTCTCAAAGACGAGTCGGGACGAACGTCGACAGGCCGGCCGTCTATTGATCTGCCGTCGAATCCGGGCGTTGGGCCGCAGCGCCCGCATCGGTCGCGTCCAACGCCTCGGGCGCTTCGGCCCAATTGATCAACGGGCGCAGCGCGAACGGCACCACGAGCGTCGTCACCAACACGACCAACAGCACCAGCGCGTATTCGCGCTGATCGACAGCCCCGGCGGACAGCCCGATCGCGGCCACAATGAGGCCGACTTCGCCGCGGGGCACCATGCCGACGCCCACCACCACGGCCTGTCGCCCGCCTTGCGTCAGTGCCCCCATGCCGCCGACCAGCTTGCACACGATGGCAATCGCGCTGGCCACGCCGCCCACCGCGAGCGTCGTCGGCTCCATCAGCGATCCCAGCTCGAGGCGGACGCCGATCATGGCGAAGAAGATCGGCGTCAAAAACAGCTCCAGCGCGTGGGTCGGGCCCGCCAATTGGTATTCCTCTTGAACTTCCGCCAAAAGCATCCCGGCGAAGAACGCGCCGACGATGGGCGCCAACCCGATGGCGGTGGCCAGGCCCGACAGCCCCATGGCCAACGTCAGCGCCACGCTGAACGGCCCGCCGAACGGCAGCTTGTCCAAAGGGATCCGCCGAACGACCGGCACCAAGAGCATCGCCCCGCCCACAAACGCCAACGACAGCAGGCTGAGCTGCGCGATCGAGCCGGGCTCGACGCTGCCGGTCTGGGCAATGCCGGAGACGACCGCCAGCACGATCAGCCCGAGCACGTCGTCGATGACCGCAGCGCCCAGGATGATGCGACTGTAGGTCCGCGAGAGCACGCCGATCTCCTGCAGCACCGCCGCCGTGATCCCGACGCTCGTCGCCACCAGGGCCGTGCCGAGAAAGAGCGCCGGGAGCTGCTCGAAGCCGATGAAGAGCCCGTAGGCATAGCCGGCGCCGAACGGAAGCGCGACCCCAAGGATCGCCACGGCGACGGCCTCCTTGCCGACCGAGACGATGTCGTTCAGCCGCACCTCAAGCCCGACCAAGAACAGCAGAACGACCGCGCCCAGCTCGGCGAGAAACCCCATGATCTCGCCCTCATGGACGAGGCCGAGCAACGACGGCCCAACAAGGATGCCCGCCAGCAGCTGGCCGATGACGGCGGGCTGGCCGAGTCGCTGGAAGAGACGGCCGGCGAGCTGGGCCGCCGCCAACAGAAAGAAGATCTCCAGGAGGTGTTCGGTGCCGTGCATCAGCGGCCCGAGGTAAGAATGGCCAGAACGTCGTTGCGCCCGATGACGCCGAGCAGGCGCCTCTCCTCATCCACGACGAAGACTTGGTGATCGCTGCTGCTGACGATGATCCGCAGCGCTTGGCACAAGTGCGCATCCGGCGCCACGGCTTGGACGTCCTTGTGCATGTGGTCCTGCACGGTCTGCTCCCGATAGCGCGGCCCGAACTCGTTGTAGTTGTTCTCGTCGAGCCAGTTGCCAAACAGCCGCAGGGCTTCCACCTCGGAGAACGGCACCGCCTCAAGCCGAGGCAGCAAGTCATCCATGGATAACGTCCCGATGAGCTCGCCCTGGTCGTTGCCCACCACGGGGAGCGTGCTGAAGGGATTGGCGAGCATGTGCTGGGCGGCATCCATGAGGGACTCGTCCGCTTGGACCCAGATCGGAGTCGGCTCCATGGCGTCGCGCGCTTCCATCTCATCCTCCCCGCATGCCATGCCCTGGATGCCCCGGGCCGCGGTCGACTGCCCCCGATCAGAGCGCTAGGGCGCCGCCGCGATCGTCGTCAGCTGCCCGAGCCAGCCGTAGGCCAGCGTCGGATAGATCCCCAACAACAGAATCCCGATCGCCATGATCGTCAGCCCGACCCAGGCGAGTCGGGAGTGGAACGCGGTGCGATCGGTCGTCGCCGGGCGCATGACCATGGTGTAGACGACACGGAGGTAGTAGTAGACCGACACGACGCTGGTGACGACGCCGATGATCGCCAGCCACAACAGATCGGCCTGAATCGCGGCCTGGAAGATGTAGAACTTGCCGAAGAACCCGGCTGTTGGGGGCAAGCCGGCCAGCGAGATCATGAAAATCGCCATGACCGTTCCGAGGCCCGGCGCGCGCCCGGCGAACCCGGCCACGTCCTCCAGCGACAGGTTCTCCCCTCGGCCCTCGGCGAGCATGACGACGCCGAACGCCCCGAGCGTCATGAGCGTGTAGACGAGGAGATAGAACCCCAGCCCCGACGTGGCATCGGCGGCCAGCTCTGGGGTCTGCGCCGCCGCCACGCCGATCAGCAGATACCCCGCATGGGCGATGCTCGAATACGCCAGGAGCCGCTTGAGGTTCGTCTGCACCAAGGCGACGAGGTTGCCCAGAATCATCGTCAACGCGGCGATGACGCCGACGAGGATCGCCCAGCTGGCCGCAAATTCCACAAAGGGGTCGGCAAAGATCCGAATGAAGGCGGCGAACGCCCCGGCCTTGGCGGCCACGGCCATGAACGCCGTCGTCGACGTCGGCGCGCCCTCGTAGACGTCCGGGGCCCAGGTGTGGAAGGGCACGGCCGCGGACTTGAAGCTGAGCCCCACCAGCAACAGCCCGGCGCCCGCGTAGAGCAACAGCGGCTTGGCCGCCAGCGCGCCGGACACGGCCCCCGCCAAGGCGCCCAGTTGCGTCGTCCCGGTCGCGCCGTAGACGAGCGCGACCCCGTAGAGCAACAGCGCGCTGGAGAACGACCCCAGCAGGAAATACTTGAAGCCGGCCTCCTGGGAGGCGGTCTGATGCCGGAAGAACGACGACAGGATGTAGAGCGGGATGGACAGCGTCTCCAGCCCGAGGAAGATCATCAACAGATCGGCGCCCGAGCCCATGAGCATGGCGCCGAGGGTGGCGAAGAGAATCAACGCGTAGTATTCGCCGCTGGCTGCCCCTTGGCGCTCGAGGTAATCCGCGGACAGCATCAGCGTGAAGCCCCCGCCCAGCAGAAAGACGACGTTGAGGAACTTGGCCAGGATATCGACGCGCAGCATCCCCTGGACCATCGGCTCGGTCGACGTCGGGGCCGCCAGCGTGGCGACCAGCGCCCCGGCCACGCTCAGCAGACTGAGCCACGCCAGCCACCGCCGCTGCTCGACCCGCAGGAACAGCCCGACCAACAGCACAACCAGGGCCATCGTCGCCAGAATGGCTTCGGGCAGCAGGGCGAGGAAATCGTTGAGCGTAAACGTCATGGGCGACCTCCCGCGTCGTCGGTGTCGGTCTCATCCTCGGCCGCGTCCCACGGCATGATCCAATTGGCCATCGATTCGGCGCTGGCGGTCTGAGCGTTGGTGGATTCGAGACGGGCCTGGGCCTGCTCCACGGTCGACTGCACGGCCGGCTCGATGCGGTCCAAAAACGGCGACGGATAGAGGCCGATCCAGAGGATGAGTATGACCAAGGGAACGAGCAGCCCCGTTTCGGCCCGGGACAGGTCGCTCGTGCCCGTCCGGACGCGCTCGGATGTCGGCCCGTGGAAGACCCGGCGCGCCATGTAGAGCATGTAGATCGCCGACAGCACCGCGATCGACGCGCCGACGACGGCGTAGACGGGGAACTGTCCGGCGTACGTGCCCACGAGGATGAGGAACTCGCCGACGAAGCCGTTCGTGCCCGGCAGGGCCACGGAGGCGAAGAGAATAATCAAAAAGAACGCGGCGAACTTGGGCATCACGGCGGCGACCCCTTCCATGTCGTCCAGCGATCGCCCGCCAAAACGGTTCATGAGGATCGCGATCACGAGGAAGAGCGCCGCGATGTAGATGCCGTGGTTGACCATCTGGAGCACGCTGCCTGCCGTGCTGAGCGTCCCGAAGGCGAAGATCCCCACGGCGACGAGGCCCAGGTGGCTGACGCTGGAGTAAGCGATGAGGCGCTTCAGGTCGCGCTGGGCCATGGCCACAAACGCCCCGTAGACGACGCCGACCAGGGCCAGCACCAACAGGTAGGGCGCCAGCGTCGCGGCCGCGTCGGGAAAGATGGACGGGCCGAAGCGGATCAGCCCGTACAAGCCGGCCTTGGACATGAGGGCGGACAGCAGAATGGTCCCCGTGATGGGCGCCTCGCTGTAGGCATCGGGGAGCCAGCTGTGCAGCGGCCAGAGGGGAATCTTGACGGCAAACGCGGCGACAAAGGCCAGATAGGCCCAGAACTGCAACGTCGGGCTGAGGCTGACGGATGCGGAACTCAGCACCGTCCAGTTGAACGTCCCCGCTGAGACGTAGATGGCGATGATGGCGACGAGCATCAAGACGCTCGTGGCCATGGTGTAGAGGAAGAACTTGATCGCGGCGTAGCCGCGCCGCTCGCCGCCCCAGATCCCGATCAGGAAATACATCGGGATCAGCATCGCCTCCCAGAAGACGTAGTACAGCACCAGGTCGAGCGCGAGGAAGACGCCGATGAGGGCGGTCTCCAACAACAGCACCATGATGGCGAAGGCCTTGTAGCGCTCGCGGACGCGATCCCAAGGCGCCCAGAGCAACAACGGCACCAGGACCGTCGTCAACAGCACGAGGAAGAGCGAGATGCCGTCCACGCCTAGGTGGTAGCTGACGCCGGCTTCGGCGATCCAGTCGACCGCGATCTCGCGCTGGATCTCGCCGCTGGCCGGGTTGAACGTCAGCGCAAGCGCCACGGCGAAGCCGAGCGTCAAGAGGCTCCAGGTGAGCGCGGTCCCGCGCATCGCGTTGGCGTCGTCCGTGCGCCGCAGCGCCAGGATCAACGCGCCCAGTGCCGGCAGGAACGTCACGATCGTCAAAAACATCTCAAATCCCTGCCTCGATCCGGGATCCAGCCTGGCAGCTCGATGTCGGCCTACGCGTCGCCATGCCTTGGGCTTCCATGCCGATCAGGCCACCATCCAGTAGATCAACAGCGCGATCGCGCCCAGCAGCATCCATGACGCGTAGCTGCGCGCGTAGCCGCTCTCCACGGGCCGCAGGAACCCACCGGCCCCGTTGACGACGCGGCCCACCCCGTTGACGATCCCATCGAGAAATCCGCGATCGAACGCGCCCGCCAAAAAGTGGGCGATCGCCTCCCCCGGTCGCACAATGACGACGTTGTAGAGCTCGTCGACGTAGTACTTGCCCGCCAGGAGGCCATGAACGGGCCGGAAGGGGCGGCGCAGCCCCTCGCTCGGCTGCCAGCCGCGCACGTAGACCATCCAGGCGAGGCCGACGCCCGCGAGCGCCACGACGACGGACAGAAATGCCAGCAGCGCCGGGCCGATCGGGTAGGCGTGCGAGAACTTGGCCCCGACCTCCGTGGCGATGGCGGGTTCGAGGAAGTGCTCCAGCGGCGCAAAGCCCGCCAGCGAGATCCAGAGCGCCCCGCCGACGATCGACAGCGCGGCCAGTCCGCCCAACGGCCCGAGCATCACGGGCGGAGATTCGTGCGGATGGACCTCGTCCTCGCGGTAGCGCGGCTCGCCCTCGAAGGTCAGGAAGTACGCCCGCAGCATGTAGAACGCCGTCAAGAGCGCCGTGCCGATGCCGACGAGCCAGAGGACGATGTGGCCCGTCGCGAACGTCTCCTCCAATATTAAATCCTTGCTGAAGAAGCCGACGAACGGCGGAATGCCCGAGAGGCCGAGCGCCCCGATGAGGAAGACGATCGCGGTCCAGGGGATCTTCTTGCGCAGCCCGCCCATCTCGCGCATGTCGGTCCGGTCGGCCATGGCGTGCATGACCGAGCCGGCGCCGAGGAACAGCAGCGCCTTCATGAACGCGTGGCTCGTCAGGTGATACATCCCGACCGCGAACGCGCCGACGCCCGTGGCCAAAAACATGTAGCCCAGCTGCGACACGGTCGAGTAGGCCAGCACCCGCTTGATGTCGTTGTTGACCAGCGCGATCGTGGCGGCGAACAGCGCCGTCACGGCGCCGATGGCGGCGATCACGCCCAACGTCACGGGCGCCAGCTGATAGAGCACGTTGGCCCGCACGACCATGTAGACGCCCGCGGTCACCATGGTGGCCGCGTGGATGAGGGCCGAAACGGGGGTCGGGCCCTCCATGGCGTCGGGCAGCCAGACGTAGAGGGGAATCTGGGCCGACTTGCCCACGGCCCCGACGAACCACAGCAGCGTAATGGCGGTGACGACCCCGCCGCCGAGCGTCAGCGTCTCGGGCGCCTGCTGGAAGATCGTCAAATAGTCGAACGTCTCGAACGTGGCAAAGAGGACGAACAGCCCGATCATGAAGCCGACGTCGCCCACGCGGTTGACAATGAAGGCCTTCTTGGCGGCCTGGGCGGCGCTGGGGCGGGTGAACCAGAACCCGATGAGCAGATAGGAACAGAGGCCGACGAGCTCCCAGCCCATGAACATCAGGAGGAAGTTATCGGCCAGCACGAGCAACAGCATGGCGAACGTGAAGAGGTTGAGCCAGGCGAAATATCGCGAATAGGCGTCGTCCTCGCCCATGTAGCCGACCGAGTAGACGTGGATCAGGAACCCGACGCCCGTCACGACGAGGATCATCAGCACCGAGAGCGGGTCGACGAGGAAGCTGAACGCCACGTCGAAGTTTCCGATCGAGATCCAGTCGAACAGCGTCTGGGTAACCTGGCGATCCTCCGCTGGAAGTCCCAACAGGCGCGTCAGGAGGTAGATCCCGACGAAAAACGCCAGCCCGACGCTCCCGCAGGCGATCACGCCCACGGTCCGGTTGCTGGCTCGGGCGCCGCGCAGCCCGTTGTAGAGCGCGCCCCCGAGCGGCAAAACGACCACGAGCCAAACCCAGTTCACGTTCGCGTTACCCCCTTAGCAGGTCGATGTCGTCGACGTCGACGGTGTCGCGGCGGCGGAAGATGTTGACGATGATCGCCAGCCCGACGACCACCTCCGCGGCCGCAAACGCGAGCACAAACAGCACGAGCACGTGGCCCGCGATGTCGCCCCAGTAGCGGGCGAAGCCGACGAACGCCAGGTTGACGGCGTTGAACATCAGCTCGATCGACATGAAGACCACGAGCGCGTTGCGACGTGAGAGCACCCCGAGCGCCCCAATGGCGAAGAGCACCGCGCTCAGGATCACGTAGGCGCTCACGCTCATGACGAGGCCTCCTCGTCGTCGTCCTTGCTCGACAGCGCCACGGCCCCCAACATGCCGATCAACAGCAGAATCGCCGCCACTTCAAACGGCAAGAGATACGACGTGAACAGCGCCTCCCCGATGGCTTCCACGGACCCCATGTCCTCGGGCAGCTCCTGGGCATCGCTCAGGTCGGTCGCGGCGACGACGTAGACCAGCCCAACGCCCAACAGCGTCGCCAACCCGAGCGCCAGGGGTCGCTGGAACTTCAGCTTGACCTCCGGCCCCTCCCCGGAGCGGACGTGGAGCATCATGACCACGAAGAGGAAAAGTACCAGAATGGCGCCCGCGTAGACGATGATCTGCAGCACGGCGACGAACGGGGCGACCATCAGCAGGAACAGGCCCGCCAAGCTGACCAGCGTCCCGAGAAACGAGATCGCGGCGTGGACGGGCTTGGTCCGCGTGATCATCAGGATGCTGGACCCGACGGCCGTGATGGCGAAGACGACGAAGAGGATCGTCTCGATCATGATCCGCCTCCGAACGCCATCACGCCCATGGCCGTGAAGTAGACGTTGACCAGCGCCAGGATCAACAGCACCTTCCAGCCGATCGTCATCAGCTGGTCATAGCGGATGCGCGGCACCGACGCGCGCAGCCAAATAAACAGAAACGCAAACGCGAATATTTTCAGAACGAACCAGAGCACGCCCAACACGGGAACTTGCTCCACGAACGGCCCGCCCCAGCCGCCGAGGAAGAGCGTCACCGCCACCGAACTGGCGACGATGATGTTGATGTATTCCCCGACGAAGAACCCGGCGAACTTCATGCCGCCGTACTCGGTGTGATAGCCCGCGACGAGCTCCTGCTCGGCTTCAGGCAGATCGAACGGGGCGCGGTTCGTCTCCGCGTTGGCGCCGATCAGAAACAACAAGAACCCGAGCGGCTGGATAAAAATGTTCCATTGGGGCAGAAACCCGAGCCAGGTCCCCTGTTGTTGGGCCACGATGTCGGTCAGCTGCAGCGTCCCGGAGACGAGGATGACCCCCACCAGCGACAGCCCGACCGTCAGCTCGTAGCTGATGATCTGGGCGGAGGAGCGCAGCGACCCGAGCAGCGAATACTTGCTATTGGACGCCCAGCCGCCGAGGATGATCCCGTAGACGCCGACGGCGGTGACCGCCAGCAGCACGAGGATGCCGGCGTTGGGATCCGCAATCTGGAACAGCGGCACGCCCCAGAGCTTCGCCTGCGGCGGCCCGAAGGGGATGACCGCAAAGGCCAACAGCGCCGCGAACATCGTGATGCCGGGCGCGATGAGATACATCCAGGTCTCCGCCCCCCGCGGCTGAAAATCCTCCTTGAAGAAGAGCTTGATGCCGTCCGCCAGGGGCTGGAGCAATCCGAAGGGGCCGACGCGGTTGGGCCCAACCCGCGCGTTCAGTCGGGCGAGCACGCGGCGTTCGAGCCACGTCATGTACGCGAAGCCCGTCAGCAGCGCAACGGCCACGACGAGCGACTTGACGGCCGTGATGAGGATCCAAGCCCACAGCGGCGCCTCGCCCATGGTCAGTTCGCCTTCAGCTCCTCCAGTCGGCGCTCCAGCGCTTCCATGGGGTTGTAGGTCGTCTCGCGCAGCGGCTGCTCGCGCCCGATCTGCTCCCGCAGCATGAGGATCCCCTCGATGAGCGCTTCGGGGGTGGGGGGACAGCCGGGGACGTAGACGTCAACGGGGATGATCTTGTCCACGCCCTGCAGATGGGCGTAGTTGTTGAACAGCCCGCCGACCGAGGCGCAGTCGCCCATGGCGATGACGTAGTTCGGCTCCAGCATCTGATCGTAGAGGTTGCGGATGACCGGGGCCATCTTCTGGCACGGCCGCCCGGCGATGATCAGGAGGTCGGATTGGCGGGGCGAGGCGCGGAGGAGCTCGGCCCCGAACCGCGACACGTCGAAGCGCGGCCCGGCCATGCCCATCATCTCGATCGCGCAACAGGCCAGCCCGAACTGCATGGGCCAGACGGCGTTCTTGCGCCCCCAGGTGATGGCCTCCTCGATCGCATCGAGCGTCGTGGTCATCAAGGGGCTGTTGTCGTCGATGTCTACTGCCAATCCAGCGCACCTCGCTTCCATTCGTAGATGTAGCCGACGAAGATGATCATGAGAAACAGGCTCATCGCCGTAAAGCCGCCCCAGCCGAAGTTCTGATAGACGACCGCCCAGGGGTAGACGAACGCGATCTCCAGGTCGAAGACGAGGAACGTCATGGCGATGAGATAGAACGAAATGCGGAGCCGACCGCGGGCGTCGCCGAGGGGGCGGATGCCGGACTCGTAGGGGGCTTCCTTGTTGGTCGAGGGCCGCCGGAAGCTGAGCAGCTTGTTGGAGCTCACGACGAAGGCCGTGATGCCGGCGGCGATCAGCATGTAGACGAGGATCGGCGAAAACTCCGATGTCATCGGTGAAAGCCCCTCCTGAACGTGAGAGCGATTATAGTCCGTGGGCTCAGCCGTGTCAACGGCGGCCTTTGCGGGTTCGCGAGCCTACAAACGGGGTAACGAAGGGCCGGATCGTCGGCGCGGCCAGCGCCCCTAGGCGGTTCAAGTTTTCGTGGGGTCTGCCCCCCTTGACAGCTGCTTGGCGTATCGTTTAGCGTTACATGTCAGAAATGGCAACAAGACTTTTGACAACCACTCCCGTTGGAAGCGGGTTCGTCGCGTACCAGACGACGCTGAGCCTGTACTGGCGGGGCTCCAGTACGAGCAACGGAGGTAAAACGAGCTTAAAAGGGGGTGACACTCCGGCACTGCTCACCGCGATTTCCGGGCTGTCAAGCCCTAAGATCAGCTTCATCGGCGCCATCGCCATGTTGCGCGCATCACATATGTTACGTTTTCCATTGGACGTCCGGAAGTTTAATTATAAAACCCACTAAACCGTGCAAGGAGGTCCGAGAGGGATGAACCGACCCAAAATTTTAGGAGGAATCGCGCTCGCGTCCATGATGCTGGTGGTGCTCACCGGCTGCCCGAGCATGATCGGCAACGTCGTCGGGTCCGACGAGTCCGTGGACGAAGCCGTCGACGAGGCCCAGCAGGGAGATACCGTTAAGGTTACTGGCACCGTCAAAGAGGAGGACGGCGAGGTCGACGTCAGCACCGACGGCGTCACCATCACCGGCGGCGACGAGGGCGCCACGATCGACAGCAAGGTCACGGTCGACGGGAACGACGTCACCATCGAAAACATCACGATCACTGAGGGCCTCGACACCGTCCCCGGCAGCTTCCGGAACCTGACGCTCAACAACGTCACCGTTAAAGCTTGGAATGCCACGATCAGCGGAACGTTCACCTGTGCCGACGTCGTTCAGCCGGGCAGCAGCATCCAGACGGCCATCGACAAGTCTGGCTCCGGCGACAACGTCTGTGTCGCGCCGGGAACCTACACGCCCCAAGCAACCTTGGAGATCAATCAAGCGCTGACGCTGCGAAGCTTCGGCCAGGGAAACAACCGATCCGTCATCAACGCCAACGGCGTGGACCTAAGCGGGGGCAATATCATTCCGAGGAAGGCGATACTCACTATCGGCGCCTCGACAGTCACGATTGATAGCTTCGTGATCACCGCCGAAAACGACACAGCCGCCAATGCGGCCACCGCCGGCATCTGGATCGATGCCCGGGCCGCCACACAAGACCTCACGATCGCCAACACGGAGATCCGCGAGATCGCCAATCCGACAGGTCCCAGTCAAAGTCAACAAGCGCCAGGGTCGCCCATTGCTTACGGCATCAACGTGGCCGGCAATCAATCCGTTACGAACCTACAAATCAGCAACAGCACGATTCAGGATATCGGCAGCACATCCAACAGCGTGCGTGGCGTCGGCCTCAGCATCGAGGACCTTACCGGCGCGGGCGCCACGATCAACGGCGTAACGATCGCCAACATGCAGGATGCAACGTCCTCCTTGACCCCTGGATCGTCCCCCAGCGACGTCGCCGGTAAGGCGGGAGTCGGACTTGTCTTGGATAACCCGGATGGCTCCGATGGAAGCGACGTCTCCCAAAGCGCGATCGCCGACATCACGGATAACGCGTTCGAGGACACCTTGCTAGACCTTGTGGTTGGCAACGCCTCCTCCTCTACCGACGTCAGCAACCTATCGATCAACAACAACGACTTCGGCGACGGGAGCGGCATCGGCTTGTCGACCGCCGTTCCCGATGGCAATGGTGGTTTTAAGAGCGGCATTAGCAATGGCCCCATCGACGCCACGAGCAACTTCTGGGGCGACGCCAGCGGCGCGGACGAGGACACCGACCCCAGCAACGGCTGCGCAGGCGGCGATGGCGGCGGCAGCGGCGACGTCATCTGCCTCGCCGGCGATATCGACGCCTCGGGAGCGTTGAGCAGCGCGCCGTAAGCCACACCGCTTAACGCTCGACAATTTACAATCTGATAGAGACCCGGCGGCTCTGTCTCCCCACGAGGCAGGGCCGCTTTTCATTATGCGTGGCTCACATGGCCTGCTCCCTCCCCACGCCCTAGGCGATTGGCCCCCGAAAGGCGCGCCCGCTACACTTAGACACAGCGGCGTGTCGCGATACGAACGAGCGAACCCCGAATGAGTGAGGTCAATGACCGTGGATGTGATGGATCGAATCCAGCGACTTG
>JBDGQO010000032.1:4126-22858 GCA_042219045.1 Bipolaricaulia bacterium | reverse complement strand
GCCATCCGTCCTCGGAGGCGAACGTGGTCCCGGCTACGCTGGGGATTAGACATCAGGGGGACCACGATGAATCAAGCTTACGTCTACGGAAGCCTCATCCGAACCTCGGACGACCCGGGCGGCGCCCAAGCCCGGCAGCTGATCCGAGAGGTCAAGAAGCTCTTTGATCCGAGCGAGGGCCGTCGTTACCTGAAGGGCGAGGAAGTCTATCGCCCAGGTGACGTCGACGACTGCCTCTACTACATCGAGTCCGGCGTCGTGAAGCTGGCCTACTTGGATCAGAGCGGCCGCAAGCTGACCCTCTCCATTCTGGGCAAGGACGACATCTTCGGCGAAATGGTGCTCGTGGGCAAGCCGCAGCGCGAGCTGCTTGCCCAAGTTCTTCAAGACGCGGTGATCTATCACATCGACAAGGGGCGCTTCACGGAGCTGTTGCGCTCGCAACCCGACCTCGCGTTGGAAGTCATAGAGCTCTTCGGGCGGCGCACCCGAGAGATCGAGAGCAAGCTGGAAGACCTAGTGTTCAAGGACATTCCTACCCGTCTGTCCCGCCAGATCCTCAAACTGATTGAGGAACACGGTGTCGACACGGACGACGGAAAGCGGATCGACTTCAAGATCACCCACAAGGAGCTGGCCGATCTGATCGGCAGCGCCCGTGAGAACACCACCAGCGCGCTCAACTCCCTCGCCCAAGAGGGCATCCTCGATAAGAAGCGCTACCAGATCATCGTCAAGGACGAAGACCGCCTCAAGGAGCGGGGCGGCGACGAGGCAACCTGACGGTCACGGATGGGACCATGAGTCGCGGACTTGCCCCAAGAAACGTCCAGACGCGATGCGTCATCAGGCGCCAGGGGTGTCGTTATTGAAGATTCAAGCCGCTTGAACGGCCAGCGCCGGTCGACTAGTTTGAGGAGGCCATGGTCCGATCGGCGCTGCGCGGCTTGATTCGTTGCTATCAGGCGTTCATCTCGCCCTTATCCCCACCCAGCTGTCGCTTTTACCCGACCTGTTCGGAATACGCCCGCCGTGCGTTGGGCAAGCACGGCCCGCTCAAGGGCGGTTGGTTGGCCCTCAAGCGCGTCGGCAAGTGCCACCCGTGGCATTCGGGCGGGCATGATCCGGTTCCCTAGGGTGAATCAGATCAGTCACCGTCGAAAGCGTGGCCTGCTGGATGTCGACGGGGTCCGGTCATCGGCCTCCGTGCTACGTCCGCGCGTGCGGATTGAGCGCGTCGCGCAGCCAGTCGCCGAAGACGTTGACCGCCATGGTCAACACCACGAGCGTCAGGCCGGGGAAGACGATCATCCACCAGCGCCCCGCGTAAAGGAATTCGCTACCGTTCGAGATCATCATCCCCAGCGACGGCTGCGAGACCGGCACGCCGATGCCGAGGAAGCTGAGCGTCGACTCCAGGACGATCACGACGGCAAAGTCGACGGCGGCGATGATCAACAACGGCGGCAGGACGTTGGGAAGAATGTGGCGGACGAGGATGCGCGGGGTCCCCAAACCGAGGGCGATCGCGGATTGGACGAACTCCTGGGTGCTGACCGACATGGTGCTGCCGCGGGCGGTGCGAGCGTAGCGGACCCAGTCGGTGATCGCGATGGCGAAGATCACGGGCACAATGCCGCGCGCCTGGAAGACGCCCATGATGAGAATGGCCATCAGCGTCGTCGAGAAGGAAAAGACGATGTCGGCGATGCGCATCAGCAGCGCGTCCGGCCAACCGCCGCGAAAGCCCGTCCAAAGCCCGATGGCCGTGCCCAACACGCCCGCCGACGTGACGACGCCGATCGCAACGAGGAAGGAGATCCTCAGCCCGAAGAGGATCGTGCTCAGGATGTCGCGGCCCTGGTTGTCCGTGCCCAACAAATAGGGCATTTTCCCCTTGGGCAACCAGATCGGTGGCCGGTTGCTGTCGAGCAAGTTCAGCGTCTCGAGGTTGTAAGGGTTCTGGGGCGCGAGCCAAGGCGCGAAGATCGCCCCCAGTGCGAGCGCGGCGATCAACGCGCTGCTGACAAGGGCCATCGGGCTCCGCCGGAAGTCCCGCCATAGGGAGCGCTTGCTGCTGGCGTCAGGCATAGCGAATCCGCGGGTCCAGCACGGCGTAGAGCAGGTCGACGATCAGGTTGAGCCCGAGAATGACGATCGCCGTCAGCATGATGTAGGCGACGACGACGGGCCGGTCGGCGGCGAACACCGCGTCCAGCAGCAGCTGGCCCAACCCCGGCCATTGGAAAATCGTTTCCGTCACGATGGAGAAGGCGATCAACTCGCCGTAACTCATGCCAAGCACGGTGATGACGGGAATGAGCACGTTGCGCAGCGCGTGCTTGACGACAACGGGGCCGGAGCGCAGTCCCTTAGCGCGGGCGGTGCGGACGTAGTCCTGCGAGAGCGCCTCCAGCATGCCGCTGCGCGTCAGGCGAGCCATGACCCCGATCTGGAAGAGGCCGAGCGTGATCACGGGCATAACGAGATGCCGCCAGCCGCTGGCGGTCAAGAGCCCCGTGTCCCAACCGCCCAGGACCGTGACCGTCTCGCCCCGTCCGAACGGGGGCAGCCAGCCGAGCCCGATCGACAACAGCAGGATCAACAACAGCCCCACGACAAAGGTCGGCGTCGAGATTCCGAGCAGCGAGGTGACGATGACGGCCTTTGCTGAGGCGGATCTCGGGTGGACCGCCGACCAGACGCCGAGGACGATTCCCAGAAACGTGCCGCTGAACAGCGCGAGCGTTGCCAGCTCGACCGTCGCGGGGACGCGCTCCAGGATGAGCTGCATGACGGGCAGCCGCTGGCGATAGCTCAAGCCGAAGTCGCCCTGGATCACGTCGCCGAGCCAATGCGCATATTGGACGTAGAAGGGCTCGTCCAGCCCCATGCGCTCGCGAAGTTCCGTGATCTGATCCTGGGTCAGCTCCTGGACGTTGTAGTTGGCGCGGATCGGATCGCCAGCGAATTGGAAGATTCCGAAGCTGATGAACGAGATGCCGAACAGCACCACGATGCTCTGCAAGAGCCGCCGCGCCAGATAGCCGATCATGCCGTGAGGGTAATCGTCGGGATGCCAATGGAACGAGCCGGGGACGACCGCGAGTGTCGTCCCCGGCTCGCGTCGTTTTCGATGGGGCGTTTAGAAACTGAGCTCGTGATAGACCGTCCAGCCGTCGGCACGCGGCTCAAACTGCAGGCCGCTGGCGGTCCCCCAGAGGTCGGCCTCGTAGTACAGCGGCACGAGCGCCACGTCCTCCATGGCAACCCGATTGGCCTTCTGGAGCACGGCCTCGCGCTCGCTGCGATCCAGGATCTGGTTGCTCTGCTGGATAAGCGCATCGAACTGCGGACTGCTGTACTGGTTCCCGTTGAAGACGGCGCCCGTCGTCAAGAGATTCTGTGCCGTGCGGCCGAAGTCATACGCGCCGTCGAACCAACCGACGATGAAGAAATCGAGCACATGGGCGTTGACGTCCTCGAAGAACAGCGAGGCCGGCCGGGCGCGTGCCTCGGCGTTGATGCCGACCTGGCTCAAGAGCTGCGCGACCGCCTGGCCAACCTCGACGTCGTTGGCGAATTGATTATTGGTCACGTCGACGGTGAGGTCGAAGCCGTTCGGGAAGCCGGCATCGCTCAGCAGTTGGCGGGCCCGCTCTTGATTGGCCTCGAGCCGTTCGATGTCGGCGTCGTAGCCGAGCGTCGGCGGGTCGGGGACTTGGGCCGACCGCGCGCCGAAGCCGTTGAGCACCTGGTTGATGATCGTGCTGGCGCTGAGCGCGTGATACGCCGCCTGGCGCACGCGGATGTCCTCGAACGGGGAGTCAACGAACTGCGGCGAAAAGAAGATCGCCTGGCGCCCGTCGCGGACGATGAGGTCGAGCCCGGAACTGGCGCGGACCCGCTCGGCAAACTGCACGGGCAGGCTTTTGACGAGCTGGGCGTCGCCGGTCTCGAGTGCCGCCAGGCGCGTCGAGTCGTCCTGCACAACTTGGTGGCGGACGTTCTTGATGGCCGGGGCGCCGTTCCAGTAGTCGGGGTTGGCCTCCAGGTCGACGAACTGGCCGCGGTTCCACTCCGCAAGGCGATAGGCGCCCGTGCCGATGGGGTTCTGTGCGATGTCCTGCTGGGAGCGGTTCCGGCTCGACTCGCTATCCAACATGAAGATCTGATGGAGGTTGTTGGCAAAGAACGGCAACGGGCCGTCGGTAATGACGCGGGCGAAGTGCTCGCCCTCGACCTGGACCTCGGCAATCGACTCGCCGAAGGCGCGAAATTCGGAGAAGTCGCTCGTGAGCCGCTCCAGGCTGAATTTGACGTCCTCGGCGGTGAACGGATTGCCGTTGTGGAAGCGGACGCCCTCGCGGAGCTCGATCTCCCAGACGTCGGCTTCCACGCGATTCACCGACTTCGCCAGCGCAGGCTGGAGATTGCCCGCCGCGTCGCGCCGCAGGAGCCCGTCGAACATGTTGGCGACGACTTGGAGGTTCGGGTCGTTGTTGCGGGTCGGCTCCATCGTGTCCGGCCCCGCGTTGACCACGGCTGTGAGCCGATCGGGCTGGGCCCGCGTGAGCGATCCAGATCCCAGCGGCAATGACAGTGCGGCCGTGCCCGCGGCCATGTGCTTCAAAAAGCTTCGTCGCGTTAAACGGTCAAGGGACAACGTTCGTACCTCCTTATTGGACTGAAATGTTTCTGGGCTGAACCCGATTCAACGAGGACGGAGCGCGACAGCGACTGTCCCGAACCCAGATGAGAAAGCTCAATGGCAGATTGAGCAGTCGGGGTGGGATCGGCGGTTGTTGCTCAGCTAGGCATCGGATTTGGGGCCGGACAAACTCGATCACGGATCATGGTGGCACCAGTCCTCATAAAACGGCCGTATCGTAGGTGCTGACGACTGCGTCGTCAAATTCGACGGCGATGAGGCCCGCGGCCTGGTTGGGACGTTGGGCGCTTGATAGAGTAAAGGCCGTTCCATGGATAAGACGGACGCAGCCATGCCATTCCAGTTGGCCTCCGATTACGATCCCCAAGGCGATCAGCCGAAGGCGATCGCCGAGCTGACCGAGGGGATCCAGAACGGCTTGCGGTTGCAGACCCTGCTCGGCGGCACGGGCACGGGCAAGACCTACACCATCGCTCAGGCCATCCAGAACGTCCAGAAGCCGACGCTGGTGATCTCGCACAACAAGACGTTGGCCGCCCAGCTCTGCAACGAGTTCCGGCAGTTCTTCCCCGACAACGCCGTGCAGTACTTCGTCAGCTACTACGACTACTATCAACCCGAAGCCTACATCCCCCAACAGGACCTCTACATCGAGAAAGACGCCTCGATCAACGACGAGATCGATCGGCTGCGCCACGCCGCCACGAGCGCGCTGCTGGAGCGCCGCGACGTCATCATCGTCGCGAGCGTCTCCTGCATCTACGGCCTCGGCGCGCCCGTGGACTATCAGTCGATGACGCTGACGCTCGAGGCGGGCGACGTCAGGGACCGCGACGACGTCCTGCGTCGGCTCGTGGAGCTGCAGTACCAGCGCAACGACGTCGGCTTCTACCGCGGCACGTTCCGTGTGCGCGGCGACACAGTCGAGCTGATCCCGGCGTATCACGAAGACGTCCTGCGGATCGAATTCTTCGGCGACGAGATCGATCAGATCACCGAGCGTGACGCGATCACGGGGCACAAAATTCGCGACCGGGAGCGCGTCACCGTCTATCCCGCCAGCCACTTCATCGTCCCGGACGAGCGCATGGAGAAAGCCCTCATCAGCATCCAGCGCGAGCTGGACGACCAGCTCGATCGGCTCCGCTCGGAGAACAAGCTGCTGGAGGCCCAGCGCCTGGAACAGCGCACGAAGTACGACCTGGAGATGATGCAGGAGCTCGGCTATTGCAGCGGCATCGAGAACTATTCCCGACACCTCGCGGGCCGGGAGGCCGGCTCGCGTCCGTACACGCTGCTCGACTACTTTCCGGATGACTACTTGATGGTCGTCGACGAGTCGCACGTGACGCTGCCGCAGATCCGGGGCATGTACAACGGGGACCGTGCCCGCAAGACGACCCTGATCGACTACGGCTTCCGGCTTCCCTCCGCCGCCGACAACCGCCCGCTGACGTTTGACGAATTCGAGCCGCTGATCAACCAAGCCATCTTCATGTCTGCCACGCCCGGGCCCTACGAGCACGAGCACAGCGAGCAGATCGTGGAGCAGATCGTGCGCCCGACGGGGCTCGTCGATCCGAAGGTCGAGGTCCGGCCCGTGGACGGCCAGATCGACGATCTGTTGGAGGAGATCCGCTCGGTCGTGAACCGCGGCGAGCGCGTGCTCGTCACCACGCTCACCAAGAAGATGGCCGAGGACCTGACCGACTACCTCGTCGACATCGACGTCAACGCCCGGTATCTGCACTCCGAGATCGAGGCGCTCGAGCGGATCGACCTGCTGCGGGACTTGCGCTTGGGCGAGTTCGACGTCTTGGTGGGCATCAACCTCCTGCGCGAAGGCCTTGACCTACCAGAGGTCTCGCTCGTGGCGATCCTCGACGCGGACAAGGAAGGGTTCCTGCGCTCGGAGACCTCGCTCATCCAGACGATCGGCCGCGCCGCGCGCAACGTCGAGGGCCGGGTCATCCTGTACGCTGACCACGTGACGGGCTCCATGCAACGGGCCATCGACGAGACCGAGCGGCGCCGCAACGTCCAGCTCCAATTCAACGAAGCCCACGACATCACCCCCGAAACGATCCGCAAGTCGATCCAGGAGTTCATGCCCGAACTCCGGCGCGGCGACAGCCGCGAGCCGACGGCCAGCGACGACGACGCGGACGCCACGACCTCGCCGGAATCCCTCTCGCCCGAGGAGCTGGCCGAGCGCGTCAAGCAGCTCGAAGAACAGATGTACACTGCCGCCAAGAACCTGGAGTTCGAGCGCGCGGCCGAGCTCCGCGACGAGATCCACGAGCTGCGCCAGCTGTTGACCGGCGTAACGACTTAACCGGGATTGCAGGTCCCGGCGGCTCCGATGCTATGACTCACGCCTCCTCCCTATGCCCCGTTGTTGCCGCTTTGATAAGCCAGGGATGGATCGGTCGATCAGTTGAGACGTGACTCAGGATGGGGTACGCGTCGCTGCGGCCGCGTCGCCGAGGACCGTGTCCAGGAACAGCTGGATCGATCGGTCGGCTTGGTGATCCGGCTGATAGCCCGGCCGCTCCATGGCCCGGGGCAGATCCCGACTGAGGTCGAGATCGCGCTGGTCGACGCTGTGGAACAGGCCGCGCTCGTGAAGGAACTGGCCCAGATAGAGCTGTTCGGTCTGGCCGGGTGTGGGAACGAGCAAGGCCCGCTTGCCGAGCAGCGCCAGTTCGGTGATCGTGGAGTATCCCGAGCGACAGACGATGAGCTTGCTGCGGTTGAGCATTTCTTCCTGTTGTTGACGATCGAGGTAGTTGTATACCTCGACGCCGGGCGGGGTCGACGGCGGATCTTGGCCCGGCTGACCCAAGGTCACCACCACGCGACGTCCCTCGAGGATAGGCAGCTGCTGGAAGATCTTTTCCTGGAGCATCGTCCGTTGGGGCTCGGGCCCGGAGATCGTGATAAACACGTCGATGTCGGAGGTCACATTCCGCTTCCGGATGCTGGAGAGCAGGCCGAGGTAGATGCGCCGTTCCCGTGGGAAAAAGCGTAGGTTGTGGTTCATGTCTCCCGTGAGGCCGCTCTCCACGTCGTCGGGAATGAAGACGCCGCGCACCGGCTTGAGCCAGCGCGCGACGAAGCCCTCCATCGTCGCCTCCACAATGGGATCGCGCCAGGGCGCAATGTAGCGGAGGCTGTTGGTGATAAAGTAACTGGGCACCTCCGGGGTGACGAGGCCGAAGCGGTGATCCGAGACGATGAGGTCGAACGAGCGCCGTTGCAGCAGCTCCGCAAGTTGGCGCTTCTCCTCTCGCCACGTGGCCAAGATCTGCGGGATGTTCGCGACCGTCTTGGCGTAGTAGCGCCAGGAGGACGACGCGATGGACGTGGGGATATCTGGCCAGTCAAGGAACGTCACGGCGTCGCCCAGCTCCTCCTGCAGGAGCTGTAGCGCGTTCCCGTCGGAGACAACCGTCACTCGACAGCCTTCGTGGAGAAGTGCTCGGATAAGGGCCAGATCACGCGTGGCATGGCCGAGGCCCCACGAGCTTGTGCCGAATAAAACGCGTGTTCCCTGTTGTAAATCAGGCATAGGTGAATATCGCGCTCCCGATCCCTAGTCCATTGAACGGAACGGGCACGCCGAACGCAACCTTTCCGTCACTCGGCATCCATGTGTCGATGATATCAAACGTGGACGTGCTGTCGCGGGACCGTTCGTCCTTTCTCCCATCGATTCGCGATGGTCAGAGCTTGGGCGCCGAGGCAGCTGCGTCGCGTTGTCGGTCGTGGCCTGCAGCGTCGCGCCGTGATTAAGCCCGGATTTCCTGACGTTGGAAGCGAACGTAGCCGTAGGCGAACAGCAAGAGCATCGCCGCGATCATGGCTGTCAGTTGAGGCCAAATCAAAACGAGGCTCTGCCCCACGGACAACGTCGCGTCCGGATCGGACTGCTGGAGCTGCTGGAACTGTTGCATGCTCGGCTGCACGATCCCGAGCGCCCGCACGTCCGGATTCAACAGAGCCAGGACCGACTCGGAATAGAGGGTATTCGGCGAAATGCGCGACAGCGCCATGGACAGTTCGGCTTGGGCCACCTGGCCCTGTGAGGCCGCATTGGCGACAAGGCCGACGAGCATGCCCCAGAAGACCGTAAAGAATAGCCAGACGGCGATGGCCGCCAGGGCCGCCGTGGCCGGCTGGCGAAAGACGATCGAAAATACCATGGACAACGCCAGCCAGATGCCCCCGTAGGCGATAGCAGCCGCAATATAGAGCAGCCCACGCGCAACGACCTCGCCCGTGGGCGGCACGCCGAGCCGGAAGACCGCCAGGCCCATCACGAGCAACCAGATGGCCACAAGCACCAACGCCAGCGTGAACAGTCCGGCCAAGAACTTGCCGAACAGCACGGCGTCGCGATAGATCGGCTGGGCCAGCACGCGTGACAGCGTCCGCCCGTTGAACTCCCCGTTCACGGAATCGAACCCGAGGGCGATCGCCACGAGTGGAATCAGAAAGCCCATGAAGCCGATGAATGCCGGAATGCGGCCCGAGCTTTCCGTCAAAAGCTTGAGATAGAGCATCGGATCGCCGCTGTCGGCGGTGCTGATGTTGGAGATGACCATGTAGACCGTGCCGACGGCCGTGATCAATATCAATAGCTCCAGGATCCGCATGCGTGTGCTAGAGAGGTGATCGGCCAACTCCTTGCTGAAGACGGCTCGCAATCCCGTCCAGGGCGATCCTTGGCGACCGCTGATCCGGGTCGTCGTGGATTCATTCGGCGTCGCCTCGGCCATTGGATGATCCCTCCTTCCGGAAGTACTCGGCGTAGACCTCATCGAGGCTCGGCTCGCTGATGTCGATCCCGTGGACCCGCCCGCCGGCTCCGACGGCCGTTTCGGCGACCTGGGCGCGCAGGTCGTGCTCGGACTCCACGACATAGTGCCCGCCGTCGGACTGCTCCACGCCGAGGACGCCGTCGATCGCCTGGAGCGATTCGCTCAAGTCCGGCCCTTCGGCCTCCAAGTTGATGCGATAGGCGCCGCCCAGGATGTTGCGAGCCAAGTCCGGAACCGTCCCCTCGAGCACCATCTGGCCGCGATGGAACAGCCCCACGCGGTCGCAGATCGCCTGCACCTGATAGAGCAGGTGCGACGACAGGAGAATGGTGATTCCCTCGTCCTTGAGGCCCTTGATCGTCTCAAGCAGGTCGATCGCGGCCTGGGGGTCGAGGCCGAGCGTCGGCTCGTCCAGGATGACCACGTCCGGGCGCTTGACGAGGATCTCCGCCAATCCGAGCCGTTGGCGCATGCCGCGCGAGAAGCCCTGCACCTCGCGGTCGGCCGCCTCGCCAAGCCCGATCCGTTGGAGGGCGTCGTCGATGCGAGCGTCCGCGTCTTGGCGCGGGATGCCGTTCAATCGAGCAATGTAGGCGAGGTTCTCGCGAGCGGTTAGGTCCTCGTAGAATCCGACTTGCTCGGGCAGATACCCGACTCGCGCTTTGACGTCCAAGGGACGCCGCGCCGGGTCTAGGCCGATTACGCGGGCCGTTCCCGACGTCGGCTCCGTCAGGCCGAGCAGCATCAGGATCGTGGTCGTCTTGCCCGAGCCGTTCGGCCCGAGGACGCCGAACACCTCGCCTTCGTCGACGACGAGATCCAGATTCTCGACCGCCGTCAAGCCGTCGTAGTCCTTGGTCAACTGATCCGTCTCAATGACTGGCTCACTCATGGAATCACCGCCGTCCGTAACGGACAATCGCGAGGCCCACGACCCCGAGCGCGACGGCAACCAACGCGATGCCGACAATGCCCCACATTGAGGTCGTCTGGGCGGTCATGCGCAACTCCTGAGAGGCCGATTTCCCGCCTGAACTCGCGGTGACCGTGACAAAATAGTCGCCAGCGATCGTGTCCTGGGATGGGGTAATTTGCGCGGTCACCTTTTTTTCATTGCCCGGCTGGAGGGTGCCGATGTTGGCCGTTTGGAACTGAACGTTCCACTCAGATGGAGACGATGCGTTGAGCGAGACGTTCTCGGCCGGCGCGCTTCCCTGGTTGCGCACGGCAAACTGCACCGATGTCGTCTCACCGATCGTGGCGTTGGTGGAGGCGGAATCACCGGATGTCGAGATCGACAGGTCGGCCTCACCCTCGACGACGGCGTTCAATATCTGTGTCTCTTGGACGTCCTCCGCCGATGCCTGCACGCCAACCTGATATTCACCAGCTGAAATACTTTCAGGAATGGAGACCTCAATCTGAAGGTCTTTTGATTCGCCGGCATTGACCGGCAAACTCGTCACCGTTTGGCCGCCTATCTGACTTTTGAAGGTAACCTCAAACTTCTTTGGCGCATCCGCAGAGAGGCTGACCACGAGGTCACGATCTCCCTGATTCTTGAGCGAGGCTTGATAGGTGATCGTTCCGTTCGGCGTGCCCTGTAGCGTGGGCAATTCGACGTTGAACGACAGTTGAGGCGGAACTTGTTCCTCGACATTTAAGGTGACGGGCAACTCGGCTTGCCGATCGGCGGAGCGAGTTTCCGCCCGCACGACAAACTCATAGGTGCCCGGTTGGACGTCCCCGGATGGCTCCAACTTGAGACTGACCGAGCCGGGTGAGTCAGGCTGGGCATAGACGGCCCGGACCGCCCGACCGTCGCCGATGAACGAGGCATTCCAGCCGTCGGCCGTCTGCGCCATCGTCAAGTCCACGATCTGAGGGGATAATTTGTCAACGCGAACTTTGAGGGGCAAATTGACGGTACTGCCAACCTCGACCGACTGGGACGGATACGGCGTGGTCAGGGTCAACTGGCCTTGGGTGCTCGGAGTCTGTTGGGCGTCTTGGGCTACGACGGGGAGCGCGACGAGCGCCATCACGGCCCCCATCAACAATCCACACGCGAGCGCGCGTGAACGTCGCATGACGACACCTCCGAAGTTCTCCATAGATGCTGTGCTCAGGATGATTGCATGCTACACCCCAGCGTTAAGGTTGGGATAGGAGCCCAACCAATGCCATGGTGCCCCCGGGGTCAGGCGTTCGCAAGCTCTCGATCACCGCCCGACCGGCCGACGGCCAAGCGTCACCTCAACCGTTTGCTCTTGCCCATCGCGGACGATCGTCAGCGTGACGGTCTGGCCCACCTCGGTTTCCGTCTGAAGATAGCCCATCAGGTCGGCAATACTGCTCACTTGCGTGCCATCGATGGCGGTGATGATGTCGCCCCCGAGGGGGACTTGGCGATTGCCGACCACGGCGAGACGATCTGCCCCCTGAATGCCCGCTTGATCGGCCGGACCGCCGGGCGTGACCTTATAGACCATGACGCCGTGATCGGTGCCGATGGTGATCCCGGCTTCACGCAAGCGTTGGGCCAACTCCGGCGTAAGGGGATACGACGGCGCCGAGATGCCGAGCCAGGGGTGCGGATAGCGGCCCTTCTCGATCAACACGGGCACTTCCTGGGAGACCGTGTTGGAGGGAACGGCGAAGCCGATGCCGACCGAGCCGCCGCTCGGGCTGAAGATGGCCGTCGTGACGCCAATCACCCGGCCTTGGGAGTTGAGCAACGGCC
The DNA here is from genome assembly GCA_042219045.1 of Bipolaricaulia bacterium. Classification (GTDB taxonomy): domain Bacteria; phylum Bipolaricaulota; class Bipolaricaulia; order RBG-16-55-9; family RBG-16-55-9; genus CAZMNF01. The sequence goes on along the minus strand of JBDGQO010000032.1, from coordinate 10,620 downwards.
CGCCGGAGTTGCCGCGATTGATGGCGGCGTCGGTCTGGATGAGCCCGAAGATGGGCGGTTGGCCATTGCCTCGACGCAGCGTTCGATCGAGGGCGCTCACCACCCCCATCGTGGCCGTCCGCTCGAATTGGCCGAAGGGATTGCCGATGGCAATCGCCATCTGGCCCGGCACGAGCTGGTCGGAATTGCCCATCTCGACCGGGTGGAGCTGGTCCTTCGGAACGTCAACGTCGATCACCGCCAGGTCGTTGATCGGGTCGGTCCCGATCATCTCAGCCGTGGCGATGTTGCCGCCCGGGAACGTCACTTCGATCTGGGAGGCGTTCTGCACGACGTGGTAGTTGGTGATGATCCGGCCTTGCTTGTCGTAGACAAACCCGGATCCCGTTCCTTCTCGGGCCCGTTCTCCCCTGAACGATTGCGTCACAACGGTGCTGGTGATGTTGACCACGGCGGGCTGCGCATCCTGATAGACTTGAGTGGCGCGCTGCTCCCAAGGCAGCAAGCCGCCCGACTGGGACGGGCGTAGTTGATCTTGGCCGGAGGTCGTCGATGGATCATCCGTTTGCGTCGTCGAGGTAGTCGACGGCTCTTGATTCGCGGTCGCCGCGTTCGAGGGAAGGCCCGACTCCATGGCGGTCTGAGTTCCGGCCCACCAAGCCACGCCGACCGCCGTGATGAGAATCAGCAGCGACAGGGCGATATACCGACGGGGCATTGTTGGATCATTGCTCCTTGCACAAGTCCAGTTGCTTCATCCCGGCTGACAGGGTTACCCTAGCATCTTAAGCGGCGAACCCGATACGCGCTATCGCATTCTCGGCGCACGGTCTTATCATTGGCCGTGTCAATCTGATTCGCATCGCAAACCGCCCGAAGGAGGAATCGCCATGCAACTGTCGCGTACGGCCACGCTCGGCCTCATTGCCGGGATCATCGGCGCCGTCGTGCTGCCGGTCGCTGCTCAACAAGCCGCGGCGCAGACGTCAACGACCCAGCCGGAACTCCGGCTGACGACGCCGTATCCGGCCCAATCGGTTGAGGCAGGCGAATCCGTGACCTTGCCGCTCAAGGTGCGCATGACGGGAATGCCGGCCCAAATTGTGAGCTTGTCAATGGAGCGAGCGCCCACCAACTGGTCGTCCTCGTTCATCGGGAACGGGCGCACGGTCGGGTCCGTCTTCGCCTCTCCCGATTCGGCGGGATCTGTGCGCTTGAAGCTGGATCCGCCCGAGGGCGTCGAATCGGGGACGTATCGCTTCACGGCCGTGGCCCGGGCGCGCTCGTCGGATCGTCGCGCCGAGCTTCCGCTGACGCTCCAGGTACAAGCCCCGCAGCCGCCGCAGCTGTCGCTCGACGTCCAGTTGCCCACGCTCCAGGGAACCGCAGACGACACGCTGACCTACAAGGCGACACTGGCCAACGACGGCGATCAGGACCTGACGATCAACCTTTCCGCCAACGCTCCGGACGGGTTCCAGGTGACGTTCAAGGAACGCTTCGGCGGCAAGCAAGTGTCCCGGTTGCCCGTGGCGGCGGGCGAGTCCAAGGATCTGGATATTGACGTCAAGGTTCCGTCCGGGGTCTCGGCCGGCGAGTACGCCATCGACGTCCGGGCCAAGGCGGACGGCGCCCAAGTCAGTCGCTCGCTCACCGCGGCTATCCAACCGCAAGCGAGCTTGTCGGTGGCAAGCGCCAAGGGCCCGTACTCGACGAGCGCGACGATCGGCCAGTCCACGGCGATCGACTTCATCGTGCGCAACAACGGCAACGCACCTGCGGAGAACGTCTCGCTCAACGCCTCCCCACCCTCGGGATGGACGGTCGAGTTTCAGCCCTCTGAGATCGGGACGATCCCACCAGATGGCAAGGCCGAAGTCACCGCCCAGGTCAAGCCCTCGGACAACACCATCGCCGGCGACTACTTCGTCACGCTGACCGCGGATGCGGGCGGCGATTCCGCCTCCAAGGAGTGGCGTGTCTCGGCCAAGATGTCCACGATATGGGGCGCCGTGGGGATCGTGCTCATTGGCGTGGCGCTCGGTGTCGTCGGCATCGCCGTCGTCCGCTATGGCCGACGATAATCGCGAGACCGGCCCGACGGCCGGGCCGACCCCGGAGGCCGAGTCCCGCGCCGACGACCGCCATCCCATGGAAACCGGCGGGCTCGACGATCAAGGCCGCCCGTGGGATCAGGTCGAGATCCGATCCCTCGAAGACGAACGGGACCGAAGTTCATCGACGCGCGCATCTGCCCAGCCATCGGAGGGCAAACCCCTTCTCGCCCTCGGCCTTGGGCTGCTGGGAGTGGAGACGAGCCCGGCGGTGGATCGCGTGCTGGATTGGGTGTTTGTGCTCGGCCTGGCCGTCGTCCTGTCCTTCGTCGTCATGCAAGTCGGCGTGGCGCGCATGATGGTCCCCACCCGGTCCATGGCGCCGACGATCCAACCCGGGGACAGCTTCTTTGTGGACAAATTCACCTACTGGAGCGGTCTGAATCAGCCCGAACCCGGCGACATCGTCGTCTTCTGGCACAAGCAGCGGTCTCAACCTTGTGAGCACCAGTTGCTGTTCTGGCAGTGGCAGGAGGCGCCGCCCTGCAAGCTGCGCTACGTCAAGCGTCTCGTCGCCATCGGTCCCGCCACGGTGACGATCCGCAACGGCGATGTCGTCGTCGACGGGGCCCGCTTGACGGGCCCTCGGTTCGATCGGCGCTACACATGTGGACCGCGAGCCAATGCGGGGCGCTTCGAGGAGGGTTGCCAATGGCGCGTGCCGTCGGGCAAGATGTTCGTCCTGGGCGACAACACGACCAACAGCCGGGACAGTCGATACTGGGGCGTCGCCGACGTGGCGTCGCTTATCGGCGAACCGTTCCTGCGCGTCTGGCCGCCCAGCCGCGTCGGCCTCATGAACGGCTACCTGACCGATGCCCCCGAACCGGCTCGGCCGCTTCAGTCGCGCTACTGATCCCCGTCAGTAGGGGGCTTGATCCGACGGCCAACCAGCAAGGCCGAGAGAGACAATGGCGAAGGGCACGAGGGCCTGGTTGCGCGACCAGGCCCTCGTGTTCTGCTGGCGTGTTGCCTGGGTCGACGTGTCGGAGGCCACACATCTCGACCTGGCATCCGCCAGTGCGAAAGCCATTCGCAGTTCGCTCCTGCTGACGATTGTTACACCGCCCTCGATCCTTGGGATAGACGACGCCTGAGACGATGCTTAGGAAGCCACCGTCCGCCACGTCATCACCATTGCGCATTTGACCCGCAGGGAACGTGCGTGCGGAGAGGCCGTGAGGGGATGGCTGGGGGGTGGGGGTGGAGCAGGACGCCAACGCGCCCGCCGACGTGTGCTCAGCTCTTGCAGCGTCGCGGATCGTCGGGCATCGACCATCCCCTCACATGGGCGGCACATCCCCCAAAAGGGATCCGTCACCCGGAGACCTGGCCCATTCACGGCCTCTCCAATGGCGAGAGGAGGCTGGCCGCCCGGTGGCCGTCGCCCCTTGGGCCGGGATGGACTGGGACGAAGATCGTCCGCAGGTAAGGAGGCGCAAAAACCCTGCGGTCTCGTCCAGTCGGCGAAGCCTGCCCAGCCGACCGGGCAGCCAGCGCGAGCACGGGAGGGGGAGTAACCTCCCTGAGCGGACCTCGGGGCGAATACGTCCAGTGAAGGAGGCAGCGAGGGGATGACGGCGAGCGAGGTGCACCAGGTCGCTCAGAAGGAGCTTCTCCCGTTCCGACGCCATCGCTCCCCATGAAGCTCGGCGTGGGAGAGATGTCAGAGGTCCGGGTCGCCTCATCCCCTCACCTGTCCTCCTCGGCGAACGGAGCGCCTGAGCAGAAGGAGATCACAATGGTTCTCGTCTAACCCCCTGCTTGAGCTCGGGTCAGGGCATCACGGCACATTGGCATGTTAAAGGAGGCGAATTGCCTTCGGATAGCTCCAAACGGCAAGTTCTGTCAAGCCAGGATCGTAACGATGTCCACGCCGGCCGTGTTCCCCGATCACCGGGTGCTCACGCCCTACGGGCCCAAAGATAGACATGGGCGCCGCGGAACTCTCCTCGGCCAGATTCAACGAGCGGCTTCAAATGACGGGTCAGTTGGTCGATCTCGCTCTCGGTCAGCGCCTCGCGCATGGCCTCGTCAAACGTCGGGATCGTCGGGTTGGCCGAGGTGTGACGAAACGTCTCCCAATGTACGGGCTCTTTGTCGGCTTCAATGTCAACCTCGTACCGCATGTGCACGTCGGCAAATCCTGCGTCTTCGGCCAGTTCCAGCAGGTCGCGCTCGTCAAAGTCGAGCATGGGGTCGACATCAGGCGGCTGATAGTGGGTGAAGACTGCCTTGACTCGCTCAATTAAGCTCTCGACCGCCGTGAGGTCATAGCCGGCAAACGTGCCGGTGGGCACGGGATACGTGAACGAGTTGATCGGCTCGAAGATGGACAGGCGGTCGCTGGGCCGCAGGACGCGATGAAACTCACGAAACGCTCCTGGCTTGTCCGCCACGTAGATGAGGACCGATCGGAGCGTGACGACGTCGACGGAGTCGGCATCGAGGGCGGAAAGGTTCTCGGCGGACGCCTCCACGAACCGACACTGCTCGGCCACGTCCAGTTGGACAGCGACCTCGCGGCATTGATCCAGGAGATCGGTCGAGATGTCGCTGAAAATCACTCGGCCGCGATCTTCGAGTTGCTCGAGCGCGCCAAACCCGACGAGGCCGTCGCCGGCGCCGACGTCCAGGACGACATCGTCCGAGTTAATCTGGGCGTACTCAAGCACTCGATCTCGAATCGGATGGAGGAATTCAAGCGTGCGGCGCTGTAGCTCCGTGTCGCCGCCGTGTCGGCGTTCAAGGATCCAGTTGGCCCACTGATCGTGAATATCCTGAGTCATTATCCCTTCCACGTGACGAGAGTATGACGTCTTTCCTGGCGCATCGGTAGCCACTCATCCCGCTCTGCGAACCTCGAAGTTGCGATGTTGCCGGAAGTGATCATCCAGTGCCCTCGCTTGTCAACGACCGAACGTCGTCCCACCCGTAACCGATCACATCGATCTCGACGCCGGCGATCGGTTCCGGCCTGCGATCGACCTGCCGACCGCCTATCGCCTCGTAGAAGCCGCAGGCCGGGACGCCTGCCGCCACCCAGACGAGCATGGACTGGATGCCTTGATCGATGAGGTGTTTTCCCATAGCCTGAGCGAGCTCTCGTCCGATGCCTTGGCCTTGGTACATCTCGAGAAGGTAGATGGCGTAGAGCTCGCCATCGTAAGGCCATTCCCCCGAACGCTCGGGGCCACCGGCGGCCACGCCCACGATGCCATCGTCAGCGTCCTCCGCGACAAAGACGGCGGCGTCCTGATCGGCAATCCAACCCCGCCAGATCGGCTCCCGATCGGTGGAATCGAGGTTCTCGAGCACATTATCCGGCATGATGCCGGGATACGTCGTCCGCCAACTCTCGACGTGGACCCTTGCCATCGCGGCCTCGTCGCCGGGTTGAGCTTGGCGAATCCGCATCATCGTCCTCCATTCGTTCCCCGGGGCAGAGGCTGAGTGTTCACAACATACGCTACGCCACTGTGAATGATGCTTCCGTCTAAATTGCCAACCGAAGGGCGGACCTTGCCAAGTGGCGAGCGTATTCCGGCTCGCGCCGCCACGACACGGCGACCTCCCAAGCGTTGAGGGCGTGCTCCGCGCGGGTCCATGCGTTCGGCGGGTAACCAGGGTTCCTCTCGAGAAGCCCGACCATATCGAGCAGCGAGACGTCGACCCGTGCCTCGTCCCAGTCGATAAGGGCGTAGCGCCCGTCAGCCATCTTGAGCACGTTCTCCAAAGCGAGGTCGCCATGAATGACGGACAAGGGCTCGCCGGCCATGCCGTGCCAACATTGGCGACACCGTTCAACCACGCGATCCGGCATATGCGCCAAGTCGACGTCGCCGCCGCGGTCCGTCTCCAACAAGTCAAGGCTAGAAGCGAACCCTGGCCGTTGGGGCCAGTTGCGCGTCCGCTCGTGGAATTCAGCGAGCATCCCGGCCAGTGTTTGTCGGTCTCTGTCGTCGGCGGGCTTGCCTTCCACCCATGGCTCCAGGGTCATCCTGTCGACGACCCGTTGTCCATCGTTGGTCGGGATGAACCGTGGAACGAGGAATCCGACCTCTTGAGCGACCGCTTGAGCGTCCGCGACCCAGCGGATGGCTGCCTCTGACCGGATCGTCGACTTGAGCACTCGGTACTCGTTCTCCATCCCAACGAGAAAAACCGAGTTAACGTGGCTGCCTTCAAGCTGGCGTAGTACGGTGCCTTCTCCCCAGCGGGCCAATATCTCCATCAGAGTCATTGTTTGCCTGAAAAACGAGGTCTGCTGCGGATTTAGCAGAGTTACCATCGGTTCATAGCCATTTTCCCAGAGGGGGCAGCGACAAGGTAGGAGCCAAGCGGGCACGGCGGGTCTTTTGGCCCTGGAATCGACGCATC
>JBDGQO010000032.1:0-4026 GCA_042219045.1 Bipolaricaulia bacterium | reverse complement strand
GCAGACCGGGCAATAAGGCATTTCCGTATCCCCTCCTTCCGATCATCGATGATAATGCGTTCGAGAGACAGCGTGTAGGATCCGCGGACATGGCCGCTATCCGAGCAAGTTGCCCCATCATGGCGGACATGACCCCGTTTCTGACCGACAACAGAGGCTGCGCGCGCAGGTGGCGAGCAAACGTGGTACAATGAGAAACGGACTTACCCGATCCCAACGTGGGGACGTCGGTGGTGACGGCGTCCATGAGGAGGATCGCATCAGCACCGAGGGCCGCGACGCCGTTCAGACGTATCTGCAAGAGATCGGGCGCGTGCCGCTTTTGAACGCCGAGCAAGAGCGGCATCTCGCCCGCCGCGTTCAGGACGGAGACGACGATGCCAAGGCCGAACTGGCCTCTGCGAATCTGCGGCTGGTCGTGTCGATCGCCAAGCGGTATTCGCACTTCGGGCTGCCGCTGCTCGACCTCGTCCAGGAGGGCAGCTTGGGGCTCATGCGCGCCACCGAAAAGTTCGACCCGGAGCGCGGCTACAAGTTCTCCACGTACGCGACGTGGTGGATTCGCCAGTCGATCACCCGCGCGATCACTCAAACATCGCGAGCGATCCGGTTGCCCGAGTCGCTCGTGCAGCGCCTGCGCCAGCTCCATCAGGCCGAGGCGGCGTGGATGGACGCGCACGGCGAGATGCCGAGCGACGACGATCTCGCCCAGGAGCTGGGTATCCCCGTCGATCAGGTCCATCAGGCGCGGCAGGCGCCGCAGAACCTGACCTCGCTCGACATGCCCTTCGACGACGACTCCGGCGACGAGCTCGGCCAGCTGATCGAGGACGACAAGTCCACGACGCCGCTCCGAACGGCGCTGCAAGCCCTGCAACGCGATGAGCTCGCCAAGGCGTTCCGCACGCTGACCGAGCGGGAGCGCCACGTCCTGGAGCTGCGCTATGGGCTGAACGGCCATGAGCCCCACACGCTCGAAGGAGCCGGTCTCGCCTTCGACCTCAGCCGCGAGCGCATCCGCCAGATCCAGAACGAGGGATTGGAGAAGCTGCGCCATCCGCGCATCCGCCGCCGTCTGGAGCAATTTCTCCATCTGTCGCTCGACTGAACGGCCGCGCGGTCGAGTCTCAAGGTTGCTGAAGCCGAAAGCCAACCTCGCGAGAGCTTCCGAGATCAGGCGCTCCAGGGCCGGCCTTGACAGGCCCCGTTGGATGATCCATAAATAACGGCATGGCCGTCATCGACGTGCAAAGTTTGACAAAGTCCTTCGGCGAGCTGACCGCCGTCGACGAGGTCTCGTTCCAGGTCCAACCCGACGAGATCTTCGGCATGCTCGGTCCCAACGGAGCCGGAAAGACGACGACGCTGGAGGTCGTCGAAGGGCTCCAATCGCCGAGCTCCGGGCACGTCACGGTGCTCGGCTGCGACCCGCAGGAGGATTCCCACGAGGTCAAATCGCGCATCGGCGTCCAGCTGCAGGCGTCGAACTACTTCGATCACTTGACATTGGCAGAGATCCTCGACCTGTTCGGCAGCTTCTATGGGCAATCGGTTGACGTTGACGGGTTGCTCCAGATGGTGGAGCTCGACGGCAAGCGGGACGAGCTCGTCAAAAACCTCTCCGGCGGCCAGAAACAGCGCTTTTCCATTGTCGCCAGCCTCGTCAACGACCCCGAGGTCGTCTTTCTCGATGAGCCGACGACCGGCTTAGATCCCCAGGCTCGGCGCCACATGTGGGACAAGATCCGCGAGATCAACCGCCAGGGCAAGACGATCGTGCTGACGACCCACTACATGGAAGAGGCCCAGCTGCTCTGCGATCGCGTCGCGATCATCGATCAGGGTCGAATCGTCGCGCTCGATTCCCCGGGCCAGCTCATCAAGAACCTCGACTCCAACTATCGCATCCAGGTCACCACGCAGGAGCCCGTCTCGGTTGCGGCGTTCCAGGACATCGAGGGGATCGTGAACGCGGCCCCGGCGGAAAATCACGCCCATCGCTACGAGCTGCAGGCGCGTCCCGCGCTGGAGAGCCTCCCGTCGTTGTTGAGTGCCGTGCGCGAGCGCGACATCCCGTTGGTTGACATCGAAGTCCAGCCGGCAAACCTGGAGGACGTCTTTATCCACTTGACCGGCAAGGAACTGCGCGACTGACCCGATTTCCCCGATGGTAGGCAAGGTTTTTCTCGCCGCGGTCAAGATGCTCCTCCGCGATCGGCTCACGCTCTTTTGGGCCCTCGTCTTCCCCGTCATGTTCGTCGTCATATTCGGGATGTTCAGTTTCGGGGAAGGGCCGGGCAGCACGCGGATGGCGATCATCGATCAAGCCGACAACGACGCCTCTCAGCGCTTGGTGAATGGCTTCCGCGAGATCGACTATTTCGAATTTGCCGACATCGATTCCGAATCGGCGGCCCAAGAGGCCATCCGGACGGGCGACGTCGCGGCCGCGATCGTCATCCCGGCGTCGTTCGGATCGGGCGAGGGGGCGTCTCGCGGCCAACCGCCGACGACGGAATTGACCGTGTACTACGACAAGTCGAGCCCGGTCCAGTATCAGATCATCCAGAACGTGCTCGGCCGGATCGTGAGCGAGATCAATCTCGAGGCCATGGGCGTGCCCAAGCTGCTTACGCTCACCGAGGAGGCCGTACAGTCGCGCGAATTCGCCTACATTGACTTCCTGTTGCCGGGCATCATGGGCATGGGCCTGATGTTCAACGCGCTGATCGGCATCTCCGTCGACATCACGCGCTACCGCGAGCAGCTGATCCTCAAGCGGATCCGGGCGACGCCGCTGCCGCCGCGCACGTTCATCCTGGGCCACGTATTGGCCTATCTCGTCGTCGTCGTCATCCAGGCCACGCTCATCATCCTCGTGGCCATGGGGCTCTTCGGCGCCAACGTCTACGGCAGCCTCGGACTGCTCTACGGGCTCGCGCTGGTCGGGACGCTCATCTTTCTCAACATCGGCTTCGCCATCGCGGGCGCCAGCCGCACCCCGAACGGCGCGAGCGGCCTGGCCAACGTCATCGCGTTCCCCATGCTCTTCCTGTCCGGGACGTTCTTCCCCACCGCCGACCTGCCCGCGATCGTCGAAACCGTCGTGCGGTATCTGCCCTTGACGCCGGTCATGGACGCGATGCGCTCGGTCTCGCTCAACGCGGAGCCGTTGGCAGCCATCGGGAGCCAGCTGCTGCTGATCGGCGCGTGGCTCGTCGTCTCGTTTGCGCTGGCGGCCAGCACGTTCCGCTTCCGCGAGACTTGATCGATTCATTGACCGAGAAGTTGAGATCCCCAAAGCCCGTCAGACCAAGAAAATTGCTCTCCTCTGCCAGACGCTTGGGGGCCAGGCCCAGGTCAGCGTTGACACGACCATGGTGGTGGCGAGCAGCGCACTGACGTAGCGGGTCAGCACACCGAGCACAACGGGGAAACCGCCGAACGGATGGATCGATGCCACGAGGGGCACGAACAGGCCGGGCAATGGGATATTGAATTCGTCGTAGGCCGTATTCGACATCGCTTGCCAAGGGCAGACGACGTCGACGGTCGCTGATGTATCTGCCGGATTGCCCGTTCGATCGGCGCGCTTGGTAAGGGCGACGCTGAATTGGTCTAGACGTTACAGTCGTTGACGTTTTCGGGTCCGTTGTTGATATGGGCGTTGATGAACTCAAGCGCCCGATCGGAATTGAAGTCCTCCAAGAGCATCATGCGCCCCCACGCCGTGATGGCGATCCGCTTGGCTTCGAAGTTGACGTCGCCGGCATTGGCTTTGGGGGCGGAGAACTCGCCAGAGTACGGGGCGCTCATCACGCGACAGTATCGCGTATCCTCTTGTCGCAAGCCTTGGACGAACGACTCGATCTCGGCAATGGTGTCCTCGCTGACGGCATTCACCCCGGAGGCTCGGTACTGGATGATGACCGCGCCGTGCTCCAAGTTATGGATCTGCAGATCCATCGGAATCTCCGAGGAGCTGACACCGTACGCCGCTTGGCTCCGTTGGTGGCAGCCGGACGT
>JBDGQO010000031.1:43316-63535 GCA_042219045.1 Bipolaricaulia bacterium | reverse complement strand
ATGCCGTAGAAGCCGCCCTCCAGGTCGATGAAGCGGATCGTGCCCGTGCCCTCCATCGTGTCGGCCTCGTGGAAGCAGCCGGTCAGGGCGAGCCCCAACAGGGCCACGGCGCCGAGCGCCCATGTCGTGCGCATCGCCATCATTCCCCCTTTGCCCGAACAAGGGTAAACGCAAGCGAATGGAAGGTCAATCAGCCATCCGTTTCGCCAAAACCTGCCAGTGTTGATGGCGTTCCCCCGCTTGGGTGGAGCTCAGCTCGTCGAGCTTCAGCAGCTGAAAGTCGGCCAGCAGCGCTTCGGCCTCGCCCCGGTCGCTGAAGCGATGCGGCACGCCGCGGTCCGGGCCGATGTCGGGCGCGAAGGTGTGGGGCTCAAGCTGTTGGCCGCGCCCGTAGCGGTCGTGGTCGCGGCCGATGAGGTTGACGAGCACGAGCCCGCCCGGTCGGACGATCCGATGGACGTCCTCGAATCTACGAGCGACCTCGGCACGCGTGCCGTGGTAGATGACGAACAGGCTGAGGAGCGCGTCGAAGCTCGCCGTCCGGAAGGGCAGCGCGCCCATGTCGCTGCGCACGAGCCGAACGGGCCGTCCCTGATCCAGCAGCCACGCCCGCGCGTGACCGAGCGCCGTGCGCGAGAGATCAAGGCCGTAGGGGCGGAACCCTTGCTCGGCCAGGTGGACGAGATGGCGCCCCGCGCCGCAGCCGAGATCGAGGACGTCGCGACAGCCGTGCTCGCGCAAACGCGGAACCAACGATTCGACGGCCTCGTGGGGCTCGCGCCAGCGGTTCTCGGCCTGCTCGAAAAAGCCTTCCCAGACGGTTCGCGCGTCGGTCATGTCGGTCAATGGGAGGAAGCCGCCGAGGTCGATTGCTGGGCTGGACCCGCGTTGACAACCCGGCGGAGTTCAACCGCGGCCCGCTCGACCAGCGGAACGCGGCCGGCGTCGGTCGGTCCTGAGCTCGGCACCGCGCATGCCGGGCCGCACACCTCGCGCTCGCGCCCGCTCAGCCGCGAGACGATCCCCAACAGCCACGGATAGAGTCGCAACGCAAGCCCCTTGAGCGGCCGCTTCAGCGGGCGCGGGCCGCCGAGCTTTTCGACGACGCGTTCGGCGGCGCGGGCGCCCCAGCTCACCCGGTCGGCCTCCACGAGGTACATGGCAAAGCCGATGGCGTCGCCGAATTGCGCCCGAAGCACGGCCTGGGCGTCGGGCGCGTCAAAGGGGCGTTGGACAAAGCGATCCTGTCGATCGAGGCCAGCTAACAGTCGGACAAACGTACGGCAGTAACGGCAGTCGCCGTCGTATATCAACAACGTATCAGGCATGATCAACCCTTTCCGCTCTGGATCGGGGCTTGTCGGCGAATCCTCGTGAGATAGCGTTGGCGACTGCCGTTGCAACCCCCGAGGGCCGAGCTGAGCCGGCGTCGTTATGTGAATCCTGGCGGCCAGGTTATCGTGCACGTGACGGACTGCAAAATGGGGGAAGTCATTCCGTTGAATGCGCCATCGAGCCGTGCTATCGTTCGATTGCTCAGGGCCAACGGGACAAACGAGGGTTGCCATGGATTTGATTCACGACCGCCCTCGCAGCGTCGACCTCGACGAATTCCTCCAGCGGCCGCTATTCGCGCATCTGGCGACGGCATCGGAGCACGGGCCGCGCACCTCGCCCGTTTGGTTCCTCTGGGAAGAGGGCGCAATCTGGATACTGGCCCATCGGGAGTCGAGCTCCTTCGACAAACGGATCGAGCGCGACCCACGGTGCGCGCTCAGCGTCGTCGACCATGATCTGTCCATCGGAAGAGTCCATCACGTCGGGATGCGCGGCCAAGCGACGGTGGAAGCGTTCGACGTTGAGCGTGGCCGTCGGCTGTTGAGCCGGTATCTCGATGGCCCCGTCGGGGATTGGGATCCGATGTTTGTTGAGGTGTTGGACCGCCCGGGCGACTACGTCTTTGTTCGGGTCGAGCCGGAGACGGTCGTCGCCCGGGATCAGTCGTACGCGACGGCCTTGTCGACAAACGCCGATGCAAGGAGGCGTCCATAATGGCAACGGACCTTGACAATCGCATCCGCGCCGGCACGCTGGACGAGCTCCGACAGAAGGGTCGGTTGGTCGCAAGCGGCGGCGGCCACAACATCGCCATTTTCGAGCACGAAGGCGAGATCTACGCCGTCGACAACCGCTGCCCGCACATGGGGTTTCCCTTGAGCCAAGGGAGCCTCGAAGATGGCATCCTGACGTGCCATTGGCACCATGCGCGCTTCGACGTGGCGAGCGGCGGAACGTTCGACCCCTGGGCCGACGACGTCCGCACGTTTCCCGTCGAGGTCCACGACGGCGAGATTAGGGTCGACGTGACGCCCCAGCACGACGTCGTGGCCCATCAACGGACGCGCCTGCGCGAGGGCCTCGAACAGAACATCCGGCTCGTCGTCGCCAAAGCGGCGATCTCGCTGACGGCGAACGACGTCCCATCTCCGGAGCCATTCCGCATCGGCGTCGACGTCGGCGTCCGGTATCGCGACAACGGCTGGGGGCCCGGCCTGACCATCTTGACCTCACTGCAGAACCTGATGCCCTATCTGGATACGGACGCTCAGGCCCAAGCGCTCTATCAGGGGCTGTCGGCCGTGGCGAACGACGTCGACGCCCGAGCGCCGAAGTTCACGCTGCGCGCGCTTCCGGGTGCCATGGATGACCCGGAGCGACTGAAGCGCTGGTTCCGGCAGTTCGTGGAGGTCCGCGACGCCGAGGGGGCCGAGCGCTGTCTCGTGACCGCCGCGTGCTACGGCCTGTCTCGGGAAACGATCGCGGACATGCTCTTCGCCGCTGCGACCGATCACCGCTATCTCAGCGTCGGGCACGTCCTCGACTTCACCAACAAAGCGCTCGAAGCACTGGATCACCTCGGCTGGGACGAGCCCGGGCGGGTCGGGCGCGTGCTGGGCAGCCTCGCGCCGGGCTACGCCAACGCCACCCGCATGGAGGAGGCCAATAGTTGGCGCAATCCGGTCGATCTGGTGGCCATCCTCGACGACGCGTTCAGGGAGGTCACCGAGGCCTTGGAGGCGGGTCGCGAGCGTCGCGGCGAATGGACGGGGCAACAAATGGATGCCTTCGTGGAGACGGTCCTGAGCGGCGATCCCGAAACCATTGCCGAGGCCTGTCTCGACGCGCTGCGGGCGGGCGCCACGGAAGCGGGCCTGGCGAAGGAGATCGCCTGCGCGGCGGCCCGGCGCATCGCCCAGTTCCCCACGAGCAACGAGTTCGCCGATTGGGACACGGCGTTGCACACGTTCACCTACGCCAATGCCGTCCACCAGGGACTGCGACGGACCCCGTCGCGCGAGCTGCTGCGCGGGGCGTTCGACGCCGCCATGAGCGTCTACCTCGATCGGTTCCTCAACATGCCGCCGGCCAAGCTCCCCTCGACGACGGACGTCGAGCCGGCGGATCCCGCCGAGCTGCGGCGCGCGTTCCTGGAGCTGCTCAACGTCCAGCAGCCCGTCGACGACGCGGGTCAGCTCGTGGCGCAATATCTGGGCAATGACGGTGACCCTGATCAGTTGATCGCGACGCTCGCCCAGGCGCTGCTGCGCGAGGACCGCGATTTCCACACGATTCAGGCGCTGGACGCCAGCGTGGCGCTTTATCGAACGTTGAGGACGCCGCACGTGCAGGCCAACGCGCTCATTGCGGCCGCGCGCTATCTGGCCGCCCATGCGCCGACGGCTCGCGCGCAGTTCCAGACCTTCGACATCGCTCGCCGCCTCCATCGCGGCGAGTCGCTCTATCAAGCGGCCTGACGCGCCGCATCGTCCGCCCTCCAAGCGCGGGGCCTCGAAATGGAAGGCCCTGCGCCTTACACTAGGGATCCTGGCCGTTCCCAGGTCTGAGGAACGCGTCAACCGTGGCCCACGCGCGGCCCGACGGACCGAACGCCGCGCACTCAACGATTCAAGAGGGATCGAACTCATGCAGAACCTTGATACCCGCGTCGCCGTGCTCGGCATCGCCCGCATGGCGGACGCGCTGTCCAACTCGTTTCTGATCGTCGTTCTGCCGTTGTTTGTCGCCAGCGGCACGGTCGAGCACGTGGCCTTCGGGCTGACCGAGGCGATGGTGACGGGGCTGATCCTGTCCGTGTTCGGGCTGTTCAACAGCTCGCTCCAGCCCTTCGCCGGCCGGCTGTCGGATCGCTTCGGCAAGCGGAAGGCGTTCATCCTGCTCGGCCTCGTCATCCTGGCCGTGTGCAACTTCAGCTTCTCCTTGGCCGAGTCGTATCTCGCGCTGTTGGGGATCCGGGCGGTGCAAGGCGTGACGGTCGCGATCACGATCACCGCCAGCATCGCGCTGGTCAACGAATACAGCACGGCCGGCCAGCGCGGCAGCAACATGGGGATCTTCAACTCCTTCCGCATGATCGGCTTCGGCTCGGGGCCGCTCTTCGCCGGCCTCGTGCTCGCGGGCGGGCCGTACACGCTGCCCGTGTTGGGGGGCCTCGAGATCAGCGGCTTCAACGCGGCGTTCTACATTGCTGCCTTGGCCGCGCTCACCAGCGTCGGCCTGGTGTCGCTGTTCGTGTCTGATCCCGTCGAAACGCAGCCGACCCGGCGGCGCGTCGCCATCGCGGTCCGCTCGGCCCGCCCCGACCGCTGGCTGGACCCCATCTTCACGCTCGGGGTCGCCTCGTTCACCATGGCGGCCGGCATCTCGGTGCTGTCCACCATCGAGCCCCAGATCAACGCCCGCCTGGGCCAGGGGCCGACGATGTTCGGGCTGCAGTTTGCCGCGTTCATCGGGGCGAACGCGCTGTTCCAGCCGTTGACGGGCAAGCTGAGCGACCGCTTCGGGCGCCGCACGTTCATCCTGATCGGCATGGCGTTTTTGGTGCCGACGACGTTCGTGCAGGGGCTCATCGCCGACTCCTGGCTGCTCGTGGCCGCGCGCTTCGCCCAGGGGATCTCGGGCGCGCTCGTCTTTGCGCCGGCGCTGGCGCTGGCGGGCGATCTGACCCAGCGGGGCCAGTCCGGGGCGCAGCTGTCGGTGCTGACGATGTCGTTCGGCTTCGGCATCGCGGCCGGGCCGCTGTCGTCCGGGTTTCTGATCGAGCTGGGGTACCTGGCGCCGTTCGCCTTCGGCGCGGTCATGGCGGTCTTCGGGTGGGCGCTCGTCTACACCCAGGTCGACAATCCCTCGACCGAACCGACCGTGGCGGCGTCGGCCCCGCCGCCGTCCATCCAGACTCAAACCGCCCGTTCGCCCGATTCGGACTGACGGGGTGGCCCATTCCGATTGCGCCCCTTAGCGGGAGCTCGCGGCGGAGCCAGGTGCCTGCTGTCCTGGGATGGGGCTCGTCATGACTGGAGCAACTCGGCCACGACGCCGGTCCAGCCCGTCTGGTGGCTGGCGCCGAGGCCGGCGCCGTGGTCCCCGTGGAAGTACTCGTGGAACGGGATCAACTCGCGCCAGTGCGGGTCCCACTGGATCGACCGAGCGCCGTCGACGGGGCGACGGCCGACGTCGTCGCGGCGAAACAGCGAGACGAGCCGCTCGCTCAGCTCATCGGCCACGTGGTCGAGGTTGAGCCAACGGCCGGAGCCCGTCGGGCACTCGACTTGGATCCGCTCGCCGTAGTAGCGGGCGAACTCGCGCAGGGCTTCGATGAGCAGGTAGTTGATGGGGAACCAGACGGGCCCGCGCCAATTGGAGTTGCCGCCGAAGAGCCCGCTGCGCGACTCGGCCGGCTGATAATCGATGCGGAACGTTTCCCCGTCGACGGTCATTTCGACGGGCTCGGCCTCGTGGGCCTTGGAGAGCGAGCGGACGCCGTAGGGGGAGAGGAACTCGCTCGGATCGAGCAGATACCCCAACAATCGCTGGAGGCGCTCCGGGGTCAAGAACGAGAACAGCACCCGCTCGCCCTCGCCCGGTCCGTCGATGCGCGCCATGTTGCCCGTCAGATGGGGCCGATGCTCGATGAACCACTCCATGCGTCGCCGGAACGTCGGCAGGGCCTCGAGCGTGGCCGGCTCGATCGCTTCCGTGGCGACCAGCGGAATCAGCCCCACGAGCGAGCGGACCGGCAGCGACCGAATGGAGTCGTCCGGCAGGTGGAGCGCGTCGTAGAAAAACCCATCGGTCTCGTCCCAGAGCGCGTGGCCGCGCCCGCCGCAGTTGGTCATGGCGTCGGCGATGCGCAGGAAGTGCTCGAAGAACTTGGTCGCGGCGTCCTGATAGACGGGCTCAGCCTTGGCCAGCTCCAGCGCGATCTTCATCATCTCTAGGCTGAAAAAGCCCATCCAGGCGGTTCCATCGGACTGATCCAGATGCCCGCCAGCGGGCAGCTCGGCGCTGCGGTCGAAGAGACTGATGTTGTCCAGCCCGAGGAAGCCGCCCTGGAAGACGTTGCGCCCGTCCGCATCCTTGCGGTTGACCCACCAGGTAAAGTTGAGCAACAGCTTGTGGAAGACGCCTTCGAGGAACGCGCGATCGGGCGTCCCATTGAGCTCGGCGTCGATGCGATAGACGTGCCACGCGGCCCACGGATGGACGGGCGGGTTGACGTCATCAAAGGCCCACTCGTAGGCGGGCAGTTGGCCGTTCGGGTGCATGTACCATTCGCGGGTCACGAGCTCCAGTTGGCGCTTGGCGAAGTCGGGATCGAGCCGCGCCAGGGGGATGCAGTGGAACGCCAGGTCCCAGGCGGCGTACCAGGGGTATTCCCACTTGTCGGGCATGGAAATGACGTCGAAGTTGGTCAAATGGGTCCATTCGGCGTTGCGCCCGTGGCGGCGTTCGGGAGGCGGGTCGGGCTGGCCCGGATCGCCGGTGAGCCACTGTTCCACGTCGTAGTAGTAGAGCTGCTTGCTCCAGAGCATCCCGGCGTAGGCCTGACGTTGGATGTTGCGATCGTCGTCGCTCAGCCCGTTCGGCTGGAGGGCGTCGTAGAACGCGTCGGCCTCAGTGCGCCGTTGCGCCAGCGTGTCGTCGACGTCCCCGAACGGGGATGCATGCTCGACATTGGAGAGGCGCAGCCGCAGCGTGCGCGTCTCGCCCGGCTCGAGCGACCACCGGGTGAGCGCAGCCGCTTTGGTGCCCGCCCGTGCGGGGTTGACCGCGTCCGGATCGCCGTCGATCAGATAGCG
Organism: Bipolaricaulia bacterium; assembly: GCA_042219045.1. GTDB lineage: Bacteria > Bipolaricaulota > Bipolaricaulia > RBG-16-55-9 > RBG-16-55-9 > CAZMNF01. The sequence continues at coordinate 56,378 of JBDGQO010000031.1, read as the reverse complement.
ATGGAAGGCGTCCTTCACGTAGGGCGTCGGATTGGACGTACCGAAGAGGCGTTCCTGATTGGTGTCGTTTTCGGTAAAGACGAGCCCGTCGGCGCCGTCGGCCCAAAGACGATACGTGCCGAGCGCGGGATGGACGGCCTCAATCGCCGCTCGATCGGAATCGGCGCCCGTCGCCTGCATGATCGGCCGTTCGGGGACGTCGCCCATCGGGCCGTCGGGATAGCCCCAACTCCAGGTGTTGCGGAACCACAGCGTCGGCAGCACCCAGAGAGGCGCCTCGTCGGGCCCGCGATTCGTAACCTGAAGCTCGATCAGCAGGTCGTCCTGATCGGCCTTGGCGTAAGTCACCCAGACGTCGAAGTAACGGTTCTCATCGAAAATTCCTGTGTCGATCAGCTCGTACTCCTCCTCAGCGGCGCTGCGCCGCCCGTTTTCCGCGACGAGCTCCTCATAGGGAAACTGCGCCTGCGGATACTTGTAGAGCGCCTGCATATAGCTGTGGGTCGGTGTATTGTCCAGATAGAAGTAGCCCTCCTTGACGTCCTCGCCGTGGTTGCCCTCCTCGCCCGACAGCCCGAAGAGGCGCTCTTTCAAAATGGGGTCTTGGCCGTTCCAGAATGCAGGCGCGAAGCAGAGATACTGGTGACGGTCGGAGATCCCCAAGAGCCCGTCCTCGTTCCAGCGATACGTCCGGCTCCGAGCATGATCATGCGGAAAATGGTCCCAGGCGGTGCCGTGCGGGCTGTAGTCCTCGCGGACGGTGCCCCAGGCCCGCTCGCTCAGATAGGGGCCCCAGTGCTTCCAGTTGCTCTCGCGGTCGCGGTATTGGCGCAGGCGCTCGTGTTCCTCGGTCGGGGTCATCGGGCCTCCTGTCGTCGGGTCGATGCGTGACTCGATTCGGCGATGAGGCGATCGGCGCGCAGCAGCTCGGCCACGCTCCAGGCTTGCGCAAAGCAGCCGCGCGGCGTGTGCGGGGGATCGCCGTCGAAGATCTCCGCGACGCTTCCCAGGCCATGGTCGTGCAGATGGCGCAGCAAGGGCGTCAAGTACGAGTAAGCCGTGTCAGGATCCTGATAGGCGCGCAGATGGGCCTCGACGAACGGGCCGATCCACCAAGCCCAGACCGTGCCCTGATGATACGCCGCGTCGCGGTCGGCTTGCGGGCCGCCGTAGCGGCCGATGTAGTCGGGATCGTCCGGAGCGAGGCTGCGGAGGCCGTGCGACGTCCAGAGGTCCCGGGCGCAGCGGTCGACGATTGCCCGTTGCTGCTCGGCCGACAGCGGGCTGTACGTGAGCGAGGCCGCCAGCAGCTGGTTCGGCCGCAGCTTCGTCTCATGGCCATCCGGCCCGTCCAGCACGTCGTCACAATGCCCTCGTTGCTCGTCCCAGAAGCGCTGGAACCCCTCGAGCGCCTGATCCGCGGCCGCCTCGAACGCGTCGGGCGAGCGGCCGAGGTCTCGAGCGAAGTCGGCCAGCACGCGCAGGCCGTGATACCAGAGCGCGTTGATCTCCACGGGCTTGCCCCGGCGCGGCGTGACGACCCAGTCGCCCACCTTGGCGTCCATCCAGGTCAGTTGCAGCCCGGGCTCGCCCGCCCGCAACAGCCCGTCGTCGGGGTCGACGCCGATGCCGTGGCGGGTGCCCCGTCGGTGGCGCTCGATGATCCCGGCCAGCACGGGAAACAGCTCATGTAGCAGTCCGACGTCCCCTGTCGCTTCGCGATATGCCCGGATCGCTTCCATGAACCAGAGCGTGGCGTCGGCGGTGTGGTACTCGGGGGTCTCGCCGTGGTCGGGGAAGCGGTTCGGCACCAGGCCGTCGCCGATATATTGCGCATACGTTCGCAGGATCTGGGCGGCCTCGGCGGCACGTCCGGTGCGCACCAGCAGGCCGGGCAGCGCGATCATCGTGTCGCGGCCCCAGTCGCCGAACCAGGGGTAGCCCGCGATGATGGAGCGTCCGTCGGCCCCATCGGCCCCCTCGCGCCGAACGACGAACTGATCGGCGGCCAGGATCAGCTGGCGTCGCTCGGGCGCCTCAGCCTCGGCGCCACTGGCCGACAGGATGCCAGCCTCGTGCTCACGCCGGCGGGCATACGCCGCCTCGCCGTCGAGATCCGGCGCATCTTCCGTGCTCGCCGCGACGGTGAGCGACTGGCCCGGCTCCAACGACGCGGTGAGCAGGCCCGCGGCCAAGTGATCGTCCATGGGGTCGAGCCCGCGATCGGCCTCTTGGCTCAGATAGAACGCGTGGTGCCACTGTTCGACGGGTTCGAACGTTCCCCGATCGCTCAGCACCAACAGGGCAACGTCACCGTCAGCCCCGACCACGCGCAGCCCGTTCTCGACGGGCTCGACCTCCATCATGTCGTCGTCGGCTCGGGTCGTGGCGTGATGATCGCGGCGATTGACGAGCGGCTTGGCGCGCACCTCAATGGGATTTGAGCCACGGACGAGGTCGTAGCGCACATACGTCGTGTTGGCACCGGGCTCCATCCAAATGCGCTGTTGGATCAACGCATCGCCCAGGGCGTACGTCCAGACGGGCGTCGTCCCCTCGAGATGGAAGCGCTCGATGTGGCGATGGCCGCGAGGGTCCACCGGCCCGTCGGCCGCTTGCCAGCGGTGGGCGAACAACGGCCACGGTCGTCCCTCGTAAACCACAGTGGCATCCAACGACGCCCAGAGCAGCGTCCGCCCGAGCGGCGGATCGAGCGCGGCCACGAGCAGCGCGTGATAGCTGCGGGTCAGTAGATTCGTCACCGTGCCGCAGGCGTAGCCGCCGATGCCGTTCGTGACGAGCCACTCGCGGCGAGTGCCGGCGTCCAGGTCGGTCGCAATGTCGCGGCCCAGGTCGATGAGCGCCATGTCGGAGCGGGAGCGATCGGCCATTGGCGACCGGCGCTAGGCGTCCTCGTAGATCCCCATGATCTGGTCGAGCAGGCGCAAGGCATCCGCGCGCTCGCGCTGGAAGACGTTGCGGCCCATGATGGAGCCGAAGCCGCCGCCGTCGCGGATGGCGCGGGCCTCGTCGTGGAGCGCTTGCTCGTCGTCCTTGCGGGCGCCGCCGGAGAAGATGACGATGCGGCGCCCGTTGAACGCACTCTGGACAACGTGGCGCACGCGCTCCGCCAGCGTCTCGCGCGGCACGCCTTCGGCCTCGTAGACGTCACGTGCCTTGTCGATCTCCAGGTGGTCGCTCGGCAGCTTGACCTTGATGATATTGGCCCCGAGCTGCGCGGCGATCTGGGCCGCATAGGCCGCCACGTCGAGCGCCGTTTCCCCTTCCTTGGACAACGAGCTGCCGCGCGGATAGGACCAGACAACGACAGCCAGCCCCGACGCCTTCGCCTCGCGGGTCAGCTCGCGCAGCTGTTCGTATTGGAGGCGTCGCTCCGCTGTGCCGGGATAGATCGTGTAGCCGATGGCGGAACAGCCGAGCCGGAGGGCGTCGCGCACCGACGCCGTCTGCGCCCCGAGCGGGTCGGCCTCGTCTTGGAGCACGTCGTGGTTGTTGAGCTTCAAGATGAGCGGAATCTCGCCCGCGTACGCCGCCGCGCCGGCTTCGAGGGAGCCCAACGGGGCGGCATGGGCGTTGCAGCCGGCGTCGAGCGCAAGCTGGAAGTGATACTGCGGATCGTAGGCCGGCGGGTTGGGGGCGAAGCTGCGGCCGGGGCCGTGCTCGAAGCCCTGATCCACGGGCAGGATGACCATTCGGCCCGTGCCGCCTAGGCGGCCGTGGTTGAGCATCCTCGCCAGATTGGCCAAGACACCCGGATTTTCGTTCGGGTAGTTGTCAAGAATGGCTTGGACGGATCCGGTCATGACTCGCTCCACTCCTTTTGAATATCGTTCCTGAGGCCATTGTGCATCCCGTCAGTCCGTCTCTCCATCGTCGGCTTGCTCGCGCCAAGCTTGAGTTGGGGCATCCATATCGAAGACGATGAGGAACAGAACGTCTGTAAGAGGGCTTACGATCGGCGGTCCGACACGGCCGACGCCGGACGCAAGTAAGAGCGATTACAGCGGGGTTGAACGGTCACCTACTACCATCAAGCTATCCGCAAGGAGGCGATGCATGAATGACACCGAGACGGAATCGGAGAGCGATCGACTGGCTCCAAGCGATCGTCGTCGGCCTGCTGGCGACCCACATCATGACCCTAACGGGGTTCTGGCAGGCCGGGCTCGGCTTGAACCAGATGGACGTCGGCGCGATGCTGGCGGCCAACATGGACCACGGCTACGTCTGGGGCCAGCTGGCCCACTATCTGAACGGGATCGTGTTGGCCGTGATCTACGCGCGCTGGGTGATGGGGCTGCTGCCGGGTGGTCCGTTCGCGAGGGGATTGGCGTACGGCCTGCTGACGACCGTCGCCGCCGGCATCATCGTGGCCCCGCTGGCGGCGAACGCGGGCATTTTCTTCACGGCCGTGCCCAACCCGGGCTTGATGGTGCTCAGCAGCCTGACCGCCCATCTCGCCTACGGCTTGGCCGTCGCGCTGGCCTACCGGCCCGAGGAACGATTCTTGACGATCGCCACGGAGCGTGAGTGACCATGTCGAACGACCATTCCCAGACGCTGGCGACCCACGAGGAGCTCCACGTGATGACCAATCACGAACTGGCCCAATTGTTGGACTGCGAACACGACCATGCGCGGTCGTGGATCGAACAGCTGGGCCATCCGCTGCGGCGCCACCTGCGCGACTGCGAGGACGGGCGCGTGGTCGTCACGGACACGGGCCTGCTGGCGCTGTGGCGCGTGCGCGAGCTGGAGTCGCTCTGCCTCGCAGCCGAGGAGATCGTCGCCCGGGTCGAGGCGGAATTGCCCGCCATTTCCCGACCCAATGCCGAATCGACGCCCGTCGATCCCGGAAGCTCCAACGCGGAGAACGCGCCGCCGGTCGAGACGCCGACCCGGGCGCTGGCGCTTCGCGAGGCATCGACAGCTGTCGATGCCGACGCCGGCTGGACACCCGGCCAGACGAAGCTGGTTCGCGGGGCGCTGGCCGGTATCGCCGGCACCGGCGCCATGTCGATCCTTGGCCTTGTCGGGCCGCTGATCGGACTCCCCCTGTCCAACGTCGGGGCCATGCTGGCCGGCTTCGTCGGCGAGACCGTCGATCCCAGCTTGAACGTCCCCATCGTCGGCTGGGCGATGCACTTCGGCATCGGAATTGTCTTGGCGTGGGGCTACGTCTACGTATTCATGCAGAACCTCACGGGGCCGGGCCTGGCGCGCGGTGCCGCCTATGGGATCCTGCCCTGGCTCTTGGCCATGTTGGCCGTCATGCCGGTGATGGGCATGGGCGTCTTCGCCGTGGAGTCGGGATCGCCGGCCGTGGCCTTGAACAGCCTCTTGGATCACCTCGTCTATGGGGCCGTGCTCGGGGCGCTGTTCGGCGTTCCCTCGCAAGCGAGCGATGATTCGGCATCCGCGGAACCGAGCAAGGCGGGCTGACCGCTTGTCCCGTCGCCTCCTCGCCATGAGCGCCGCCTTTAGCCCCGCCAAGTGATCGCCAATGCCGATCCGCTATCACCTGACCGACTGTCCGTTCGGGCGGCTGCTCGTCGCCACCACGGATCGAGGGGTTTGCGCGGTCAGCATGGCCCCGTCGGATGAGGCGTTGGCGGCAACGTTGCGGGAGACGTTCCCGAGCGCAACGTTCCGTTGCGATGACCGTCTCCACGACGGGACTCGGGAGATCCTGGCGTTCCTTCAGGGAAAGCCGATACCGAGCGAGCTGCCGATCGACGTCCGGGGGACGGCGTTCCAACAACGCGTTTGGGAAGAGCTGCGACGCATTCCCTATGGCGAAACTCGGTCCTACGGCGACGTCGCGCGCGCCATCGGCAAGCCTAAGGCCGCCCGGGCCGTGGCCAACGCCTGTGCTGCGAATCCGGTTCCGCTCGTGATTCCTTGCCATCGGGTGGTTCGCTCGGATGGTGATGGGGGTGGCTATGGCCTTGGCGCGTCCATCAAAAAGGCCCTCCTGGCGCAAGAACGTCCCTCGGGCGGGAACGCCGAGGATCCATGAGCGATCCCAGACACCCGACGAAGAGCGCCTCGCAAACGGGCGCATGGCGCCAAGAGTTCCGTCGAGGTCTCAAGGCGGCCTTCCCCTTGCTGTTGGGCGTCGCCCCGTTCGGCATGATCGTCGGCGTCACTGCCACTGGCGCCGGACTGTCGACGCTGGAAGCGAGCGCCATGTCGATGATGGTCTTCGCAGGGGCCTCGCAGCTGGCCGCCCTAGAGCTGATCGGCGCGGGCGCAACGGCGCCGATCGTCTGGCTCACGGCGGCGCTCATCAACGCCCGGTTCCTCATGTACAGCGCCTCGCTCGCGCCCCACTGGCAGCGACTGTCGCTCGGCTGGCGCAGCCTGATGGCCTACGTCCTCACGGACCAGGCCTACGCGCTGGCGATCATCCGCTACGAACAGCACGAGCCGAGCGATCCGCGCGGCTACTACCTCGGCCTCTCGCTCGTGCTCTGGCTCACCTGGCAGACGACGACGATCGCGGGCGCCGTCCTGGGAGCCCGCATTCCGGAAAGCTGGTCGCTCGACTTCGCGGTGCCTCTGATCTTCCTGTCGCTGCTGGCGCCCGTGATTCGCGATCGGGCGGGAGCGAGCGCGGCGGCAGCGGCCGGCGTCGTCGCCATCGTTGCCATGGGGTTGCCCTTCAACATGGGGCTCATGGTCGCGGCGCTCAGTGGGATCGGCGTCGGGACGTTGGTTGAGACATGGAGGACGTCGTGACGACGCCCGCCCTGTGGGCGACGCTGGCGGCGATCGGGCTCGTCACGTTCGCGTGGCGGTTTTCCTTCGTGGCGCTCTGGCAGCGCTTGGCGATTCCCGAGATCGTCGAACGGGCGCTCGTCTACGTGCCGGCCGCCGTGCTGGCCGCGATCGTCGCGCCGGAGTTGATCGCGCCCGACGGCGGCATCGCGTTGTCGCTGGGCAACGAACGGCTATTGGCGGGAATTACGGCCGGTCTGGTTGCTTGGCGGACGCAGAACATGGTCGCCACGATCGGCGTCGGGATGATTGCGCTCTGGCTCCTCCAAGTGCTCGTGTGAGCGCTACTCGATCGGCGCGCCCAGCTCCGAGGCGTCATCGGGCTGGAGCAGCACCACGCGATCGTCGGACTGGATGGCCCCGAGGACGAGCACCTCGCTCGTCATGGGGCCGATCTGCTTCGCCGGGAAGTTCGTCACGGCGACGACGCGCCGGCCGATCAGCGCGTTCGGTTCGGGATACCACTCGGGCAACTGGGCCGAGGACTTTTTGACGCCGTACGGCCCAAAGTCGACCCAGAGCTTGTAGGCCGGCGTCTGGGCCTCCGGGAAGGCCTCGACTCGGGTGATCTGCCCCACCCGCATGGACACCTTTTGAAAATCCTCAAAGGAAATCTCAGGCTTGTCCCGAGACAATGGGCCTCCTCCTTCGGTTGTCGGGCGTCTGTCAGGACGAGCAGCAACAAGCCCGCGCCCGATTCAGCCGAGCATGTTCAGCTGCTCCTGCGCGTCCCGCAACACGTCGATCATCTCGGGGAGGTCCTCCCGCGGGATGCTGATCAAGGCATACCCGTACTGGATTCCGATCTCCCCCGACTCTTCGTCCAACGTCAGTGAGACGTAGGTATCGCTCGGCATAACCCCATCCGCCAGTTCATCGAACTCCATAACACCGGGATGGTAGCGCATTCTGGCATCGCTCGCACTCCCCCGTATTGGCTTGGATTCAGCTCGGAACAACCAACTCGATCCGGCGCCGCCCCTCGTCAACGTGATGAAGCCGGATTTCCCAAGCGTCGTCCGGAACGAGCGTTCGGACCTGATCGCCCCACTCGATCACCGTTACCCCGTCCCCGTGCAAATACTCCAATAGCCCCACTTCAACCAGCTCATCGGGATCGCTAACGCGATAGGCGTCGACGTGATAGAGCGGCAGTCGGCCCTCGTGCTCGTGGATCAGCACGAACGTGGGCGAGTGGATCTCGGTGGGATCGATGCCCAACCCCTCGGCGATCCCGCGCATGAGCGTCGTCTTGCCGGCCCCGAGGTCCCCAACAAGCAGAACGCAAACCCCAGGCTTCAGACGCTCTGCGAGATCACGGCCCCACGTGTGGGTCCGCTCTGCGCTGTCCGATCGACGATCTTGTTCGACTCTCATGGATGATGTCGTCAGTCCGGGTCGCTCGGCATCGTTTCGATCCGGATTATGGCCCCTCGAGTGGGGGCATTCAACCGATAAGCGCGGGGGTGTTCACGCGCGACCGTGCGCCGGGGCCGGCCCTCGCCGTATGCATAGATAGCACAAAACTGACAATTTCGGAAGGCACTTCAGTTGACTGACAATACTTCATCTGACGGATATTGTTTGATTCGGCTTCATCATTCCTGTCATAGACCACATAATAGCGAACTTCCGTATTGACGCGTTCGCCGTGTCGTGGCAGGGTCATCGCATGTTACGAGCGAGTCTTGACAAAAGAGGCAGTTCGCGCTAGCGAACGGTAAGGCCGTTCGCCACGACTTCAAGTGCCGATCTCTGGCCAAAGCGAGAAAAAAAGGAGGAGCGATGCCGGATCCCAATCGACCGCTGTCCAACTACATCAATGGCCGGTGGCAGGCATCGCGGGCCGAGGAGAGCTTGGATGTCGTCAATCCGGCGACGGCCGAGGCCATCGCCCAGGTTCCGCTCTCCACGACGGACGATGTCGACGAGGCGGCCCGCCATGCAGTGGCGGCGTTTAGAACTTGGCGACGGACGCCAGTCGCCGAGCGGGTTCAGTATCTGTTCGAGCTCAAAGGCTTGCTCGAGGCCAACCTCGACGAGCTGGCGCGGACGGTCACTGACGAGTGCGGCAAGACGTTCAGGGAGAGCCGTGGCGAGCTCCAACGGGGCATCGAAAACGTCGAGGCGGCCTGCGGCATGCCCATGCTCATGCAGGGCTACAACAATGAGGACATTTCCAGCGGCATCGACGAGACGATGATTCGTCAGCCCGTCGGCGTCACCGCCGCGATTACGCCGTTCAACTTCCCCGGCATGATTCCGTTGTGGTTTTTGCCGTACGCGATCGCCTGCGGCAACCCCTTCATCTTGAAGCCGAGCGAAAAGGTCCCCATGACGGCGACGAGGATCGTCGAGTTGCTCGAGCAGCTCGAACTGCCGGCCGGCGTGGTCCAGCTCGTCCATGGTGCCACGGAGACCGTCGATGCCATCTTGGATCACCCGGCGATTCGGGCGATCAGCTTTGTCGGCTCCACGCCCGTCGCCCGACACGTCTACGCGCGGGCAACCGCCAATGGGAAACGGGCCCAGTGCCAGGGCGGGGCGAAGAACCCGGTCATCGTGCTGCCGGACGCGGACATGGAGGACGCGACGCGCTTCGCGACGAACTCGGCGTTCGGCTGTGCGGGCCAGCGCTGCCTTGCCGCCTCGCTGGCGGTCACCGTCGGCGAGGCCCAAGACACGTTCAAGGAAGCGATCGCCGAGTCGGCCCAGAGCCTCAACGTCGGCTATGGCCTCGAGGACGACGTCGAGATGGGTCCTGTGATCACCAAGGACAGCCAGGAGCGCGTCCAGAGGTTAATAGAGCAGGGCATCGACGAGGGGGCCAAGCCGGTTGTCGACGGCCGCGACGCGCAGGTGTCGGGCTACGAGCGGGGCTATTTTGTGGAGCCGACGGTGATCGACGATCTGGATCCGAACAGCAATTTGGCCCATACCGAGGTCTTCGGCCCGGTCCTGGGCCTGATGCACGCCTCGACCGTCGATGAAGCCATTGAACTCGTCAATCGGAGCGAGTACGGCAACATGGCCTGCCTGTTCACCCGGAGCGGGGCGGCCGCGCGCAAGTTCCGCTACGACGTGGAGGCGGGCAACGTTGGGATCAACGTCGGCGTCGCCGCGCCCATTGCCTACTTCCCCTTCTCCGGCCAGAAGGAGAGCTTCTTTGGCGATCTCCACGGCCAAGGCCGCGACGCCGTCGACTTCTACACCGAAAAGAAGGTCGTGGTCGAGCGTTGGCCCATGGACTGAACGCATCCGACGATGCCTACGCGCTCCATGGGGCCGGCTCATGCAGCATGATCCATAAGGAGCTAGCGCCATGTCAGAGCCCGAAATGAACGAAATTGAAGCGTTGGACCGAGAGCACGTCTTCACCTCGTGGTCGGTCCAGCGGGACGCGGCCCCGAAGGAGGTCGTGGACGCAGATGGAGTACGCTTTACCGACGCGGATGGCAACACGTATTTGGACCTGTCCAGCCAACTGATGTGCTCCCATCTGGGCCACAACGATTCGCGGATCACGGACGCCATTGCCGAACAAGCGGCGCGAGTTGCCTATGTGGCCCCGAAAAAGTTCACCACCGAGGTCCGGGCTCGACTCGGCCACAAACTGGCTCAGGTCACACCCGGGAACCTGCATAAGACGTTCTTCACGCCGAGCGGGGCGGAAGCCATCGAAGCGGCGCTCAAAGTTGCCCGTTTCTACACGGGCAAGTACAAGGTCATGGCCCGCTATCGCACCTATCATGGAGCAACGTTCGGGGCGATCTCGCTGACGGGTGAGACGCGGCGGCTCGCGTCAGAGCCGGCGCTTCCGGGCGTCATCCGCGCCCCCGACGTCTATCCCTATCGCTCCACGTTCCGCGATCCCATGCAGACGCTCGACTACATTGACGAGATCCTCTGCCTGGAGGGCGACACCGTTGGCGCTGTCTTCGTCGAACCCGTTGTCGGCTCCAACGGCGTCATCGTGCCACCCGACGGATATCTGCCACGGCTCAAGGAGATCTGTCACAGCCATGGTGCGTTGCTGGTCGCCGACGAGGTCATGAGCGGCTTCGGCCGAACGGGCGAATGGTTCGCCGTCGATCACTGGGACGTCACGCCGGACGTCATGACCATGGCGAAGGGCTTGTCAGCTGCCTATCTGCCCATCGGCGCAGCGATCGTGAGCGACGAGATTGCCGAGTTCTTCGAAACCGCCAACTTTGCTCAGGGCCATACGTATGCCGCGCATCCGCTGACCTGCGCAGCGGCCCTGCGGACGATCCAGGTCTACGAAGAGGACGAGTTGATTCCCCGAGTCAAGGCCAAGGGGGCGCACGTGGAAATGGAGCTGCACGGGCTCCAAGCGCGCCACCCCTCTATCGGCGAGGTTCGCGGCCTTGGCCTGTTCTGGGGGCTCGAGCTCGTCCAAGACCGCGAGACAAAGGCGCCCATGCCTGACAGCGTCGTCAAGGAAGTCGCCAAGCGTTGCATGGAACTCGGCGCCCACGTTATTGCGATGCGCAGCGTCATCGTCTTCGCGCCCCCGCTCGTCATCGCGGACGACGAGCTCGAGGAGGGAATCCAGCTGATCGATCGGGCGCTCGAGGTTGCGGATCGACATGCAAGTGTCGAACGCGCCACTGCCTAAGGATCCGCATCATGAGGAGGGAGGTGATACGGACGGACGCCCGACGGACGTGACGACGAACGAGGGATAGGAGATCTTGCAAAAGCGAATCCAAAGGAGGAATTGATTGTGAAGTCGTTCAAAATTGGTGCGATATTCGTCGTCCTACTCGCAATGCTTTTCGCGGGATCGACGACGTACTTGTCGATTGGCCAGAGCGATCAGCCCCAGACAGGCGGGACGCTGGCCGTCGCCGTCCCGTCCGAACCGCCCGGCCTCAACCCGACGACGAACACGGCCGCCGACATCGATCGTCTGGTCTATAACAACGTCTACGAGGGACTTGTCAAGCTCGATCGCAACGGGGACGTCGTGCCCGGCCTGGCCAAGTCCCTGCCCGAGGTCAGCGACGATGGGCTGACCTGGACGTTTGAACTGCGCGAGAACGTCACGTTCCACGACGGCAGCGACCTGACGGCCGAGGACGTCGTCGCCACGATGCAGCGTAACATGACCTCGGACCAGATTCCCAATCCGCAGTACTACGACTCCATCGAGTCCGTCACCGCCGTCGACGAGAACACCGTCCGCTTCAAGCTGAGCGAGCGCGACGCCAAGCTGCTGTTCAATTTGGCCCGCGGCGACTCGGTCATCTTGCCAGGTGGCGGTGGCGAATCGCTCAAGAGCGAACCGAACGGCACCGGCCCGTTCCAGTTCGTCGAGTGGGTCCGCGGCGACCACGTCACGCTGGAGCGCAATCCCGACTACTACGGCACGGACGAGAACGGCAATCAGTTGCCCTACTTGGATCGCGTCGTCTTCAAGTTCATTCCGGACCCGAGCGCCCAACTCGCCGCGCTGCGCGCCGGCGACGTCGACGCGGTCGGCTACGACTTCAGCCCGTCGAACGCTAAACAACTGTCACAGAGCCAGAACTTCAAGGTCCTGAACGGCGTCACGACCACCGACGTCATCCTCGCCATGAACAACGCCCGCGAGCCGTTCAACGACCTTCGCGTTCGACGAGCGGTGAGCTACGCCATCGATCGCCAGGAGCTCATCCAGGGCGCGATGTTCGGGTTCGGCACGCCGATCGGCAGCCACATGAGCCCAATCAATCCGCGCTACGTCGACCTGACGTCGCGCTATCCCCACGATCCGGAGCAGGCCCAAGCGCTCTTAGAGGAAGCGGGCTACGGCGACGGCATCGACGTCACGTTGAAGGTGCCGCAGCAGTTCAGCTACGCGACGCGCTCAGCCAAGATCATCGCCCAGCAGTTGGGCGAGGTCGGCATCAACGTCGAGATCCAGGTCATCGACTTCGGTCAGTGGGTCGACCGGGTGTTCTCCAACGCCAACTACGACTTGTCCATCATCGGCCACGCGGAGGCGTTCGACATCAGCATCTACGCCAACCCTGACTACTACTTCCAGTACGACAACCCCCGATTGCAGGACATCATCGACCGCGCGGAGCGGACCACCGACCTGGACGAGCAGAAGAAGCTTTACGCCATCGCCCAGTGGATCGTCGCCGACGATGCCGCGACCGCACCCCTGTTCGAGTTGCCTAGCCTGCCCGCCATGCGCACGGAAGTGAAGGGCTGGTGGCAGGATTATCCCATCCCGAGTGTCGACGTGAC
>JBDGQO010000031.1:34780-43216 GCA_042219045.1 Bipolaricaulia bacterium | reverse complement strand
TGCTGGCGTCGATCGCCATCTTCGCCGTCGTCAACGTCATTCCCGGCGATCCGGCGCAGGTCATCCTCGGCACCCAAGCGACGCCTGAGACCCTGGAGCGCGTCCGCGAACGGCTCGGCTTGGATCAGCCGCTCCACGTTCGCTACCTGAACTGGATCCAGGGCATCGTCTTCCGCGGCGACTTCGGGGAATCGATCACCTACGATCTGCCCATCACTCAGCTGATCGTCAGCCGCTTGGCGGTCACCGGGCCGCTGGCCCTCATGGCCATGCTCGTCGCCGTGGTCATTGCGCTGCCACTGGGCATCTATGCCGGCACGCATCGACGACGGATCGGCGACTACGGCGCCATGATCTTCGCCCAGTTGGGCATGGCGATTCCGGCGTTCTGGCTCGGGATCCTGCTCATCTACGGGTTGGCCGTCAACTTGAACTTGTTTCCGGCGGGCGGCTTCACCCGTTGGAGCGAAAATCCCCTGCTCAGCCTGAAGTCACTGGTCCTGCCGGCGGCGTCACTCGGCGTGATTCGGGCCGCCATTATCACGCGCATGACGCGCTCGTCGGTCCTCGAAGTGCTCCAGGAAGACTACGTGCGCACGGCGCGCAGCAAGGGCCTGCGCGAGCGGGTCGTGATTTATAAGCACGTCCTGCGCAACGCGATGATCTCCGTGGTAACGATCACGGGCTTGGAGTTCGGCCGCCTCATCGCAAACGCGATCATCATCGAGTCCGTGTTTTACTTGCCGGGCATGGGCCGGCTCGTGCTGCAGTCGATCTCGCAGCGGGATTTGCCGGTCATCCAAGGCATGGTACTGTTCATTGCCGCCGCGATCATGATCATCAACTTCGTCGTCGATCTGCTCTACGGGCTCTTCGACCCACGGATTCGCTATGACTGAGACATCGACACAGCCGTCAACGCGAACGAGGGCCACGCTCGTCTATTATCTGAAAAGCCCCAACTTCACGATCGGGCTCGCCTTGGTCGGTCTGGTCATCGTCACGGCGCTGGTCAGTCAGGCCTACACGCCGTTCGACCCCTCGGAGATGGCGGTCACCAATCGGCTGGAGGGCCCGAGCCCCACGCACCCGTTCGGAACCGACCAATATGGCCGCGACCTCCTCTCGCGCGTGATGCTCGGGGCGGCCAACTCCATCACCGTCGGCCTCATCAGCGTCGGCATCGGGCTCGGCCTTGGCGTCCTGATCGGCATGCTGGCTGGTTTCTATGGCCGCTGGCTGGATGAGGTCATCATGCGGATCATGGACGTGCTCTATGGCTTTCCGGCGGTGCTGTCGGCACTGCTGATCACCTCGATCCTCGGCCCCGGCATCAAGAACAGCATTATTGCCATTGGGATCTTCAACGTGCCCATCTTCGCCCGGCTCACTCGCGCCAACTTTCTGTCATTGAAGGAACGCGATTTCGTCAACGGGGCACGCGTCATCGGGCGGAGCAACTGGGGGATCATCGGTCGGCACATGTTGCCCAATACGCTGTCGGTCATCATTGTCCAGGCGACGATCAGCTTCGCGGTGGCCATCCTGGCCGAGGCCGGGCTGAGCTATCTCGGGCTCGGCACGCAGCCGCCGCACCCGAGCTGGGGGCTGATGCTCAAGAACGCCCAGCAGTATATGAGCTATTCCATTTGGCCGGCGGTCTTCCCCGGCCTGGGGATCGCCATCGCCGTCCTCGGGTTCAACCTCCTCGGCGACGGACTTCGCGATATCTTAGATCCGCAGTTGCGCAACATTCGCTGATGTCGGAAAGGAGTCAATCCCATGCCCGACATGGCCGCTCAAGATGACCTCGACCGGGTGCTTGCCGCGATCGACCGCGACGAGCTCGTCAAACTGACCCAGCAACTGATCCAGATCAAAAGCGTCATTGAGCCCCAGAACGAGGACGGGACGGAGGCCCGAGCAGCCGAACTCGTACGCGAAACCCTGGATAACATGGGCATGGCGGTGGCCATGGACGAAGCGGCCCCCGACCGCCCCAACGTCGTCGGCCGCGTTGATGGGTCAACGCCCGGTCCTTGCGTCCTGCTCGAAGGCCACACCGACGTCGTCACGGAAGGGGATCGAGACACCTGGACGGTCGATCCCTTCGGCGGCGAGATCGCCGATGGTCGGATCTACGGCCGCGGCGCATGCGATACCAAGGGCAACCTTGCGGCCGCGATCGTTGCCATCAAAGCGATTCTGGACGCCGGCGTTGACTTCCCCGGATCGATCGTCATGGTCTCGCCCGTCGACGAAGAGGGAATGATGATCGGCATCAAGCGCTTCATCGAGGCCGGCTGGGCCGATGACGTTGACGCCGCGATCATCTGCGAACCCGAAAACAACGAGCTCGGCATTGCCCAAAAGGGGGCGTTACGGGCCCGCCTCACGACCGAGGGGAAGATGAGCCATGGGGCGATGCCCTTGGCCGGCGTCAACCCCGTCCCGTCGATGGGCGCGGTCCTGCGCAGGGCCCACAAGTTGGAGCGCCGCGAGATCCAACGCCACGGCATGGACGAGCTCTTGGGGTTCCCGAGCCTGACGCCGACGGTCGTGCGTGGCCCCGTCAAGGGCGAGCCCCAGTTGAATGTCGTTCCCTCGGACTGCGAGACGCTGCTCGACATTCGCACGATTCCGGGCCAGTCGCACGACGAGCTCAAGGAGGCGCTGGCGCGCATCTGCGATGACGTCGAGCGATCGGTGACGCGCAGCTTACGAGAGGGATTCGAGCACGAGGTTCGGGAGCGGTTGCGATCGGGGTTGTCCGAAAATCTGCCCTATTTTGCCGAAGCCGAGGTGTTCGAGGATCGGCCTTGGACCCAGACGTCGACGGATGAGCCGATCGTGCAGGCCATGGCCGACGCAGCTCGGTTTGTCACCGACGGTGAACCCGTTTACTGCGGCGTGCCCGGCGCGACCGATGGAACGTTTCTTCATGCCTGGCGCGACATTCCGATCGTCACGACGGGGGCTGGCGATAAACTCGTCCCGCATCAGCGAGACGAGTGGGTCGACATGGACCAACTGGTCGAGACCGCGGAGCTTTACGCGGCGGGCGCCCTCAACTTTCTCAACCAGAACTCCCCAGCAAAGGACTGAACCGACATGGCCCAGAAGACGACGGTGACAACGCTTCAGCAGATGAAGGACGACGGCGAGAAGATCAGCATGGTCACGGCCTACGATTACCCGACGGCGCGGCTCGTCGACGGGGTCGGGATCGAGATCATCCTCGTCGGCGACTCGGTCGGCAACACGACGCTCGGCCATGCGGACACCGTCTCGGTCGAACTCGACGACATCATCCATCACGCTAAGCCGGTCATGCGCGCGATTGAGCAGACGTTCGTCGTGGGCGACATGCCGTTCATGTCGTTCAACGTCTCGCCAGAGCAGGCGCTTCGAAATGCCGGTCGTCTCATGAAGGAAGCCCGCGTCGACTCGGTCAAACTGGAGGGGGGCCAGGAAATGGCCGAGATCGTCCGTGCGCTCGTCCACCGCGGCGGGATCCCGACGATGGGCCACATCGGCCTGACCCCCCAGCGCATCTCGCAGATGGGCGGGTTCAAGGTCCAGGGCAAGGACGTCGAGGCAGCGCAGCGTCTCGTTGACGACGCTCAGGCGCTTGAGGAAGCCGGCATCTTCGCGCTCGTCTTGGAGGGCATTCCGCACCAGATTGCGCGGGTGATCACGGAGCGGTTGTCAGTGCCCGTGGTCGGCATCGGGGCGGGACCGCACTGTGATGGCCAAGTGCTCGTGTTCCACGACGTCGTGGGGCTGTCGTTCGGGGTCTCGCCGAAGTTCGTCAAGCAGTACGCCGATCTCGCGGGCGAGATCGAGACCGCGCTGGGGCGGTTCAAGGACGAGATCAAGAACGAGACGTTCCCAACCATCGAGGAGCACAGCTTCAACGTCGACGAGGACGTGGTGGACAAGCTCTCATGAAGATCGCGATCGTCGGTGCCGGCGCCATGGGCAGCCTGTTCGGGGGGCTGCTGGCGACCACGGACTCGGCCGTCTGGCTGGTCGATCCGATCGCCACGGGCCATATCCGGACGGTCAACGACGCCGGCCTCGTCATCGAGTCGGACGGAGACGAGCGCCATGTATCGCCGCACGCCACGACGCGAATCGAGGACGTCGGCACGGCAGACCTCGTCGTGCTGTTCGTCAAGGCTCCGTTTACGGACGAGGCGCTGCGAGGCGCCTTGCCGGCCATCGAGGCGGATCGGACGTGGGTGTTGAGCCTACAAAACGGCGCGGGCCTGCGCGAGGTGATGCGCAACCATGTGGATCCGGACCGGTTGCTGCGCGGCACGACCGCGCACGGGGCGACGTTCTTGGAGCCGGGACGGATTCGCCACGCCGGTGCCGGCCCGACGCGGGTCGGCTCGGTCGCGTCCCTTGCTGACGAGGCGCCCATTACAGCGATCCTCGACGTCTTCCGGCAGGCCAATATCGAGAGCGAACGTGTCGAGGACATCGACCAACTGATCTGGCATAAGCTGCTTGTCAACGTGGGGATCAACGCGCTGACGGCGCTTTTCCGCGTCAAGAACGGGAAGCTGTTGGAAGAACCCGACCTGCGGGAGACGATGCGCGGCGCGGTCCGCGAGGGCGTGGCCGTCGCAAAAGCCTGCGGTTTGGACTTTGACGAGGCGCTGGCAATTGAGCGCGTTGAGGGCGTGTGTCAGCAGACGGCCGCCAACAAATCCTCGATGCGCCAGGACGTCGAAGCGGGCGCGCCGACCGAAATCGCTTTTATTAACGGCACGATCGTCGATCGGGGCATGCAACGGAACGTTGCCGTGCCGCTTAATCGGCTCTTGACGCGGCTGATCGGAGATCTGGCCTAGGCCAACCCCGGCACCCGGGTCACCTGCGCCCGGGTGTCAGGGGCTCGCCCGATCGTTCCGCTTTGCTAAACGGGATCAGAAAAACGGCGTCGACAGCTGGATATATTGCTTCATTCCGGCCGAGGTGTCCTGGCTGACCTCGGATATGGGAAACGCGAGCCCGAACGTCGCGCTCCAGTCGAACAGCCCGCCGAGCGTGCTCCCGCTGACCGTGATCTCGCCGCCGATTTCAGCTTTCAGGTCCCCCAAGGCCGTCTCCGCGATCTGGGAGGCGTCCGACCACGTTCGGCCAGCCTTGGCGTAAAGCCGGTGATCGACGCGATGGAGCATCGCGACGTTGAGCAGGTTGTACTCCATGTCGCGCCGGAAGGGTATCTCCAGCGATAAGCTCCCCATGGCCTTCACGCGGCCGGGATACGGATAGTCGCCATCGTCGGCGTGACTGCGCAGCTCGCCGAGCGTGAAACTGAAGACGCCCAGGTCGTCCGAGCCCCATCCGACGGTCGCTTGCTGGGTCACGTGGAGGTTGGGCCCGAGTCGGACTTGGCGGCTGACCCCGAACTCGGCGCGCATGAACGATGACGGGTTGATCCAGGCGGAGGCGTTCCAGGACATGAGGTCACTGACCGACTGCTGGTGGGACCAGTTGACGCCGAAGAGGGTCATGTTCTCGCCCGTCGCGCCCAGCTGCTTGTCGCGAGAGGGCTGGCCCGTGCTGTCGGGCCGGCGCATCAAACTGAGCTGGAGTTTGTCGGTCGGCACCCAAGTCTCGCCCGGCTGGCCCGTCTCCGGTTGCTCGTAAAACGTCTGGGTCCAAGCGAGCTGACCGATGATGCCGTAGCCCTCCAGCAATGCCGCCTGCACGCCCACGCTCTCGCCACGACCCATGTTCTTAACCACCTGGACGGTGTTTTGCCCGATCGTCCACCGGTGATCGAGGAGGTAACCGCCCTGGATCGCCTGCCGGGTTGGGTCGGCCCGAATCAGGTAAGCATCCAAGGGTTGGGCGTTCTCGCCCGTGGCGACCAGCTTCACACGGCGATTGGTGAAGGGGAACCCGTTCCGCTCGTAGACGTTGTTGAGCCGCCGAACGTCGGGGGCCATCTGGTCAGGGTCAACGACGACTTCGTTGATCGGACTGGCGGTCGAGATCGTCAGCGTGTGAGGCCCGTCCGTCTGGTCGGCCAGTTCCCAAGTCGTCGTCTGAACCCCGCCGGCGCGGGTCCTCGCCTCGACGTCCACGGGCATCTTCAACGAGCCACGCCGTCCGAGCGTCACCTCGTTCCGATACCGGCCATCGGGCTGGGCCTCGACGCTCACGTCCTTGACGCTGTAGTCAGCGAAGGGCGCCCGGCCGAGCTCGCCGTCGTTGGTGTTGCGGTAGAACGCCTTCTGGAAGAAGTCGGACAGGTCCTCACCTGAGACGGATTCGGCAAGCGCTTGGAACTGCTCCATGCCGAGGGAGCGACCGACGCCGCGCTTGTAGGAGCGTCGCAGGAGCTCGTGCATGTCGGCTTCGCCGATGCGGCCCTCCAGGGCTCGCAGCATCAAGTAGCCCTTGTTGTAGAGCCGCGTCGTCGAGGATTGGGCAAAGTTCACGTCGCGCCTCGGCTTGACAATGGCCTCGTCGAAGCGATTCTTGAACGCCGACAAGTAGGGCAGATCGGCCTGCAGGTGCTGGCGCAGGTTGATGTAGCCGAGCTGGGACTCGATCGCTTCTACCAGTAATCCGCGGCGTTTAAACTGGAAGAGATTCGGCCCGTACTCGCCGTACTTGTCCTCAAAGTAGGTGAGGGCAAAGTACTGCGACAGCCCCTCGCTCAGCACGTTCTCCGCGTTCCAATCGACGCCGATGCCGACGCCCCACCATTGGTGGGCGATCTCGTGGGCGATGATGAAGTCCATGAGCCGATCAGCGAAGCCCTTGACCGCCAGGTCCTTCTCGGCAAAGAACTGGCGGTTGAGCAGCACGAGCGCATCGCCCGTCGCCCCGGAGAATCCGGCCTTGATCGACGGCGTCTCGGCGATCAAGAGCCGGTCGTGGGGATAGGCCCCCCACCGCTCGCGAAAGTAATCGAGGCTTTCCGCGGCATAACTGGCGATCAAGCGGGCCGCGTCCTCGTGGCCCGGCAGGTAGTAGACCGTAATGGGAACATCCGGATGCTGCATGGTGTAGGTCGCGAACTTGCGGCTGAACGTCAGCGGCATCGACCGCACGGCCTGCGCGTTTGAGGCACGAATCGTCTTCTGGCCCTCCGATTCGTTGATCACCCGTTGAGCGTCCGCGCCGATGGCGACGGTCACGTCCTGCGGAACCGTCATCGTCAGGTCGTAGTGCGCGCTCGGCAGAAGGTACGGATAATATTCGCGATCCTCAGTGACAAACTCCCCGTCCTGGAGCTGATCGGCCGGGATGGCAACCGGATGCCAGCCGAAGCGCCAGGCGTAGACGCCGTTGAAGTGACTCTCGTCGCCTTGATAGCTCTCCGGAATGTGGGTCGTAAAGTGGATGGAGACCGTCGTGCGGGCGCCACTGGCGAGGCTCTCCGGCAGCTCCACCCGCAGCAGCGTCTCCTCCAGGGAATAATTCTGGAAGATGCCCGGGCCGCGTTCCAGGTGATAGTCGAGCGGTTCGCCCTCGGCATCGGTCACGGCACGGATCTCTAGCGACGACGGGTCGAACCCGTTGGGATAGCTCTGGTCGATGTAGATCGGATCGAGATAGGGGTTCGGCTTCTGGTTGTGGTTCGGCAACAGCCAGAAGTGGAGATCGTCCAAGGCCGTCTTGCCCTCGTTGACGTAGGTGACGCGGGCTTTACCGCTGAGGGTGTGACGGTTCAGATCGGCCGTGACGTCCAGCTGATAAGCCGTCTGACTTGGGGTTTGGCTCGTCCCTTGGGCGACCGCCGGCATGGCGAGGAACGCCCAACCTCCGACGACGAAAAGCGAGGTGATCACCAACGCGCGCAGCCACGACTGGGGCATGCGGTCCCTCCTAGCGAGAAATTTGCGTATCCGAATGTGACGCTATCTTAGGGAACGGAACGGGGCTCATCAACGCGCGGTGCCGCGCGCCCGATGGCCTCTCGACTCCCATGAGGCCCGAATGGTTTTGCACTGCAGTCATTGGGACCCACGTTTCGCTGGCGTCCGGCTTTGACAATTCGCGAGACGGCCTTATACAAGGGGCCCTGTGCTTTGGATTCAGAGCGGATCTGCCCACAAGCGACATGGGGCTCGAGGATCGAGCCCCATGCCCAGAGGTTGCACCCTCGGGGCGCCTACCCAGCGCCCCGGCCTCGCCAAAGGAGGCCCCTAAATGTCTAGCAAGACGGTCACACCCTATCGCGAAAGCGAGTGCTTAGAACATGGAAGCGGAGTGGAAATCCGGTGAAAGCCAGCGCCGAGGGGTGATCTTCGACCTCGACGGCGTCTTGGTCGATTCCTCGGAATGCCACTTCGAGGCCTGGCAAGCCTGGGCCGAGGAGGCGGGCCTCGAACAGCGCGTCACGCGCGCCTGGTTTCGGGAAACGTTCGGGCGGCGCAACGCCGACGTCTTCCACACGCTCTACGA
>JBDGQO010000031.1:0-34680 GCA_042219045.1 Bipolaricaulia bacterium | reverse complement strand
GGTTTCGGGAAACGTTCGGGCGGCGCAACGCCGACGTCTTCCACACGCTCTACGACGATGAGCTATCTCCGCAGGAGATGCAGCGCCAGTCGGACCGAAAGGAAGGGCTTTTCCGCGAGCGAGCTCGCGGCCGTCTGCAGCCACTGGCCGGCGCTCGCGAGCTTGTGGAGGCGCTTCACGACGCGGGTTATCCGCTAGCACTCGGCACGTCGGCCCCTCGGGCGAACGCGACGATGATGATCGAGGAACTCGGGCTGTCGCGGTTTTTCGAAGCCCAAGTGACGGGCGATGACGTGGCCGCCGGCAAACCCGACCCCGAGGTGTTCCGAACGGCCGCGCAACGCCTCCACGTCCCGCCGGAGCGCTGTCTCGTTATCGAGGACGCGGCTGCGGGCGTGGAGGCCGCCCATCGGGCCGGTATGGTCGCCGTCGCGGTGCTCGACCAACCGACCGAGGGCCATCGGCGGGCGGAGTGGGTTGTGGGCTCGTTAGTCGAATTGAATGTTGACACGGTCGCCGAGCTCATACGTCGGAACGTTTCCAGTGGCCCGTAGCCGCGTGGCCGATCGTCTCGTGCGTGCCTTGCTCGGTGCCCCAAGTTGCAAGAACTTGACCCGCGGAAACTCGAGGCGGTGCCGGCGTCGAGACGTGACCGACGCCGGCACCAAACGTTGTCGGGGGCCAGACGTCCCTAGAAGACTTGATATTCGAAGCCGAGGTTGAAGCCCCATTCCGGTTCCTCGTAGCGATCGCCGACCGAGGCCTGGGCATTGGCGGTCACGTTCAGGGACGGTTGGACTTGACCGCTCAGGGTCAAGTTGACGGTATGGGTGGTGTAGTTATTCCCAGTCGGTTCCTGGACGAGCGTGTACTGATACGTTGCCGTCAGCGTCGACGTCGGCGACAGCGTTCGATAGTAATCGGCTGAGGCGTTGACGTTGTAGCCTCCCTCGAACGGCAGCGGCGCTTGGCCCTCGGCCCGCACAAGCATTCGCCCTTCGGGATCGAGCGGGAGCGCGTAATTGACTTGAGCGCGCACGAACGGGTTGTCCTCATCGTCGGGATTGACCAGGGGATAGCCGAGGCCGGCCGTGGCATTCCAGCCACAGAAGCGCGTCAAGTCGGCGTTGATCACGCTTTGGAGCGCCAACACGGCGTCGACGTCGAAGGACGTCTCGAACAGGCTTTCAATCTCGCGCAGCATCTCGGCCGTGTTCATGGAGCGGGTGCTGCCAATAACCTGCGCGAGCTTGTTCATCGTCTCCTCGGCGGGGAACTCGTCCAGTATTTCTTGCGCCTGCAGCGTTTGGGCGATCCGAATCGCCTTGGCCATGGGGGTCACGTTGCGGAATTGGCCGATGCCGGCGCCGGCCAACCCGCTCACGGTGATGCCTGAGCCGGGCAGCCCCGACGAGGTTACGCCGCCGAACGCGAAGGTGTCCCCCTGGAGGAAGTAACGGGCTTGACCATCGCTGGAGAGCGCGGAGTCCAGCTCAACGCCCTCGGGCGAGATGCGCAGGTCGACTTGCCCGTCCAGATTGTAGCTCCAGTTTTCCCGTTGAGACCAGGCCAATCCGTCCAACATGATGTTTCCGGAGTTGACGTTGTTGCGATCGTCGAGATAGCGATCCTCGAACTGGTTGTACTCGCCGCTCAACGTCAACTGGGTCAGTTGATTGGTCGGGGGCGTGTAGTCGCAGACGGAGACCGGCTGGGCATCGACGCTTATTCCGGTGCCAACCACCATCAGCGCAATCAATATCGGGATGAATCGGATCCGAGTCATCTTGAACCTCCTTACGGCTCAACTGGCGTGGTGCGTCTTGAGAAAAACTCGCACCTGTGTTGCAGGCCATCTTAACATACGGATGGGGGCCACTCGATGGAACACCTCACTACGCGCCTTGCATGGCAACTGCTATAATGTCCCCTCGAGGTGAGCACGTGGCCGTATCAACCAAGCGAGGCCTGCGCTGGCTCGCGACGTTCGTCAACTACGTGGGCGAGAGCACGCTGCTGTTGGCGGAAACGGTTGGCTGGCTCCTTCGGCCCGGCGCGTGGCGTGCGGGCCGCATGTTGCGACAGATCGAGCGAATCGGCTGGCAGAGCTTGCCCATCGTGTCGTTCATCGCGCTCACCATCGGCATGGCCGTGGCGTATCAGACGGCCTATCAGATGCAGAAGTTCGGCTTCGGGACCTATATCTATACCGCCAGTTTCTCCGCGCTCATGGTCTTCCGCGAGATTGGGCCCGTCTTGACGGGCCTCATCATCACGGGCCGCGTCGGCGCCGCCATCACCGCCGAGCTGGGCACGATGCGGATTACGCAGCAGATCGACGCGCTGCGCTCGCTCGCCACCGATCCGGTGAAGTATCTCGTCGTTCCGAGATTCGTGGCGCTGGTCATCGGATTGCCGTTGTTGACGCTCTATGCCGATGTCATTGGCCTCCTTGGCAGCTACCTCGTCGGAACGACGCAACTGGAGATCGGGCCTCAGCTCTACGTTCAGATGTCGCAGACCCTCTTGGCGACGAAAGACCTCTGGACAGGGCTCGTCAAGGCGTTTGTCTTCGCCGTGATCATCGGGATCGTCAGCTGCCACGAGGGGTTGCGCACGCAGGGTGGCGCCGAGGGCGTGGGCCGCTCCACGACCTGGTGCGTAGTGATCGCCTCGACGCTCATCATCGCCGCGGATGCGTTCTTCACCGCCATTTTTTACTTTATGGGACAATGAGCGACCCGATCGTCGAACTCCGCGAGGTGCGCAAGCGCTTCAACGGCACGCCGGTGCTCAACGGGGTCAATCTCGACATTGACCGCGGCGAGACCGTCGTCGTCATCGGCCGCAGCGGTTGCGGCAAGACGGTGCTGTTGAAACACCTGATCGGACTGATTCGGCCCGACAGCGGCTCGATCCGCATCGACGGGACGGAACTGAATGGCTTGGATGAAGCCGCGCTCAACGAGGTCCGTCTCCGGATGGGCATGCTCTTCCAAGAGGCCGCACTCTTCGATTCCTTGAGCGTCTACGGCAACGTCGGGTTCGCGCTGCATGAGCATAGCGACCTTAACCGGGATGAGATCCGTGCCCGCGTCCGCGAATGCCTCGCGGCCGTCGGCCTGGGCGATATGCCGGATTGTTCGGTCGACGAGCTCTCCGGTGGCATGAAAAAGCGGGTGGGCTTGGCCCGTGCGATCGCGCAGGACCCAGATGTGCTGTTGTACGACGAGCCGACCTCCGGCGTTGACCCGATAATGGGCGGCGAGATCAACGGCCTCATTCGCCATCTCTCGGAGGAGCTGAACGTGACGTCGGTGGTGGTCACGCACGAGCTGAGCGACGCGCTCGCGGTCGCCGACCGAATCGCGCTGCTGGAGGACGGCGTCAACGTTGCCGAGGGCCTCGCGAGCGAGTTCGAGACCATGGACGACCCGGCGATTCGGAACTTCTTCGTGCCGCGTTAGGATGGAGCGAGCGCCAGAGACCCGAAGAAAGGAGACGTTTCACGGGCATGGAACGGACGCGCACCTCGGCCGGACGAGTGGGGATCTTCGTGCTCATCGGCCTGGCGCTTTTGGCCGGCGTTGTCTTCACGCTGACCGACTGGCAGGCCGTACGGCGCGGCCACACGCTCCAGGTGGAGTTCGATTCCGCCAGCGGCCTCTCCGCCGGCGCTCCGGTCCACTATGCCGGCGTGGCCGTCGGCCACGTCCAGGGTATCCGCATCCTTCGGGATGAGACGGGGGCGACCGTGAGACTGACGCTGTGGCTGCCCAACGACATCCAGGTTCAAGCGGACGATCAAATCTTTATCGGACTGCTCGGGCTGCTGGGCGAGAAGTACGTCGCCATCAAGCCCGGCACGGGCGAGGGCGAAACGCTGGCGTCGGGAGCAACGATCGAGGGCACCCGAGCGATCTCCGAACTGGAGATCGCCCGCCGTCTCAGCCGCATCCTGACCAAAGCCGAAAGCGTGGTCCAGCAAGCCAACAAGCTCGTGAGCGAGCGCGCCCTGCTCGACCGACTGCAGGCCATCGCCGACCGCACTGAACAGGTCGCGGACGACCTCGACGAGACGAAGAAGCGCGCCGACGCGCTCATGTCGCAATGGGAGCGCGTCGGCGAACAGAGCTCGCAGGTCCTCAAGGACCTGCAGCGCTGGGGCCCCTTGGTCACAGGAGCCGCGATCCTGCCGTTGCTCGGCCTGCTGCTTTTGCCCTAGCTCGGGCGAAACGACGACCGTCGCTTGTTGGGCGTTGTGGCCGGCGCGCTCGCTTGAGCGCCCCGCAGCACCGAGAGCTTCTTGTCCAGAACCCGTTCCAGCGCATCCAGATGGTCCATCATCAGCCCGCGGATGCGGTCGACGTTCAGCTCGAGCTGGAGTCGGGAGCGCTCCCGGTCTCCGGAATTCGGTCCTTGATCAGGCATGGGCGGACAGGTGAGTTGGTTTTGAAACTCGCGCTTCCAGCTCTCAAGGGTCTCCCCGTCCAGGCCGAAGCGATCCAGCATCTCGCCCACGCGCTTGCGGAGCCGGTCCACGGAGTCGTTCAAGCGACTCGTTAGGCATTCGCCCGGTGGTCCCCCGTTCGGATCCGCCTTCTGGGCTCGGACATCAAGTGGTCCCGTTGCCGATCCGAGTTGTCGGGTCAAGTGCCTCTCCAGGATTTCGCCCTGCTGGATGGTAAGCGTCGCTTTGACCCGATCGATCGCGTTATGAAGCGCCTGCCGGAACTCTGAGCGAGCTTGGCGCAACTCGCGCTCGTGATCCTGCACCGCGTCGCGATATGCCTCGCGACTTCCCTCGAACTCGACCAGGAACGTGTGCAGCGAGCGCTGCGCTTCATTGACGCGAGCGCGGCTCGATTTCAGATCGGCCACGATGCCGTGGAGCGTCTCCAACTGATCGGCATCAAGATCCATGTCGTTGATCGCGCGCAGCATGACGATCTCCAGCTCAAGCTGATCTGAATCGGCTTCTCTGGATGTTTGCGACTCGGTCTCTTCCGATGGCGACTGCATCTGGCTCAGCACCAGTGGCGTCCCGGAGGCCGTCAGGATCAATGCGATAAGCCCGACTGCCAATAGCCCCTTGCGCATGCGACATCCCCTCCAATGGTGGACAAGTCGAGGGGATTGTACGGGCGTCGGGTCGACTTCGGACAGATCAGCCCAGCGGCCTTCGACGTTCAGGACGAGGGCTCGAGCCAGATCGGGTTGGTCATCGCCCGGACGCGGCCCGACTCGTCGACGAGCCGAATGAGGGCCCAGTTCGCGCCGGAGAGGTCGATGTTTGAGACGAGCTGTTGGCTCGTTCCGTTGAGATTGCTTTGCGCGACGCGCTCGCCGTCGGCGATCCATTCCGCGCGTAGCCCATCGAGCGATGTGACGCTTTCCACGCGGGCTTGGAGCGTCAGGGCGTCGGTCGCTTGGACGGTGTCACCCGGAATCGCTCCGCTGCTTGAGCGGAGATAGAGCATGGGCCCGTAAGTGAGAAACGCGTGCCCCTGCTTGAGCGAGGTCAGGATCGCCTCGGCGCTGGGTTCGTCACCCGCGTGCACGTACGTCCGCGGGGTTCCGTAGCGGCGGTCGACGCCGCGGACGTCGTCGTTCCAGTCGTGGTCGTCCGAGGCGGCCGTGGCCACATAGCCACGGCCCTCGTTCCAGAAGCGAAAGAGTTGGCGGATCGTCTCCGCGTCGTCGTCGCCAAAACGTCCGTTGAACGCCTCGGCGGCGTCGAAGTTCGGATTGTAGCCGTCCTTGGCGCGATTGAACCAGTAGCCGCCGTTGCTCCAAAGGGGATGGTTGACTTGGACCATGGATGCGCCCGCGTCGCCAGCCTCTTGGAAATACGCACTTGGCGCCTTGCCGAACGCAAATTGAACGGGCTCGCTCGGACGGAGCGAGTACACGTTGAAGTGGCCCCAGCGCAGCGTGGTGATCTCCTCGCTCAGCAGATAGGGCATGCCGCGCGCCTCGGCCGTGTCCGCGAACGTCGAATGGCCGCCGACGCTGTTGTGATCGCTGATGAAGGCGGCATCCAAGTCGGCCGCGAGTTGGACCCCCACCGCCTGATCCACGGGCGTCATCCCATGGTTGGATATGCCGAAGTCGCGCTCCATCGCGGGGGCGCTGGCCGCCGTGTGCGCGTGCAGGTCAATGCCGTAGTAGCCCCGCTTGGTCGGATCCAGCGCCCGCGATAGCGAGACGGATATTTCTGCAGCCGAGCCCGCCTTGACGGTCAAATCAACGGTCTTTGGCGTTGACGTGAAACCGACGCCGTGGTCCACGCGCAAGCCGTAGTTGCCGGGAGCCAAGTTGAGCCGTGCCATTCCCGGCGTGTGGACGTCCGTGTAACGCCAGTTGACAATCTCCCCATTTTGCCGTGCCATCACGAGCGCGTCGGTGGGCTGACCGCCCAGCGTTACGTTCACGGTCACGGATACGGCTGTTGGCTGGGCGCTGGCGCCCACGAGCAACCCGATCATCAGGATCAGCGCGCTGGCGAGTCGGAATCGCTCCATAGCGGCCCTTCGGATCCCGGTGCGAAAGCCATGATCCTAGGTGAGAGAGCTGTCTGCAAGCGAGCCCATCAACGTCGGATCAGTACCGGTAGCCGCGGACTTCGTCCTCGTTCATCTGAACGCCTAAGCCGACGGCCAGCCGATTGACGAAGTTGAAATAGCCCGTGACAAGCGCAAGGTTCAGGATCGCCTCGTCCGTGAAGCCGACGTCTCGCAGGCGCTGGACATCCGCTTCAGCCATGTCGTTGGGGTGTTCGGTCAACTTGATGGCGTAGTCGACGAGCGCCCGATCGGCCTCGGACAGCACAATGGACCGATGGTCCTCGATCAGTTGCTCCAAGCGTTCCTCGTCCTTCCAGTAGGCATGCAGCGCCTCGCCGTGGTGCTGGGTGCAGTACTCGCAATTGTTGATCGACGAGACGGCTGTAGCCACCAGTTCGCGCTGCTCGCGACTGAGGCCCGCTCGCTTGAACATGATCGTCAGATAGAACTCGAGATGCGTCTCCATGGCCTCCGGATGG
Organism: Bipolaricaulia bacterium; assembly: GCA_042219045.1. Lineage (GTDB taxonomy): Bacteria > Bipolaricaulota > Bipolaricaulia > RBG-16-55-9 > RBG-16-55-9 > CAZMNF01. Next base: position 27,635 of record JBDGQO010000031.1, on the reverse strand, counting down.
AGGCTGTGGATCTTCATGATGTTGGCGACTTTGCCCCGTGACGAGCGGATCTGCTCGTAAAGCTCGGCAAGCTTACCCTCAGCATTCTCCTCGTCGACGACATCGATCCAGGCCATTGGCCATCTCCCCCCATTGAAATTGCTCAGCAATCCTGCCACGTGATCGTCCACTGCCGCCGTAAGGTCCCTTACAGGGATGGCGTATTGTGAGCCCTATCGTGTCGCCATACAATGCCGAGGCTATGCGCACGCTCTGGCTCGCTCTTGCCATCGTCTTTGCTGTTGCGGGTTCGGCCTGGAGCCTCCCGAACGAGGTCGCCTACGAGATCGACGCTCGGCTCAATACGGCGACCAACGTCATCACGGGCGAAGAGACGTTGACGCTCACCAACCGAACGGACGGGGCACTGGATGAGCTCGTCTTCCATCTCTACCCGAACGCGTTCAAGCGCGGGGCGGACACGTTCTATCAGCAGGAGCTGCGGAACAAGGCCGGCGTCAACGACCTGGATCGGATCTACGCCGATCCCAGCGATGACGCGTTCATGGAGATCCGGAACGTGTCGATGGGGCCCCAGACGCTCAGCTATCAAGTCGACGGCACGCTGATGACCGTCAATTTGGCGGAACCGCTCCCCGCCGATGCGACGATCGAGTTGGACATTGCGTTCACCTACAACATGATGGAGATCCCCTCGAGTGGCCAATATGCGGGCAACCTGGCGCTGCGGACCGGCCATCGTGAGGGCGTCTACACGGTCACGCTCTGGTATCCCAAGCTGGCCGTCTACGACAAGGACGGGTGGAACCGCCAACGCTACGGCTATATTGGCGAATTCTACGGCGACTACGGCGATTACACGGTTTCGTTGAACGTCCCCTCGGAGCTGACCGTGGGCGCCACGGGTCAACGACAGGGACAAGTCGTGGACGTTGGCGAGCAAAACCGCAAGACGTTGACCTACGCGGCATCCAACGTGCACGACTTCGCCTGGGTTGCAAGCGAGCGCTTCGAGGTCACCGAGCTGTCCACAAACAACGGCACGACTGTCCAGGCGCTGTCGCTGAGCGATCAGTCCGAGTTGGCGCAGCAGACGCGGGACGCGTTGACGTACTTTGCTGAGGAGTTCGGGCCGTATGCCTATGAGACGCTGGTGGCTGCGGACGTCACCGCCGGCGGCGGCATGGAGTACCCGGGCATCATCATGATCGGCTTCGGCTCCATCCGCGAAATCGCCCATGAAGTCGGTCATCAATGGTGGTATGGTGCCGTCGGGAACGACGAGTACGACGAGGCCTGGCTGGACGAAGCGTTCACCGTCTACTCCGACGAGCGCTACCGCATGGAGGAGCGGGGGCTGTCCGAGAGCTCCACGCGCAGTTCCTATCGGTTCCGGGAACCGGGCACACCCGTTTTGAGCTCGGCTTCCGAGTTTCCCTCGATTGATCGCTACTTTCAGTCGACCTACACGAAGGGATCGGGCATTTTATGGATGCTGGAGGGCTGGCTGGGCCGCGAGACGCTCGACCAGATCCTCCGGACGTACTATGACCAGTATCGGTTCCAGAACGTCACGACCGCCGACTTCGTCGCCACGGTCGAGCGCGTCACCGACCGAGACATGGACGACTTTTTCGATCATTGGCTGCGCACGACCAAGACCCTCGACGTCTTCGTTGAGGGCGTCCGCTCGCTGGATGGCTCATCGGGCAATCACCGATACGAGATCACCGTGGGACGTCAGGGCCGGTCGATCGCGCCCGTCACGGTGAAGGCCGTCGACAACGCCGATCAATCCACGACGTTCCGCTGGAACGGCTCCGAGGATCAGACGACGTTTGAGGCCAACCTCGACGCCCCTCTCGCGGAAGTAACGGTCGATCCGGATGGCAAACTTCTGGAGACGGATCGCACGAACAACATCTGGGAGGCGGAGCGCCAACGCGCCGACGTCCCGATGTGGGCGGGGGTCCTGACGTTGACGCTCGTGCTTCCCCTCGCCCGTTGGGGCTGGACGCGCTGGCGTCGGCAGTGAGCTCGTCGCCAACGGGCTGGGTATCGTCAGGGTCGCAAGTCATGTAAGACTACTTACAGTTGGCGTTTACGCGGGCGCCTATACTCCTGGCGTCGCCACATCCAAACTGAGGTGAGAACCGTCTATGTCACGAACTTTGATTTTCTTGGGGATTGCGGCCGCTGCCGCGGCTGCCGCCCTCGTCATCCTGGCGGGCGGCCCGAGCGGGCCGACGTCCACGGACGAATCGACCCAAGCGGGACGTACCCTGCGCGCGGCGCAACCGCAAGGCAACGTCGTCTACTGGGTGACGCCCGGCCCGCGCCGCATCGACCCGGCCGTGTTCGGGACGCCGAGCAACCCGAAATTGACGGGACAGCAGGCAATGTCGCAAGCCAAAGGGCCGATCAAGCAATTGCTCAAAGACCTGCCGATCCTCGTCGGCCTGCCACCGCAGGCGCGTGGCACGACCGACGACGGCCGTCAATACGCCAAGACCAACATGCCGACGCCCTTCGGCGACAGCGGAAAAGTCACCAGCGGCCAGCTCGACATCCGCTACATCGACCGTGAGTCGGGCGACAATCCCGGCCCGCCGGGCAAGACCGAGGACACCGTGGACGCCGACATCTCGTTCACGGACCCGGCCGGCAACAGCTATCGGGTCGAGATCGACCACGTCGTGCAGCCGCCCATTCCGGGCTACGAGACCGACGGCGGCGTGCTCGTGGATGGCTATCACCACGGGACGACGCGCACCGGCAGCCCCCTCATGCCCAAGGTCTACACCTACGGCGCGTTCTGGAGCCTGGCGAACGTCTACATCAACGGCGAATTGGCCGACGAGCGCAAGATGACCCATTGCATGACGACCCAGACGGTGCGAGACTCTCAATATCGCCTGGCCTTCGGTGAGCGTCTGCCCTTGCCACTCGATGAGACGATCGCCGGCCAGCGCCACCATACGCACTGCATCGTGCTGCCCGTGACGGGCACGCCGGACGGACCGGTGTACCAACCCGTCAAGACCGCGTTCCAGTTGCCCAACGGCCAGACGCAGCCGTTCATTCACATCATGTACGAGCAGGACGAGATCCGCGAGACGCCGGCCGGCTTCTCCGAGCCGAGTTCGCTCAAACAACAGGCGTCGACGACCCCGCAGACGACGAACGACCAAGCCACCGGGTCGTCCGAATCCGTCGATCGGACCATCGAGGTAACCGCAAGCGAGTACGAGTTCGCCCCGAGCACGCTCAACGTCGCGCCGGGTGAGACGGTCCAAGTCAAACTGGAGAATGACGGCCAGATCGCGCACAACTTCACGGTCAAGACGCTTGGCAAGTCGACGGCGACCATTCAGCCCGGCAAGACGTCGACATTGACGTTCACCGCCCCCGAGAAGTCGGGGACCTATCCCATTCGCTTCGTCTGCTCGGTGCCGGGCCACAAGGATGCCGGCATGATCGGCGAGATCGTCGTCAGCGAATGACATGTCAACGAGTGAAACGCAACCCTCATCAACTCACAAGGAGGAGATGCCATGAGCATCACACGTCGTAACCTGCTTCGCGGAACGGGCCTCGCCGCGCTCGGCGGCGTCGCCGCCGCCGGTGGATCTGCGCTGTTCAACGGGCACCGGGCCCTAGCCCAGTCGCCGGAGAGCTTCGATAAGGTCCGTGAGCCCGACACGGAGATCGCGATGGGCGAGTTCTACTTCCAAGAGATCACGTCAGACGGCCGACGCGAGAAGAACGCCCCGATTGAATTGCCCGCAGGAGAGGAACTCTTGATACGCGTCATCAACGAGGGGAATGTGATCCACCTCATCTCCATGGGCCGGGACGCCGACGCGAGCGGCCTCGGCGGCTATCGCGAGAACCTCTTCGGCGGCGGCGCGATCGGCAGCGGGTTCGTGAGCGTCAACGTCACCCCGGGCAACGAGTTTCTGCTGCACATCTTCCTGCCCGACGACGCCACGGGCGAGTGGGAGATCGGCTGCTTCGTGTCAGGTCACTACCAGGCCGGCATGAAGGCGCCGCTCATCATTAACTGATCGACGCGCCCCTCTTACCTGAGCCCGTTGCCCCCATGGACGAGGCCGGCTCCGATCTTCCCCCTCGGGGTCGGCCTCGTGCTTCAACTCAGACCCCGACATAAGGGTCCTTATCCCCTGGAGTCGTATGAATTGCGTCAGTCTTGGGGAAGACAGACCTGCCCGTCTGGCAGATCCGTGAACGGATGCTCGCCCGGATTGCCTTTGCCGTCGAGGGCGCCCGACGTGTTGTTGCCTTCGATGGTATTGCCGCCTGCAAACTCCATATCGCCGTTGAACGTAGTGAAATCGCCCGGCGGTTGCTCAACGCAGGGGCTTGCGAGCGTCGCCAAGCCCCAACCGACGTTCTGACGCACTCGGTTTCCCTGTAAACTCGCCTCGGCCGTTGGCCCGAGCATGATGCCGCGGCGGTTGCCGGCAATCTCGCTACCGCGAATCTCGGCTGAGGCGGGGGATGGGGCTAGGTTCAGAACCGTCCAACCGATCACGCCGATGTTGAGCCCGGCATTTCGAACCAGATCTCCACGCCCTTCTGACATGCCCCCGTTGTTGCGCACAACCGAGTTGATGAGGCGCAGATGCCCCTCGCCAAGGTTGATGCCGACGCCGGTTCCCGAAAACGCGTTGCCTCGGATGGTCGTATCCCGAACGACAGCCGTTGCACCGCGTTCAACGCTGAAGCCGACTGGGGCTTCATTGTTGACGATGCGCGTGTCGGTAACGGTCAGGTTGAGGTCCCCTCGCGCTTGGATGCCGACTCCGTTCAACCCGCCTCCGTTAGCTTCGATGATGGAATTGCGTATCTGGGCTGTCACATTTTGACCGTCTACCGTGATTCCCACCACGTTGGTCTGGGCAACTCGAACGTTGTCGACAGTCAGGCTTAATGAGTCGTTGTTCGCCATGAAGATGCCGAAATCTGCCTGGACGAGCTCGAGATTGCGTAACTCGACATCGAGTTCTGCTCGCTGCATTAAGACAGCTACGGAGAATCCTTCGTCGCCGCTTTCGCCTTGCGTGGCCCGTCCTTGAATCGTTACGCGCTCGTCGCCGAGCCCGCGCAGCGTGATGGATTTCCGAAGTGCCACGCCCCGGTACTCGCCCGATTTCAGACAGATCGTGTCGCCACTGCTCGCTTCATCGATCGCGGCTTGGATGGATTCCTCCGGCGCGAGAGCCACGGTGCACTCGGCCGGCACGGCCTGTGCCGAGTCCTCATTCTCCTCGGACTCGCTCGGTTCGCCCATTGGCAGACAGACTTGCCCGTCGGGCAGATCCGTGAACGGATGATTGCCGGGGTTGCCCTTGCCGTCGAGTGTGCCAGACGTGTTGTTGTTGCGAACGACATTATCGCCAGCAAACGTTACGTTGCCGCTGATGCGAGACGGGACGATAGATGCCGCACGGTCGGTTAGCAGACATGGAGCTGCGGCCCCCGCCACGCCCCAACTGAGACTGTCGTTGACCGTGGTTCCTTCCATGTGAAGGTCGGATGTTTCACCAAGAACCAATCCCACACGGTTCGCCTGGATCTGGCTGCTCACGATCTCGGCCTGAGCCGACGCTTGAGACGTGGGCCCGCTAGCGAATTGGCCCACGTTGACACCAGTATTAGCGAAACTGGCCATCACCGGGAATTGGCCGCTCACTTCGCTTGCTCCGTTGTTCGCGACGACGGAATCCACCAGTCGGAGCTGACTATCGGTTCCCACGTTGATGCCGATGCTGGTCTTGGCCGTCAGCATCGTTCCGCCGCCAGTAAGCGGTTTCGTGCCCCGGATGGTTGAGCCTCGCACGGTCGCCTGAACACCTCGTTTGAGATCGATGCCGATGCCAACGTTCTCACGTATCATGCTGTCGATGACCGTCAGCGACTCCGCTCGGTCGGCCACAATTCCGAACCCTTCATTGTCTTCAATCACCGCGTTGCGCACGGTCGCCGTCACATTGGGACCATTCACGCGCATGCCTACCTCGGTCTTCGCGATGCGCGTGTCTTGAACGCTCAAGCTCGCGGACTGGGTCAAGGTGCTTCCGGCCACTTGAACGCCGTTCAGGTTTCCGGGTTGGGCACTGAGGAGTTCGAGGTTCTGGAGGGTGATGTCGACGTTCTCACCTCGGATGAGCACCACGGACGTGAAGCCGTCGGGGGTGCTCTCCTCGGTGCCGCGGATCGTCACCCGCTCGTCACCGAGTCCCCGAAGCGTCAACGGCTTCGAAATGGCGACGCTCTCTTCCCACTCGCCCGACTCGAGACAGATCGTGGCGCCGCTGTCGGCATCAGCAATGGCCGACTGGATGGATTGATCGGGCGAGAGCGTCACGTCACAGGCTTGCGGTTGGGAAGCCGCCAGCGGGCCGAGCGCACCAGCGCTTCCGACCCCGAGCGTCGGCATCGTCAGAGCCAGGCCCCCAGCCCCCACAAGGAGCAGGCCGATCGCCCCGGCCAACTTCATCCGCATCAGTCGCGCGCTTGCCGTTCGGGTACTACGCAGCATCCGTCGCATCCTCCTTTCCAGGTCCGTCCGTGCCGTCAAGGCGCTGTCACGTCCCTTCGGGGGTTGGGCGCGGTCCTGCACCGCCCAACGGACCAGCTGCTCCAGGCTGGCGGCGTAGCGGTCGCGGCTCTGGGCGTGTCGGGTGACGGCCCAGTCGTCGCAGGCCATCTCCCGTTCCACATCGAGGTTTCGTCCGATCCATCCGACCGCCGGGTGCAGGACGAGCAAGGCTTGAATCAGCTCCTGCGCCCATTTGAGGACGTCGTCCCAACGGGCGAGGTGGGCGAGCTCGTGCAGGACCAGTCGATCGAGATCCTCGGCCGAGATCCGCTCGAGCAAGCGAGGGGGCAACAGCACCGCAGGCCGGCCGCATCCCGCAATCATCGGCGAGGCGATCTCGTCGCAACGGCGAAGGTCGAACGCCCGGTTGACGCCCTCGCGCTGGGCCAAGTCGAGCCAGCGGCGTTGGAGATCGGGCTCAACCGGCTCGCTCGCGCGTCGGCGCCGAGCGAGGTGGGCGTACGCGCTTGCCCTTCGCGCGAGAGCGACCAAGGCCGCCAGCGCCCAGAGGCCGAGGAGGCCCAGCGCCGCGGTCGCGGGCAACTGCCATGCGTCGGGAGACGGGCTCGCCTCAGCCACCGACGCAGCCGAGCGTGTCGGCGCTGGGGATGACGCACCGGACGGCCGATCGTCGCCCGCTTCGGTCTTCGGCTCGCTCGGGACGGCGGACGCTGACGCCCCGTCGTCGTCGGACGGCGTGGCGGTCTCGGGTCCCGACGGGGGCGGCGGGCTCGAGGTCGACGGGGACGACGGGGACGCCGTCTCGGCGGATGACAGGACCGGAAGGGCGTCGTTCCAGGGCGATGCGTCCAGGGGAGCCAGCATCGGCAACGCCACCACGGCGAGCAGCGCCCCGAGCCAGACAACGTAGCGAGTGGATGGGTTCAAGCCGCGCCACAGACGGAGCAACAGCGTAACCAGCCCCGTCAACGCCGTGCCCAGCACGAGGCTGTCCAACAGATAGTCCGCGATCGGAACGGCTACGGGCATCAGCCCGTCGATGGCATTCATGTGCTGCCCCCTTGAGGCTCAGATTCGTCATCGGACTCGTCCAACAGCGACTGCAAGCGCGTGAGCGTGTCGGCGTCGAGTTCGTCGTGCTCGGCGAGGTTCAAGAGCAGGCGCTCTGACGAGTTGTTGAAGAACCGTGCCAGAACGTAGCGCAGCGCTTGATGTCGTGCCTCGCTTCGGGTCAATTGCGGGTAATAGCGATAGGCGCGGCCGTGGCGCTCGCGACCCACAACGCCCTTTGTCTCCAGCGTCTGGAGCGTGGAGGCGACAGTGGTGTAGGCCGGTGTCGCGTCATCGGGCAGCGCCGCCATGACGCCGCGGACCGTTGACGCTCCCTGATCCCATAACGCTTTCATAACCCGTAGTTCGCCTTCCGTCAAAATCGGCGATTTCGGTCGTGGCACGCTCTCACCTACGAGTTAAGTCGTAATTGAGAGTCACATTAACATTGATGACAAGGCATGTCAAGCAGGCACTGAGTTGAGTAGGAGGCATCTGAAGGTCGGCTTGGCAGTTGATGGGGCAGCGTCCGGGTATCTACGATGAAGAGAGGGCTCGGGATCGCGCCAACCGCATCGCGTTGCCCGTGACGCCGAGCGTCATGCCCATGTCGCCAATCAGCACGGCAGCGACCAGCGACACCCAGCCGGGAAAGACAGCCAATCCCAGCGCCAGCTTCACGATGATGGCGCTGGCGATGTTCTGGCGGATGACGCTGCGCGACCGTCGACTGAGCCGCACCAGTTCTGGCACTTGCCCCAGATCATCGGCCATGAGGGCCACGTCGGCCGTTTCGAGGGCGGTGTCCGAGCCGGCTGCGCCCATGGCGATGCCGATCGTCGAGCGGGCCAGGGCCGGCGCGTCGTTGATCCCGTCGCCGATCATGGCAGCGTTGCCGTATTCGTCCGAGAGGCGCTCGATCTCGGTCAGCTTTTGCTCCGGCAGCAGCTCGGCGTGGTAGCGCTCGATCCCGAGCTGATCCGCGATGGCACGGGCAGTGCCGGCGTTGTCGCCGGTGAACATGGCCACCTCGATGCCCAGCGACTGCAGCTCGCGCACCGCGGACCTCGCCTCCGGGCGGACCTCGTCGGCCACGCCGATCAACCCGATAAGCTCGGCGTCGGTGCCGAGCAGCATCGTCGTCTTGCCGGCTCGCTGGAGATCGTCGACGCGCGCCTGTGGCACGTCGTGGAGCCGATCTTGGAAGAGCGCCGGCGTGCCGAGATCGTAGCGCGTCCCCTCGACGCGACCCTGGACGCCCCGTCCCGCCATCGCCTCGAAGTCCTCAACCTGGGGCAGCCGCTCATCTGGGGCTGATTGGAGAATGGCTTGCGCGATGGGGTGTTCGCTCTGTCCCTCCAGCGACGCCGCGAAGCGGAGCACGTCCGACTCGCCATAGCCGTTGAGCGGCACGACGTCGGTCACGGCCAGTTCGCCCGTGGTGAGCGTCCCCGTCTTGTCGAAGGCGATCGCGCGGACCTCGCCTAGGGATTCGAGGAACTGCCCGCCCTTGATGAGCACGCCGCGGCGCGCCGCGCTCGAAATGGCCGAGACCACCGAGACGGGCGTGGAGATCACCATCGCGCAGGGACAGGCGATGACGAGCAGTGTGATCGCCCGCAGGAACCAGGTCTCGAAGGGGACGTTCAAGAGCAGCGTCGGAATCGTCGCCACGCCGACCGCGACACCGACCACTGCAGGCGTGTAGATCCGCCCGAACTGATCGACAAACCGCTCGATCGGGGCCTTCTGCTCCTCGGCCTCGGAGACCAACTGGATGACCCGCGCCAACGTCGTGTCGTCTGCCCGCTTACTGACGCGAATTTCCAGATAGCCGGACTGGTTGAGCGTTCCGGCAAAGACCTCGTCGCCCTGGGATTTGTCGGATGGCAGGGACTCGCCCGTGATGGTCGCCTCGTCCACGCTCGACTTCCCTCCCATGATGACGCCGTCCAGCGGGATGCGCTCGCCGGGCCGCACGGCGATGTGGTCCTCAACGGAAATCGCTTCCACGTGCCGCGTCACTTCGCCGTCGTCGGTTAGGACGCGGGCTTGCTGGGGCGCCAGCTCGACGAGCTCCTGGAGCGAGCGGTGCGAGCGCTCCACGGCGTAGTCCTCCAGGCGCTCCGCCAACAGAAAGAGGAACGCCAGGCTGGCCGCCTCGATCGTCTCGCCGATGGCGACCGCGCCGACGATGGCGACGGCCATGAGGAGGTTGATGCCGAGCCGGCGCTCGATCACGGACTCGAGCGCATGGCGCCCGATCGGGACGCTGCCGACGGCGACGGCCCCGAGCAACAGCAACGTGCTCACGCCGAGTCCCATCGAGCCGATCTGAATGACAGGGGCGTTGCCCCATAGCACGAGCGTAGCCAGACCGAGCAGCAGGAACGCCCCCGCGCCCCAAGCGAAGAGGCTCTCCGCGTGGAGCCAGAAGTGACTCCCCGACTGGCGGCAGCGGTCGCAGGTTATCGTGGCGGTCGGCGCGTTGGATGACATGGGCACGGCCCTTGATTCTTATATCAACGTTCATTCATACGTTTATAACATGATCCCGCACGTGTGACAACCGGGTTCCGTTGTTGTTATGGCATGCTGGACCTACAATGCGAGATGGGAGGCGAACCGTGAGCGCCCAGAGCACGACGCACGAGTTCCATTGCTGCACGGCCAAGCGGGCCGAAGAGCTGACCGCGGGCATCCCGCCGGGCGACATCAGCCGTGACATGGCCGAGACGTTCAAAGCCCTCTCCGACCCGGCCCGCGTCCGGATTCTCTATTTACTCAGTCAAGACGAGCTATGCGTGCACGACTTGGCCGCCCTGCTGGAGATGGGCCAGTCGGCGGTCTCCCACCATCTCAAGATCCTACGCCTGATGCGGTTGGTCCGAACGCGGCGCGAGGGGCGCTCCATCTTCTACGCGCTCGACGACGATCACGTCATGAGCCTGTTCAACGAGTGCCACGAACACGTCGAGCACTCATCCGACTGACCCTTCGATCCCCCAGTTCGCGAGGTCTGACGTTCGCCACGTCCGGGCGCCCTATCCAGAGGAACCAGGCGTCCACTGTCCAGTGGACAACTCACTCCGCGTGACCATGGCCGTCGGAACCTGAGCCGGTCCGCACCATCGCGTTCAGCTCGCGGATCTTCGTCCGTGCCGTCTCCGGGAGACTCGACGGCGGCTCGCTGAGGCCGGGTCCATCCGTTGGCTCGCCGACCACGAGCGTGCCGACCATGCCGTAGCCCTCGTGCGGAACGCAGAAGTAGTCGTAGACGCCCTCCACGGTGAACGTCCGCTCGAACGTCGTCGACCCGTCCTCGGTCAGAAAGCCGGAGTCCCAGGGCTCGGCGCCCTCGGGGATGCGGCGCGGCCGATCGCCGTTGGCCGGATGGTAGGCCGTCGTCGTGTGCGTCCCGGATTCGAGCTTCCAGCGGACGGTGTCGCCCGGCTGGAGTCGGACCACATGGGGCTCGAAGTGGTATTCCCCGTCGCCCGTGCTGATCAGGCGAACGACGTGGACGTCCTCCTCTGCTGGCCTTGATGCGGACTCACTCGAATCGGATGGGCCGTGGTGGTCCTCATGCTGCTGACCCTCGTCGTGATGGGCTTGGTCGTCGTTGTGGTGTCCCTGCTCGCTTCGTGGTTGCATCGTCGACGAATCGGGAAGCAGGGACGGCCCTTGGAGCAGAACGAGACCGAGGACGGCCACCAAGGCGACGGCCAGCAGAATGCGCAGATCGGGCAAGTCGATCCCTCCCTGGGAATGTCAACGGGAACGGGCGACTCCGTCGCCCAGTTGCAGCACCAGCAGCTCTGAAAGACGGGCATTCTCCTTGATGTGGATCTCCACGTCCCGAACCGTGACGGGGACCGAGATCGTGCGGTGCCGGCCGGTGAGCACGCGCGTCGGATGGGCTAGGCCGTTGGCGGCGGTCTGCCCCCACGGCTGCAGCACCGCGACATGGCCGCTCGGCAGATCCAGGTCCTCGTTGAACTCGATCAGGTAGGTGCCCGGTTCGAGCGTCCACCAGCCGTAGTCGTCCGGATCGGGCTTGTGCGGTTGGAGGAGTTCCTTGGCGCAGTCGCTGAACTCGCTGCCGCCGAAGTCGAAACTCGCCGAGCCGCTCAGCCGCGCGACGTGCCCCACCGTCAGGTAGATATGGTGCCCCTGGAGCTGGGTCTTCGCGTGGATGAGCGACTCGACGAACGACTGGGCTTGGCTGCCGCGCAGGAGCGCACTCATAGCGTGGCTATCCTAGCGACGGGCCGTTCACCCCGTCAATCCCAAGCCCTAAAGGAGGGAGTTCAGCCGTCGGCGCAGCCGATCGCGCAACCGCGCCCATCCACGACGAACGAAGCGCGTCTTTCCGTCCGAAGCTTCGCCGATCAGCTCGATCTCCACGTTCGGATGCGCCAGCGAGGAGTATCCCAGCGGGCGCATGTCCCAACGGCGGTGAATGTTCGACGAGCGAGCCTCCCTCGAATCCGTGTCACGTTCCGGCGGAATCACGTCCGGTGTCTGGTTTTGCATGGTAACCCCTTTGCTTTGGTGCCAGCAGACCCGGCGACGACGAGCGCGTTGCTCGGTCGCGGCCCACGTCGTGGTGCGTTGCTTGACTCGGACGTCTCGGGCGGAAGTCGGCGGTTTATCGTTTAAGCGGGTCTCGCGACCCGACAATAATAAGGGAGGTCAAGGAACAGGGTTTGCAAAGGGGAGAAATCCTCATGCCCTCACGCTGGAAAGCGGCGTCGGAGCGGCTGTACTCGTATGTGGCACGCATTTGAATCGCCCCTTTCTGTTCGCCATGACCTTAGGGCGAAAGCGCCCTGGCGTCAACCCTGCTGGCGTCATCTCTGCCACCGCGAGGCTGAGCGGCGACTTGTCGGCGTGCTACAATGCATCCGTGATGCGCGAGTTGCTCGACGTGCTGGAGCGCATTGAAGCCTTGAGCACGAGCGGCCATTCCGCCGCGCTCGCCACCGTGGTCGCCACCTCAGGATCCACCTACCGCCGCCCCGGCGCCCGCATGGTGATCGCCGAGGCGAGCGCCACCGGCACCGTCAGCGCCGGCTGTCTTGAGGACGAGCTGAGGAACGCGGCCCGCGGCGTGATTGCGAACGAGGCCCCAACGCTGTTGAGCTTCGACACCCGCGAGGAGATGGACAAGATTGCCGGCACCGGCCTCGGCTGTCGCGGGACGATCGACGTCCTGATCGAGCCCTTGACGCCCGACGGCGGCAACACCCGGACCTATCGACAGCTGCACGACGCGCTGCAGCAGGAGATGCCGTGCCAGTTCGCGCTCGTCGCCGAAAGCGAGGTGTCCCATCTGCCAGTGGGGCGGCCAATTCTGCGCGTCGGTGGATCGCCCATCGAGGACGAGGTGTTCGGAGCGGGCTGGGAGGCCAACCTCAACTCGCTGCTCGCGGAGGGCTCGACGGCCACGGGGACGTTGGAGCTGGCGGAAGGGACCGTTCGGGTCTACGCCGAGGCCATCGAGCCGCCGCCCCGGTTGATCGTCTTCGGGGCGGGCTTCGACGCCATGCCGCTGGCGCAGCTGGCGAGCCAGGTGGGCCTTCGCGTCACGGTCGTCGATCCTCGCGAAAGCTATGTCTCGAGGCAGCGGTTCCCGAACGCCGACGAGCTTCGGGCCCTCCATCCGGAGGCCATTCCAGGTGGATTGTCCTTGGATGAGCACGCTTATGCCGTCGTCATGACGCACAACTACTATCGAGACCTGGAGATCCTGAAGCGGATCCTGCCGAGCGGCCTCCGCTACGTCGGCCAGATGGGCCCGCGCGAGCGCACGGACGAGTTGATCGCCGATGTGCGGGCATCGCTCGGCCCGCTATCCGACGAGGAGCTGGACAAGCTCCATGGGCCGATCGGCCTCGACGTCGGCGCCGAAACCCCCGACGAGATCGCACTCAGCATCATAAGCGAGATCATGGCAATCCATCGCGGCCGCGAGGCCGGCTTCCTCCGCGAGCAAGATGCCCCGATTCATCACTGAGCAAGGTTTGCCCGCAGTTATACTAGCAGCCGGGGATAGCCGACGCTTTGGCGAGGCCAACAAGCTGTTGATGCCCCTCAATGGCCATCCACTGTTGACATATTCCGTCGAAGCCTGTTGTCAAGCTCGTTTGGTGCAGCCGGTCTTGGTCGTGATTGGGCATGAGGCCGACCGGGTCCAAGCCGCCTTAAAAGCCCATAAGAATTTCACGGATCTGTCCATTCGGGTCAACGAGCGTTGGGAAGACGGCCTCAGCACGACGCTGCGGACAGCCATCGTCGCGCTGCCCGAGACCGCGTCTGGCGTTGTGATCGTCCCCGGTGACATGCCCTTGATCCCCTCGGAACTGATCGATCGCGTGGCCGAGACGGCATTACGGACGGATCGCCTCTGTTTCCCGACGCTGAACGGTCGCAAAGGCCATCCGACAGCCATCCCACGTCGGTATTTCCAGCAACTGTTACAGACGAGGGGCGACGTTGGCGCCCGAGAGGTCGTCCGCGAGCATTGGGCCGAGACGTGCCGACTCGAGCTGGACTCGGCCGAGAGCCATACCCAATTGGACGTCGACACGGATGCCGATCGAGAATGGGCCAGCTCATAAGCCGTTGCGCCATCTCGGGTCCGTCTGGATAATGAGCCGAGATAGGGTGTGATCGCGCATGATCCCAAGAATTACGGATCAACCGCTCGACTTGACGAGCCTGATCGCGGCCACGGACGACCCCGCCTGCGGCGCGCTGGCCACGTTCACCGGCACCGTGCGGAACACCAACGACGGCCGCCCCGTCGAACGGCTCGCCTACGAGGCCCATCATCAACTGGCTGAGCAGACGTTGCGGCAACTTGAAGAGGAGGTCTGCGAGCGCTTCGGCGTCGACCACTGTTTGTTGCAGCACCGCGTCGGCACGCTGGAGTTGGGGGAGCCGAGCGTCCACGTCGTCGTGCGCTCCGGCCATCGGGGCGAGGCGTTCGAGGCTGCGCGCTACGCCATCGACGAGCTGAAGGCGCGCACGCCGATCTGGAAGCGCGAGCACTACGCCGACGGCGACCGTGGCTACCTCGACGGCACGCCCCTGCGAACGGAGCACCCGTCATGAGGGACGTCACCGACAAGCCGGAGACCCGGCGCCATGCCGTGGCCGAGGCGTTCGTGGCGACCTCAGCCGACGGCGTCGATCTGTTGCAACGGGGAGCGACCGAAAAGGGCGATGCATTGGAAGTGGCGCGAGTGGCCGGCATCATGGCCGCCAAGAACGCCGACGACATCTTGCCCTTCTGCCATCCGCTGCCGATCACCCACGCCGAGATTTCCTACGACGTTCAGGACGAGGGCGTCCGTGTCGAAGCAACGACGACCTGTATTGGCCCGACAGGGGTCGAAATGGAGGCGCTGACAGCCGCCAACGTCGCGGCACTGACGATCTACGACATGCTCAAACCCCACACGTCCGAGGTCGAGATCCGAATGACTCGGCTCGTCGACAAGTCGGGCGGGAAGAACGACTACCGCGATGAGCTGGATCCGCCCGTCCAGTCGGCCGTCTTGGTGCTGTCCGACAGCGTAGCTTCGGGGAAGAAGGAGGACCGCGCGGGCAAGGCCGTTCTGGACGTCCTCGACGGCGAACCGAGCGTCGAGAACAGTGATTATGAGATCATTCCCGACGATCCGGAGCAGTTGCAGACGAAGCTGCGCGGCTACGTCGACGAAGGTATCGGGCTCGTCCTCACCGTCGGCGGCACGGGGTTGGCGCACACCGACTTGACCGTCGAGACCGTCGAGCCCATGCTCGATCGGGAGATTCCCGGCATCATGGAGGCGTCACGCTCCTATGGCCAACGGCGTATGCCCTACGCCATGCTCTCACGCGGCGTGGCCGGCATGATCGGCGACACGCTCGTCGTCACGCTGCCGGGCAGCACGGGCGGAGCCACCGAGAGCTGCCAGGCGCTTTTCCCGGCGCTTTTGCACGTGTTCTTCGTGTTGCGCAAGCTGGCCCACATGCAGGGTTATGAGTGATGGAGAGATGCGTCAACAGCGCAAATGCGAATGAGTTTATTCCGCCGCTGCCGGCCCAAGCCTGCTACCCACCCGTTGAGGGATTCGCCAACAGGCGCTCAACGTGAACGAGAAACGAGCTACCATGGACACGATGATCACGATCGACGAGGCATTTGCCCACTACGAGGAAGCCGTTCGACCGTTGCCGGAGGAGACCGTCGCGCTTGCTGATGCGCAGGAGCGCGTGCTGAGCCGGAACGTGACGTCGCGGACGGACCTGCCGCCGTTCCCGCAAAGCGCCATGGACGGCTACGCGCTGCGCACGGCGGACGTTGCCGATGCCAACGAACAACGGCCAGCGAGGCTCCATCTGGTTGGCGAAGTGCCCGCTGGCTCACTGGAGGACGTTCCGGCCATAGGGCCGGGTGAGGCGATGCGCATCTTCACGGGCGGCCACCTGCCCCATGGCGCAAATGCCGTTCTGCGACAGGAGGATGCCCAGGTCGACGACGATCAATTGCTGGTTTGCGAACCGCTGCCATCCGGCCAGGACTATCGGCTTCACGGTGAGGAGATCCAGGCGGGTCACCCGGTCGTCGAAACCGGGACGCGATTGACGTTCCGCCACATCGCCGCGCTCGCCAACAGCGGGCTGGCCGACGTCGTCGTCCATCGGGCGCCGCGCGTCGCGGTGATGACCACCGGCGACGAGGTCGTCGAGCCGGGCCAGCCGCTCCAACCGGGTCAGGTCTACGATGCCAACACCCCCTTGATGGCGGGCTGGCTACGCGCCCAGGGCTTGACGAGCGTCAGCGCGCAGACGCTGCCGGACACGCTGGCGGAGACCGAAGCGGCGCTCGCCGAAGCGTTCGAGCGGGCCGATATGGTGATCACGACCGGCGGCGTCTCCGTCGGCGACTACGACGTCGTCATTCCGGCTGCTGAAGGGATCGGCATGGACGTGATCTTCTGGAAAGTGCAGCAAAAGCCGGGTAAACCGCTCGTCTTCGCCGTCATGGACGGCAAGGTTCTACTGGGACTGCCCGGCAACCCCGGCTCGGCGTTCGCCTGCCTGTTGACCCATGGGCGTCGCCTGATCGACTTGATGGAAGGGGAGTCATCCCCCCGGCCGCGCTTCGGCATGGGCAAACTGGCCGAGCCCGTCCAGCTGAGTCCCAAGCGCGAGTGGTGGGCGCGTTGTCGAGTCCAGTATGCCGCCCACGGGGAAGCCTGGCTCGAGGTGCTGGAGCAACAGGCCTCGCACATGATTGCCAACCTGGGTCGTTGTGAGGCGCTGGCACGCGTCCCCATTGGCGATCGCGTCCTGGAACACGGCCATCCGGTCTTGTGGATGGACGTCTGAGGCCGGAAATCCACCGGGCCAGCTCCTTGAGCGGACCAACCTGATTGAGGTCATTGATAACAGGAACTCGATGCAGTAGGCTCCCGTTGAGGTGAGGCCCATGGACGCAAAGCGAGCCATGCCCCGAATCACGAAGCAGCGCAAGGCGATCTTCCAGGCGTTGGAGGGAGATACCTCCCATCCGACCGCCGACGAAATCTTCCAGCGCGTGAAACAGGAGCTGCCGAGCATCAGCCTCGCCACGGTCTATCGCAACCTGAAGCTGCTCGCCGATGCGGGTCTCATTCTGGAGATCTCCACGCCCGATGGGCCCAACCGCTTCGACCCGCAGACGCATCGCCATTACCACTTTATGTGCGAGCGCTGCGAGCGGGTCGACGACGTCGAGCTGCCCGTACAGCGGACGATGGAGCGCCAACTGGAGCGCTCGACCAGCTACAAGGTGCACAGCCACGAGCTGATCTTCTACGGCATCTGTCCCAACTGTCAATCGTAACGCGCAACTCCCCTAACCCATACGCAAGCACCACACCGCAGAGCCCCCCTGGCTAGAACATCCTCCGATTTCTAGTTGAGAACGATTATTATTTGTGAAAAGTTCTTGACGAAACCGGACCGATTGAGTAGGATTTTCCTGAGATAAGTCAGAAGGCCCAGCCCGAGGGAACGGTTCCGGCGTTCGGCGCTCGAGCTGAGCCTCCCAGTTGGTGCTTAACTTGATCTTAGGCCAGGTGACAAGGGAGGTCAAGCCGTCAACATGACGCCGAACATCCGTTCCGCTCGGAAAACCCCAATTCCGAGGAGGACGTGACCATGTCGCAACCGCTATCCCGCCTACGCCGCACGTTCGGCTTGGCGCTTCTGGTCGGTGGCCTGTTGTTCGGCCTGACGCTCTCCGGCGCCGGCCCGACGACGGCCCTCGCCCAAGAGGGCGAGTCGACCACCCCGACCCAAGCGTCGATCACGCTGCTCACCGCCCTTATGGACGACGTCGCCGCCGAGGCCGAGGAGGGCGAGTTCAACGAGGCGTTGGAGCTCGTCGACCGCTTCGAGGGCGTGTTGAACGAAGTTCGCGGCCTCTTGATCGAGTCCGCCGGCGAGGTCGCCGAGGCCGAGCTGGCCGAGATCGACGACTTCCTGCCGCGACTGCGCGAGGCCCTCAACGCGGGCAACACCGACCAAGCGACGACCGTCATCGACACCATCCAGGGCGAACTGGCGGAGATCGCCAGCGCCGCGGTCGGCCCCGCGGACAGCGCCACGGCCGCCCTGGACCGGATCGACGAGCTGCTCGCGACCATTATTGAGGAGATCGAAGAGGCGGAGTTCGAGGAGGCGTTTACGCTCACCGAGCGCCTCGAGGGGCTCATCGAGGCGAATCGCGAGCTGCTTGTCAACGCGGCCGGCGACGTCGCTGAGGAAGAGCTGGCCGAGATCACTGAGATCATCGGGCGACTGGAGACGGCCCTCGAGGAGGAGTCCGCCGAGGACGCCATAAGCGCGCTCGAGGTCATCCGCGAGGAGTTCGCCGAGATCCGCGAGGCCCTTGACGAGTCCGACGGTGAGACGGCAGCCGCGACGGTGGGCGTCAGCTCCGCCGAGGTCGCGGCGGGCGAGACGGCGACCGTGACGCTCGACGTCTCGGGTCTGTCAGCGCCGCTCGGGGCCTACAACCTCACGATCAGCTTTGACGCAAGCGTCGTCGAACTGACGGACGTGAGCGTCAGCTACGGAACGGCCCTGCCCGAGCCCCAGATCGACAACGAGGCCGGCACCGTGCGGGTTCAGGGGATCAAGCCCGAAAACGCCAAGTCGGGCGATCTCCAGATCGCCGAGATGACCTTCGAGGCGGTCGGATCATCGGGCCAGTCGACGTCGCTGACCCCGTCGGTCGACGAGCTGGCCGACAGCGATGGGCAGCCAATCGAGGCATCCGTTCAGAGCGGGAGCGTGACGATCCAATGACGCGGCGAATCGTCTCGATGCGGACGCTCGTCGGCGTGCTGTTGATCGGGCTGTTGGTTGGCGCACCCGTGGGCAGCGCCCAGGACAACGGCGAGGACGGCGCCGATCTGAGTTCCGACGAGATCGTCAAGCAATTGAAGGCCGTCAAGGAGAAGGTCCAGCGCATCGGCGAGCTGTATCCGGACGCCGTGGCCACCAAGGGCGGCGAGATCACCGATCAGGCCGCGTTCGACGAGGCGCTGCGCCTGGCTGAGGAGGCCCGCGCGGCGTTCGGCCAACAGGAGAACACAGAGCTCTTCGAGGCCATTCAGAACCGCAGCCCGGTCGTGGCTGATTCGCTCAAGGCCCGCGTCTCCCAGCTCGTCACGGCGATCCTGCAGCAGCGGCCGGTGGACGCGGTCACGGAACTCATCGGCAAGCTGATCCCGGATCTGAACCGGGCGGTCATCGTCGCCCAGAGCGAGGTCTTCCCCGGCGACGAGCGCCAGCTCAAAACGGAGAAGGCTATTCGCGAGGCGACCCAAGCCGTGATCGGGCTCGTCGATCAGGCCGTGGCCCAGTACGAGCAGGGCAACGTTGAGCGGGCCGCCGGCCTGGCCAACGACGCGTTCTTCGAGTTCGAGTCCAACGGATTGGGCCCGGACTCGACGCTGATCGACGAGCAGCTGGAGAACGAGGTCGAGGGCGACATCTCCGCGTTCGGCCCCGGTGCGTCCGAGGATCCGGGACTGGAGCAGCTCATCCGCCAGGAGGCCCCCTTGGAGCAGGTCCGCGCGCAGCGCGACACAATCGTCGACGGGCTGCGCAAGATCCAAGAGCTGCTCATCGCCACGCTGCCCAAGTCCCGGCTCGGCGACGTCAACGGCGACGGCAGCCTTTCGATCACCGACGCGCTGTTCATCGCCCAGGGCTCGCTCGGGCTCCGCAACGTTGACGAGGCGACCGCGGACGCCAACTGCGATGGGCAGCTGTCGATCACCGACGCGCTGTTCGTCGCGCAGGCATCGCTCGATCTGCGAGAGCTGCCGGAGGCCTGTCCGTCATCATGACCCGTCGATCGCTCGTCGTTGCCATGACGCTCATGCTGGCCCTGGTCGCGCTGCCCAGCGCGGCCGGGGCCAATCACGCCGGCGACTTCATCAACGAGGTCCGGGAGCGATTCCAGACGCTCCGCGAGTCGTTGGGCGAGATCGCCGAGCACGCGACGGCGGGGGATCTCGACATGGCCGTCGACGCCGTGGAGAAGGCCCAGGCGACGTTCGACGCTGCCCGCGATGACATCGGCGACCTGGCGCCCCAGGAGGCCGAGCTGCTGCAGTCGTTCCTCGATGGCCTCTCCACGGCCGCCGAGGAGCGCGATGCGGACGACCTCACGGCGTTGGCCCGGTCGGCGGCGTCGACGATGGACGCGGTAATGGACGCCCTCGACGCCTACGAGGACGTGGGAACGACCGTCGAGGTCGAATCCGCCCAGCTCGACGCGGGCGCGTCCGCGTCGCTGGCGCTGTTCATTCGCGACGTGCCGTCGGGGTTGGCCGGATACGAGATCAACGTCCGCTTTGACCCCGAGCAGATTCGCGTCGACGACGCCTCGCTGGAGACCGGCCGCGGCGCCACGCGCGTCGATCAAGACAGGGGCAGCGTCAGCTTCAACGGCGTGGCGGTCGAAATCGCCTCGCGGCGCGCTCCGCCCGACGTCCTGGCGCTGGGGACGTTCCAACTCACTGCGAGGGGAGATGCCGACACGGACGCCACGTTGACGACCGAGATTCGCGAAATCGTCGACCTGGAGGGCAATCGCCTGCCGGCACTCGACCGGGATGCGACGGTGAGGATCCGATGAGCCGGGTCAGCTTTGACAGCGTCTCGAAGCGTTACGGCAGACGATCGGCCGTGCGCGAGCTGACGTTTGAGGTCCAAGGCGGCGAATGCTTCGGCCTGGTGGGACCGAACGGCGCCGGCAAGACGACGGCGCTGCGGCTGTTGCTCGGCTTGGCGAAGCCGACAAGGGGCCAAATTCGACTGGACGGGCACAATCCGTGGCGACGCCCCGGTGCGCGCCAGCGCGTCGGCTACCTGCCCGAGCGCTCCGCGCTCTATCCCGAGATGACCTGTGCCCAGATGATCGCTTACAGCGCCCGGTTTTATGGGTTCGAGCCGAGCGAGGACGAGATTGGACGCCAACTGGACCAAGTCGGGCTCCGCGACGTGGAGACGATCCGCGTGCGGGCGCTGTCCAAGGGCATGCGCCAGCGGCTCGGGCTGGCCTGTGCCCTCGTGCACGATCCCGAGCTGTTGATTCTGGACGAGCCGTTCAGCGGCCTCGATCCGCAGGGCCGCCGCGAGTGGCAACGGATGCTGGCGTCGATCGTCAACCAAGACCGGACCGTCATGCTGTCCTCCCACGACCTGGACTCGGTGGAGACGCTGGCCGATCGCGTCGCCGTGCTGCGGGACGGCGAACTGATGGCGCTCGATGACCTGGATAATCTGCTTGCGCCCTATCTCGACCGCGTCCACGTGGAAATCGACGGCGACATGGCGCATTGGACCGAGCGGATCCGCAATTTCGAGGGCGTCGATGACGTCGCCGGCAACGGCAGCGGGCTCAACGTGACGCTCCGGACGCCGGACGCCCGATCCGCGTTGGCCCGGCAGCTGGTCGAGGCGGGCGGCGAGCTGACGGACTTCTATCTCAAGCGCCCGACACTGGATGACCTTTTCAATGCGCTGACGAGCGAGGCCGGTCGTCAAGCGGACGATCAGCGCGAGTTGAGCGACGAAGAGGACGCCCCAGATGCTTAACGCGATCGGCGCGATTGCCGGCCGGGAGTTCCGCGCGCTGTTGCTGAGCCTGCAGGGCCTCGGCGTCTGGGCCATCTTCGGCCTGACGTATGCGCTGGCGGTCAGCCAGGCCCAGAGCTTCAGCGTGCTGGCCCAGTTTGCGACCGTGGAGCGGGCGCTGAGCGCCATGAACGCGCTCGATCTGTTCCTCGTTCCGTTCGCCGGCATCCTGCTCGGCTACGGGGCGATCGCGAGCGAACTGGAGCTCGGCACGGCCAGCTTCCTCGCGAGCAAGCCGATCCCGCGCGCCAGCGTCGTCGTTGGGAAGTTTCTGGGCCGGACGGGGTATTTGGCCGCCGTTTGGGCGATCATCACCGTCGGCGCGATGGCCTGGATCGGGGCGATCGTGGGCGGGATGCGTGCGAACGTCGGCGAGGCCACGAACCCGGCGGCCATCTTGGGCAGCCTCGACGGGGCCGTCCTTTACCCGATCTCGCTGTTGGCCTTGGCCACGAGCTTCCTGGGGATCGGCCTGCTCGTGTCGGCGTTGACGCGCCGCACGGGCGCGGCGCTCTCGCTGGGCATCGCCGTCTATGCGGGATTCGGCATCGCCTGGAATGCGCTGTTCAGCGTCGGCCAGGAGCCCGATGTCACGACGTTGACCCTGAAACTGCTCAGCCCGTTCGTCGCCTGGCTGGAGTGGTCGAACCGGCTGCTCGGCCAATCCGCCCCTTGGATGCAGCGGCTCACCGATGACGGGACCACGCCCCTGGTGGCGCGACCGGAGTTTTACGTGTTGGTGCTCGTCATGTGGCTCCTCGGCTGCGTGGCGCTGGCTGCTTGGAGATTCGGCAGGAGGGATCTCGCTTAATGACACGCCGACTCGCTTATCTACCGTTCATCCTCGCGTTCGCGGTCCTTGCACTGTCCATGTCCGGTCTGGCCCAATCAAGCGACAATTCTGGCCCCGCCGCGGAGGTCGATCGCTTGACCCAGCAACTCGACGACGCCGTGGCTCAATACGCAGCAGGCAAGACCGACGCCGCCGTCCAATCGATGAAACAGCTCTTCATGACCTTCGAGGCGTCCACGTACGACCGGAAGCTGTCCACGCGCGACCACGGCTTCTATCTCCAACTGGAGCGGGCGATTCTGACCCTCGAAGGCGCCATGTCCAGTGGCGCGGACGTCAGCGACGTCCGAAGTCGGGCCGACCGCATCGAATCGCTGCTCGAGGAGGGACTCCAGAAGCTGAACAACCCGCTCAGCCAAGTGGGCGCGTTCCTCCAGTCCCTGGTCATCATCGTCCGCGAAGGACTGGAGGCGATTTTGATCTTGGGCGCCGTGCTGCTCGTGCTGCGCCGCACCGCGCAGTCCGAGCACGTCCGGGCAGTCTACGCCGGTGCGGGGCTCGGCATCCTGGCCAGCCTCGGCATTGCGGCAGTGCTCGTGACGCTGTTGCAGCACCTGCCCGCCAGCCAAGCGCTCATCGAGGGCGCCAGCATGCTCTTGGCCGTGCCCGTGCTCTTCGCCGTCTCGCATTGGCTGATCGCCATGGCCCATATCCGCAATTGGAACGCCCACATCCAGAGCTGGATCCGCTCCGCCAGCAAGTCGGGCCGATCTTGGGCTCTGATCTCGGTCGCGTTTCTGGCTGTCTTCCGCGAGGGCGCGGAGACCGTGCTTTTCTACCAAGCCCTGTCGGCCTCGGTGACGGGCGCAGTGGGGGCGATCGTGCTCGGCTTTGTCTTGGGGACGGCACTGTTGGTTGTGGCTTGGGCGCTGATGCGAAAGTTTGGCATCAAAATCCCATTGCGCCCCTTCTTCATCGGCACAAGCGCCTTCCTCTATGTCATGGCGTTCCGCTTTGCCGGCAAGGGCATCTTAGAGCTCCAAGAGGCAGGTCTGGTGGGGATCACGACCGTTATCGGCTTTCCCGAAGGCTCATGGCTACAGGGCCTGTTGCAGATCTATCCCTACTGGGAGCCATTGGTGGCCCAGTCGGCGCTCACGCTGGCGCTTGTCGCAGGGGTCATCTACACGTTCCGCGACCGGCTGAGCGCCATTGGCGGGGTGCGGCGGCGCAGGCAGGAGTCCTCGGCTTAATCCGAACCGCCGATGTCGCCATCCGCTGTCGGGTCTGAGGCCGGCGGCGCGGCAGATCCGGTCGCCGGCCATTGCTTGAGCCACAGATCGCGCTGCGGGAACGGAATCGTGATGCCGGCCTCGGCAAGACCCTTGTAGATGGCCCGATTCAGTTGATCGATGCAGCGCAGCCGATAGAGCGGGTCGTCGATCCAGACCATGACGTGGAAAACGAGCGAGGAATCCCCAAACTGCATGAAGCGCACCCGAGGTTCGGGATCGTGGGTGATCCATTCCACGGAGTACGCGGCGGCCAGCAGGACGTCGCTGACGTAATCGATGTCGGAGCCGTAGGCGACGCCGATCTCGGCGTAGATGCGCTGCTTCGGCGCCGGGCCGCCGGACTCGTTGGTGATCTGGGCGTTGGCAATCTGGGCATTCGGAAGCGTGATCTCCACGCCCTCCCGGGTGAGGATGCGCGTGCTGCGCAGCCCAATCTGCGTAACTTGGCCACGTTCGCCCCCCGCCAGGACAACAAAGTCACCCACTTTGTAGGGGGCGTCCATCATAATGGAGAATCCGCTGAAGATATTCCCCAAGGATTCTTGCGCCGCCAGTCCGAGGGCAATGCCGATAATTCCCGCTGATGCCAGCCAGGCCGTCGGGTTGATGTGCCAGGCGAGGAAGAGGAAGTAGACGGCCAACCCGAGGATGATGACCTTGAAGCCGTTGCTCACGAGCGGCAGCGTCCGGTCGTTGACCCAGTCGACGCGCTCGGATTCGTTCATTCGACGGAAGACCAAGCCGATCAAGCGGATCGCGGCGACCGTCCAGACGATGACCACGAGCGTCTGAGTGATGCCCTTGGTGATGAAGCGGAACGGCTCGTCGAGCGCCAGCTCGTAGGTTGCCAGGTTGAGCCCGACGAGCACGAGGCTGATGAAAATCGGGCGATGGAGCAACTCCACGACGCGCTCGTCGAGGGGCGTGCGCGCGCTCCGGGCGAGCCGAATGACCCCTCGGGTGATGATCCAGTCGGCGAGCTTGGCGACGATCACGGACCCGAGCACGAACGCGATCGCCCGCACGTAGGCCAAGGTCCAAATCTCGCCGAGCATCCGTTCGACGTCGGCCAGCGACACGCGCAACGCCCCCTTACGCGAGCTGTCCCATTCTAACGGGCAACGGCGCTGACGAACGGGTCAAATGGGACGATCCTGGCTTCAATCAGTCCGCTAGTTGGTCGACGGATTGGCGGTACGCCTCGGCAAAGCGGACCTCGGCGTCACGCCGCTCGTATCCTTTGGAATCATCGCCCTGATAGTGGTCGCGATACCATCGAGCCGTCTGGGCAATCCACTCGGGAAACGGGGTCGTCGTGTAGCTCAGCTCGCTTTGGGCCTTCTCGATGCTTGGGATGAAGTTCTGTACGGGCGCGTAGGTTTCGGGATACTCGAAACCAGCGTTCTCAAGGGTCCGTCGCGCGATCGGAACGATGTCGGGCTCAACGCCGAGCGCGTCGGCGGAAGTCTCGATCAGATCGGTAAGTTGGATGATCTCGCTCTGGTTGAGATTGTAGATGGCGTGCTCAGCGCGCTCGGACGCCAGCGCTCGCAGGTAGCCGCGCGCGAGGTCGCGGGAGTAGGCCAGCCGGAACGACTGGACACCGCCGTTGGTCAGGATGATCGGCCGTTCGTCCAGCAGGCGTTGGAAGTAGAAGTAGCCGCGCAATGATGGATCCTCCGGGCCAAGAACAATGGGCGGCCGGATGATCGTGTACTCCAGGTCGTCTTGATCCAACAAGACACGTTCGGCTTCCAGTTTGCCGAGTGTGTAGCGCCACAGCGGGGCATCTTCCTCGCCTTCGGGCGGCTGGAATGCGAAGTTGACGTCGTCCTCGGACACGGGCATCGTCATTTCGCCGGTGTAATAGACGGCCGCCGAGCTGGTGAAGACGTAGCGACCGACGTTGCCCGTGAAGGCATCCAGAGCTGCGCGAACGTCGTCGGCCGTGAACGCGATGTTGTCGACGACGGCGTCAAACGTTTGAGGGGCGAGCTTCGTCTTGAAGTCGTCGGCGTCGCTACGATCTCCCGTGATATGCTCAACTCGATCGAAGAAGGGCGGGCGGTTGTTGCCCCGACTGAAGAGCGTCACCTGGTGGCCGTGGGCCAGCAAGTCCTCCGCGATCGCCTTGCCGAAAAACGTCGTCCCGCCGATAAGGAGAACGTGAATGAGTATCACCTCAATGATGTCGAGGCGGAAACCTACACCGCGGGGATGGTCCACATCAAGGACAGTCTACCTTCTAATACACAAACTTAAGAGCAATACTGACCTCCCTTCGAGCTGATTTGCTGAATAGAGCCGTGGCGAGCGTCGGCGGACCCTTACCCTGAACCGCACGGCCAAAATGCGACACAGGACCGCTGAATTGGAACGTGGGTTTTCGTTTGTAGAACCTAAAACGCGTGTATATGGTGGGTCTGCTATCGTATATTAACGGCGCCCCTCAACGAAACTCCCTTAGGTTGGGCTTTTTAATCGCCGGCAATCTGGTCGTTCGTCGGAACAGGGAGACTGCTAACGTTGCGGCTGCCTCAACTTCTCAATGGGGACCTACTAGCAGCTCCAGATAAGCTTGGTGGTAGCGGACGCTTGCGCTTGAGATGCCACCTCAATCTTCGGAGCGGGGCCCAAAGCGTGGCGGGGTTGGATGCATTTGGACACGTCATGGCGTAGACTGACGCCTATAACGTCGCCCGTCGTCGATGTTGGATATTCATGGACCGGCTCTACCGCGAACTGATCGACTACCTAGAGGAAGAGGGCTGGAGCTACGCCGAGGAATCCGACCAGGCGCTGCTCGTCACGTTCGACGAGTTCGGGGTCAACGGTTCCGGCGAGCAGCTTGGACTGCTCGCGCAGGTCGAAGCCGACCATTGGGTAGTGTTTACGTCCTTTGCGCCCTTGGAGGTGCCGGAGGATAACTACCTCGCCACGCTGGCGTTCGTCAACGCCGCCAACGGGCGCGTCGCCCGTGGCAACTTCTATCTCGACGTCGAGGGCGACAGCCTCCAGTTCACCACCACGGTGGACGGACTGGACGACGGCGGCGACATGTTGCCTACCGAGACCTTGCACGCGCACATGCGCCGCGCGGTCGAGTTCGGGCAGGAACTGATCTCGGGCTTCTACCCTCATCTGCAGACCGTCGTCGAGGGCGGCGACGCCGAACAGGCCTTCCTGGAAGCGCTGGAGGAGTTCAGCGACGGCGACGACGCCGACGCGTGACGCGCCTCGCTCCGCCAGTCCATCGTGAACTGCGGTGCCGAACCCATCCCCTCGATAATGACCGACCCACCGACGGCTGTGTAAGTGCGGCCACATTGGAACGCCCCTTCTCCGTGTAGTGTGGATTACGTTAGGGCGTGAGGCGTCACGCCGCGGAATATCGAGGAGGTCCGAATGTTCGAGATCCGGCCCTACCGTTGCCAAGACTGGTCCGACATCTGCCGCGTTCGCGATCGGGCACGCCTCGACGAGCTGCTCCGTTATGCCGATCTCGCGGCGTTCGTGCCGCTCTCTCATGCGCCTGCGGAAATCGAACGCCTACAGAGTGCCGAGCTCTGGGTCGCCTGGGACGGGCAACGGGTCCTCGGCTTCGTGGCGATCGACGGCAACCGCATCGAGGCCCTCCACGTCGATCCCGAGGTGAACCATCCGGCGATCGGGCGACGCCTGCTGCGGGCCGCGCTGCGACAGATCCCCGGCACGCCGC
>JBDGQO010000030.1:0-59673 GCA_042219045.1 Bipolaricaulia bacterium | reverse complement strand
ACGTGCAGCGGCGCGTCAAAGCGCTCTTGCAACGCGGGTGCGCCGGAGACGTGGTCCCAGTGGGCATGGGTCGCCAGGATCTCGCGCACGCGGAGTCCCTCGAGCGCGTCGAACAGCGCTTGTTCCTCGGCGCCGGGATCGATGACGACGGCTTGGTCCGTCTCCTCGCAGCAGAGGACGTAGCAGTTGGCTTGCAGTTGGCCGAGCGGAATCCGTTTCAGTTCCATGGCCCAATTATAGCTCAAATCGAAGTGCCCGTCAGATGCAGGTCATGTGACCATCGCCCGTCTCCGATTTACGATAATGTATCTCTACGCACGGAAAGGATTGACCCTCGTGCTCGATCGCTGGCTCCATCGGTTCGGTGGCAACCGGGCCGTGTTGGCACTGTCGCTCGCCCGCATGGCCGACGGCCTGGGCAACAGCATGGTCATTATCGTCATCCCGCTCTACGTCTCCCAAGTCTCCAATCCCCTCCTCGGATTGCCCACGCCCGTGCTCGTCGGGCTGCTGATCTCGTCGTTCGGGATTCTGACGGCCCTGTCCCAGCCGATCGCGGGCGCAGTCAGCGATCGGGTCGGGCGGCGCAAGCCTTTCATCTTGGGCGGGCTCGTTCTGATGGCGTTGGGAAGCGCCGCGTTCATTGCCGCTCAACGGTTCATCGACGTGCTGGCGATTCGAGCGCTGCAGGGGATCGGCGTCGCGCTCACGGTCTCGGCCTCCATCAGCCTCATGGCCCTCATCACCGAGAAAGAGACCCGCGGTGGCGCCATGGGGATCTTCACGACGCTGCGCATGGTCGGGTTCGCGCTCGGGCCCTTGATCGGCGGCGTCCTTCACGTCCAAGTCGGTTTCAATGCCGTCTTTATGACGGGGGCCGTGCTGATCGCGTTCAGCACTCTTGTCGTGGGTATCTGGGTCCATGACGTCCGGGTGACGGAGAACGAGGCCGATCAGGGCACGTTCCGGTTTTTCAACCGCGAGCTTTGGACGCCGGCGTTTCTGGCGCTCGGCTTTGCTACGTTCCTCATGGCAGCCAGTTTCAGCATGATGACCACGCTGGAGAACGAGTTTAATGCCCGATTGGGCCAGACGACCGTCGGCTTCAGCATCGCGTTCAGCGCGCTCGTCGTCAGCCGGCTGCTGTTGCAGGTGCCGTTCGGACGGCTCTCCGATCGAATCGGCCGAAAGCCGCTCATCTTGGGGGGACTCGCGCTCATGGCACCGGCCACGGCGCTGTTGGGCGAGGTCGTGTCGACGTTCCAACTGACGGGCTTGCGTCTGTTGCAGGGTGTGGCGGCCGCCGCCATCGCCGCGCCGGCGTTCGCGGTGGCGGCCGACATGTCGAGCTCCGGCGGCGAAGGGCGCCAGATGACGATCATCACCATGGGCTTCGGAACCGGGCTCGCGATCGGTCCGCTTTCGGCAGGCGTTTTGGCCGTCGTCTTTTTTGAGTTGCCCTTTCTGGTGGCGGGGCTGCTGACGCTCGTGGGCATCGGGATCGTCTATCGCTTCGTGCCCGAGACCGTCCAACGGACATCCGGAGACGAATCGGTCAGCCCCGAAGCGGACTGGATCGACTGACGATCACGCCGACATCTCAATGGCAGGTCGCGCGTCGACCTCCAGCACGTCCAGCGCCGTGACGCGCGCCCCGACGCCCAATGCCTCCGATAGACTGGGCGTGCTCCGGCCCTCGTCGCCCGAGATGAACTCCTTCACATAGAGCCCGCCGTCGCCGAGCAATTCGACGACCGCCTCGCGCTCGTCCGTCAGCTCGGCCGAGAGGTCGTGGACGCGCCGCCGGCGCACGACGTCCGCTCGACGATGACTCACGCGGGTCGGCGTCCGTTGCGAAATATCCACATCCGTGAGTGTGGCGACGGCCCGATGTAGCCACGCGGCGGAGATCGGCTCCCTGAGCTGGACCCAGGCGCGATAGCGCTTCCGCGCATCCAGTTCCTTGATATCTTGGACCGTGTCTCGACTCGCCCGGACCAACTCACGAACGCCGACTTTCCCGTCGGCGTCCCGGTTGATCTCGGCCTGGAGCGCGCCCAGATCGAGCGTGCGAACCTTGGGCGCCTGGACCTCCAGCACGAACGGACGGCCGGCCCCGAGCATGCGGGCGTCGATGTCCTCGCGTC
This sequence comes from Bipolaricaulia bacterium, assembly GCA_042219045.1. GTDB lineage: Bacteria > Bipolaricaulota > Bipolaricaulia > RBG-16-55-9 > RBG-16-55-9 > CAZMNF01. The sequence goes on along the minus strand of JBDGQO010000030.1, from coordinate 57,526 downwards.
CGGCACCGTGGAGGGAGAAATCGTCGCCGCCGGAGGCGCGCACCAAGGGCGTTGCGATCAACTCCTCCACGCTCTCGGCGTACTGCTTGCCGGCCCCGTTGCAGTCCGGACAGCCGCGACCTCGACATCGTTGGCAGGGCCAGCGCGTCTGCGGAATGCCTCGGACGAGTTTTCGATAGCGCCCGTAGACGAAGAGCGGGTGAATCGTGAGATCCAACCGTTCGTCGGGCAGATCCAGAAGGAACGCGATCTGCGGCTCGTCGAAGTCGACGTTCACCGCTCGGCCGCAATCCGCCAGTTTGCTGCCGAAGCGCCGGCCGACTTCCCGATTGAACTCCTGTTTGATCGGCTCGGCCTGTCGATAGGTCAGGCCATGGCGCTGCCAGAGTTCAGCCTCGGCGGTCTCGATGGTCGACGGGATCCGGGTCCCGAACAGATACGTCGAGAACTCAACGTCTTGGATGGCCTCCGTGGCCCGATGGGCCCACTCGTCTGCGGTTTGGAAGATGCCCCGACAGAGCGAGCACGTCTCCGGAGCGTCCGGAGCCTGGCCATCGACCATCGCCAGGGTCACCCGCAACGCTCGGCCACGCTGGGGGTTCGTCAGTCGGGTGCCCCGTTTGGCGACGCAGCGCCCGAGGCAGCGGTCGCAGAGCGCCTCCGAGGCGATAAGCGCTTGGGCCTGGCGCAAAAGCTCGTCCATGACGGCGCCATTGTGCTTGAAGCGAACCCGGTGCACAACTACGCTAGGACCATGTGGGGCCGCGTGTTGGCGATCGATTGGGGCGAAGTTCGGCTCGGGCTAGCCCTCAGCGACGAGACGAAGACTATCGCTCAGGGCTTCGGGGTCTACAAACGCCGCTGTCCGGCAGATGACGTAAGCTACTTGCGCGGTCTGATCGACGAGCGAGCCGTTAAGCGGGTCGTTGTGGGGCTGCCCGTACACATGGACGAGGCCCACAGCGAGCAGACCGAACGGGCACAGGCGTTCATCCGCGAACTGGAAGGGCACCTGTCAGTGTCAATTGAAGCGATGGACGAGCGCCTGACGACGGCCGAGGCGGAAAGCTCGCTGCGGGAAGCCAACCTGAGCCGCGGCAGACGCAAGGCCAAGCGCGACCAACTGGCGGCAACGCTCATCCTGCAGCGCTATCTGGACCAACAGCGGCAAAGCACAAGTCACTGAGCGTCTCAGTTGACGGCGCTTCGCTGGATGGGCTAGAAACGATAACGGTTCCTACGACGGGACCTGTCGCCCAACGAGGGCCGCACCGAGAAAACCGAGGCACAAGGAGGGCAAGTTATGACGGAGCCAGCACGAACGGCGACCTCGCTCAGCCGCCGTCGATTCCTGCAAACAATCGGCGCCGGCATGGGCGCGCTCACGCTCGGGCCGATCAGCCCGATGATCGGGCACGCTCAGGACGAACCGATCAAGGTCGGCGTCGTCGCGCCGCTCATCTTCAACTTCTCCATTGGGGTGGGGCTGCAGCGTGGCGTGGAGATCGCGCGTGACGAGATCAACAAGGCCGGCGGGATCATGGGCCGGCCCGTGGAGCTCATCATCGAGGACAATCAGCTCGACCCACGCGTGTCGGTGCAGAAATATCAGAAACTCGTCCAGCAGGACAATGTCGTGGCGGTCACGGGCGGCTTCCTTGACGAGACGACGCTGCCGATTGTCAACAACGTGCTGCCGAGGTTGCGAACCCCGTTCGTCAACAGCGGCACGGCATCATCCGAGACGACCGAGCTTGTCCGCAACGATTATGAAAATTTCAAATACTACTTCAAGTTGATGCTGAGCACGGATGTGCTCACCCGAGACACGGCCAATGCCGCCCAGGCGCTCTACGTCGATCAACTCGGCCTCAAGAACGTTGCGCTCGTCTCCGAAGACGGGTCGTTCGGCCGCGATTTTGAGGCATTTTTGCAGAAAAAGTTGCCCGAGGTCGGGCTCAACATTCCCGAGGGCGCCTCGTTCCGCTTTCCCCAAGACGGCCAGTTCGACTTCAGCAACATTTTGGCTCAGGCGGAAGAAGCCGGCGTCGAAGGGTTCGTCGTGGCGTTCATTCGCCGCAAAGGCTTCGCGTTCGTGCGTCAATGGTTCAAACAGGGGCCGCGGCTCCCGGTGCTCGGCATCAACGTCTTCGGGCAGGCGTTCGAGTACTGGAACCAGACCAGCGGCAGCGTCGTCTCCCATGTCTATGCCGATGCGGCCACGGGCGCCACGGATGTCACGGAGAAGACTCTCCCCTTCTTCAATAAGTACTTGGAACGCCATCGAGACCAGTCGGCTCCAACGCGGCCGCTGTTTACGTCGTATACCACCTACGACGCGCTCTTCGTGATCAAACAGGCCATCGAGCGCATTGGCGAAGCACCGCCATCCCCCGGCGACGCCGAGGCGTTCGCCAGCTATCGCGAACAGCTCGTGCCCTCGCTGGAACAGACGGATTGGACCGGCACCGTTGGGCAAATCCGCTTCCAGGGCCCTGACGGCGAACGGCCTCACCACCCCGTGGTGCGCAACGAGGCGGGCGATCCCCTGTTGGTGCCGAAATGGGTCCAATGGCAGTCTGACGAGCAGAACCAGCCCGACCGCAAGGTGGTCTTTCCGCCGACGTTCAAGAACGCGGAATTGACGCTGCCGCCCGAATCCTGAACGACAGTGGACGCAGGCGACGGGACGCGCTGACAGAACGCCGTCCCGTCGCCTGCCTTGTATGGTCGCCATCCTGCTGTTCGCGATCCTAAAGAGCGCGCTCTACTCGCTGTTGGCGCTGGGGTTCACGCTGCTGTTCGGGGTCGGCGGCGTGCTCAACCTCGCGCACGGGGCCTTGTTGATGATCTCGGCTTATCTGACCTACACGGGCTTCGAGGTGGTCGGCCTGCCCTTGTCGCTGGCGCTTGTCGGCGGCGTGCTCGTCACGGCCGGGTTGGCGGCGGCGCTCTATCGCGGTGTCATCGGGCGCATTCAACACTCCTCCATTTTGACGTTGATCGTGACGCTGGCGATCGCCTTGATGGCCCAAGAGGCGATCGCGCTCATCTTCGGCACCTCGGCGACCCTGCCCAATCCGGTGCCCGGCCAGTCGCGCATTGCGGGCATTGAAGTGGCGAACGTCCAACTGGCGGCGTTCGCCGTGGCCTGGCTCGCCATCGGGGGCTTCTGGGTGTTTATCGAGCGGACCCGCTTCGGCAAGGCGATCCGTGCCACGGCGATGGACGCCAAGGGCGCCGCGCTCGTCGGCATCCACTCGCGCCAGGTCTTCACCTGGACTTGGGCGCTTTCCGGCGGCCTGGCCGGCTTGGCCGGGGTCTTCCTCGTCTACCCGAGCGGGCTCAGCCCAACGATGTGGATCGACCCCTTGGTGATCGCGTTTGCGATCGTCATCCTCGGCGGGCTCGGAAGTCTGAAGGGCTCGATCGTTGCGGCCTACCTGGTCGGCTTTGTGGAGACGCTGACGTTCTACGCCCCTCAGGTGGAGATCCCGCTCGGCGCGCAGTGGGTCGGCGTGCCGTCGTTGCTGCTCACCGTGCTCATTCTGATCATTCGCCCTCAGGGACTCTTCGGGAGGCCGGCGACGTGAGACACGGGATCGCTTACGCCGTTTTCGGGGCCGGCGTGCTCGTGTTGGCCGTGCTTCCGTTGTTGGATGTGTTGTCGCCGGGGAGCTATTCGCTTCTGATTGCCGGCTGTTTTTTCGCCATGTACGCCATGAGCTGGGATTTGCTGGGAGGCTACGGGGGCCAGGTCGTGCTGGGTCAAGCGCTGTTCATCGGCGCGGCCGCCTATACGAGTGGGCTGCTCAGTCTGGAGCTCGGCTGGCCGCCGTTGGCGACGATTCCCTTGGGGACGCTCGCGGCCGTCGGCGTGGGCGCCCTGATCGGCACGCCAGCGGTCCGGCTACGAGGCCCCTACTTGGCGCTGGTGACGCTGATCGCGCTCATCGCCGCATCCAAGCTCGTGCGCATCTTTTCCGATCTCACGGGCGGCACATCGGGACTCATTTTCTCCCCGGACAACTTTTTCCCGCCGCTTGGCTACAGCGTTCCCTTGGACAAGGTCTACCGAATATCCTATTACTACGCGCTCGGGCTGTTGGCCTTTATTGGCATCGGGTTGCTGAGCATCGTCCGCTCGCGCTGGGGCGTGATGCTGACCGCCATCCGTGAAGACGAAGCAGCCGTCGAGGCGGCCGGCATCAACCCCGCCAAGTTCAAGATCGCAGCGTTCATGGTCAGCGCTGCAGCGGCCGGACTCGCCGGCGCGGCCTACGTCCATCTGCCAACGCTGGCGGGCGTGCAGCCGGGCGGCGCCAACGGCGTCCTCAGTCTCAACCTCTCCCTGCTTATTATCGTCGCCTGCGTCGCGGGTGGGCTCGGCACCATCGTGGGTCCCACCATTGGGGCCTTTATCCTCGTCGTCGGTCGGGAGTACCTCGCCGGATTGCCCGATCAAGTGGATGCCCTCGCTCCCTTGGCCCAACACGGCCAGGGCTGGATTACGTTGATCTTCCTCGTCGTCCTGGTGATCCTCGTCCAGCTTGCCCCCCGCGGGCTGTTACCGACGTTGTTTGCCCGACGCATGTCCTAAGAACGGAACGCGCTACTGCTGCGAATCATGGACAGATGGATTGTCCCCAGGTCTGTCGTGGCTCGGTCCGACCGGACCCGGATGCGACATCCCCACTGGATTGGCTATGATGAGGGAAGAGAAAGGAGAGAGTTGATCTTGACCCGGTCTCACGCCGAGCCCAGTTGGTTCTCGACGCTCTTCTTTCAGAGCCCGATCGCGACCTGCGTGACCGACTTCGAAGATGGCACGTTCGTCGAGGTGAACGAGCCGTTCTGCGCGTTGACGGGCTATTCGCGCGAGGAGCTGCTCGGCCGCACGGCCGTGGAGCTCGGGTTCTACGACAACGCGCAAGAGCGCGCCCAACTGCGGGATCACCTCGCGTCTCACGGCGAGATCCGGGTTCAGGAGCGTCTGCACCGGACGACATACGATCAGGAGCGCGAGGCGTTGCGTTACTCGCAGCGCGTCACCTTCGACGGCAGGGACTACGTGCTCTCACAGATCATCGACACCACGGACCGCAAGCGCACGGAGGCATCGTTGCAACAGTCCCAGCAGACGCTGCAAGCGATCTTCGACAACGCGCGTCAGACCTTCGTGCTGCTGGACCGTGAACGGCGCATCGTCGCGTTCAACCGCATGGCCGACAACCACTCGCGCCAGCTAGTGGGGCATGGCCTCATTCAAGGTGATCGCTTCGACAAGTTCATCGCCCCCGAGGCCTATCGCTCGATCCTGGCCAGTGTTCAGACGGCGCTGGACGGTCGGCCGACCGTGGTCCAGCGCGAACTGACCGGGACCGATGGGCAAGTCCGTTGCTACGAGGGCCACTACGATCCCGTGTGGGGCGACCACGGAGACGTGCAGGGAGTCTTCGTCAGCGTCCTCGACGTCACCGAGCGCAAGTCCGTTGAGGATGCGCTGCGCGAATCGGAGATCAAGCTGCGGGCGATCTTCGACAACAGCCTCCAGTCGTTCATGCTGATCGATCGGGATTACCGAGTCAAGATGTACAACCACGTCGCCAACGAGCGATCCAAAGAGATCCTAGGCCATCCGATCCGCGAGGGCGATCCGATCGATCACTACGTCCGCGATGCGGTCAAACCTGACTTTTACCACAAGCTTGCCCAGGCATTTCGAGGGGAGTCGGTCTCGCACGAGCTGTGCATCAAAGAGGACGAGGACGCCCCCGTCTGGCTCCAAGCCCACTACTCACCCGCCCGCGATGCCTCGGGCGAGATCATCGGCGTTTTCAATAGCCTTACCGATATCAGCGACCACAAGCGAGCGCAACGGCACATGGATCGCCGCATTCGCGAACTCACCACGGTCCATCGTGTCAGCCAGCGGCTCCAGTCCCTGCAGTCGCTGGAGGAACTCGCCAATGCCGTCATCGATATTTTGCAGGGAACGCTCGATTACGAATACTGCGGCGTCTTCCTCGCCGACGACGAGGGTCGACTGACCCCGTTTGCGCTGGACGATTGGCAGAAACGCTCTAGGCGGACCACCGCCCATGGTGCCAGCAGCGGGGAACCGAGCTTGAGCGTGGATCGCGGCATCGTCGGTTGGGTGAGTCGCCATGGGGAAAGCATCCGTTGTGGCGACATCAGCCGGGAGCCTCGGTACGACCCCATTTTGCCCAACATCCAGTCCGAGCTCTGCGTGCCGCTGCTCACCGAGGGGTCCGTCTTGGGCGTGGTCAACGTTGAGACCCAGCAGCCCAATGCCTACAGCGAGTCCGACCAGCGCGTGTTGGAGATCGTCGCCTCCCAGATTGCGGTGGCGATCCAGAACGCCCAACTGTTCCGGGATGCCGAGCAGGCCCGCGATCGCGTCACCTCGTTGTCGCAGCAGTTGATGCAGGCCCAAGAGGTCGAGCGCCGCGCCATCGCCAACGAGCTCCATGACGAGGTGGGCCAATCCCTCACCGCCATTAAGCTTCTTTTAGAGGCGGACGACACAACCGCCAAGAAGGACGGAAGCCATCCGGTTGCCCAGGCCCACGACCTCGTCGACGACCTCCTCGATCAGGTTCGTCGGCTCTCGCTGGACCTGAGACCGGCCATGCTGGACGACTTGGGACTCTGGCCCACCCTCAAATGGCACGTGGAGCGCTTTGAAGCTTACACGGGCGTCCAGGTCGAGGCGTCGGAACGGAACGTGGACGGGCAATCGCTCCCGTCGAGCGTGGAGACGACGGCCTATCGCATTGTCCAGGAGGCACTGACCAACGTCGCGCGACACGCCCGGACCGATCGCGTCCAGATCGATCTGGCACTGGAGGCTCATGAGCTCCAGATCGACATCCGCGACCGCGGGGTCGGCTTTCCGCTACAACAGATCGCAACCGAGCGGGCTTCAACGGGATTGACCGGCATGCGCGAGCGGGCCGAGCTGCTCGGCGGCACCTTGGAGATCGCCTCGACCCCGGGGGCGGGCACTCGCGTAACGTGTCGCCTTCCCCGCGACGAATCCACGCGACATGGCCATACGGGGTCGGGAGATCGCTCATGATTCGGATCGCCATCGCGGACGATCATCCCCTCGTCCGGCAAGGCCTACGAGCGGTGCTGGAAAACGCCGACTGGCGCGTCATCGGCGAAGCGAGCGACGGCGTCGAGACGCTGGACGTCGTCAAGGAACACCGTCCGGATGTGCTGATCGTCGATATCGTCATGCCCCGATTGAATGGCCTCGAGGTGACGAGGCAAGTGGCCCACGAAGGCATGGCCGACACGCGGGTGATCGTCCTGTCGATGTACGACGCGGAGCCCTATGTGATCGAGGCGGTCCAAGCGGAGGCGTCCGGCTTCGTCATCAAGGGGGCCGCGGGGGAGGTCATCGTGGATGCCGTGCGGGCCGCCATGGAGGGACAATTCTATGTCAGCCCGCCCTTGGACGTGGCGGAACACTATGTCGAGAAAGCTCGCGAGGGCGGATCGGCCCCGTATGAGTCGCTGACGACCCGTGAGCGCGAGGTCATCCAGATGGTTGCTGAGGGACAGACCAACCGCGCCATCGGCGAGAACCTGGGCATCAGCCATCGCACGGTGGAGATCCATCGTGCCAATGCCATGCACAAGCTCGGCCTCACCAGCCGGACCGATCTCGCCCGCTTTGCCCTGCAGCACGGCATCGTGGGACCTGAGACCGAAGTCAACGACAGCTTATAAGGGAGTCTGGCAACGGTTGCCTCACTTACGTAAGACCCCGTATAGCACGTTCTAATCAGGGTCAGTAAATTGACCGTTAGATCACCCCTAGGCGTGCGACGGATAGGGAACCGAAAGGCAGGTGTTGCCAACCATGGCTCAGCGAGCGACGCTCACCATCTACGTCCCGCAGAGCAAGCAGCAGGCGAATCTCTTGTCCCGCTTACGGAAGCTGGCCAAGGCTCAAGACCGCTCGGTCAACTACCTGGCGGTCCAGGCCATCTTGGACTACCTGGAACAAGAGGAAGCCAACAACGGCAAGCACTCCTAGCCTAATCTGGAGCGAGGCATCAAGCCCGACGATCCGCAAGAGCTCCCCGGCCCAGACGTGGGGAGCTCTTTGCAACTGGCGCGATCGCTCGATGCGCCGGAACAAGGATGCAGTCGATCCCCTTACATTGGGCCAAACGTTGATCACCGCTCGCTGGCCGTCTAGAATGGTTGCCAATGCGCGACCACGAGGAGGCACGATTCCATGAGCGATGAGACCGTCTTTCGGCCTGGCCTCAAGGGCGTGGTTCTGGCGGAATCCGACATTTGCCTGATCGACGGCGAGCGGGGCCGACTGCGCTATCGCGGATACGACATCCAAGACCTTGCCGACCATTCGACGTTCGAAGAGACGACCTACTTGCTCCTGGAGGGTCGACTCCCGACGGACACTGAGCTGCGCTCGTTCGGCGCGGAGCTGGCTCGTCAGCGAGCGCTGTCGACCGAGGAGCTGGGCGTATTGGCGGCTCTCCCCGAAGAATCGACGCCGATGGACGCGCTCCGGACGATGATGTCAGCCATTGGCGGTTCCGATGCCCACGCCGAGGACACCGATGAGACGGCAAATCGACGGAAAGCGCTCCGATCCATTGCCGTCGTGCCGACGATTCTGGCCGGTTACCATCGGCTGCGCGAGGGCCTCGAGCCGATCGCGCCGCGCGAGGACTTGGGCCACGCGGCCAACTTTCTCCACATGATGACGGGCGAGCCCCCCGATGAGACGAGCGCACGCGTCTTCGACGTCTGCCTCGTGCTGCACGCCGACCACGGCTTCAACGCCTCGACGTTCGCCGCGCGCGTGGCGGCTTCCACGCTGGGCGACGTCTATTCCGCAATGACGGCGGCGATCGCCACGTTGATCGGCCCGCTCCATGGAGGGGCCAACGCGCGTGTGCTCGACATGTTGGAGGGCATTGGCGACGTCGAGCGCGTCCGTGGCGCGATCGAGGCGAAGCTGGCCAACAAGGAGCGCATCTGGGGCTTGGGCCATCGTGTCTACAAGGCCAAGGATCCGCGAGCCGTGGCGTTGGAGTCACTCATTGACGAGTTGGCGAGCGCGCGAGGCGAGAGTCGGCTCTATCGCGTGGCCAAAGAGGTGGAGACCGTCGGCACGGAAATGCTCGGCGATAAGGGCATCTATCCCAATGTCGACTTTTATTCGGGCGTCTGCTACAACATGCTCGGCATTCCGACCGACCTGTTCACGCCGATCTTCGCCATGGGCCGCATCAGCGGTTGGGCCACTCACGTGCTGGAGCAGTACGCGGAGAACGTCCTGATCCGGCCGCTCGGCCACTATACGGGCCCCGAGCTCTCCGCATACACGCCGCTGGAGGAACGTTAACCCGACGCGGCATCGCTTTCCGAATCGGATTCGCCCTCTTCAGGGCTGGCTTCGTAGGCGCTCAACAGCTCACGAGCGGCATCGGCCTCATCAGTTGGCACTTGGACGTCGGTGTCCAACTGCACATAGGTGTGCTCGTGGCCGCCCGGCATCCAGGGATGAAAGTCGTTCGATTGCAAGAGTTGGAAGACCATCTGCGCTTCGTTCGGGTTGGACCCTTCAAAAACGCTCACATAATCCATAATCACTCTGACGATAACGTTAACGCGGGCGGCCTGTCGGTTGCCACCAGGGCTGGCGAGGTCGCGCAATGTCGCTGCCGATGGCGTTACGTTATGATACTGTGGGAGCACCATGAAATCGGATCTTGACGCGTTGATGACGGAACGGAGCTTGGACGCCCTCTTGGTGGAAGGCCCGGACGGCATGGGCAGTGCCAACCCGGCATTTGCCTATCTAACGCAGGGAGCGTCCGTTGTCGGCAGCGTGATCAAACGGCGTGGCGCCTCACCGCAGCTCCTTTATCGATCGATGGAGCGTGACGAGGCCGAAAGTTCAGGCTTGGAATTGGTCAATTTGGATCGCTGGCCGGTCCATGAGATCCAGGATCAGGCGGCAACGCTGCTTGAGGCACGCGTCGAGCTGTACCGACGCATCCTGACGGATTTGGGCGCGACAGGGCGCATTGGCGTCTATGGGACGGGCCCGATCGGCGCATACCATAAGCTGTTGACGGAACTGTCCGAAGCCCTGCCGAGCGTTGAATTCGTCGGCGAATACACGGACGACGTTATCAGCCGAGCCCGCGAGACCAAGGACGCCGAGGAGATCGCCGCGATGAGGCACGTTGGCGAGTCGGCCAACGAGGTTGTCGAAGAAGTCATTCAGTTTTTGACCTCCCACGACGTTCGGAACGGGACGCTTGTCAAACGCGACGGGTCAGCCTTGACGATCGGCGACGTGAAAGCGCTGATCCGGATGGAGCAGGCTGAGCGCGGCTTGGAGTCGCCCTCGGGCTTCATCTGCGCCATCGGCCGTGACGCCGGTGTGCCCCACTCACGCGGCAACCCCGATGACCCGATCGAGTTGGGCAAGCCGATGCTCATCGACTTCTTCCCGCGAGACGAATCGGGCTATTTCCATGACATGACGCGTACGTTCTGCCTCGGGCATGCCCCTGAGGGAGTTCAAACGGCATACCGTGACGTCATGGAGGCGTTCAACGCGGTCGTCGCGGAGTTGACGCTGGGCGAGTCGACCCAGGCGTATCAGCACTTCGTCTGCGACGTCTTGGAACAGCGGGGGCACCCCAGTCCGAAGAGCGATCCCAAGACGACGGAAGGTTACGTTCACAGCTTGGCTCACGGGCTGGGATTGGAAGTTCATGAGGCCCCGTATTTCCGAACCTTCGGGCCATCTGATACGGTCTTAGAGCCCGGCATGGTGTTCACCGTCGAGCCGGGGCTCTACTATCCCGATCGGGGTTACGGCATTCGGATTGAGGACACCTACTACGCCGACAAGGACGGATCCTTTCAGAGCCTGACGCCGTTTCCGAAGGACCTGGTCGTCGACATGGGCGCCTGAAACCCACAGCGACGTGTCCGTGTAGATCAGCGAGGTGAGACATATGCGCAACCAGCGACTAACCCTATCGACAATACTGGCAATGATCCTAGCCACGAGCGTCGGCTTGGGGGCGTTCGCCCAGGATGACCAAGCCGCGCCACAGACGATCATCATCGGCCCCGATGAGTCCTCGCTCAACGTCGACATTCGGACGAACAAGCCTCGGTACAAGCCAGACGAATCCCTCAAGATCCATCTCGAACTGAATCAGGACGCTTACGTCTACATCTACGATATTCAGCCGGATGGCCGAGTGACGTTGCTGTTTCCCAACGGGTTTACCCCGAACAACTACCTAACCGCCGGAAGCCACACGCTGCCAGCCACCAAGGACTACAGCTTCGTCGTGGACAAACCGCTCGGCGTTGAGTCCCTCCAGGCGATCGCGAGCACGACGCCGCTGCCCATTCCGGAGCTGAGCTCGAAGAGTCTAGACGAGCAAGCCTTCCCCGTCATCGGCGAGGGCATCCAAGAGGTCAAGCCCGACGTGGAAGCAATGATCCAGGAGAACGCCCAACCCGATGACTGGGCGACCGCGTGGACGCAGTTTCTCGTTGCGCAAAGCTTCGCCCGTCTTCGCGTCAACTCGCAGCCAGAAGGCGCCCAAGTTTACGTGAACGGGCAACTTCGCGGTCGAAGTCCTCTCGAAGTGGTTGTGAAACCGGGTGAGCTTGACGTCGCCCTGCGCAAGTCGGGCTATCAAGTCTGGTCACAAGACGTCACCGTCCAAGATCAAACGCAGCACGAATTGAGCGTTCAACTGACGCCGGAGTCAACATCCGCAACGCCGGAGACACCGTCTGAGCCCGACGGGAGCCCGAACGTCAACGTCGATTTGGGGACAGTCGATGCGTTCGGGTTCGGCGTGAACGTCGGTCTCAACGACGACGGGATATTCAGCGGCGGCATGGAGATCGGCCTATCTCGATATTTGGCCCTGGGTGGATCGTTGTCGTTTACGGGCGACGACGTGCCGACGTTCAACGACGTCGGCGAGCCGCAGGACTTCAGCAACGAGCAAGTCTACAACGACGGCCCGGAGGCGGAAGTTTACGGCAAGTTGGCCGTGCCGTTCGGAGACCGCCTCGGCTTCCACGTCGGCGGCGGCATGGCCGTCCAGCGGAAGGCTCACGTCGCGGCCCCCAGCGATGTCGTTGTGGTTGGGGAGTCGTCACATCAACCGCTGGTGGAGGTCCAACCGAACGGCTATTACACGGAGGACGACCACCTGACGGTCTTCGGGGGCGTCTCCGTCAACGTCCAGGGGAATCACTTGAGCGTCAGCTACCACAACCGTCGCGGTTGGGTGATCGGCGTCGGCATCGGCTTCTGATCCGACTAATCCCGCAGCATTGAGAAGACGTTGCTCTGGGAGGCATCCTCCAAAGCGGACGTGATGCTGAGCGCGCCGCCGGTTGTGGGCGCATCTCCGCGACAGCCGAGTGAGGACTTGAGGAAGCCGATCACCTTGCGGGCCTCTTCGCGCGCGTCGGCATTGTCCTCGATGGCCAACGTCGCCTTGGCATGCTCAAGCGCGAACCCGGTAAAGGCGATGACGTGATCGGCCGTGACGACGAAGTCGTCCCAAGGCGTGCCGCTCAGTTCTTCCTTCAACTTTTCGGTATAGGGAATGGCGCCGTGGCCATCGCCCGGATTGCCCACATCCGCATCGAAGGCGTCCGCGTCGCTGCCGACCAGCACGTTAATCGCTCTCTGCATATGGGCGTCACGCTCCTGAGCGGTCGGCGCACTCCAGGCTAGGGCCGCCTCCTGAAACGCCAATTCGAGTTCCGTGGACAGCGTCTGGGACAGGCTCAACAGCTCCGCCGGCGGAGATGGCTGCTGCGCCTGGCTGATCAAGCCCCATCCACTGGCGCTCATCAGCAGAACGAAGCTCGCTACCAACACGATTGGTCGGCGTCGAAGGAATTGGGTCATGGACGTCACTCCTTTTGCGTCACAGATGTGGGCGTGCGGCACGTGTCCTTTGATCCTATCGTTGATGCAGCCGCGATGACATGGACACGCGCGTCAAACGCGGTCAAGGGCTGTCAAGATTCATCGATCGGGGCTAACCGATAACCGAACCCGCGCACCGTTTGGATCAACCGTGGATCCTTCGGGTTGGACTCGATCTTTTGGCGCAGCAGATAGACGTATTTGCGCACGTCGTTCGCCATGGCATGCTGATCGCTCGCCCAGATCGACTCGATGATCTCCTCATTGGAGAGGATGGTTCCTGGCTGACACATGAACAGCCGAAGGAGCTCGTACTCCTTCGGCGACAGCTCCAGCCTAGCTCCGTCGACCCAGAGGACCTTGGCGCGATCGTCGAGACACAACGGCCCGTGCCGAAGCTTGTCGTTCGCTGAGCTGGAGCCGTTGGCGGTTGGCACGGAAACGGCGTTCGCCTCAGCATTTGTTCGGCCTTGATGGCCTGAACGGTAGCGCGACCACGACGCGTAACCGCGAATGCCGACGAGACAGACGACGATTCCGCCCAGAGCCCAAGCGGCGATTTCTGCTTGGCGCGTCAGGATCTTTTGTTGGTGTGGCGCAAGCGAGAATCCAACACGGACGTAGCTCGTCGGATCCATCTCCTCCGGACGAGGAGCAAGGGCCCGCTGGACGTCCAGATACGGAACGTTGGCCGGAGACTCGCCCCGGTGTAACTCCTGACGGCTGGAGAGGGGTTCGACCGCGAGCGTAATGGAAGTGGCGTTCCACTCAGCGATTACGTCGCCGTCTCGGACGACCTGGGCGTAGATCACGGTGTCCTCGACTAAGCCCTCCGTCAGGGTCTGGACGTAGCTCGGCGAGTCCTCCTCGCCCACGAGATCGGCAACGGTCCGAGTGAATAGCTTGGCACGGGTGTCAAATTGATCCTGCATGGCCCGATCCAAATGGATGCCATACGCCACGCTCAACGCCACGCCGAGCAGGATCACGCCGAGACTGACCCCGAGCAGAAATCGTTGATTTACCACACGATGAACTTACCTGCTGCTTTGTTAAGGGACAAGCCGACAACCAACTCGCCCGTCTGTGCCCCCGTTGACTCGTCTTGACATCGTTCTGACCTCGACACTATAGACGCTGACATCGCTTTCGCCTAGCTTGCTAACGACGTCGCAGGCGGTCTGCGGCGTTTTGCTGAGGGGAACGATCCTCAGCGGAGGACCTACAGGCGTTTTGTCCTCGAATCAATCCACAACGACAACCAAGGAGGTCGTTGCCCACATGAAGTGGATCAACGTTTTGTTGGCGCTGGCCATGGTCTTCACGGTCGGCGTCGCCGTCGATGCCCAAGAGACAGCCCAGGTGCGTGTCGCGCATCTGTCGCCGGACGCACCGAACGTCGACGTTTGGGTCGACGGGGAGCGCGTGCTGGAGGACGTGCCGTTCCAGACCGTCAGCAGCTATTTGGACGTGCCTGCTGGCGAGCGCCGAATCCAAGTGACACCGGCTGGAACGGATAAGCCGGTCGTCATCGATGCCACCGTGTCATTCGAGCCCGGTCAGGCCTACACAGTCGCCGCGATCGGGTTGCTCAGCGACGACACGCTCCGAGCGCAGGTCTATACCGATGACCGGAATCCCTCCTCATCCCGCGCTGAGGTACGGTTCATTCATGCGTCTCCCGATGCCCCGGCGGTTGACGTGTCGCAATCGTTCAGCGGCGCACACAGCCTATTTTCGGACGTCACGTTCGGAACCTCAACCGTCTATGCCGCGCTCGAGCCTGGCACCTACGACCTGGACGTCAAAGTCGCCGACACCGACAACGTCGCACTGAGCGTCACCGACTTGACGCTGGAGGCGGCGACCAACTACACCGTCTTCGCCACCGGCTTTGTCGAGGACGGCTCGCTCGAGGCCGTGGTGGCCGTCGACGCGCAGGGCCAGCCCGGCCCGGCCGAAGTGCGCGTGGCGCATCTCTCGCCGGACGCGCCCAACGTGGACGTGTCAATCGATGGCGAGCAGGTGCTCAGCGACGTGCCCTTCAAAACGGTAAGCGACTACCTCGAGGTCCCCGCCGGCGAGCGCCGCATTCAGGTGACGCCCGCGGGTGCCAGCGAGCCCGTCGTCATCGACGCCACGGTCGAGTTGACGGCCGGCGGATCGTTCACCGTGGCCGCGACGGGGCTTTTGAACGAGGATGACCTCCAGCCGCTCGTCCTCCGCGACGATCGCCAGACCCGCGACGGGCAGGCCCAGGTCCGCTTCGTGCACGCGTCGCCGGATGCGCCCGCTGTGGACGTCGGCGTCGTCGATGGCCCGACGTTGTTCAGCGACGTCTCGTTCCGCGGCAGTTCCGACTACGTGGCGGTCGATCCGGCCACCGTCGATCTCGAGATCCGCCCCGCCGGCAGCATGGACGCGGTACTGACCGTGCCGGACGTCACGCTGTCGGCCAACACCAATCTGACCATCTTCGCCATCGGTCAGGTCGGGAATGACACGCTAGCGGCGTTGCCAGTCGTTGACGCGCAGGCGCCGGCCCAAGTCCGCGTGGCCCATCTGTCGCCTGACGCGCCCAACGTCGACGTCTCCGTCGACGGCAGCCAAGTGCTGAGCGACGTGCCGTTCAAGACGATCAGTGACTATCTGAACGTCCCGGCCGGCGAGCGGCGCATCCAGGTGACGCCCGCGGGCGCCAGCGAGCCCGTCGTCATCGACACGACAGTGACGTTGGAGCCCGGCACGGCCTACACGGTGGCCGCACGTGGGCTGTTGGGTGACGACTCGCTCAAGGCCAGCGTCTACGTCGACAACCGGGAACCGACGGCCGATCAAGCCCAAGTTCGACTGGTTCACGCCTCGCCGGACGCTCCGGCCGTCGACGTGGCGGTCCAGGGCGGCCCGCTGTTGTTCGAGAACGTCGCCTTCCCCAACGCCAGCGACTATCTGGCCGTCGATCCCGCCACCGTCACGCTCGAGGTCCGGCCCGCGGGCTCAACCGACGCGATGTTGACCGTGCCGGATGTGACGCTGGAGGCCGGCACCAACTACACGATCTTCGCCGTCGGATTGGTCGGCGACGAGACGCTCTCTGCAGTGCTTGCGGTGGATGCGTCTCAATAGCGAACGGCCTCCACACGGAAGGGTCGGGTGTCGGCTCCTCACCCTTCCACCCCCTAGAGTTGAGGGGCGGCCCGAAGCGTCTCGGGTCGCCCCTTGCTCTTTCCAAAGACACGCGTAACTCTCCGTAAGTCGACTGTGACGTCTCCGATCAACACCCCGAGCCAGCCCCGAATGGGACCGTCGGATGGCCCCGCTCGCGCACGGCCAGGGCGTCGCCGACAGCGATCTTGCCCCGCTTGGGCGTGTGAATGAGGTTTTGGCCGAAATGGACGTTGCCTTGGCCATCTCGGCGGAACGTGGCGAGGGTCGCGAGCGGTTCCTTGCCGCGCTCCCCCGTTGCTTGATCGGTCGTCGTGACAACGCAACGAGCACAGGGTTTGACGACGTGGAACGTCACGCCGCCGATCTGGATGAGCGTCCACGTGTCCTCCTCGAACGGCTCCGTGCCTGAGACGACGATGTTCGGCCGAAACCTATCCATCGGCACGGATGCTGCCATGCGCCGGTTCAGCTCTTGCAGCGACGCCTCGCTTGTCAACAGGAAAGGGTACCCGTCGGCGTAGCTGACGTGATCACCCATTGAGGTCGCGTAGGCCGAATCGATCGGCCGTCGGAAGTCTGGACTCATGCGGACCAGTCGATACGCCGAACCGAGATACTCGCGGAGCCAGGCGGCCACGTCATCGCCTTGGTCAACGCCCTGACAGCGATCGTTCCAGACGCGCACGTTACGTGTCGGGCCCTGAGCATCCGCTCGGACGGCAATGCGTTCCATTCCAGGCGCAGTCAGCGCAAGATCATCGCCGGCGAATTCGGGCGTCACTTGGGACAGCGATGGCGCGTCCCGCTGGGTTAGAAATCGGCCATGGGAATCGACGATCAACCAGCGTCGATCGCCCACGATGCCGTAAGCGTCGAGCGATGCTTTATTGATGGCATGGCCGGCGCAGGACTTGACGGGATAGCGGACGATCGCCGAAACCGACGCGCTCATCAAGCTCATCGGCTTAGGTGTCCCACTCCGGAGCCACGCCCGGCGGATCCACGTAACGGCCGTCGGGACGTGCCAGATCGTGAACTTGGGCCATCTCCTCATCGGAGAGCTGGAAATCGAAGATCTGAAAATTGGCCTCGCAGCGCTCCGGATTGGCCGTCTTCGGAATCGCGATGACTTGGTCCTGTTGAATGAGCCATCGCAGCGCCACCTGGCCGGGAGTCTTCCCATGGGCCTCCCCGATTCGTTGCAGCACCTCGTTCTTGGCAACATCACCCTTGGCAAGGGGACTGTATGCCGTCAGCGACATGCCATTGGCCCGGACGACGTCCAACACGGGCGCCTGACTCAGGAACGGATGATACTCGACTTGGTTGGTCACCAGCGGCACATCGCTGTGCGCCAACGCCTCATTCAGAAGCGCCACGGTGAAATTGCTGACGCCGATGTGGCGCGTGTGGCCGGCTTCACGCACTTCCTGGAGGGCCTCCATCGTGTCGGCGATCGGGACCTCGGGATTCGGCCAATGCAACAGCACCAAATCGACGTAATCCGTGCCGAGCTGATCGAGGCTCTTCTCCAGCGCGACCGGCAGGTCACGTCGGCCGAAATCTTGAGGCATGATCTTTGTCGTCAAAAAGAGCTCGGACCGATCGACGGGCGAGCGTTCAATGGCCCGGCCGACCTCCGCCTCGTTCTCGTAGGCTTGCGCCGTGTCGATGTGCCGATACCCGAGCTCCAGCGCGTGATGGACCATCTCCTCGGCCTGAGAGCCATGGATCTCGAACGTGCCGAACCCGAGTGCGGGGATTTCGGCACCGTTGGCATGGACGATCATCGATCATTCCCCCTTCGGAATTGTCAACTGCTGGGGCCAACCCGCTTTCACCAAATTTCCACCTGGCATCCATTCCCTTTGGACTCTCGACAAGCTAGAGTAGGACCAGCTTGCTAGGCATTTAACCGAAACTCGACGCTGTCAAACATAACGAGGCCTCCTGAACCACAGATCCAAGGGTGAGAGGGGAGCCCAAGTCCACCTCCTTACAGGTACACCCCGTGCGGCAGGCCGCCCAACCGAGCGTGGGCGGCCTCTGCCTTTTCCAATATCTGCTGCAGATCTCGACATCACGATCGGTCATCGCGCTGGCAAGGGGCGCACCGGCCCCAAATGAGCAACTGATGACGGTGGGCCTGAAATCCGAGATCGGCGCCCGCCTGGGCAAGCTGAGCGTCGAGCTCGGGATCGCGAAATTCGAGAACCCGTCCGCACGTTTCGCATACCAAGTGTTCGTGCCGTGCCTGGCCGATTGCGACCTCGTAGTGCGCTTGTTGGTCAAACCCGAGCCGTCGCAGCACGCCGGCCTCAACCATGAGATCCAGCGTCCGGTAGACCGTCGCCAGTGCGACGGAACCATCCTCGGATCGCAACCTGGCCCAGAGATCCCCGGCGGTGAAGTGGCCGTCCATGGCGCTGGCCGAGCCCGCGATGCGCTCGCGAGCGGAGGTGACGTGGAGCCCGCAATGTCGCAAATAGCGGAGAAAGGCCATGACGGCGTCGTCCGAACCCATGGGAAGGGATTGTAGATGGCGGATGGCAGTTCGACAAACGCGGCGCAGATCTTACAATACGAGCGTATGGCTTCGTCCGAGCGCCCGCCGAGCGAGTTGACGCGCCGTTCGCCGGGAAATCGGGATAACATGGATTCGCCGGCGCGGGGTCTGGATCGAGCGGAGTGGGAACGGCTCACCCAGCAGTCCGTGGATCCCGATCGGTGTCCCATTTGCGATGAGCCGTGGGCCGTTGTCGTGGGCTGCCACAAGGTCTGTCGTTGTGGCAACATGGAGGGCTGTGGCGATTGATCGTGGGTGGCATTTGCCGTGGTGAGCTGGTGGAGACGGCCGGGCTCGAACCGGCGACCTCCGCGTTGCGAACGCGGCGCTCTCCCAACTGAGCTACGTCCCCGTTGTTGGGTGGCGGCGGTGGGAGTCGAACCCACTACCTCCCGCTTATGAGACGGGCGCTCTAAACCGCAATGAGCTACGCCGCCGAACCGTCGTTATGGTAACGCATCCTCGGACGTCAAGCAACGCCCTCCGTCCACCAGCCCTGCACGAAAAGCGTCCATTCCTTCCGTATTTGGCTGGCTAGGCTTGAGGGCATGCCGCGAACGGAGCGGGGTGGCGAACTCCCTCGCCGCGCGCGTTGTCTCGGAGATGCCGAGTACCCTAGCGCCCGTTCTGCAGCAGAATGACCGCAAAGCGCTTCTGGCCGTTGACGCGATACGTCTCGACGTCGGTGACCCGGCCTGCATGCTGACGGGCTTTCTGGTTGACCTCCGCTTCGCTCAGGCCGTAGTACCACCAAAAGGAGCCCGCCTCGTTCGGGCCCTTCGGCTGCTGCATGATGGCCATGAACGTGTTCCCGGATTCCACCTCGATATCGATCAGCCGGGCCTGATGCTGCTGGGTCTTGTCGTTGATCTCGGTTGCGGTCTGTCCCGTGTAGAGCCACCAACTCGTGTGATTCGACCCCGTGTTGTCGGTCATGACCGCGTCAAACGCGGATTGACCGATCATTGTCCGAGGCTCCAGGTCGATCACGCGTAGGTGTTGATGGGCGGCCGTGTCGAGGATCGATTTCAGGGAAACTTCCGGTCGGAAGTCCCAATCGACCCGTCGTCTAACCATGATAGCCAGGGAGCGCGTTTCTCCCTCTCGTTGGTACCGTTCGATGTCGATGATCCGCGCGTCGTTCACGTTGGCCTTGCCCAGAACGAAGTTGGGCGTCCCATAGAACCACCAGAGCGTTCGTTGGTACGCGCCCTGATTGGCCACGAATGCCGCGCTGAAACGGAACGGGTTAACGCGCTCGACCTCCAGATCGATGGGACGGAATCCTTGTGAAATCTGCGCGTTGACGTCCGCGACCGCCATGTTGTGGAACCAGCGCCATTCCACGGCGGGCCGGGTCTGACTGTGGCCGCTGTCCTGAGCCTCGACACCAAACGTCAAAGCGAGTGACACGACCAGCGCCGTCAAGATCCACCGCGCGGCGTGTGATCGAGTCATGGTAAATGCCCCCTTCTAGAGGTCGACTCTTGAGTCCCCTCTGTCCATGTTAACCGGCGTTCGATGGGTCGTCCGACAGCCTTCCGTCGCTCACCAGCCAGCCAGGGGACATCTCAAACCAAGAAACGGCGTCTCAACGGGGACGGACGGCTCGCGACTCGACGTCTGCAAACCGCCCGTTTGCCGTCGGGCAATGGGTTGACGTTGAGGTCAGGCGGTCAAGTCGATGTCCGCGTCGAAGCCGGCGACCGTGTGTGCGATCAATTGAGCGCTGTGCGTCAAGTCGTCGGCATGGACGAGCTCGCCGGGCGTGTGCATGTAGCGATTGGGCAACCCGATGAGTTGCGTGGCCACGCCGGCTCGCGAGAGCTGGATCGCGTTGGCGTCGGTCCCCGTGCCGCGGGGCTCGCCGTTCGGCTGCCAGGGAATGTCGTTGGCATCGGCCGTGCGGACGAAGTGATCGTAGACGACGGGATTGATGTTCGGCCCTCGGGCGATCATGGGCCCGTGGCCGAGTTTGACGTCGCCGACCTTCTTCTTCATTTCCTCCATCGTGGGGAAATCGCTCGCAAATCCGACGTCCACAGCCACACCGACGTCCGGGGCGAGGCCGAACGTGCTCGTCTGCGCTCCGCGCAGGCCGACTTCCTCCTGGGCCGTGCCGACCGCGATAACCTCGGCACTCGGGCTCATGTCGGCCAAGCGACGGGCCGCTTCGAGGACGACAAACGCGCCCACCCGATCGTCGAAGCCGCGTGAGACCAACAATCCATTGCGCAGCTCCTCGAACCCGTATTGGATGACGCCCGTGTCGCCGATCCGAACGAGGCCTTGGGCCTCATCCTTGTCGTTCGCCCCGATGTCGATCCACACGTCCTCGACCTTGACCGCCTTGTCGCGCTCATCCTTGTCGATGAGGTGGATCGGCTTCTTGCCGAGGACCCCGGTGATGTCGCCGTGCCGGGTTCGGAGGTGGACGCGTTGGCCAGGCAGGATCTGCGGGTCCCACCCGCCGATGGTTTGCACGTAGAGGAACCCGTTGTCGTCGATGTGCGTGACCATCAAACCGATCTCGTCGACGTGGCCGGCGAACATGACGCGTGGGCTGCCGCCTTCGTTGAGCATCGCAAAGCTGTTGCCGTGCGAGTCGCCCCAGACCTTCTCGGCAAACGTGTCGGCCTCCTCGCGCCAGACGCGGGCGCCCTCTTGCTCAGCCCCTGACGGGCTGATCGTGCCCATCAACCGCTTCAGAAAGTCCATCGATCGCTCGTCCATTCGGCCTCCTCGGATGTGCGTCGTCGGGATGGTTATCGAACAACTCAGCCTACGTCACGGGCGAGCGGCCCGTCAACGACCCGCCGTTGCAGCCCACTGAGCCCACGCCTAGAATTGACCCATCCAGAAGCTGCAATTGACGATTGGAGCAGCTGAGTTGCCGTCCTTGCAGGCCGGGACGCGCACAACAGATAGGGGGCTTGCAGTAGTTGAAGACAATGCGCGCTGCCGAAATCCGCCAAGCCTTTCTGAACTTTTTCGACGACAACGGCCATACGGTCGTGGAGAGCTCGCCGCTCGTGCCCGATGACCCTTCGCTCCTGTTCGTCAACGCCGGCATGGTCCAGTTCAAAAACGCCTTTCTCGGATTGGACCAGCGCTCCTATTCCCGCGCGGCGACTGCCCAGAAGTGCCTGCGGGTGAGCGGAAAACACAACGACATCGAGGAGGTGGGACCGAGCCCGCGGCACCACACGTTCTTTGAGATGCTCGGCAACTTCTCCTTCGGTGATTACTTCAAGTCGGGCGCGATCGAATACGCTTGGGATTTCCTGCTCAACCGGCTCGAGCTGGATCCCGGGCAGCTCTGGCCGACCGTCTACGAGGACGACGACGAGGCCGCCCGGCTCTGGAGCGAGATCACGGGCGTTCCGGACGAGCGCATCGGCCGGCTGCCCGCGAGCGAGAACTGGTGGTCCATGGGGGACACGGGCCCGAACGGGCCGTGCTCAGAGATCTTCTACGATCGGGGCGTCGAGCGGTGCACGTGTTCCTACAACGGCCGATGCACGCCGTACACCGCCTCCGTGGAAGCGGACTGCGATCGCTTCTGGGAGATCTGGAACCTCGTCTTTATGCAGTACCACACCGACGAGGGCGGAGAGACGTCGGACCTGTCGGCCCCATGCGTCGATACGGGCATGGGCTTTGAGCGCATTGCGGCGGTGCTGCAGAACGGCACCACCAACTACGACACCGACATCTTCGAGCCGCTGATGGAGAACGTCCGCCAGCTGGCCGGCCACAGCAACGCTGACATGAACGACCGGCCCATCCCGTACCGCGTGCTGGCCGATCACGGGCGCGCGATGACGTTTCTGATTGCCGACGGCGTCGTCCCGGGCAACGAGGAGCGCAGCTACATCCTGCGCATGCTCATTCGCCGGGCGATTCGCTTTGGCAAGCAGCTCGGCTTGCAGAGTCCGTTCCTCGGCCACGTCGTCGAGACCGTCATCGACGAGATGGGCCACTTCTACGCGGAGCTGCCGCAACGCCGCGACTTCATCGTCAAAGCCGTCCAGCAGGAGGAGCAGCGCTTCGCCCGCACGTTCGAGACGGGCATGAGCTACATCGACGATCTCATCCAAGATAAGAAGGCCCAGAATGAAAGCGTCATCGCGGGCGAGGAAGCGTTCTTCCTGCACGACACGCACGGCTTCCACATCCAGATCGTCGAAGACATCGCGCAGGAACACGGGTTATCTGTCGATCGACAAGGGTTTGAACGGGAGATGGACAAGCAGCGGGAGCGGTCGGCAGCCGGCACCAAGGGCACGGCCCACCCCCATCTCATGCTCGAGGTCCCGCAACGGAAGTGCGAGTCCGACCCCACGAGCCTGGCGTGCAGCTCCAAGGTCGTCCATTTGGCCAATTCAGACGGCCATTCGATCGACGCCGCCGAGGTGGGCGAGGAAGCCCTCCTCGTCGTGGAGCGATCCCCGTTCTATCCCGAAGGCGGCGGGCAAGTCGCCGACACGGGTAGCGTCGTCTGGGACGGGGGCAAGGCGCAAGTGCTCGACGTGCAGAAGACTCAGGTCGGCATTCCCTACCACCGCATCAAGGTGACCCAAGGCTCGTTGGCGGTCGGGGACGAATGTGCCCTCTCGATCGACGTGGATCGCCGGCTGGCCACCCAGCGTAACCATACCGCGACCCACATCCTCCACGCCGCGCTGCGCAAGGTCCTCGGCTATGCGGGAGGCATTCAGGCCGGGTCGCGCGTGGCGCCCGACGAGCTCCGCTTCGACTTTACGCATCTGGAAGGGCTCAGCGACGACGAGATCCGCCAGGTCGAGGACATGGCCAACGCAGTCATCCTGGACGACCGACCCGTCGAGGTCGCCTACGAGCCGTTGACGGATGCCAAAGCCAAGGGCGCCATGGCGCTTTTTCCCGAAGACTATCAGGGCCGGGATCAAGTCCGCGTTGTGGCGATTCCCGACGCGAACGGGTCCGACGACCCCTTCAGCATCGAGCTCTGCGGCGGCACGCACGTCGATCGCTCGGGCGAGATCGGGATGTTCAAGATCACCCGCGAAGAGGGCGTTTCGGCCGGCGTCCGCCGCGTCTATGTCGCCACGGGGGAGAACCTGTTCAACTATCTGCTCGAGAAGGAGCAGCGTCTGCACAAGATGAGCGCCAAGTTGGATGCCGCCGAGGACGAGGTCGGGGCGAAGCTCGACGCATTGCTCGAACAACGGAAATCGCTCGAGAAGGAAGTGGAGCGACTCCAGCACGTTGAGCTCCAGCAGACCCGCGACGCGCTCCTCGAACGGAGCGAGCATGTCGGCGATGTCACGGTGATCGCCGCCCAAGCTGACCTCGACGGCGACGCCCTCAAGGAGCTGGCCGATCTCCTCGAGGACAAACTCCGACCGGGCATCGTGTTGCTGGGGAGTGGGCAAGCTGACAAGGCCGTTGTCATCTGCAAAGTGAGCGACGCGCTGACGGACCGGATTCGGGCGGGCGATCTCGTGCGTGAGGCGGCGGAACGGGTCGGCGGCAAGGGCGGCGGCAATCCCCAGTTTGCCCAAGGCGGTGGGCCCCATCCCGACAACTTGCAGCAAGCCCTCGAAGCCACCCGAGCCTCAGTTCGCGAGATCTTCGACCATTAGCTGAGCTTATCGTTAAAACGTTAGCAGGCCTAGCTCAGGCGAAGCGATCGATGAACTCCTTCTTCGGGTTGACCGTGATGTCGTCGAAGACCATGCGCTCGGATGTGCTCGCCACGTAGACAACCAACCCCGCGACGTCGTCGGCCGTCAGAAAGTTGGACGTGTCCGGCTGGTTCGGGACTTTGTCCCAGAACGGCGTGTCGATGCCGCCGGGGCAGAGGTTGTCGACGCGGACGCCGTGGTGGATTGCCTCTTTTTTAAGACTTTGCCCGAAACCGACCATGGCGAACTTTGACGCATTGTAGGCACTCTCTCCCGGCAGCCCCGTCTTGCCCGCAATGGAGGCCACGTTGATGATATGGCCGGATCCCTGCTCACGCATCTGATGATAAGCGGCCTGAGCACAGTACATGGCCCCGCGGAAGTTGACGGACAGCGCTTTGTCGAGGTCCTCGGGCACGACGTCCTCGACGGGCTTGTAGAGCCCGATGCCGGCATTGTTGACGAGGACGTCGATGCGTCCGAAGCGTTCCGTCGTCTGTTCGATGAGGGCGAAACATTGCTCTCGGTCGCTGACATCGGTCGGGACCGAGAGCCCATCAACGCCGACGTTTTCGATCTCCGCCTGAGCTGTTTGCAGATCGTCGGCTGTTCGAGCGGCCAAGACGATGTCGCTGCCGCCTTGAGCAAACTGCCTGGCAACTTCAAGCCCGACGCCCGTGCTGGCGCCCGTCACTACCGTTACTTTCCCGTCAAACGTCACGTGTATCCCTCCCGGAGGATGAGCGATGCCCTGCTTGGTGCCGTCGACGAAGGTAGCATACACTCGGCGTCGACGCGCTGTCGACGATCAGACATGGTACTGATCACCGCGAAAGTCCGGTTAAGTCAGTTGCTGTCGGTGGGGCCAACATGTCGACCGTCGGTTGACTCGACTTGTGCAGTGGCCTGTAAATCCGGAAAGCGAGGGGGCAACTCATGACCAACCGGTCGGCGATTCCCAACATTGGTGTTGGCATGCTCGGCTACGCCTTCATGGGCAAAGCGCATACGAATGCGTTCAAGAAACTGGGCTATATCTGGGCGTCGCCGCCGGCGTTTCCTCAACTCATCGGCATCGCGGGCCGAGACGAATCGGCCGTTCAACACGCCGCCGAACGCTACGGCTACGCGCACGCCTACACCGACTGGCGCGAGTTGCTCGCGGACGATGACATCCAACTTCTCGACAACGTCGGGCCGAACCACCTCCATGCCGAGCCGTCCATCGCGGCCGCCGAAGCGGGAAAGCATGTTCTTTGTGAGAAGCCGTTGGCTCGGGACGCCGACGAAGCGAAGGCGATGTGGGACGCCGCCGAGCGGGCCAATGTAAAGCACATGACGGGATTCAACTATCGCTTCGTGCCGGCGCTGCGCCAAGCCCGCGATCTCATCCGGAGCGGGGCATTGGGCCGCATCTATCACTTTCGCGGCCGCTATCTGCAGGAGTCGCTCGTGAGCTCCGCCCATCCCATGACCTGGCGCCACCAGCGCGAGACCGCGGGTAGCGGAGCGCTTGGCGACCTCGGCGCGCACATTATCGATCTGGCTCGATTCCTGGTGGGCGAGATCACGCGCGTCGGCGCGTTAACCCAGACGTTCACGACCGAGCGGCCTTGGGCAGATGGGTCCGGCCGAGGTCGGGTCAGCGTCGACGACGCGTTCACGGCCGCGATCGAGTTCGCGGACGGTGCCATCGGCACGCTGGAAGCCAGCCGCGTCGCCTCCGGCCGGAAGAACCATCAAGTGATTGAGATCAATGGCGAAAACGGCAGCGTCGAGTTCAACCTGGAACGACTCAACGAGCTGAATGTCTACTGGGAAGATGAGGATTCAGCTGAGACACACGGCTTCCATAACGCGCTCATCACCGAGGACCATCATCCCTGGTTGGAACACTGGTGGCCGCGCGGACACATCCTCGGCTGGGAGCACACGTTCGTGCACGAGATCGCCCATCTGCTCGAGTGCATCGTCCACGTTCGACCCGTGGGGCCCGACGGCGCAACGTTCGAAGACGGCTATCGCGCCGCACTCGTCACGGATGCCATTCTGGCGTCTGCCGAGGAGCGCACGTTCGTCGATGTGGCGGAACTGTCGACGGATCAGTAACGGATTATCAGATGGGGTGCCCGCGCCCACATTGCCGAATCCATTGATTTTCGATCTATCTGTTGACGGCCGGATATTAGCGCCCTTAACAAGACCGGCGGATGAGATGATACGCGGGTTCCGCTATGGCGAACCCGTCACGGCCGGGCGAGCTGGGGGCGGAGATCGAGCCGCTGCTGCCGCCGGCGTCGCCGAGGCCGGAGGGCGGACGTTCGCCTGGTTCAACCGCTAGCGAATGGCTCCGCGTTTGCGATGAACGGCGTGCCGACCCCATGAAGGGGTCCTCGAGCCGGGCTCCGTGCTCGTGTTGCTCAACCGGGTTCAAGAATTTTGTTAGACGCTCTTCGTAGCTGGGAGGCGATGCTATGCTTGGACGGATCATGCTCATCGTCGGTGCGCTGTTGGCGGGAACGGTGCTCATTGGCTTGATCGCATTCCAAAGCGGGCGCTATCCAGCCCCGTCTCCTCATGACGGCACGCTCGCGCTCACCGGCGCTCGGTTGGTCGACGGCACCCATGGTGAGCCCTTGGCGAACGCCACCATCCTCGTTCGAAACGAACGCATCCAGGCCGTCGGGCCGGCGAGTAATGTCGAGATTCCCGACAACGCTAAAGTCCGCGATCTCGCGGGCATGACGGTGTTGCCGGGGCTGATCGATAGCCACGTCCACTTTGGGGTGCCCGAAGCCCCGAGCTACGAGGCTTATCAAAACGTCTCGATCCCATCGATTATTTGGCGGACAGCTCGCATGTTTCCCAGTCACCGACGCGCGTTCATCCAGAACGGGGTGACCTCAATCAAAAGCGTTGGGGACGTCTATCCCTGGATCGTGAACGTCAAACGGTCGATCGCAAACGCCAACCTGGGCGGGCCCCGGGTCTTCGCCGCCGGTCCTGTCTTCACCGCGCCGGGCGGCCATCCCGTGTCGACCATCTATCAGGGCAACGACTATTTGATCGAAAACGCAGCGCGCCAAGTGGACGATCCGAAGCGTGCCCGCCAAGAGGTTCAGGCCTTGGCTCAAGGCGGCGTGGACTTCATCAAGGCCATCTACGAAGCAGGTGGGCCTCAGAACGAACTTCCCCGACTCGACCCGCAGGTGTTGAAAGCCATTATCGACGAAGCCCACGCGCAAGGACTTAAGGTAACGGTACACACCAGCACGCCGAGCGAAGTTCGCGATGTTGTCGAACTCGGCGCCGACGGCATCGAGCACGGCGTGACCAATGGGGAGTCGTTATCCGAAGAGACCATCCAGCTCCTTAGTGAGCGCAACGTTGCGTACGATCCGACGTTGTCGGTGATCGAGGCGCAAGTGGAGCTGACGGATCGGCCAACGGAAGTATTGAAGGAGGCTCAAGCGACCGTCAAGGCCCTCGATCAGGCGGGCGTCACGATCGTCGCGGGCACGGACGTGGGCAATCCGGGCCTGAAGTTCGGACCGAGTCTGCATCGTGAGCTCGAGCTTCTCGTCGAGTCGGGCATGACGTCGAAGGAGGCGATCCAGGCCGCCACGCGCAACGCCGCTCGGTGGCTGGAAGGCGACGACCTGGGCACGGTTGAGCCGCGTAAGCTCGCTGACCTAACGATTGTGGCCGGCAACCCGTTGGACGACATTGCCCAGACGCGCCAAGTGCGCATGGTGATCAAAGACGGCACGGTCGTGTTCGATCAGCTGACCGACTGAGGCGCGGCCCATCGTTGGCGACGCATTCGGCCTCCGGTTTTGGTAGGGGCTCTTAGCCAGCAATCTCGACAGGCTTCCCCGTTTGCGCTGATGTCGACAGCGCCTCGATCGTCTTCATGTTGCCGATCGCATGGGCCCCATCCGTCTCCGGCGTTCGACCCTCGCGAACGCACGCCGTGAAGTGCTCGACTTGACGATGGAAGCGGTATCGCGGATCGAACGTCTCGGTCCGCAAGTCGGTCCCCTCGGCGATCTCCAGATAGACGTTCGGGATCGGCGGATTGAAAAGTCCGTTGGCACGAATGAGGCCATCGGGTCCGCTGATTTCGATCGTCTGCTGCGCGTTGAGGCGAAAACTCGAGTCGACGAGCGCGAACCGATCATCGGGAAA
This sequence comes from Bipolaricaulia bacterium, assembly GCA_042219045.1. Taxonomy (GTDB): domain Bacteria; phylum Bipolaricaulota; class Bipolaricaulia; order RBG-16-55-9; family RBG-16-55-9; genus CAZMNF01. The sequence goes on along the minus strand of JBDGQO010000030.1, from coordinate 28,932 downwards.
CTCCAGCATGCCCTGAAGTTGGGCATCGACACCAGGAAAATCGGGATGCTCGAACGACCGGGCGTAGGCGCGTATCGGCTCAGCGTCGAAGAGCGCCCGTGCCACGTTGACGCAGTAGCAGCCGACGTCCATGAGGCTGCCCCCGCCCATATCGGGCTGCCAACGGATGTTGTCCGGTCGATCGAAGGACGCCAAGGGGAAACTGAACGACGCTCGCACGAGCGCAGGTTCGCCGACAGCGCCGTCTTCGACGAGCCCCCGCAGTCGACGGAACTGCGCGTGATAGCGATACATGAACGCTTCCATCAGCACGACGTCGTTGCGCTGACACGCCCTGATCATGTCGCGGCACTCATCAGCATTTAGCCCGAGCGGCTTCTCGCAGAGCACGTGCTTGCCGGCGTCGGCCGCCTTGATCGTCCATTCCTTGTGGAGATGGTTCGGCAGCGGGTTGTAGACGGCGCCGATCTCGGCATCGTCCAACAGCGCGTCGTAGCTGCCGTGTGCCCGTGCAATACCGTGCTCGTCAGCCCATTGTCGAGCCTTCGCTTCGTCCCGACTCGCCACAGCCGTCAGTTGAGCGACCTCGGTCTCGTGTAACGCGGGCACGAGCGCCTTCGAGGCGATGTTGGCCGTGCTGAGAATCCCCCACTTCAGTGGCTCCGTCATGGCGAATCAACTCCTCCATCAAGGGGTTCAGCCTGGGCGCCCTCGCCGGGGCGCACCTCAAAGATCGTCGGCTGTTGTTTGAATCGTTCCGTAAAGCGCTCGGTTACGAACGCCTCGTAGTCAGCCATTCGGTCCTCGTGGACCAGATGGATCGTCGCGCCGCCGAAGCCGCCGCCGGTCATGCGCGCGCCGACGACGTCGGCCTGTTGAGCCAAGTCAACCAGATGGTCGAGCTCGGGAGCACTGACCTCGTACAGGTCGCGCAGGCTGGCGTGCGAGGCGTAGAAGAACTCGCCGACGCGTGATCGGTCTGCGGCTCGGAGGGCGTCCACGGTCTGCGCCACGCGCCGGTTCTCGTCGACAACGTGTTGGGCTCGCCGATCCAGCGGATCGGGAAGAGCACCGCGCTGAGCGTCCAGAGATTCGGGCGTCACGTCGCGCAGCGCGCGAATCGAGGGGTCATGCTCTTGGAGCCGACGGACGCACTCCTCACACTCCTCGCGGCGCTTGTTGTACGCGCCCGACGCCAGTTCATGCTGCACACCCGTGTCGATCACCAGCAACGATGTATGCGCTACGTTGATCGCGATCAACTCGTGTCGCAGCGTCCGCGTGTCCAAGTAGACGGCGTGATCCGCCTTGGCGTGGTACGCCACGTACGGATCCATGACCCCGCAGCGCGTGCCAACGAAGTCGTTCTCCGCGCGCTGAGATAGCCGAATCAGCTCAAGCGCCGGGACGTCGAGATCGAACAACGCGACGAGCCCGCAGGCGACCGACATCTCCAACGCCGCTGAGCTGGACAGGCCTGCCCCGATCGGCACATTGCTGACGACCAGTGCCTCAAATCCCGACAGCTTATACCCCGCATGCTGGAGTTCGTGGACGACGCCGAGTGCATAGTCGCTCCACCGGCCTTGGGGCGTCAACGCCGCGAGCGAGGCGTGATGCGTCTCATCGTAGCCGTCCGCATGGAGCTGGATCGTCGCGTCGGCTCGAGCGCTCAGCAGACAGTGCGTCGCGCGGTCGATCCCGATCGGCAGCACGAGCCCGTCGTTGTAGTCGGTGTGTTCGCCGATCAGGTTGACACGGCCCGGCGCTTGAGCATGGACGTCCGGGAATGCGCTAAACCGTTGCTCGAATCGGGCTATCAGATCAGTCGTCGGGATCGACATCCATGGACCTCAGCTCTCGGGCCATCGTCTCTGGGGCGATGTCCACGGTGAACGTGCCGGCGCCGCTCTCCACCCCAGCTCGATACTTCAGCTTATCCGCGGCCCGTTGGAGCGGATAGAACTCGATATGGAAGCGATAGTGCTCGTGATTGCCTCCGTCAAGGGGCGCCTGATGGAAAACCATCATGTGCGGCAGCGGCGTGGCGAAGAGCGCGTCGTATTTCATCCGAACCGTCTTGAGCGCACGAGCCAGCGGTTTGTATTGTTCAGGTGCCAGAGCGCGCAAATCAGGCACAGCGGCCGTAGCATAGAGGTGCACTTCATAGGGATAGCGGGCAAAGAACGGCACAAACGCGACGAAATTATCATCATTGAAGACGACCCGCTCGCCGGAAGCCGCTTCTCGATCGATAATGGCATCGAACAAATTGACGCCATGGTTACCGAAATAGGCCTGGGCGCTGTGAATTTCGCGCTCAATGATCGGCGGCACGTAGGGGATGCCGTAGATCTGGCCGTGCGGATGGTGGAGCGTGACGCCGACATCCTTTCCGCGATTCTCGAAGATGAAGACGCAGTCCACAAACCCGTATTGAGCGAGATCAGAGGTGCGATCGACCCAGACTTCCACCAAGTCCGTCAGTTGCGAGATGGAGAGTTCTGAGGGCTCGCGCTCGTGTTCGGCGCAGTAGACGAGCACCTCGCAGATGCCCTCGTTGGCACGAACGCGGTAGAGCTCATCCCCAGCGATGTCGGGCGGTCGAGGCTCTCGACGCAAGGATGGAAAACGGTTCTCGAAGCTGGCGATGTGATAATCTCGGGGAAGCTCGAGGACGCCAGGGCAGAGCGGGCAGCGCCCTTCGGGCAACACGGGCCGCTCTTGGCGTTCGTCGGCGACGATCGTCCACTCGCGCAGAAGCGGATGCCAGCGCAGCTCAGCCATCGTCGTCCGTTTCCGGAGAGGTGTCAGTGGGACGGTCGTAGTAGATAATCCGACGGCCATCGTCCTTGGCCTTGACGGCCTTGATCAGCCTTGATCCCGAACGTCGTTCCGGCTTCATCGAACGAGCAGATCCGGTCGAGCGATGTCGAACCCGTCGACCGTGTGGACTTGGGTTGGCCAACCATTGCCGGGCTTGGTGATGTACTCCATCCCGTCCGCCTCGCTCACGAGGATCGGGGCCTCCGATTTGCTGCCTTGGATGGAGGGGGGCCAGGCAAACGCCGGCGCGTCGAGGACCGTCTCGTCGACCTCGGGCGTCGCGAGATATTCGCGCTCGGCGTAGCCCGTGGCACCGCCCTGATGGTGACACTTCCACTCGCCGTCGTATCCGACGTCCCGATAGCCGTCAACCCTTTGCTGGAATATGTCTGCAACGCTGACGCCAACCCGTGTGGCCCCGATCATGCGGGCATCGACGGTCGTCACGGCCTCGAAGCGCTCCCGCAGCTCGGACGGCGGCTCGCCGAAATGGACGCATCGCGTCAGATTGGCGACCAGCCCCTGACGCCGGGCACAGACGACGACCTTGACATAGCGATCGATCGGCTTGGCCTTGGGAATCGGGTCGCGGTAGCGGTAGGCCCGCTCGTCGGAGCCAACCAATAGAACGCTCGGGATTATGCCCTCGGCCACAAGCGCTCCCTCGACCTCACCCGCGACGTCATGCTCAGCCCGTTCGGGAAGAATCTCCCCACAGATCTCTTCAACGACATCTCGGGCATCCGCTCCGAGTTGGCGATAGTGGGCCTGCTCGTTCGGCGTGAGCCGTTGGTGGGCTCCGTTGTTCATGGGTTATCCCTTCACGGATCCGGCCAACAAGCCGCGGATGAAGTAGCGGCCGAAGATGATGTAGATGATCACGGTCGGCAGCGCGGCCAGGATCGACCCGGCCATGGGCAAATTCCACGTGACCGCCTGACCGCCAGCCATTTGTGACAGTGCAACCGTGATCGGATGGGCACCTCGCCGGGTGAGCGTGACCGCCCAGAGGAACTCATTCCAGACCTGGGTGAACTGCCAAATGATGACGACGACGAACCCGAGCCACGACAGCGGAAAGATGATCCGGCGGTAGATGCCGAAAAACGTCGCGCCGTCGATGACGGCCGACTCCAGAATCGAATTGGGGATCTGGGCGTAGAAGTTCCGAAAGATGAGCGTCGTAATCGGCAGCCCGTAAACCACATGCGTCAGAACCAACCCGGGTAAACCGCCGTAGAGGCCCATCTGTTTGAGCGTCTGGAACAGCGGAATCAGAATGACTTGGTAGGGAATGAACATGCCGAACAGCATCAGCGTGAACAGCACCTCTGAGCCGCGGAACTTCCACTTGGACAGCACGTAACCGTTCAGCGATCCCAGAACCGCCGAGAGCAGGGTGGCGCTGATGGTGAGCACGAGGCTGTTGCGCAGGTTGTCGTCCATCATGCGGAACGCCTCCACAAAGCTGCCCCAGTTCGGCGTCGTGGGCGGCACCCAGACGTTGGTGTTGGCGATTTCCTGAGGCGTCTTGAGCGCGGTCACCATCGTCATGTAGACGGGCATGAGATAGATGAGCACGAACAGCAGCACCACCGCATACAGAGCGACTCGACTCGGCCGCAGGCGTCTCATGTCGCGGCGCGCTCCCTCAACGCGGAGACGAGATAGGGCACGACGACGAGCGCCACGAGCACGAACAGCACCACGGCAATGGCGGCCCCCTCCGCAAATAGATTGCTCCTGAACGTCTTGACGAACATCAAGACGCTCGGCAGGTCGGTCGGCGGATAGTCGGGGCCCGTCATCACGAAGACGAGCGCGAAGGTCTTGAGCGAGATGTGGCCCAGGATGATGAGCGCGCTCAGCGTGATCGGTTTCACGAGCGGCAGAATGACGAAGCGATAGAATTGGACGATGTTGCAGCCGTCGATCTCGGCGCTCTCGCGGACGTCGTCGGAGACGCCACGCATCCCGGCGAGATAGAGCGCCATGGTGTAGCCGGAGAACTGCCAAGCGGCCGCGATCACGACGCCGATGAGCGCCACGTTGAACCCATGGGTTTCGGAAAAGGGCAGTGCGAAAGTCTCCGGCGTAATGGCGTCGCCCCAGAGATAGTAGGCCAACAGCAGGACCGCGGGGATCCCGACTGACACGGCAGCCCGTCGGCTGGCATGACGCCAACGATGGACCGCGATCAGGGCGAACGCGATGCCCACGACCAGAGCTGTCACCATGGGCAAGTCCTGCCAGTTGAATTGCAAGTATTGGGCGTTGCTGTTGAGCCAGCCGAACTGGAGCTGAGAGAGGCCAAAGACCTCAGGAAGCTCGTTGAGACCACCGCTCGGATTGAACAGCCACCGCCAGATCGTCCCCGTGACGATGAACGACAGTGCCATGGGGTAGAGGAATATCGTGCGCACTACGCCTTCGGCGTGGATCTCCCGATCGAGGAATATGGCAAAGAGCAGTCCCAGGCCGAGCGCGCCGCCGACAAACAACAGCGTGAAAAAGAAGACGTTGACCAGGTCCTGACGAAACCGAGTCTCCAAAAACCCCGTGAACAGGTTGGCGTAATTGTCGAGTCCGACGAAGCTGAGCTGAGGCGTTTTGGCCAAGGCGGCGCCGGTGCCCCAGTCGGTCAGAGAGAAGTAGACGTTCTGGCCGATGAACCAGTAGACGAAGACGCCCAGCAGCACGATCGAGGGAAGCAGGACAAGGATCGCCACAATGCGGTCACGACGTGAATACATGTTGGCTCCTGGAGGATGCCTGTATCTCAGTGCCTAGCGTAGGTTGACGAAGGGGACTCAGGCAAGTCATCCCGAGTCCCCTTCGAGAATCCATCGGTGTATGGACCCGTGGACGTTACGCGACGCCGGTCTGCTTGGCGACCGCCTGCGCGGCGTTGGCCGCCCGCTGCGGGTCGCGGCTATCGAGGAAGATGCTCATCACGTTGGCGAAGCTGCTCATGAAGTTCTCGTTGGCAACAATGCCGTGGACGAGGCTTCCGGCAAGAGTGTCTTGGCGGAAGTCCTCGGCCGCAGACTGGGAGTACGGGCTGTAGAGGCTCAGGTCGCTGTCAACCCGTGGCGAGATGGACCCCTTCTTCGGGTTGAAGACGTCCGAGCCTTCCTTGGACCCGAGCAACGTTAGCCAGTTGTTGGCGTTTTCAGGGTGCGGCGGGTTGGTCGGCAACGGGAAGGAATCGGACAACATCAGGAAGTTGCCGTCGGTGCCCGGCGACGGTGCCCAGTTGAATTCCTCGCCCGGCGTGAGCTCGAGCGTCTCGATCATGTAACCGGCGGCCCAGTCGCCCATGACGTTGAAGGCAGCCTTGCCGTTGGCGATCCGGTCGCTGGCCTGCTGCCAGGAGAGCGACGAGGCGTCCTCGTCGATGTTGGTGAACTTGAGGACCTCATTGAGCGTCTCCCAGGTCCGCACGGCGTCGCTGCTCGTGAACGAGAGTTCACCGTTGAACAGGGCCGCCCACTTCTCGGGGCCGAGCTCGCTGAGCGCGACGCTTTCCCACAAGTGCTGGACGGTCCAGTTCTTGGCCACGACCAGCGGCGTGACGCCCTGATCCTGGATCTCGGGGGCCATGGCCAAAAAGTCGGCCCAACTGGACGGCGGACCGTCAAAGCCCAAGTCGTTGAGCGTGTTCGGGTTGTACCAGTTGACGTTGGAGCGGTGGATCGTCAAGGGCACGGACCAGATCCCCTCGTCCGTGCTGATTAGGTCAATGAGCTGATCCGGAAAGGCATCCATCCAGCCCTGATCTTGGAACATCGGGGTCAGATCCTGGAGTCGGTCGGCCACGACCCAGGTCCCGATCAGCTCGCGACCGGCGTGGACCTGGAAGCTGTCCGGCGGATCGCCGCCGAGCATGCGCGTCTTGAGGACGGCTTTGGCATTGATGCCCGCGCCGCCCGCGACGACGGCGTTGACGATCTCGACGTCCGGCCACTTCTCCTTGTAGAGGTCAAAGAGCGCCTGAAGGGCAACGCCCTCGCTTCCGGCCCACCAGGAGAAGACCTCCAACTGGTTGTTCTGGGCGAACAAGTTCGGGGCCGGGGTGAACGTCGCCAGGGCGGCGGTGGCGCCAGCCCCTTTGAGCAGGTTACGGCGGGTGATCCCTTGGAATCGCTCCGGCATAATACGACCTCCTCGTAAAGATGATTGACGGGTAGACGCCGCAGAACTGCCGGCTTTGGGGGTTTTTAGATATCAACCACCCCTTTGTATGGCTATCGAAGCTGGGTAACCTTTATAGGGAGCTTAGCACCCCCAGATGTCGAGTGTCAATACGGTGTGTGGGTTCTGTGTTGAAACTCGTTTGACAGCGGACTAACATGATGGGCCTTCGTTGATGTCCGCTTTTTGTTCCGGTCCCGGAGGTTTTCGTCGATGCGCAGCCTGATCAACTACATCTGGTTCTATCGCCGCTACGTGCTGCTCGGCGTGGTGGCCTTGACCATCACCAACGCCGGACAGCTCGCCATTCCGCGCTTCATTGGCTTCGTCATTGACGACGTGTTGGAAAACGATGGCGGGAACCTCCTCCGCTATGCATTGATTGTGGTCGGCATCGCGGCCGCCGTAGCGACGTTGCGATTCGTCTGGCGCTATCTTCTGCTCGGCACGTCACGACGCATCCGGCGAGACGTCCGCAACCGACTCTACGAGCACATCTTGCGGCTTGGGGCTCCGTTCTATCAGGAGACCAAGACGGGCGATCTGATGGCGCATTTCACGAACGACGTCAACGCCGTGATGCGCGCGACCGGCTTCGGCGTGCTGACGCTGGCGGACTTCGTCATCCTCGGCTCGCTCGGGCTCGCGATGCTCATCTCGATCAACCCGTCCTTGACCCTCTATTCCATGGCGCCCCTTCCGTTGATGTCGATCTTTGTCGTCGTCTTCGGTCGGGTCATCCACCAACGCTTCCGGATCGTGCAGGAGACCTTCTCGCGGTTGACCGAGCGCGTCCAAGAGTCGCTCTCTGGCATCCGGGTGATCAAGACGTTCGCCCAAGAGCGAGGCATGGACGGCTACTTTGACGACATCAATCAGCGCTTTGTCGATCGCAACCTCCACCTCGTGCGGATCTGGGCGTTTTTTGAACCGTTGGTCGGGCTGGTGACCGGCGCTTCCCGGTTGATCTTCCTTGTCGTCGGCGGACAGGCCGTCATCGCCGGCACAATGACACCCGGCAACTTCGCCTCCTTCTATCTGATTCTGGAGATGATGTTCTGGCCGATCCGTGCGATCGGGTTGACCGTCAACATCGTCCAGCGCGGGGCGGCCTCCATGAACCGCATCGATCGGATCCTCGACGTCGAGCCCACCGTCTACGACGCGCCGAACGCGATTCCGTTTGACGGCCCCGGCCGCATCGCCTATCGCGGCTTGACATTTGCGTACGAGGAAGACGGGCCGACGGTGTTGGACGACGTCGACGTCACGATCGAACCCGGCCAGACGCTCGGGGTCATCGGGCTGACGGGCGCGGGCAAAAGCACCCTTGTCCACCTGCTGACGCGGGTCTTCGAGCCGCCGCCGAACGAGCTGTTCCTGGACGATCGCGACGTCCGCCACTACGAGCTCGCCAGTCTCCGGAAGCGGATTGCGCTCGTCCCTCAAGACGGGTTTCTCTTCTCCACGACGATCTGGGACAACATCGCCTTCGGCAATCCCGACGCGAGCGAGCGCGAGATCATCGAAGCGACGGAGCGGGCCGGGATCGACGACGAGATCGCGGAGATGCCGGACGGCTTCCGCACCATCCTCGGCGAGCGTGGGGTGTCGCTTTCCGGGGGCCAGAAGCAGCGCGTGGCGATCGCCCGCGCGCTCGTTTCGGACCCGACGGTGCTCGTGCTTGACGACGCTTTGTCGGCCGTGGATGCCGAGAAGGAGAAAGAGATTCTGCACAACCTCGAGGACGTGCTGGCAACCCGGACCGCCATCGTGATCGCCCATCGCGTCTCGGCGGTGCAGAACTTGGATCAGGTGATCGTCCTCGATCGCGGCCGCGTGGCCGAGCGCGGTACCCATGAGAATCTGCTTGCCAACGATGGGATTTACGCCCATCTGCACGACCTTCAGAGCGCGGAGGCCATGGTTTAGCCATGCCCATGGAATTCCACTGGGAGGAAGAAAAGCTCGGCAAAGCGTATGACTCAGGCTTAATGAAGCGGCTGTTGCGCTTTGTCAGGCCCTACCGCTGGTTGTTCATCGCCGCCATCGGGTTCTCCTTCATCTTGACCGCGACTGACATCGGGATTCCGCTGATCATCCTCAAGATCGGCGTCGACCAGTTCCTCAAGCCGGCCGTTCAATCGGGCCAGACGCCCGCGATGCCGCCCATGGAAGGGATCCAGACGCTGGCATGGGTCATGACCGGCGTGCTCCTGCTTCGCTTCGCCTCCGAGGTATCGCAGCGCTACATTCTCGAGTACACGGGCCAGAAAGTCATGTACGACATGCGTACCCGCATTTTTGGGCATCTCATGAAGCTGCCCGTCCGCTTTTTCGATACCAACCCGGTGGGACGACTGGTCACGCGCGCCACCAACGATATCGCCGCCATCAACGAAATGTACACGGCCGTTCTGGTGGAGGCGTTCCGAGACGTTTTCCTTCTTGTTGGGCTATTTGGCGTCCTGATGGTGGTCAGCTGGCAGCTGGCGTTGGTGATTGCCTTGCTGTTTCCGCTCATCGTTTGGATCACCATCGAGTTCCGCAAGCGGGCCCGTGACGCCTATCGCGAGGTGCGACGGAAGCTGGCCAAGCTGAACGCCTACATCTCCGAGAGCATCAACGGCATGCTCGTGACGCAACTGTTCGTCCGCGAGCGCGACTCCCATGACAAGTTTGCCGAAATCAACCGGGAAGAGTTCGACGCGCACATGCGCCAGCTGGCCATCTTCTCCGTGTTCAACCCGATGATCGGCTTCACCCGCAGCATCGGCTTGGCCATGATCATCCTGATCGGCGGCTACGCCCAACTGGAGGGGCTGATCACCGTCGGCACCATCGCCCTATTCTGGGACTACACCGAACGCCTGTTCCGCCCGATTCGGGATTTGGCCGAGCGCTACAACATCCTGCAGGGCGCGATGGCTGCCTCGGAACGCATCTTCAATCTCCTCGATGAGCCGACCGAGCGCTACACGGGGGAAGAGGCGCTGCCGTCAGTCGACGGCCGCATCGAGTTCCGCGACGTCTGGTTCTCCTATCAGGAATACCCGGGGCACGCGGACTGGGTGCTACGCGGGGTCTCGTTCACGGTCGAGCCGGGCGAGCGTGCCGCGATCGTCGGCCCGACGGGATCGGGCAAGACGACGATCATCAACCTCCTTCTGCGGCTCTACGAGATCCAGCACGGCCAGATCCTCGTGGACGGCGTCGACATCCGTGACGTCCCCTTGGAAGAGCTGCGCGAGGAGATGGCCGTCGTCCTCCAGGACGTGTTCATGTTCTCCGGCGACATCCTGAGCAACATCCGGCTCCAGGACGAAGAGATCTCCCGCGAGAAGGCCATCGACGCCGCCCGCTTCGTCCAGGCCGACGCGTTCATCCAAGAGCTCCCCGATGGCTACGACACCGAGGTCAAAGAGCGGGGTTCCACGCTGTCGGTCGGCGAGCGCCAGCTCCTGGCATTTGCTCGCGCTGTCGCGTTCGACCCCAAGATCCTCGTTCTGGACGAAGCGACGGCCAATATCGATTCCCAGACGGAGAGCCTCATCCAGGCATCGATTGAGCGCCTCCTTGAGGGGCGCACCTCGATCGTCATCGCCCATCGGCTCTCCACGATCCAGAACTCGGACCAGATTCTGGTGCTGGACAAGGGGCAGCTGATCGAGCAGGGCACCCACGACGAGCTGATGGCCCGCGGCGAGATGTATCACGCGCTCTACTCGCTCCAGTTCGGCGAGACGGGGCCCCGTCCGCTCCGCGACGAGGTTGCGGAAACTCACCTCGAACTCGGCGAGGACTGATCCTCTCAACGTCTCCCGATGGCAAGCTCCTCTGGAACGGCTATCACTCAGGCGCTAGGATAGCTCCATGGCTCCAGTGCCATCCGTCCGCTTCAGCGACGTCGAAGCCGCGGCCGAACGGCTCCAACCCGTCGCCCGCCGCACGCCCGTGATGACCTCGCGCTCGTTGGATGATCAGTGCGGTAACCGGGTCTTCTTGAAGTGCGAGAATTTTCAGAGGATGGGCGCGTTCAAGTTCCGCGGCGCCTACAATGCCATGAGCCGACTGAGCGACGAGCAGAAGCGCAAGGGCGTGCTGACGTACTCATCGGGGAATCATGCACAAGCGGTCGCCTTGAGCGGGCAGTTATTGGAGATTCCGACCACGATCATCATGCCGAACGACGCGCCGCAGGTGAAGCTGGACGCCACGCGCGGCTACGGCGCCGAGGTCGTCCTCTACGACCGGGCCGAAAGCCACCGCGAAGACATCGCCCAGGAGCTGGCAGACGAGCGTGGCCTCACCGTCGTGCCGCCGTTTGATCATCCCCATATCGTCGCCGGTCAGGGGACGGCCGCTAAGGAGCTTTTCGAGGACGTGGGCGAGCTCGACGTGCTGCTGGTCTGCTGCGGCGGCGGCGGCTTGTTGGGCGGCTCCGCCATCAGCGCGAGCGCCCTCTCGCCCAGCTGTCGGGTCATCGGCGTGGAGCCCGAGGCCGGCGACGACGGCGTCCGCTCGTTCCAGACCGGGACGATTCAGACCGTGGAGAACCCGGACACGATTGCGGATGGGGCACGGACGCATTTCCTGAGCGAGCTGACGCTGTCGATCATCCTGGACCACGCTGACGACATGATCACGGCCTCGGACGCCGAACTCGTCGCGACGATGCGCTTCCTCTGGGAGCGGATGAAGCTCGTCGTCGAGCCGACCGGCGTGCTCGGCCTGGCGCCGCTGTTCCACGGGCATCTGGATGAGGTCCGGGATCAACGCGTCGGCGTCCTCGTCAGCGGCGGCAACGTCGACCTCACGCGGGCTTGCCAACTCTTCCGTGAAGCCGAATCGGCTAGGTAGGACGGCGCTCGGCGCTTCGGTTCGCCGTTGCTACGGAGCACTGGGAAAGTTCGGTCAAGTCAGTGGCCGTCAGCGGAGCCCAACGTTGCGACCATCGGTTGACGCTGGTTCCGCGGTGGTCAGTCGTTGCCGAATGGCTCTGGATGGAATGGCACCAGGCAGTAAGTGCGGGCCTGCTGGAGGGTCGCCAAGTTGTCCAGGGCATAGTCAATCAGGCCGCTCGGCTGGGCGGACGGCGCCCCCGGCGTCGGCGACGTAGGCATGGGCATCTCGCGCACGCCCGTGTTGGCGCGTAGCCCGGCTAGCTCGCGGGCCTTCGCGATCGCCTCCTCCAAGCCGCCAAGCTCGTCCACGAGGCCCTTCTCATCCGCCTGCCGGCCCGTCCAGACCCGACCGCCGCCGATCGCGTCCACCTCATCCCGCGCCATGGCCCGGGACGCCGCGACGCGCTCCAGGAAGACATCGTAGGTGCGCGCCATGAGCGTCCAGATCGTCTCGCGTTCGGCGTCGGTGAACGGTCGAGCGCTATCATAGACATCCGCGCGCTCGCCACGGCGCAACGTCTCCCGGTTGATCTGGAGCTTGTCCAGCATGCGGATGTTGACGATCTTCCCATAAAGAACACCGATCGAGCCCGTCAGCGTGCCGGGCTGGGCGACGACCCACTGCCCGGGCGTCGCGACGTAATAGCCGCCCGAGGCGGCCAGGGAGCTCATCGCCACGACAACGGGTTTGCTCGCCGCGAGGCGCTCCAGGGCACTCGCCATGGCCTCCGACGCGGTGGCGGACCCGCCGCCGGAGTCGATCCAGACGACGACCGCGCCCGCGCGACGGTCCTTTTCGAGCTTGCGGATCTGCTCCACGACGCTGAGATCGCCGGCGCGGGCGTTGGTCAACATCGGCACGGGCACGGGCGAGCGCCGTGGGGCACGGCGGCTCGGGCCGTCCACGATGTCGCCCTCGATGCGCAACAGCGCCACGTGCCGCCCCGGCTGCGGCGGCGACGGCAGGCGGAGTCGCGTTCGGGCCGAGGGCCAATTGCTCAACGAAGCCGACGGGTCGTTGCTCAGCCGATCGGGCAGAGCGTCCTCGTTGACGATGCCGTCGATCAAGCCCGCCTCGAGCGCGGCTTCGTCGGTGTAGGGCGACCCATCCACGAGGGATCGCACCCGGTCGAGTTCCATCCCTCGGCCCTCGGCGATTGCTTGCAGCTGGTCGTCATGGAGGTCGTCGAGGAGCCAATCCATCATCTCGCGCATCTCGGGCGACATCTCCGCGCGCGTCAGCGAGTCCGCCCCCGACTTGTACGGCGAGATCTGCAGGAAGTCGGCCTCGATCCCAAGGCGTTCAAGCGCGTCCTTGAGAAAGACAAAGCTCTGCGTGAGGCCGAGAGGTTGGATCGCCCCGCCGGGTTGGATGAGCACCTCGTCGGCCATCGACGCGACGTCGTAGGTCGCTTGGTCGTAAGCCGTCGCCCAGGCGACGACGTGCTTGTCGGCATCGTGGAGCTTGCGGATCAAGCCCCGCAGCGTCTGCAGCCGCGCGGTCGTCATGCTCAACGTGCGCAGCCGCAGCACGACGCCCCTGACGCGGGGATCGGCCGCTACCGTCTCAAACTGTGGCGCCAAGTCGCGGAGGCTTGTCTCGGAGGTGCCCATCCAGCGCTGCCACCACGGCCCCGGAGGTGGCGGCAGTTCGGGAAATGAACCGTCGAGCGTGAAGGCAACGTAGTCGGGCGGCGTTCGGGTCGAACGGATCAGGTTGCGGATCGCGCGCGTCAGCCGTCGGAGCGCATGAAGGAGATAGCCCATACCGAGTTTGCGTCCCTTTCGACTCAGTATATGCGAACGCGCCGCGGGACCTCAATATCATCCCTCCATTGACGGGACTTGCGGCGCGCGTTTATACTTCTGGGCGCAAGGAGGTTATGCGCATGGCCCAAGCCGTCGAGGCCCGACGGCCGGAAACGCCGATTCATGATCCTGTCCCCCAATCGATCCGACTGACGGTCAACGGCGACCGTTACGATCTGTCGGTCGAGCCGCGCACGACGCTTCTGGATGCGCTGCGCGACGAGCTCGGCCTGACGGGTGCCAAGAAGGGCTGCGACCAAGGCACGTGCGGCACCTGCACGGTGCTCGTGGACGGCAAGGCGATCTACGCCTGCATGACGCTCGCGCTGGAATGCGAAGGCCGCGAGATCGAGACGATTGAGGGGATGTCGACGGAGGACGAGCTCCATCCCATCCAGCTGTCGTTCATCGAGCACGACGCGCTTCAGTGCGGCTTCTGCACGCCGGGCCAGATCATGAGCGTCAAGGGCTTGCTGGATGCCGACGCCCATCCCACAGAGGCCGACGTGGAGCGGGCCGTGGCCGGCAACCTGTGCCGCTGTGGCGCCTATCCCAAGATCGTCCAGGCCGCGCTCGACGCCGCGCGACGGCTGAACGCTTAATCCTCCAACAGGGACACGGACAGGAGCCCCATGCCACGCGTCGTCAAAACCCAAGTCGAGTTCGAGGGCCAGTTCTACGACAAGTACGTCGTCATCGAAGGCGAGGACGTCGAGCCCTGGTCGGCCGATCGCCAATTTGAAATCGTCGGCAAGCCACAGACGCGCGTGGACGGGCACGAGCGCGTGAGCGGGCAAGCAATGTTCACCCACGACGTCCAACTCCCCGGGATGGTCGTTGGCAAAATCCTGCGATCGCCCCATCCGCATGCCCGAATTCAGCGCATCGACGCTTCGAAAGCTCAGGCTCTCCCAGGGGTTCGAGCCGTCCTGACCCATGAAAACACGCCGGAGATTCCCTGGAAGCGCGGACAGACAGAGCTGTTCGACACGACGCTGCGCTATGCCGGCGATGAGGTGGCGTGCGTCATCGGCGACTCGGAGGCGGTCTGCGAGGACGCGCTCCAGCTCATCGACGTCGAGTACGAGCGGTACCCGCACGTGCTGGACCCCGAACGGGCCCTGGCGGCCGACGCGCCCCTGGTTCATGCCTCGGGCAACCTGCTCGGCGGCGAGCCCGAAGTTCACGGGCGTGGCGACACGGAAGCCGGCTTCGAGCAGGCCGACGAGGTGGTCGAGTTGACGCTGCGCACCCCGACGGCGCTGCACAACTCCATGGAGACCCACGGCAGCGTGGCCCATTGGGAAGGCGACACGCTGACCGTCTGGGACTCGACCCAGAACGTCCACGGCGTGCGCGACGCCCTGGCCAAGGCGCTCGACTTGCCAAGCCACAAGGTGCGCGTACTCAAGCACTACATGGGCGGCGGCTTCGGCAGCAAGAACAACCTCGGCAAACAGACCGTGTTGGCCGCGCTGGCCGCCCGGCAGTTGGGTCGCCCTGTTAAGATCCTGCTGGATCGCCGCGAGGAGAACCTCGCCACGGGCAATCGCCCGGCCAGCGTGCAGACGCTCAAGGTCGGCGCCCAGCGCGACGGCACGCTGACGGCGATCGCGCATTATTCGATCGTCAACGTGGGCGCGTATGCAGGGGGCGGCCCCAGCCCCGCCGGTCCGACGCGGCGGCTGTACGCGTGCCCCAACGTGCACACCGAGGACCGCGTCGTCTTCACCAACGCCGGCCCGTTCAGCGCCTTCCGCGCGCCCGGCTACGTCGAGGGGACGTTCGCCCTGGAGTCGGCCATGGACGAGCTGGCCGGGAAGCTCGGCATGGATCCGCTCGAACTGCGACTGGCGAACTACGCCGAGATCGACCCGCTCACGGACAAGCCCTACTCCACGAAGGGCCTCAAGCTGGCCTACGAGCAGGGATCCCAGCAGATCAATTGGGCCGAGCGCGCGCAGATCAAGGCCGACGCGACGGCCGCTGGCCGACGGGTCGGCTTCGGCATGGCGAGCCAAGTCTGGGGCGGCAACGGTGGGCCGCCCGCCTACGCCTGGGTCAAGCTCAATTCCGACGGCACGGCGGTCGTCATCACCGGCACGCAGGACATCGGCACGGGCACCAAGACGGCCTTCGCCCAAGTCGCCGCGGAGACGCTCGGCTTGCCCATCGACTGCGTCCGCGTCGAGCTCGGCGACACGCAGCACGGGCTCTACTCGCCGCTCAGCGCGGGAAGCATGACGCTCGCTGCCGTTGGACCGGCCGTCCGGGGAGCGGCGGAAGACGCGCGCCAGCAACTGCGCGAGGTCGGCGCCCAAGTGTTGGAGACCGATGCGGCCGATATTGACGTCCAGGACGGCGAGCTCGTCCACAACGGCCAACGCACGCCGATCTCCAGCGTTCTGGGGAAATTGGGCGACTTCATGATCACGGGCAAGGGGGCCCGCGGCCCGAACCCCGACGAGGTGAGCGTCAACACGTTCGGCGCCCAGTTTGCCCAAGTGACGGTCGATGCCGAGACGGGTCGGGTCCATGTGGACAGGCTCGTCGCGGTCCACGAATCGGGACGGGTGATCAACCCGCTCACGATCCGGAGCCAGCTCGAGGGCGGCATCATCCAGGGCCTCGGGTTCGCGCTCAGCGAGGCGCGGACCGAGGACGAATCGTCCGGTATCGTGCTCAGCGACAACCTGGACAGCTACAAGGTGCCCACGATCGCCGACGTGCCGGACATCCACGCGGAAATGATCGACATGCCCGATCCGCAGGCCAACAACCTCGGCGTCAAGGGCGTCGGCGAGCCGCCGATCATCCCCACGGCGGCGGCCGTCGCCAACGCCGTCGCCGACGCGCTCGGCGTGCGGCCGACCGAGCTGCCCCTGACCCCGGCCCGGATCCTCAACCTTTTGGAGCACCCCCAAGGGACGTGACCCGCCCATGGAGTCATTTGAACACGTCGACGCGCCCGACCCGCAGACGGCCGTTGAGCTGCTGGACTCGCCCAATGTTCGCCCCATAGCGGGCGGAACGGATCTGCTGACCGAGATGAAGTCGCGCCTCGTCGCGCCGGAGCGCTTGGTCAACTTGAAGACGCTGCGCGAGCTGAAGGGCGTGGACGAAACCAGCGACCATATCCGGATCGGAGCGCTCACGACGCTTACGGAGCTGGAGACGCATCCGTTGGTGACGTCGCGATTGCCCATCCTGAGCGAAGCCGCCTCGCAGGCCGCCACGCTGCAGCTGCGGAACGCGGGCACGGTGGGGGGCAACCTCTGCCAACAAGTGCGATGCGGCTATTATCGCCATCCCGACGTCAACTGCTGGCTCAAGGGCGGCGACAGGTGCTACGCTCGCAACGGCGACAACACCCATCACGCCATCTTCGGCGGCAGCGGCTGTATCGCCGTCCATCCCTCGGACTTGGCGCCCGCGCTTGCGGCCCTCGACGCCGAGGTTCGCATCCTCGGACCCGACGGCGAGCGGACCGAGGCGCTCGAGTCGATTTACCAATTTCCCGAAGAAGGCCGTCGGCAGCACACCACGCTGGCGGAGGACGAGCTGATCGCCGAAGTCCGCGTCCCTCGTCCGGAATCGACGTCCAGCGGAACCTATCTGAAGGCCATGGAGCGCGCGACGTGGTCGTTCGCGCTCGTCAGCGTGGCGGTCCAGCTGAGGTGGGATGGAGATCGCGTCGCCAACGCCAGCGCCGTCTTGGGGGCCGTCGCGGGCACCCCGTGGCGCGTTGCTGCCGCGGAGGAACTGCTCCGCGGGCAAACGCTCGATGAAGCGTTTGCCGAACGCGTGGGCGAGATCGCCGTGGCCAATGCCTCGCCCTTCTCCCACAACGGCTACAAGGTCCCCCTGGCGCGCAACCTTATGACGCGAGCTCTCCGCGAGCTTGCCGCACCGCGATCCGGATCGTGAAGGGCCCATCGTCGGTCGACGTCGTCTTCTTCGACGTCCACGGCACGCTCATTCAGCAATATTATTCGCCTCCGGAGATCTTCCGCCGGCTCTGCGCGGAAGCCGGCTTCGACGTTCCCCTTGCGACGATCCAGGCGGCTTACCCGCCCTTGACCGAGCTCGCCGAACGATCCGAGGCGACCTCCGACGACACGGACGCGTTCTGGCGCCAGGTCAATGCCGAGATTCTGGCCGAGCTCGGGGTTGCCGATAGCGATGGCGCCTTGGCGGAGCACCTGATGACCGGCTTCAAACGAGCCGACTGGTGGGTCGCGTACGATGACGCGATCCCGACGCTCGAGAAGTTGCGCGAGGCCGGGTTCCGGCTCGGCACGATCGCTAACGCCCGGCATCTCGTTCTGGGCCGACTCCGCCACGCGGGCTTGATCGACCGCTTCGAGACGATCACCTACTCAGAAGACATCGGCCATCAGAAGCCGGACGCTCGACTCTTCAACGCCGCGCTCGGGCGCCTGGGCGTGTCGGCCGCGAACGCCGTGCACGTCGGCGATCGCGTCCGCGAGGACGTCCAAGGCGCACAGAACGCCGGCCTCCGCGCGATCCTGATTGACCGTGAGGATCGACATTCCAGCGTTGATGGCGAGCGCGTCCGATCCCTCGCCGAGCTGCGCCCGTTGTTGACCGGCGTCCCGCGTGAGCCGTGAGTCGTCAGCGAACTTTGCTCCGTGCCTCTTAATCGAAGATATCCCGGCGTTACCAGCGGTGCTGGTGCGGGCCGAAGTCGGCCTCGTAATAGGGAACGAGGGCCCGCCCTGGCGGGGACACCTCGTTGAGGCGCTCGCGATCCGCGTCGGTGATCTCAACCTCGAGCGCGCCGAGATTCTCCTCCAAGTGATCCCTCGTTCGGGGGCCGATGACCGGGCTGGTGATCCCGGGCTGCTGGGCGCACCACGCCAGCGAGAGCTGCGTCGGCGTGCAGCGTTTTTCGGTAGCCAGCTCCTGGACGCGATCGACGACTTGGAAGGTCTCCTCTCGGAAATGACGTCGGCGTTGTTCCTCGCTCCGCTGGCCGAAGCGGCTTGCCGGGGCGACCTCGCCGTCGCGCTGATACCGGCCCGTGAGGAACCCGCCGGCCAGCGGGGACCACGGCAGCAGCCCGATGCCGTAGGTCTGAGCCATGGGGATCAGTTCGCGCTCGATGCGCCGGTCGAGGAGGTGATACGGCGGCTGTTCCGTGACGAAACGGTTGAGGCCCAGCTCCTTGGAGACCCAGAGCGACTCCATGACCTGCCAAGCCCCGAAGGTGCTCGTGCCGACGTAGCGGACCTTGCCGCTCTTAATGAGATCATCCAGCGCCCGCAGCGTCTCGTCGATGGGGATCTCCGACGTGGGCCGATGGATCTGATAGAGGTCGATCCAGTCCGTGCCGAGCCGCTGCAGCGACGCTTCGCACTGCTCAATGAGATGCCGGCGGTGGCTTCGGGCCGCATTGGGATCGTCGTCGTCCATGCGGCCGAACGCCTTCGTGGCGAGGACGACGCGATCGCGCTTGCCGTTGCGCTGCAGCGCGTCGCCGAGCACGCGTTCGCTGGTGCCCCGTCCGTAGACGTTGGCGGTGTCGATGAAGTTGATTCCGGCGTCGATCGCGCGATCCACGATCGCGTAGGATTCAGCCTCGCCGGTGTCGTCGCCGAAGAGCATCGTGCCGAGACAGAGCGGACTGACTTTCGCTCCCGTCCGCCCGAGCGGTCGATAGTCCATGATCGTCTTCCTCCCTATTCAAGATGTCGTCGTCTGATGCCCGAGTTCGTCACCCTAGCACGCGGTTGTGACATATCGCAACGGAAACGCTTATTGGGACAGGCTCTTGGCCCGATCGGCC
The DNA here is from genome assembly GCA_042219045.1 of Bipolaricaulia bacterium. Classification (GTDB taxonomy): domain Bacteria; phylum Bipolaricaulota; class Bipolaricaulia; order RBG-16-55-9; family RBG-16-55-9; genus CAZMNF01. Next base: position 9,390 of record JBDGQO010000030.1, on the reverse strand, counting down.
GCCCGGTTGACCGCCCGGATTAGCGACAGGCGCAGCCCGCCTTCCTCCAGGGCCAAGAGGCCGTCAATGGTCGTTCCGGCCGGCGTCGTGACGTTGTCCTTGAGCTTGGCGGGATGCTCGCCCGTCTCCAGAGCCATGGCGGCGCCACCGAGCATCGCCTGCGCTGCCAGCGTTGTGGCGAGATCCCTCGGGAGGCCCGCTTTCACGCCCCCTTCGGCAAGCGCCTCGATAATGGTATAACCGTACGCCGGCCCGCTGCCGGACAAGCCCGTCGCGGCATCCATATGGGATTCGTCGTCCGTCACGGCCACGCGCCCCATCGAGGAAAAGACCTCTTTGGCCAGGTCGAGATGGCCCGTTTGGGCATAGCGACCGGTGCAAAGCAACGTCATGCCATGGCCGATCAGACAGGGCGTGTTCGGCATGGCGCGGACGACGGGGAATTCTCGCTCCGAGCCGCCGAGTTGATCCTCCACGAACTGGGTTGATACGGCCGCCGAGAGCGTGATGATCAGTTGATCGGTCGTGACGTGGTCGCGAACGTCGGCCAGCGCCTCGGCCGTCGTCTGCGGCTTAAGCGCCAGGATGACGATGTCTTTGCCCCGGACCGCGACGCTGTTGTCCGTGGTGGCGTCGACGCCGTAGCGCTCGCGGGCCCGCTGGGCATTCTGTTCATGACGCGTGCTGCCGATGATCTGATTTGCGGGAACGATGCCCGTGTTGACCATGCCGCTTGCCAACGCTCCGCCGATCTTGCCCAAACCGACAATGCCGATCGATTGGTCCGATAGCATGGGATGCCTCCTTCGACGTTCGTAATTCCTTGTTGAGCTGATTTGGCCCGAAAAGTCGCGGAGATCAGGAAGGCCGATCCAACGTTCCCCCGAAGGGGAACGGCGGGAAAGCGGGAAGCAAACAGATGGACTGGCCCATTTGCCGTTTCATGTCTGTATGTTAGCCCGGGCGCGTCGATCGTGTCAACAGATCTTCAGCCGATGCCGCCCCCACGGGGTTCGTGTCGCTCCACCGGCACTGGGGGATTGTTGTCGCTGTCGGTTGGGCTGCTCGGCATCAAGCCGAATGCAAGGGACAAAAAGACGATGCCGATGGCGCCGCCGGTGGCGACACGGCGCAGACCAGGCGCGGCGAGTGCTTTGCTCACGGCGTCGAGGATCGGCTGCCACCATGACGACGCCGACACCTCGTTGGATGGGGCCAACTGCTCCTGGCGGATCAACTCGACCCGTCGGCGACAGATGCTGCACGTCAGGACGTGCAGCGACACCGCCGAAGCGGACCAGCCAGATGCGCCCTCGAGCCATGCATGCAGATCGCCGTCGGGGGCCTCTGCCAACGTCTCAACCTCAGGCGTATCGACAGTGACCGCCGATACGTACTCGACAAGTTGCGATCGAGCCGGATGGTGCTGATAGGCTCGATCAGGCCGCGACCTTTCCAAGTCCTGGATAAATTGGTTCCATTCGTTCCGCTCGAAAAACTCTGTCACCATAACCCCTCAGACAAACCCACCATAGCATAGGTCTGCCATGCTCTGACGAGGCACCATCCTTCGCGTGTTGTTGGGGTTGCCAAATGTTGGTACGCTTCCTGCCGTTAAATTTGATCGAGGAGGTCGTCCCATGCTCCGTCTGACCGCGCGCGCCCTCGCGCTCCTGATCCCACTGGTACTGGCTGCCTGGCTGTCCGTCGGATGGGCCGCTCAGGCCGAGCAGCTTACATCTTCTTCCACGCCGTCAACCCAATTGGACGGCGCTCTCGACAGCATTCTCCAGACTGCGGCCCCGATGACGGAACCGTCCGCAACGGACGTGCCCTGGCCGTACGCGACCGACGACGAGAGCGGGCGCATTCGCGTGATCGTGAAAGCGGCTCAGGCCGAAAAAGTGGGCGATCTACGCTCGTCGATTGCCGACGCGGGCGGTGAGGTTCAGCTCACCGTGGGGAGCAAGATCCAGGCGACCTTCCCATCCCGGGATGCGGTGGCCGAGCTGTCGCAGCGCGCTGACGTCGCACGGGTGCGCGCGCCGGTGCGCCCCACGTTGCGACAGGGGGCGATCGTAAGCGAGGGCGTGGACATCTCCCAAGCGCAAGCCTGGCAAGAGGACGGCGTTGACGGCAGCGGCGTCAAGGTCGGCGTGCTCGATGCGGGCTTTAAGGGTTACGAGGGACTGCTCGGTTCGGAACTGCCGCCGGAGCAACGAGTCACGGCGCGCTCGTTCCGTTCGGATGGCGACCTCGCATGCGCCGACTGCAGCGATGCCGGCCAGGTGCACGGTCGCGCCGTGGCCGAGATCATCCACGACATCGCTCCCGGCGCCGAGCTGTACCTGGCCAACTTCAACACCGGCGTCGAGATGGAATCGGCCGTCAACTGGATGATTGACAACGGCGTCGACGTCATCAACACCTCGTTCGGGTTTTTGACCACGTCCTGCCCGTACGAAGGAGAGGGCATCCTGGATTCGATCTTCAAACGGGCCCGGGAGAATGGGATCGTGTGGGTCGCCTCCTCGGGCAATGGAGGGCAGTCGCATTGGGCAGGATCGTTCCGCGACCCCGATGAGGACGGCTTCACCCGCTTCCACGAGGAGGACGAGAGCCAGACGTTGCGCGGCGTCGAGGAAGGCGACGGCATCGTCGCGCTGATGTGGTGGGACGACGCCTGCAGCGGGGCCGAGCACGACTACGACATGGTGCTCCGCCAGGGCGAGGAAGAGATCGAGCGGAGCTTCCGCGGCGGCCCGACGGACGGATGGCCCTTGGAGATCATCAGCGTGGAAGCCCCCGAGAGCGGAACGTATCAGCTTAAGGTCAAGGGCGTGGAGCCCGGCGACAACGAGCTCAGCCTGCTCGTTTTCAGTCAGGAGCCGGAGCACGTAGTGCCAGCCGGCAGTGCGGGGCTGAGCGAACCCGAAATGTCGTCGCACGTGGTCAGCGTCGGCGCGACGGATCTCGAGAACCAGCTGGAACCCTTTAGCTCGCGCGGGCCCACGCCCGACGGGCGCATCAAGCCGGAGATCGTCGCGCCCAACGGCGTGAGCAATCGCACCTTCCGGCCGTTCTTCGGCACGTCGGCATCCAGCCCGCACGTGGCCGGTGCGGCAGCGCTGGTCAATTCCGCGTTCCCCAAATTTAGCCCCCAGGAGATCGAGGACTTTCTGACCAAGCGGGCGGAGGATTTGGGCAAACCGGGAGAGGACGGAAAATTCGGCGCAGGGCTGTTGACATTGGGACAAGCTCCCGAGGAACGGGCACCGACGGCCCCCTCGGGCCTGAATGCCTCCGCCGCGGGCCCGTCCGAGATCAACCTGCGGTGGCAGGACAACGCGGAACGTGAAAACGGCTTCGTCCTGTTCCGCCAGATCCAAGACGAGACCAAGTTCGCGGAGATCGCCCGGCTGGACGCGGACACGACCACCTACACCGACGGGGATCTCTCCCCAGCGACGACGTATTGCTACGTCGTGCGCGCGTTCAACGACACGGGAAGATCGGCGGCCTCAAAGACCATCTGTGCCACAACCGCCGAAGCCCCGAACTCATCGCCCACCGCCGACGCAGGGCCGGACCGGACCGTCGCCGTCGGCGATACCGTCCAGTTGGATGGCTCGGGATCGAGCGATCCTGAGGGTGCTGCGCTCAGCTACGAGTGGACGCTGACGGACCGACCTCAAAGCAGCACCGCGGAGATCCAGAGGGCGACGACGGCGCAACCGTCGCTCCAGCCTGATCTGCCGGGCACCTACGTCGTCCGGTTGACGGTGACCGATCCGGACGGGGCCTCCGCCACGGATACCGTCCAGATTCAGGCTCAGGAACGGAGCCGCGGGCTCGTCGCGCTTGTCTTTGAGGAGTTGTCCTTCCGTCCCGCCACGGCGTGGAACCGCACGGTTAAGGACGGCTGCGTCCACTATCGCAACGTGAGCGACGCCGCCGCGACCGTCGAGGTCAAGCTCCCCGACGATCGAGTTGTGGAGTTTGAGGTGCCAGCTGGGCGGGATGTCGTTGTTTGCGGCGACGTGATCCACATCGATACGCGCCCTTCGGCAGAGCCCTGACGATTGCATCGATAGGTGCGGTCGGCACCACGTCGGAGAACCGCTTTGGGCATGAGCTCTTTCTGACAAACTCGAGGTGGCTGTTGACCGTCAGCAACGTATTTGTTCTGCTGACAGGTTGGTGGGCCCCGCTCTTCACTCGAACGACTATTTCGATCAGCTAGGAGTATCCGCCGTTAAACGCGATTTGCCTTATTCGTCGTCGCCTTCGGTGGAAACGACCGAGTAGGGATCGACCGCGTCGCGCAGGGCGTCGCCGAGGAAGTTGAACGCGAGCACGGTGAGCACGATGAAGGCAGCCGGCAAGATCATCCATGGATAGAATTGCATTTGCTGATAGATGCCCTGTTGGGTAAAGGTCGACAACAGCGACCCCCAACTGACCAAGGGGTGCTGGATGCCGAAGTTAAGGAAGCTGAGGATGCTTTCCAAAATGACAATATCCGGCACGGCCAGTGTGGCCGCCACGACGAGATAGCTCGTGATATTCGGCATGATGTGGCGCGTAATGATGCGCATGTTGTTGGCGCCGACCGCGCGAGCGGCTTGCGTGTATTCGGATTCGCGTAGTGTCAGGAACTGACCCCGCACAACTCGCGCTATCAGCGCCCAGTTGACGATCGCCATGATGCCGATGATCGCATAGACGCGATAAATAGCGGGTATTGTGCCCGCAGAATTTAAAAATATCATCAGGACGAGCAATAGCGCCAAGCGTGGCAATGACATGAAGATTTCCGTGATTCGTTGCATGAACGTGTCAATTGCGCCACCAAAGAATCCGGAAATCCCACCGAGTAGGGTGCCAAGGAGGAAGCTGATCAACACCACACCGGGAGCGATGCCGAGCGTGACTCGTCCGGCAAACAGAATACGGGACAAGACGTCCTTGCCGTTGGCGTTCGTGCCGAGCAAGAACAGCTGGCCCGCCGATCGTCGCGACGTGTTGACGCCGAACAAGTGGACGTCCCACGGGATCAAGCCGAGCAGCTTGTACTCTGATCCCTTGACGAAGAAGTGGATGTAATATTTCTTGGACTTGTCCTCTTGGTAGTCCCAGACGCCGGGTAGCCGAGTCGTTTGTCCGTTGATTTCAACCGTTTTGGGTTCCCTCTTTAAGCCGTAGACGAAAGGCCGGAAATCGTCGAAATGGATGCGGGTGAGCATGGGGGGGACGTAGGCGTACTGATAGTGCGTGCGCTGATAGTCGTAGGGACTGAAGAACTCGGCAAAGATGAAGAGGAAGAGCAAGACCACGATGATAATGGCCCCGGTGACACCGAGCTTATGCTCGGTGAAGCGATTCCAGATCATGCGCGCCATGGAGCGCTCTTGCTGCGCCTTGGCGTCGGCCCAGCTTCCCCCCATCGACGTGGGCGAAACGGTCGACTCGGCGTCGTTCGGCGGTGTGGGAGTCCCAGATCCCGGTGTCGTATCACTCATAGCGAATCTTGGGGTCCGATACCGCCAGTAGGATGTCGGAGATAAGGTTGCCGACCATGAGGATCACGCTGAACAGAAACAGGCCGCTCATCACGACCGCGTAATCTCGATCGCTGAGGGCGCTGATGAACGTCTTTTCGACTTGGGGCAAGTTGAACACGATCGCGATGACCAACGCCCCCTCTAACATGTAGGGAAGCCAATAGCCGAGCATCGTGATCAGCGGGTTGATCGCATTCCGCACGGCATGCTTCCAGACGACGGTTCGTTCGAGGAGCCCTTTGGAGCGAGCGGTTTGCACGTAGTCGGAGCCCAGCACGTCCAACAAGCTTCCCCGCATGTAGCGCATGATGGCCGCGATGTTGGCCGCGGCCAGAATCAGCACGGGCGGGATGAAGTGCCAGATGTAGTTGGCCAGCTTATACCACGTTAGCGGCTGACCGATCAGGTCCGCGTTGATGTATCCGGTCACTCGGAAGAACTCGTCCACATTATGTAGCCCGAGCCAGCCGACGACAATGTAGAGAAATAACAGGCCAAGCACGAAATTGGGCACGGACAAGCCGATGAACCCAAAAAGCGTGGCAAAATGATCGCCGAGGGAATACTTATGCGTTGCCGAGTAAATTCCCAAGGGAACCGCGATCAACCAGCTAAAGATCATGCTGACGGCCACCAATCGGATTGTCCAGCCCAGTCGGCCGCCGCCCGTTAAGGCTTGCCAAGCCCCTTGTTGCGTTTGAACTGAATAGCCGAAGTCGGGGCAGCGCGGCGCTTCACTGAGACAAATGATCCCTTTGGCCCAATTGACGTATTGCACGGGGAGCGGTTCGTCGAGGCCGTACTGCTCGCGCAATTCGGCGCGTCGGTCTTCATCGCAACCGAGGCCGCAATACGCCGTGACCGCGTCTCCGGGCATGAGCTGCATCAGCAGGAAGATGATGAGGGTAACCACGAAAAGGAGCGGGATCATGTAGAGCACGCGGCGAATAATGAAGCCAAGCATGATCGGTTACCTCATCGGTAGAGGCTCAATGCTAACTGCCGCCGTTGGACTGCGCAACTTGCCCGTGCTGCCAACAACCGTAGCCACTGGAATGTGGGTATGCGAGCGTGGAAAATGGGGAGCATGACCGTTGAACAGGTCATGCTCCCCATGTTTTCCGTTGTGATCACTCCAGCTTAGGCCTTTCGGCCTAGCTGCTGGTTAACGTAACGTTACCTCGGGCACTCGGTCTGGCCGCTGATGTCGACGCGGAACTTGATGTCGCCGCCGCCGTCGATGCTCCGCTGAGCGTTGCAGAGCCGATCCGTACGGACCGCGAACAGGGCGTTCTGGACGGCGAGGTGCATAAGCGGCTCATACTTCATGAACGCCGTCTGGAACTTGTCGAAGGCCTTTTGGGCGCCTTCCAAGTTGGCGGCATTGAAGCCCTGGGTCCAGGCGCTGTCAATGGCCGAGTCCGCCTTCGTCGGAGCCGCCGGGCCCTCGCTCTTTTCGGGGTTGCAGTTGACGTGCCACAAGTGCAGCGCCGTGCCACAGGGCCAGACGTTGACGCCACCGGCCGGATCGCCGCCAGTCAGGCCGATCAGGATGTGGCCGCTCCATTTTCCGCTGAGCAGCTGGTCGACCAGCGTGGGGAAGGAGACCGTACCGGCTTGGGCGTCAATGCCGATGCGGCTCCAGCCGTCGGCGACAATTCGGGTGTATTGCTCTCGGACCGTGTTGCCCGCGTTCGTGTTGATTTGGGTCTCGAACGGTCCACCTGGATTGTCGATCGCGTCGGAGAAGTTGGCCGGGATCTCTCGGACGCCGTCGCCGTTGGTGTCGGTAACGCCGGCCTCATCCAACAGGCTTCGCGCCTGCTCGAGGCAGCTCTGATAGTCCGTAAGGCACGAGAGGTGTTGCCGGATCTCCGGCGTGGTCGGGGCCGGAAGCTGTGAGACATTCACTTCGAGGCCGTTGCGGACCGTCCAGGTGCCGTCAGAGCAGTTGTCGCTCGTGGCCAATCCGGCGTCAATGAGGGTCTGGCAGGTGTTGTTCCGGCCGAGGAAGAAGTCCTGCTCACCGAGAGTGACCGGCGTGTATTGCGGCGTGCCGATGCCGAGCAGCACGTTGTTGACTAGCGCCACGCGGTCAATGGCGAGCGAGAGCGCCCGGCGGACCTTCGTGTTGCGCGCAGCGGCCGCCAAGTTCTTGTTGGTGTCGCCGAAGTTCGGCGAGACAAAGGTTTCGCCACCCGCTGCTGTGGCGTTGTCGATGTCATCGTTCAGCGGGAAGCCGCCTGAGGCCTGCTCACTGCGCAGCACCGACAGGTCCTGCGGCCGCGGCGCAAGGACGTCGGTCGTGCCGTCGATGAAGTTGGACAGGCTGACGTTCTGGTTGTCGACAATCAGCACCTGCATGCCGTCGAGATAGGGAAGCTGCTTGCCGTTGGAGTCGACCTCGTAGAAGTTCGGGTTGCGCTCGTAGCTCGCGCTGCTGCTGGAGGCGAAGTCCGTCATGACGTAGGGACCCAGGCCGCGCAGCAGGCTGATGTCCACGCCGATGCCCAAGAACTCCTTGGCCGCGTGCTCGATCATGACGTCGTCGCCGGAAGCCGAGCTGTCGAGCGTGCCGTTCTTGCCCGGGACGATGACGGCGCCCTTCCGGTTCTTGTCGTCGCCGGAGGTGGAGGAGTCGAGCACGCCGTTCGGACCTGGGGCAATCGCGGGGTTGGTGCTAATGCCCTGACTTTCGATCAAGTCCAACGCCATCTGCTGCGAGAGCACGTAGAGGCCAGTGGCATCGTCGGGGAACGTGCGGAACGGCTCGCTGTCCGGGCAACCGAATCGGAACTCCCGGTCGCTGATCGGCTTAAATTGGTAAGCTTGGCCGGACGGGCACGTGAAAACGTCCGTCAGGGAGTTGGACAGATTCGGGTTCCAGATGACGTTGTAGTACCAGTATTGCACGTCCGAGGTCGTCACCGAGGAGCCGTCGGAGAACTTCAGGCCCTCGCGCAGCCGAGCCGTCAGCATGTTGCCGGCCTCGTTGATCTGGAGCATCTCGGCCGCTTGCGGGTCATCCACGCCGTCGCCGAGCAGGGAATAGTCGGTGAAGAACGTGCCGAAGATGTGGTCGTGGATGGAGTCGGAGGCGGTGTCCTGGGTCGTCACGGGGTTAAGCGTCGACGGTTTGGAGATAATGTCGTAGGTGTACGTGCCACCCTTCTTTTTGGCACAAACCGCTTGAGTCTCTTCATTGCCGCATTTGAGCTCGACGTCGGGATTGGCTGGCGGTTGAGCAGCCGCCGGCAGGCCGATCAGCCCGACGAGGCCGATCAGAAGCGTAAGGGCAGATAGCGAAGCTGCTAACTGTCGCATGGAAATCTTTGACCTCCTTGTAATATGCTTTCTATTGGGATTGTGCGTTGACGTTTGGTCTTGTTGATTTTTGCTTTACCCTTTATCGCTACCCATCCCCCCTTTCGCGACCTGGCGCGCCGAAGGTTTGCCCCTTTTTCAAAAGGGCACGCGTGCTCCAACAGCGCCCTATTGAACGTGTGTTCTTGCTGGGATCATAGTCGCCATTGAGCCAGCCTGTCAAGACAGAACTTGTTCATGATCATATCGCCGTACGTTCAGACTCTGACAGCGCCAGCGATATTGCCAAGCCATATACGACAACTTTACCTGTTGGACGGAAGCACATCACCGAACAACTCTCTTGACAGGCAAGTCCAGGCTATGCTAGCCTTTGTGAGAAATCCCGCTTTGTGAGGGAGGTGATCTCCCAGCTAGACGAAGTTTTACGGCATAAGACGAATTCAGGCCCTAAAAAGCACTCCCCAAATACAGGCCAAAGGAGGTCACTGTAAGATGAAGC
>JBDGQO010000003.1:178600-198931 GCA_042219045.1 Bipolaricaulia bacterium | reverse complement strand
ACGCTGTCACAGTAAACGAGGCCATCGTTCGGCAAACAAGCCAACGAAGGAATCGATGATGGTAAGCCCACCGGTGTTGCCACCGGTGGGCTTATCGCTTGCCAAAGGAATGTGCCTATCCGGAACTTTTCATTTCACAAGTGTCAGTTACGGCCGTATCATGCGTACAATGACCATCGCAGCACACGACATACCTCATGGTTGAGTCACGGTTGAGGGACGTCATCAAGAAAAGCGCCAACTAGGAGGGGCATCGGAATGAAGTCATGGATTCTCTGGCTAATTGGGGCCGTCGCCGCAGTCACAAGCGTTGCGCTCGTCAATGGATGGGGGCCCCTCGATACGGTTCCGGAGCCGACGTCGCCACCCGCTAAGGAAGCCACAGCATCCGACGGGGAAAGCGCAGAATCATCGACGACGATGACGTCACAACAATCCCCATCCGAGCAAGCCGAAGCGTCGGCATCCAAATCGACCCCTTCAACGTCGGTTGCCTTGCGCGTCAACGGGGGACCGATTACGACCTCGCAACTCGATCGTGAGTTTCAAAAGCTTCTGGGTCGCTATAAGGAGCGTTATGTCCAACAGGGCCAAAGCCTGAAGGAAGCCCTTAAGGGGCCATCGGGCGCCTATCTCGAGCTCCAGATCCGCTATCAGGCGGCCCAGTCGTTGATCGAACGCGCTCTAATTGACCAGAAAGCCCGCGAACGCGGGCTGAGCGTCAAGCCATCCAAGCTGGCAAAGGCCGTCGAGAAACGCTTCCAGGGCTTTCTCAACGACAACGGCATGACCGAAGAGCAGCTCCGTTCGATCTTACAGAACCCGGAGAAGCGACAGATCGCCCAGCGATTGCTCGGCATTTCGGACCCCAGTTTGGAGGCATTCAAACAACAATTACGACAAGAAGAGCGCCATCGGCTCCTGAAGGCTAACCTCGTTCACGCGATCGCCGGCTCAGACGTGGAGCCGGGGTCCGAGGAGGCCAACAAGGCGCTCGACAAGTGGCTCCAGAAAGCCAAATCCGACAGCAAGATCCGCTATGTCCATCCATTGTTGCGGGCGTATCATCGAGAGCAGCAGCTCACGTCCATCGACAAGCTGGACGCCAAACTGGCTCAGCTCCAGAAGGCCATTGCGGCGTACAAGACGGCACGCCAACAGACGGATCATCCCCATGTGGACTATTTCCTGGGGCAACTCTACAACTTGCGCGTCAACTGGAGTTCGGCGCAGAAACGCCGCCTCACGAACGACGGAACGGGCACGGGTGCGTCGAGCAGTGCCCAGAGCGGCTCAAGCCAGGTCGCGTCCCTCAAAAAAGCGATTGGCGAGAGCCGTGAGCAAGCAACGGCCTTGCTCAGCCCCTATCAGCTCCAGAATGAGCGCCAGCTCCGCAAGATGTTGCAGGCCGATCCGGCCAATCCGCTCTACAAATACATGTACGCCAAGTTCCTGCTCAAGAGCGACGACTCGAGTCACGTCGAGGTTATTCGGATGCTCGAGCGAGCGCTGGAACTGAACGACAGCTACGTTGACGCATACGTCCTCTATGGCGACGTGCGCCAAGACCAATTGAACTATCAGGCCGCCATCAAGCGTTATCGACAGGCTATCGAGGCATATAGCAAGGACGTTCGCTCGCAATTCCGTCAAACTAACCGCAAGACGATCCAGCACAAGCTGGCGAAAGCCCAGCTGGGCTACGCCCGCAAGCTCTCCGAAGCCGAGGATGGGGCCAACGCGGAAGCCAAGCGAACTCGCCTCCTCAAAGAGGCGCATGATCGGCTCCGCTCGTTGAAAGCTGAACTGGAGAATACAAGCGGTCGTTACGCGCGCGTCCTCGCGGACCTGGGCGAAGTGGCGATGCTGAGGAACCAATATGCCGACGCCCAAGCCCACTTCCGGTCGTCGCTGGAGGCCGAAAACCGGGCGTCGGTCCGCGTGCGCCTCGGCGACGCCTATCGCAAGGCCGAGCAATGGGAGCAAGCCGAAGCCGCCTACCGCAAGGCGCTGGCGCAACAGGCTGGCTATGCACCCGCCCATCGTGGGCTTGCGAGGCTTTTTCAAGCCCGAGGCAAGTCCGACCAAGCGCAGCGACATTACGAGCAAGCCTTCGTCAAAGGGGATCAGCTCTCCTATGCTGAGCGCCGAAGCGTAGCGCAGGAGGCCTTGGACGCGAATCCGGATGATGTATCCGTGCGTCTACGGCTTGGGCAATTCTATCTGCAGCGCAACGTGTACGAAGGGGCCATGGAGGAATTCCGGGCCGTGCTGGATCATCAGTCGCCGTCCGTGCAAGCGCGATTGGGCATCGGTCGAGTCCATCTCGGTCGCGCCAAACCGAGCCAAGCGTTGGCCGAGTTCCGGAAAGCCCTTGACGCGGCGTCGACGCCGTCCGAACGCATTCAGGCCTATGAATGGATCATCAAGGCCGAACAGCGCGTCGTCGGGCCGGGCAAGCCGTTATCCGAAGCGGGGCAACGGGCCATGTGGCAGCAGGCCCAGCTCTATGCACAGACGGGTCAATACACGAAGAGCTATCAAACCCTTCTAGACCTACGTGAGAACTATCCGAATTTCCGCCCAAAGCAAGTCAAGCGTCGCATCGAAGAGGTCACGTCAGCCGAGACCGGCGATCATCGGCCCGGCAAGGAGACGCCCAACCAGGGAGCATCGATCATTGAGCCCGGTGAGGATCATGCTGCCTATGCGACCACGCCGCCGACGTCCGGGCCCCACTACGTCATTCCGGCGGACTGGGGCATTCATGGCCAACCGATTCAGGACGAGGTCCAGCTGCGTAACATCGCGGGCGGCGGCGTCATGATCCAGTACAAGCCTGCGTTGAGTGAGGACGCGCAAGCGAAGCTGCGCAAGCTGGTTCGGTCGTTGCGGCAGGACGAGGGGCAATGTCGGCTCGTGTTGGCCCCTTACAAGGGCCTCGAATCGTCCATTGCTTTAACGGCTTGGACCCGCATCGACAAGCTTTCCTCGTATGACGAGGAACGGATCCGGGACTTCGTTCAAGCCTTCATCGGAAGCGGCCCGGAGGTCAACCAGGTCGGCTGCTCGGTTTCCGATAGCTGAGAGGGCCGCCTTTCACGCGACCCTCTCGACGGGCGCTTCCAAGCTTAGGCGTCCGGGATTCGGACCACGATGTCGGCGTCCTCGTCCCCGTCAATGTCGATGAACTGATCAAATCGGGCCGAAGTGCTGGTTCGGATATCTTCCAGCTCCACTTCGCTTTCCCCGTCGTCATTGACGTCGCCGAATCCCTTGACGGACGCCGCACGACCGCGGCCGTTATCGGCCAAAATGCCGACCCAAAGGACTTCTCGCGGATCATTGCCAGTGCCGCTGATGCCGAAGCTGTCGGCGTGATACTCGCCCAGGACGCGCGACGTGTCCTCGACAATGATTTCGGTGGTGCCGTCGCCGTCGACGTCGAGCGTCGCGACAATGGATCCGGCCTCTGCGGGAATCACGTCGCCATCCCCGTCGATGTCGCCGCCTTCGGTCCCGACCCACACGACCTCGGGATCGTTGTCGCCGTCGGCATCGGCCTGCCGGACGTCGTCGGCAGACAGGGTGGGATCGCTGACGACGAGTTCCGATTCGCGTCCGTCGCCGTCCAAGTCCGTCCAAGCGAACACGGTGCCGCCGCCCGGAATGCCGAAGTCGAGGGCGTCGAAGCCCACGCCGCTATCGTCGTCTTCGGTTCGAATCTCACCTGGATCGAGATCCGTCGTTGCCCGATATGTCTCTTTTTCGTCGGGGTTGTTATCCAACGGAGCTGTTCCGGACGAGGGAGCGGCGGTGACGAGGACAGCGGCGAGCCCAAGGCCGACGACCGCGATCCATATCCCACGGACGGGCGAGCAAGCATATTTGGTCAAAACGACCATTCCTCCCCTGGATTAGGAAGCCGCGAATGGGCTCGAACGTCGCAGCGTCGGGTTCGTCCCGAGCGCTGGGACGCTCGAGCCTCATCAGCGAGCCTTGAATTGTTTCGGCGTCAAGCCGCTTTGGCGACCTTGCCGGCCTTGAGACAGCGCGTGCACACCGTCATCTGGACGCGGCGGCCGTCTTGGTAGGCCTTGATGTCTTGCAAGTTGGCTCGGCGGCGTCGCTTATTGCGGTTGCCCGCGAAGCTGACGCTCTGCCCGAAGTCCGAGCCACGCCCGCAGATTTCACAGGCTGCTGCCATGTCAGTTCACCCTTTCCCGTTCCCTTGCTTGAGTTCGTCAATGACCGCGGGAATGACGTCGTGGAGATCGCCGATGACGGCATAATCCGCCCGCTCCACGATCGGGGCATCCCGGTCCGTGTTGATCGCCAGAATCCGCTTTGCGCCGGAACAGCCGACCATGTGCTGGATCGCGCCGCTGATCCCGCAGGCGATGTAGAGGTCCGGGGCGATTCGGTTCCCCGTCTGGCCGATCTGATCGTCGTGGTCGCGCCAGCCGTTGTTGGTCGCCACGCGCGAGCCGCCCACGGCGCCGCCCACGAGCTCTGCCAATTGCTCCAGTTGCTCGAACCCCGCTTCGCCGCCGACGCCGCGACCGCCGCCAACCACGACTCGGGCATCGGCCAAGGGGACGCCTTCGGCCTCCGAGTCGATGTGCTCGGTCAGTCGGACGGCCCGGTCGTCCTCCGGAATTGCCGGCTGGAACTCCTCAACTTGGACGTCCGAGACGGGCTGTTCGGACGTTGCCAGCTCGTGCGGCGCGACCGTCAGCAGGGCCGGCCCGCCGTCGAGCTCAGCCTCTTCCAGCAGGCTACCGCCCCAGCGCTGACGCGTCACATGCCAGACGCCGTCGTCGATGAGCTCAATCCCGACACATTGGGCAGCCAAGGGGCGTTGCAGCCGAGCGGCGACGCGAGCCATAACCTCCGATCCTCGGTCCGTCCCCGGCGCCATGATCGCGTCGACGTGGGATGAGCCCGCGACGTGGACGACGCTTGCGGCCCAGACGCCCGGGGCGTAGGTCGTCTCCTCGGGGACAGCGTGGATGCGACCGGCCCCGTGTTGCCCGAGCTCGTCGGCGATGGAGGAGGCGTCGGCGCCTACGGCGACCGCTTCAACGTTCGTGTCGAGCATGTCGGCCGCCGAGCGAGCCAACGCCAGGGTCTGCAGGGTTGCGTCCACGAGCTCGCCCTCGTCGTGGTCCGCCAAGACGAGGATCATCCGGAGGTCACCCCCAGTTCATTCAGGATCTCGGCCACGCGGGGCGCGGCCTCGGCCCCCTCACCGAGAACCTCGACGGAGCCGCTGCGCTCCTCGGGCTTGCGGAGCCGCTTGAGTCGCAGCCCCGGCGACGGTCCCTCGGGCTGGACCCGCTCGATCTCCTTCTTTTTCGCCGTCATGATCCCGCGCAGCGACGGGTGCCGTGGCACGTTGATCCCTTCGCGCACGGTGAAGACAGCCGGCAGCCCCACGTCGAAGGCGTCCCAGCCGCCGCTGGTCTCGCGCAGGGCTCGCGCCGACCCGTCGGTCAGTTCCAGTTGTTTCACACCGGCCACGCACGGGAGCCCCAGTGCCTCGGCCACGCGGATCCCGACCTGGAAGTCGCCCGTGTCGGCAGCCTCGTTGCCGAACAGCACCGCGTCAAACGGCCCGTTCGCCTCGATCTGGGCCTGAATGGCCTCGCTGATGGCTTGGGCCGTGCCCGCGGGATCCCAGGCGTCCGGGTCATCGGTCTCGAGAAGCACGGCGCGATCGACGCCCTTGGCGAGTGACTCGCGCAGTTGCTCACTGGCGTCCTCGGGGCCGAGGGTCAGCGCCGTCGATTCGCCGTCATGGGCCTCGGCGATGCGGATCGCCTCCTCGACGGCGCACTCCTCGTGCGGGCTGACGGTAAACTCCAGATTGCGCGTGTCGATGTCCCGTTCGTCGTCGGTCAGTTCGAAGCGCGCGCCGGTATCGGGCACGCGCTTGACGCAGACGAGCACGTTCATTCGGCGCCCTCCCTGGTGTAAGCGTTCAGTCGTGGTCTTGGGCCGCCGCCCGGTTTGAACGACGGTCCGTCGTCACGGGCGGCCCTTGGGCGTAGAGCGGCTCCAGCGGATAAAGCTCATCCGTCCGATCGTGAGCGTAGCGTTTGTGCCCCAACCGGGCGACCGTCGTGCCGCTGGGCCGTGCTAGTGTGGCACCGGCGACTTCGGCGTTCGGCAGCGTGCGCTGAAGCGCGTCGCGATGGACGTCCGCACCCGGGCCCATGAGCAGCGTGGGCCGCGAATCGTTAGCGGAGGCGCGCCCAGCGGGCACGTCCGCCACCTGGCAGACCGTCGGCGACTGGACGGGCTGTCCCTGATCATACCCGGCGCAATAGACCGAGTCACGCCGGTCGGGGATGAGCACCCAGACGGGTCCCGGCCAGAATTGCGCGCGATGGGCGTACGTCTCCGACGTCGGCACGCCCACCAACGGGACGTCCAGCGCGCGGGCCAATCCCTTGGCGAACGCCAGGCCGATGCGCAGCCCCGTAAACGATCCCGGGCCACGCGAGATGGCGATCAGCTCGATGTCCGTTTGTGCCAGATTCGCCAGATCCAGCGCAGCATTCACGCTTGGGGTCAACTTGGCGCCATGATCGGCCCGTGCCGTGAACGCGATCTCGCTCAGCACCTCCGATCCGTCGCCATTGACGATGCCCGCGCTACCCATATCGCTCGCTGTTTCCAGTCCCAACGTTCGCATGATGCGCATTTCCACGACGAAATGGATAGCCGGACTGGCCGATCGCCAATCCGGATAGCCGTTGTCCACAATGCCATCAAATTTTAGGCGAAATCCCCTTGTGCTGCAACCGTTGCGCACTCCGCTTGACGCTTCGCCAGACGGATTGCTAAGCTCACTCCTCCATTGACGATCAAGGAGTGATGAAGCAAACATGGCCCAGGTCACAATTTACACCTCTCCCAGCTGCACGCATTGCCATTCAGCCAAGCGATACTTGAGCGAGCACGGCGTCGACTACCGCGAGGTGGACATCTCCCGAGACCTTCAGAGCGCGCAACGCCTGATCGACAAGACGGGTCAGACGGGTGTCCCCGTTATTGAGGTCGACGGCACGATGATCGTCGGCTTCGACAAGCGTCGGCTCAATCGGGCGCTTGGGCTGAACTGACAATCTGGCAATCCCTCGAATCGATCCCGAGCAATCGACGCTTAGTCGGCGGCGAGGATATCGCGGATCTCCGCGACGTCGGTGGCCATCTGTGCCTTAAGCGCCTCGAGGGAGGCGAAGCGCTCGTCCGGACGGACGCGCTCGACCACGTCGACCTTGAGGACGCATTGCCGTAGCGATCGCGCGGGCGGCGTCAGCAGGTGGGCCTCCACGGAGCGCTCCTGGGCGTTGTAGGTCGGCCGACGGCCGATGTAGAGCGCGCTGGGTTGGCGTTCGCCATTGAGGTTGGCCCACGCGGCGTAGATGCCGTCGGCGGGGATGAGCACTTCCGGGTCGATGTGCAAGTTCGCCGTGGGGAAGCCGAGTTTGGCCCCCTCGCCGGCGCCGGTGACGACCTCACCAACAAGCCGAGGGCTTCGGCCGAGCAGGGCCGCGGCATCTCGAATGCGTCCCTCCTGCAACAATTGACGAATGGCCGTGCTGCTGATGGAGCGACCGCCGGCATCGACGGGCTCGACGACCTCCACGGTCATGCCGTAGGCGTCGCCGAGCGAGCGGAGGGCATCGACGTCCCCTTGCCGATCGCGCCCGAACCGGAAGTCGGATCCGGTCACGATAACGCGAGCGCGGTAGGTTTCGTGAAGAATCTGATCGACGAACGCCTCCGGCTCAAGGTGCCGGATCCGTTGGAAGTCCAACACGCCGACCCGATCGACGAACTCACCCAGCACGGCCAGTTTTTCCTTTGGCGGCAGCAGCAGCGGCTTCGGATGCCCCAACTCGTTCTGCGGGGGACGCCGAAACGTCAGGGCGACGCTGGTGAGGCCGCGGGATTGCGCGTGTTCGTGAGTGCGGTTCAAGAGCGTCTGGTGCCCGAGATGGACGCCGTCGAACGTGCCGATGCTGACGGCTGTCGGCGGGACGGAGCCTTCGGATGCCATCTCAGCCGCCATGTTGGTCGAGCGCGTGCCGGACCGCGCCCAGCAGTTGGGCCTCGGCCTCCTCGAGGCCGCTGTCGATGAGGCACCCTGCCGCCTTGGGGTGGCCGCCCCCGTCGAACTCGCGGGCGACCTGACTGACGTCGACGCCGTTTTTGGAGCGCAGGCTGACCTTGACGCGACCGTTCTCCATTTCCTTCAACAGGACCGCGACGTCCACGCCGTCCGTGGCCCGCAGCTCCTCGACGACGCGCTCGGTGTCGTTGACTGAAGCGCCGGTGGTGCGGAACTCGTCTTGAGACAGCGCATACCAGATGAGGCGATGCTCGACGTCGATCCGCGCGTGGGCAAGCGTGTAGCCCAGAATTCGCATGGCAGCAGGGGTGCGTCGTTCGTAGAGGTTGATGTTCACCTCGCGCACTCGAGCCCCGTGTACAACCAGCTCCGAGGCGGTCCGGAGCACATCCGAGGTGACGTTGTCATTGCGGAACGAGTCGGTGTCGGCGATGATGCCGCTGTACAGACACGTCGCCAAGTCCGCGGTGATGTCAACGCCGAGATGCTGGGCCAACTCGTAGACGAGCATCGTCGTCGACGCCCGGGCCTCGATCCAGTTGACGTCGCCGAAGCAGGGGTTGTCGGCGTGATGATCGACGTTGACCACGAGCGGATGCTCCCGGATCGCGTCCTCCAGGTCGTGCCCGACCCGGTTCAGTTGCCCGCAGTCGACCACGATCCAGGCGTCGATCTCGTCGTGGGGGGCGGTCTCGGTTCCGGCGATCAGCGTGGCGTCGGGGAGAAAGTGGAGCTCGCTGGGGACGTCGTCGCGGAGCACGGGAAAGGTCGTCTTTCCCAGTTGCTGCAGGATGTGGTGCACACCCAGCAACGCCCCAATGGCATCGGCCTCGGGGCCGAGGTGAGCGACGATGCCGAATCGGTCGTATTCCTTGAACACTTGCGCGATGTCATCCAGCATGGTTCGGGCCAGTGTACCCCACCGCGCCGGCGAGTGCGACCGGGTTAGCGCCCGTGTCTCTCCATGGCGAGGCCCACGTTCAGCTAGGCGACCGACGACGGTCGGGATACTCCCCTCTGTTGAGGGTCTGGCGCGCTCTCCGCTAGAATGCGTTCATGGTTCGGGATCCCATTACGCGCGGCGAGGAACGCGACGAAGACCGCGCCGTCCGGACGTTGCGCCCCCACTCGCTGGACGAGTTCGTCGGCCAGGCGTCGCTCAAGGATCAACTGAAGCTGGCGATCCGCGCCGCCGATCGCCGGGACGAGGTTCTGGACCACATTCTGCTCCACGGGCCGCCGGGCCTGGGCAAGACGTCCCTGGCGCAGATCGTCGCGGAGGAACTCGGCGTCGGCATCAAGCAGACCTCAGGCCCCGTCATCGAACGGCCCGGGGACCTGGCCGCGATCATCACGGGGCTCCAGGCGGGCGACGTGCTGTTCATCGACGAAATCCACCGCATGCGCCGGGCCGTTGAGGAGATCCTCTATCCGGCCATGGAGGATTTCAAGATCGACATCGTCATCGGCGAGGGGCCGAGCGCGCAGTCGCTGCGCCTGGACGTGCCGCCGTTCACGCTCATCGGCGCCACGACCCGGACGGGCCTGTTAACCTCGCCGCTGCGGGATCGGTTCGAGGTGGTGCTGCGGCTCGACTTCTACGACGAGTTGGAACTGGGCGAGATCGCCCGCCGCGGCGCGGCCATTCTGGACGTCGACATCACCGACGACGGCGCTCAGGCGATCGCCCAGCGGGCCCGCGGCACGCCGCGCGTCGCGCATCGCCTGCTCAAGCGGGTGCGCGACTACGCCGACGTGGAAAGCGGCGGGCGCATCGACGCCGCGATCGCCCATCGGGCACTGGAGATGCTCGGCGTCGACGACGTCGGGCTGGATGAGCTGGATCGCCTCATCCTGAGCACGATCATCGACAAGTTCGCCGGCGGGCCGGTCGGATTGGACACCCTGGCCGCCGCGCTCAGCGAGGAGACCGACACCGTCTCGGAGGTCTACGAGCCGTTCCTGCTGAAAAAGGGCTTCCTGCAACGGAAGCCGCAGGGGCGCGTCGCCACCGAGCACGCGTACCGGCACCTCGGACGGGCGGCCCCTGCTCGTCTTCAGTCGTTGCCCTTGGAGGACGAGGCCTCGTCCTGACACTCTTCCTGCACGATCTCTTCCACGTCGCTCTCGTCCACGTCCTCGATGTGCTGGGCGAGGGTCTTCAGCTCGGCCTCGGAGACCTCCTCGTCGAGCCACGCCTCCAGCTGATCCACGGGCACGCGCCACTCGCCGTTGATCTTCATCCGCGGCAGCTCCTCGCTTTCGATCATCTGCTCGACTTCCTGGACGGGAATGCCGAGGTACTGAGCCGCGGCGGCCGGTCGCAGGTAACCGCCGATCTTGCGCGCCATGGCAAATCCTCCTTCGGTTTGGGCGTTGTCGGGTCCGTTCTTGCAGCGCGCATGGTAGCTCGCCCGCGGAGGGCCCATCAACGCTCGTCCTCGCCGAACGCCAGGGACTGGTCCGTCGGCGAGTACGAGATCCGAGCCGTGGGGAACGCGTTGATCTGGGCCTCCACCCACAGCCGCTGGCGATTGCCATACAGGCCCACTTGCCAACAGTCCTTGCAGAACTTGCGCACGATCCCGAACTGCAACGCGGACAACCGCCCCCTGGTCAGATCGTACTCGCTGCCCGCCTGGAGCTCCCAATCGCCGAGCTCCCACGACGACCGCGCGTTGACCCGCTCCAGCGAGAGCGTGTTCGGGTCGAACCGGAGCCCAGCACGCCACCGCGGCCCAAGGTCCACCTTCGCAATCAGATCGTCGAACCGTCGCGACGCCAGGTTGTAGCCGCCGTCCAGATTGGCGCTCCACCCGTCGCCCTTCAGCCGGCCTTGCCACGTGATCTTGTTGAGGGACAACGCGTTCAGATCGGCCGTTGCGCCCAATGTTGCCTGCGCTATGCCCCAGCGGGCATTGGCCGTCAGTTCGAGCGGATCGAAGTTCTGCGCCTGGGCGTCATAGCCCGTATTCAGCTGGAGGCGAACGGCGTCCGTGGCGTGCCAGTTGGCGTCGAGCGTCAACTTGTGCGAGACGTTGACGCGGTCGAACTCGAAGGGGCTTTGCCCCCGCAGCGTCCGATAGAGATGGCGGAACGAGATCGTGGTGTTCGTCGTGGGCTCGGCGTCCAGGCGCGAGTCAATATGCCAGACGTCGCGCCGCGTCGCCTCGTAGAGCGTCAGGCGGTATCCCGAACTCGACTGGAGATCGAGCCCGGGCAACACGGAGATCGTGCTCAGCTCCGCGTTCAGACGCCCGTCAAAGCGCGAACTGTTGTTGGTTGTGCCGTCGAAGTCGACCTCCTGATAGCGCCCCCAGCTGATGCTGGAGCTGAGGCTCAACGGGACAGCGTCGAGTTCGACCGCCTGACTGGAGATCGTCAGCTCCGGCAAGCGCTCCAGCACGCGGTAGCCGAGCTTTTCGAGATCCTCGGGATCGGGGTTCGGCCCCACGAGGTTCTGGTTCCGCTTGAACGCGACGCTCCAGTTCCACCCGCTGTCGTCTCCGGATAATTTCGCTCCCGTGTCCAGCTTGGCGGCCTTCTGCGCCAGCCGTCCGGTGCGCAGCCCCGCTGATAGGGCCAGCTTGCTGTCGTTGGGCAGAATCAAGCGGTCCGACCAGTCGAGCGAGATCGCATCTCCCCGACCCGTCAAGCGATAGAAGCGCAGCGAGCCGCCTTCGGAACCGGGCAACAGCTGATACTGCAGATCGATCCCCGTGCCGAGCTCGCCGTGGCGGGTGTAGTAGTCGATCAGCACGTGGCCGAAGGTCTGTTCGTCCAAGTAGAACGGAATCCGCCACTTGGCGAACCAGCCGCGCCCGGTTGAGCGGCCGACCTCGGGGAGAAACGGATATTCCTTCTGGACGTCCCCCAATGGCGATAGATAGACCGGCGCCCAGAAGATCGGCACGCCGAACGCGCGTGCCGTCACGTTGAACGCGACCAGGACTTCATCGGGGCGGATCAGCATGCGCCCGGCGCGGACCGAATACGACGCGTCCTCGATATCCTCGCTGCACAGACACGTCGTGAAGTTGCCCCCTTTGCCGTCGATCAACTCGACGTTGTTCGCGTCGTCGAACGTCATGGTGGCGTTCCGGCCGGCGAAGCGGAGCCGGTGGGTCTTGCCGCGATCGTTGGTGAAATTGGACGCCCCGCTGAATCGATCGCTTCGGGCGCTCTTGAGGCGCCACTCGCCCGTGTCTCGATCGGACACCAACTGGACGACGAGCGTCTCCGCCTCGGCGACTTGGTTCCGCTTGCTCTGCTCGAGCCGGACGTCGCCGGCGGCATCCAGGGACCAGTTCGGGCCGTCGGTGTGCTTCAGCGTCAGTGTGCGGGCCGAGAGCCGCCCGTCCGTGAACTGGATCGAGGCCGACTGGGCCAGCCGCAGCCGCTGCGGGCTCAGCGCGCCCTCGTCGCGCCGAAAGACGGCGTTGATCCGCATGGCTCGTCCCTGGAGCTCGTCAATGGCAAAGCTGGCACTCTGGGCCCTTATTTGCCAGCTGGCGCTCTGGCCGCGATCGACGCTCAGGTGGCGGGCCTCGATCCGGCCCGTCTCATAGCGGGCGCGCACGTTGCCGACGGCCTCCAGTTGCCGTCCTGCATCGCTGACGCTGATCGTCTCAGCCGCGATCTCCAGCGGCGACGTCTGCGAGCTCGGCTGCGCCTGGACGGGCGCCACCGAGATGCCCGATCCGAGAACGATCGCCACGAACATAAAGGGGACAAAGCGGCGGGCCCGCTGGAGCACGTCGAGCCGCCCGAAGTGGTTGGCCCGCCACGTCATTGCCAAGCCGATGAGGCCGAAGACGACGTTCGGAATCCACGCGCCCCAGCTCGGTGGCAGATCGCCACGCGTCCCCAATATCTGCGCGGTCCAGAAGTAGAGGCCTTGATACACGAGCACGAACCCGACGCCGAGGATGACGCCGAAGGCGCGTCCGCGCGGGCCGAGCAGGAGCGCCAGCGGCGCCCCGAAGAGCGCAAAGACGAGACAGGCGGCCGGAATGGCGATCTTGGCGTGGTATTGCACGATCAACGCCTCCGCCGATCGGCCCGTCTTGCGGAAGGCGCTGATGCGCTCGCCCAGCTGGCCCAGGCTCATCTCTTGGGGCGTGCGCTGCTCGAGCACGAGCTGGCGCGCCGCCTCGCCCACGCGGATCTCCATGGACTCGAAGCGGCTCGTGTAGCGGATCCGGCCCTCCTCGTCGATGGCGTGGAGCACCCCGCTTTGCAGTCGCCAGACCGTGCCGTCCCATTGAGCCCGGTCCGCGGTGACGACCTTGGGATACGTGTTGTCCTGGGTTAGCGCCAGCTGGCCGCTCTGGTCGTAGATGAGCACGTCGTGGAGCACGTCGCTCTCCGCGTCGTGGCGCTTCACGTAGAAGAATCGGTCGTTGGGTCCTTTGAAGAAGGCGTTGTCGCGGATCTGCGGGGATGAGGAAGAGCCGAGGAACATCTCCGTGTAGGCCTGCAGGAACTGGCGATTGCCCCACGGGGCGACTTCGTTGCCGATGACGAAGTCGGCCCCGCCGACAACGAGACCCACCATCAAGAACGGCAACAACAGGCGCCTCAGGGAGATTCCGCCGGACTGGAGCGCGATCAGTTCCCGATCATGGCCCAGCCTGCCGAGCGCGAGGAAGATGGCGAAGAGCACCGCAATGGGCAGCGCCAACGTAAAGAGATAGGGCACGCGGTAGAGCATGAGCGAAATGAGCGTCTCGGCGGGAACAACGCGATCCACAAGGTACTGCGAGAGCTGGCCGATGACCAGCAGCATGAAGAAGATGAGAAAGCCGACCAGCGTTACGAGAAACGGCCAGAGCATCTCGCGGAGGAGATAGCGATCGACGAGGCGGAGCATGATCCCTCATGATAGGCGGGTGCGACGCGTGACCTCAAGCGAGCGAATGGCGCGGCGCATTCCCGGTTGGTTCGTAGCCGGGGCGTACATCCGGCCCATGCGGCGCGATTGGCTCTGAGAGCCCGTGTTGCTGTATGCTTGGGCCAACGTCGTGCCCAGCACACGGACAGTCAAGCACATGCCGGAAGCCTTGGGAGTCGTGTCCAATGGGAAGCAGACATGTCGCACGTTGCGGCGCGGCAGCCGACCCCGAAGTCGGGAACGATTCGCGCTACAAGCGATGAGAATGGCCATGCAACCGCTCACGCAGCACCCGTTCGCCGACGCCGTGCGCCGCTACCTCCGCGCCCGCCGCGAGTCACTCGATCTGTTCACGGCGGAGGACCTGCGTCGATCGGTCGTGGAGCGCGCGCCGCAGAAGGAACGCTGGTATCTCTGCGAGGTCGACGACTGCTGCTACGCCGTGCGCATCTCCCGACATGACCGCATCGAGCTGATGACCAACATCTTCCATCAGCACGGACTGGACGTCAATCAGCCGCGGACCTGACCATCGCCGAGCGCGACGTACTTGAGCGTCGTCAGCTCCTTCAGGGCCATCGGCCCATAAGCGTGGAGCTTGCTCGTGCTGATGCCGATCTCGGCGCCCAAGCCGAGTTCGGCGCCGTCGTTGAAGCGCGTCGAGGCGTTGTGCAGCACGACGGACGCGTCCACGCCCCGCGTGAAGGCCTGAGCCCGGATGTCGTTTTCCGTGACGATCGCCTCGGTGTGCTTCGTCCCATGCTCAGCGATGTGCGCCATGGCCGTTGGCATATCGGATACGACCTTGACCGACAGGACCAGATCGAGATACTCCGTGCCCCAGTCGGCTTCAGAGGCGGGCTCAACGTCGTCGACGACGGCTCGGGTGGCTTCGCAGCCACGAACGAGGACGCGGTTGTTTTTCAACTGCTGGATCGCCCGCGGCAGGAAGGCATCCGCAACCGATTCGTGGACCAGCAGCGTCTCCAGCGCGTTGCAGACCGACGGTCGCTCGATCTTCGAGTTGAGGGCGATCCCTTGGGCCATGCTCAGGTCGGCTTCGTCGTCCACATAGAGGTGACAGACGCCCCGCTCATGGCGCAACACCGGAATCCGGGAGCGTTCCACGACCTTTCGGATTAAGCCTGCGCCGCCCCGCGGAATCACGAGGTCGATATGGGCGTCGAGATCGAGCAGCTCGTCGACGAGCGCGTGGTGGGTGTTGCTCACAAGCTGAACGGCGTCGTGCGGAAGGCCGACATCGCGACAGGCCGCCTGCAAGACCTCCGTGATGGCCTTGTTGGAGTGGAGCGCCTCGCTGCCGCCGCGCAGAATGACGGCGTTTCCGCTCTTGAGGCACAGCGCCGCCGCGTCGGCCGTAACGTTCGGGCGCGCCTCGTAAATCATGGCCACCACGCCCAACGGCACGCGATGTCGCTGCACCCGTAGCCCGTTCGGGCGTGACCACTGCTCGGCGATCTGCCCCACTGGGTCCGCCAGTCGGGCCACTTGACGCAACCCATCCGCCATGCCGGCGATGCGATCCTCGTCGAGCTTGAGGCGGTCGAGCAGCGCGGTCGAATGGCCGGTGGCGCGCGCGCCTTCCATGTCCTGGGCGTTGGCCTCCTGGATGACGGCCGACTCGCGCTCCAGGCCAGCCGCCATGGCCTCCAGGGCTTCGTTCTTCGTCTCCGCCGACAGCGTCATCAAGTCGCGGCCGACGCGTGCGGCACATTCGGCCATCGTCTGCATTTCACTCATGATGGGGCTCCTTGGTCGACGCGGACACGGTCACGAGGTCATCTCGATGGACCACTTCGTCCCGATACGTATAGCCGAGGATCGTCTCGATTTCGTCCGTCCGGCAACCCTGGATCGCGGCCAGTTCGCGTGCGCCGTAGGCGGCCAGCCCGCGCGCGATCGATGTGCCGTCTGGATCGTGGATTTCCACCGCATCGCCCATGTTGAACGTCCCCTCAACGGCGACGATTCCCGATGGCAGAAGGCTCCGTCCGGATTCGGCAATGGCCCTCGCCGCGCCCGCGTCGATGTGGATGACGCCGCGCGGCTTGAGCAGGTGGCCGATCCAGTGCTTGCGCTGCCGCAGTCGCTCAGGCCGGGGCGGCTCCACGCGCGTGCCGACCCGCTCGTCGTCACGGGCCACGCGGGTCACGACCTCGGGCTCACGGCCGTGGGCGATGACCGAGGGAATGCCGATCTCGCCGGCCCGCTTGGTGGCCTCCAACTTCGTCCGCATGCCGCCGATGCCGGGCCCGTCGCGGGCGTCGGTGGCCATCGCCTCCAGCTCCTCGGTGATTCCCTCGACCTCGGGGATCCGCTCGGCCGTGGGATCACGCTGGGGGTCGGCCGTGTAGAGCGCGTCGATGTCCGACAGCAACACCAACAGATCGGCTTCGCCCAGCGACGCGACCATGGCGGCGAGGTTGTCGTTGTCGCCGACCCGGATCTCTGTCGTGGAGACCGTGTCGTTCTCGTTGACCAGCGGCACGACGCCGAGATCAAGCAGCGAGCCCAACGTGTGCCGGGCGTTCAGGAACCGCTTGCGGTCCTCGATGTCGGCGTGGGTCAGCAGCAACTGCGCGCCTTCCAGGCCGTTCTCGGCAAAGACCGTCCGATACGCGTGCATGAGCGCGATCTGGCCCACGGCCGCTGCGCCCTGCTTGCGCGCAACGGACCTCGGGCGATCCTTGAGCTCGAGCTCGGCCACGCCCGTGGCGATCGCCCCGGAACTGACGAGCACCGTCTCGATGTCCGCCTCGCGCAGGGCGCGCACGCCTTGCGCGATTGACCGGAGATAGTCGAGATCGAGCTTACCGTTCGGAACGAGGAGTCGACTGCCGAGCTTGATCACGCAGCGACGAACCATGCTGGTCATGGAGTCCGCTTCCGCCTCCGCCGATGTCGAACGACACGTAAATTTCGGGTGACGTTTGGCCTATTCCTTGGGCAACGCCTACGGTCAAGGGTAGGGTCCCTTGGTAGCTGAACAGATTTAGCGTCAGGCGGGCCTCGGCGCCGAAGCCGACCCGGAGGTCCTCGCGATAGGGCGTGAGCTGATCGCCGACCTGCGCGGCGTCGACAAAGGCGCTCGCGTGGATATCGTCGACAAAGACCGGCCACAGGCCAATGCCCTCCTCGATCTCCAGCAGGCGTTGATCGTACTCGAGGCTGCCGGCCGCAGCAACTCGACCGGCTTCCACGCCCTGCGGAAAGCCTCGCACGCGGAATGACCCGTCCGGGCCTCCGATGCGGAACCCGCGTTCGGGCAGCAGCGCGTCACTCCAGCCGCCGGCAAGTCGCAGCGACAGCCGCTGGTCGCCTTCCACCGGCAGTTGCCACGTCTCGCTCGCGCGGCCGACGACCTTGGCCAAGTGGGCCTCACCGACAGTCAGGTTATACTGGGCGTTGACCGAGGCGCTCGTCGAGAGGCCGGCCAGGCCCAAGGCCCAATCGTGCGACATGGACCAATCGGCGGAGATCGTCTGTGACATACGGCGGGACTGGCTTACTTGGTACCCCACCGATAGGGATTGGTTCATGGTGGTTCGCCTAACGAGAGGATAACTGACGGTGAGCCCCGCGTTGTAGCCTGATCCGCTTAGGGATCCCTCGAGGGAGATCGTGGGTAGCACGCCCGAGTAGCTGTAGCTGATGTCGACAAACGGCGTCCCGGCGTTCAGATCCCAGCCGGCACTGGCGTTGTAGGTCTGCTGCAAGAGCGCGTCCGCGCCGAACGTGGAAACGCCTAGCCGCGATCCGCCCAGGACGGGAAACCAGAGCTTGGGGCTGAGCGATGGCCACGGATTGTAGTCATGGACGGGATAGTCCGTCTCGGGGAAGCCATTCCATTCCGGAATATCGGCTTGGCTGAGCTGGACTTGGGTCCAGCTCTCCGGCGCATAGGCCATGGTGCTCACATCGTAGCCCGACTCGCCGTATCCCGTAAACGCGATCTGGCTTCCGTCGGGCGCGACCGTGGGGCCAATCGCGCCGGTCAAAACGTTGCTCGCTCGGAAGAGCGTGCCGTCGGCAAGCCGGATCGCATGGAGATTGTAGACGCCCGTTCGGTCGGAGCTGAACAGGACGTAATCCCCCTCGGATGCCCACGTCACGCCGTAGTCGGTCGCTTTGTCCTGGGTCAGCGCGGTCAGCTCGCCGCCGGAGGCAGGCATGGTGTAGACGTCGGAGTAGCCGCCGCGCTTCCAGATCGACAGCGCCAACGTCTTCCCATTGGGAGACAACGCCAATCCCTCGACGATCGTGCCGTTGTCGAACGTCCGGATCTCCTGCGTCTCGCCGGAGTTGAGATCGAGCCGATGGAGAGACGGGGCCGACTGGCCCCAGTTGTAGCGCGCGTAGATGAGCTCTTCACCCTCTGGGCCCATCGCGATCTGAAAGGCCCGTTCGCCGTGCGTCAGCCGCATCTCCTTGCCCGTGGCCAGATCGTAGCGATACAGGTCATAGCGCATATAGAATTTGTGATGCACATCCAGCTTCGCATACACGATGGACTTTCCGCTCGGCGAGACGGCGATGTCCCCGATGGACCCGCTAACAAGCGCCTCGTCGCCCGTGCCGTCGGGATGCACACGGCGGATGCCGCCAGCTCGATCTGGATCGCTGTGGCTGTAGTAGATCCACTTGCCGTTCGGGCCCCACGTCGCCTTGTCGGTGTTGAAGCCGGTGTCGGTCAGGCGTTGGCTTGGCGTGATGCCCTCTGACTGGATTTCCTCGATTTGCGGATCGAACTTGCCCGACAGCCAGTTGCGGAACTGGCGCCAGAGCGCCGGCATGGCATGGCCCGTCGCCGTCTCCAAGACGTCGTTGAAGTCGCCGCTTATGCTCGCGCCTGGAAGCAACACGGACATGAGGCTTCCGTAGGTCCACCAGGGATTGCTGGCCATGGCCTCCTTGATCTGAGCATAGGTGTCCGTCCCGTATTTGTCCTCGAGGAACCGCACGAACCACGGACCGACGTCATGGGAGATCGAGCTTGGCCCGGGCCACTCGTCGCGGTCGTAATAAAAACTGGCTTCCTGGTAACCGGGGAAGCTGTCCTCCATCACCATCGTGCGCAGCATCATCGCCACGCGCGGCTCGTTGGCCCGCGACGCCCCCCGGATCTTGTATTCCCCGTAGGTCGGAATGCCCTCGGCCAGCAGCGTCGGCTCCGTAGATCCTGGTTGGATGGAGCGCCCGAAGATCTGACGGAAGTTGGCCCCCATGCCCTTCACGTAGTCACGATCGACGATGTGGCCGACCTCGTGGAACGTCACGGTCTCTTCCCAGGACGTCGCTTCCGAGTTGGCAAATCCACTAGCAAACCCGGCGAACGAGGCGAAGTTGACGATCTGTTTATTGGGCAGAAGGCTGGCGAAGCCACCCGGGCCGTCTCGATAGTCGACAATCACGAGGTTCGTCTTGGCGGTGGGCTGATAGCCAAGCTTGTCGGTCCACCAATCGTAGGCCTCCTCGGCCGCTTGGGCGGTCAGGTGGGCCATGCCCTCCGTGCCGGGATGGAACGTCACTCGGAAGTGGGGCGTCTCGATGGTCTTCCACGACAGCGCCGGGTCGACAAATTGGGCCGATGCCGACGGATTGAACGCGAGAGTGGCCAGCAGCCCGATCGCCGCGGCCAGAACGCCAACGCGCATGGGGCGACCTCCTTCGTCAAGTTGAGGGTTGCGTGGCGCGAATTGTAGACGACGATCGCCACACGGCACAAGCGGACGGCGCTAAGACGTGGAGGCCGATTCCAACGTCAAGTCCATGCGGAACAACGTCCGCCCGTCGTTGAACTGCATCAGAACGCGGTAACGACCTGGCTCCAGCGCATCGGTGTCCAGCGTGTAGCCCTGGCGTTGGGTCTCGGCGTCGTAACGGAACAGGCCCGTGCCCGTTTCGCCGAGATAGACCAGCGAATGGGTGTCGGCTTCCAAGACGCTCACGTTTCCAGCGGTCTCAGTCACCGGCTTTCCCCGGGCATCCCGGACGTCAAACCGGAACGGGATCTCCGTGCCGACCGACACCGTCATGGACGGAATTGAGTCGTCGGCGAACGCCTTCGGACCCAGGGGCTTCTGGAGCCTGACGTCATAGACCACCCAGTAGCGGACGCGCTCCCGTGCCACGTTGCCGGCCTGATCCTCGGCGGTGACCGTGAAAACGTGACTCCCGGCGTCGCTCGTGGCCAACGGATCCCCGTCATCTTGCGTCGCGTTGACGAACGCCAGCCCCGATCCCGGTCGCGGATCGCCAGCCGACCACGACACCG
>JBDGQO010000003.1:78292-178500 GCA_042219045.1 Bipolaricaulia bacterium | reverse complement strand
GACGTCGTTGGAGCAGTTGACGGAGCTCCTCCGTGTGCCGAGCGTCAGCACGCTTCCCGACCACGCCGACGACGTTCGACGAGCCGCTAAGTGGATCGCCGACTACGCGCACCGCATCGGCTTGGAGAACGTCGAGCTGATCGAGACGGAGCGCCACCCGATTGTCTACGCGGATTGGCGCCATGCGGCGGGGAAGCCGACGGTGCTCGTCTACGGCCACTACGACGTCCAGCCGCCCGATCCCCTGGAGGAATGGGAGACGCCGCCGTTCGAGCCGACGACTCGCGATGGCCAACTCTACGCCCGGGGCAGTTCCGACGACAAGGGCCAAGTCTTCGCGCAACTGAAGGCGCTGGAGGCGTATCTGCAAACCGAAGGCTCGCTGCCCGTCAACGTCAAGCTCTGCATCGAGGGCGAAGAGGAGATCGGCAGTCAGAACCTTGCCGCCACGCTCCAGGCGCACCACGATCGCTTTGCGGCCGATGCGTGCGTCATCTCCGACTCCCACATGCGCGGCCCCGATCAGCCCTCGATCGTCTACGGGCTGCGCGGCATGGTCTACGGGGAGATCGAGGTGACGGGACCGAGCCACGACCTCCATTCCGGTGGCTATGGCGGAGCGGTGCATAACCCCATGCAGGCGATGGTCGAGATCTTGGCCTCGCTACACGACGCCGAGGGCCGTGTGACGATCCCCGGCTTCTATGACGCGGTCCGGGAGCTCAGCGAGGCGGAGCGCGCGGAGGTCATGGAGGCAGGCGTGGACGAATCGGACATCCTGAGCGAAAGCGGCGCACCCGCGATCTGGGGCGAGCCCGACTACAGCGTCGCCGAGCGGCTCGGCGCGCGCCCAACGCTGGAGATCCACGGCATCCGCGGCGGCTTCACGGGCGAAGGGGCCAAGACCGTCATTCCGGCCGAGGCCCTCGCGAAAGTGAGCATGCGGTTGGCCGCCCATCAGAAAGCGGATGAGATCGCCGAGCTGTTCGAACGTCATGTCGAATCGCTGGCGCCTGAGACCGTCCACGTTCGTGCCCATGCCTTCTTCAAGGCGGACCCGGCGCTCGTGGAACGCGATCATCCCGTGATGGAAGCGGCCGCTCAGGCCTACGAATCAAGCTTCGGCGCACGACCCGTGTTTACGCTGGAGGGAGGCTCCATCCCCGTTGTCAGCCTGCTGCAGGGCCAGTACGGCATCCCCGTGGTGCTCATGGGCTTCGGGCTCCCCGATGACCGCCTCCACTCGCCCAACGAGAAGTTCGACCTGGCGAACTTCGAGCGCGGAACCTCGTGTGCGATCCGTTTTCTGGACAACGTGGCAACGCATCGCGGCTGAAGACGGCCCACTGGCGACCCCTTGAGCGACGTCCGCGACGTCACCGCGGTTGACCCCGAGCGCTAGGACGCCCGGGTCCCATCGCCGGAGGAAATCTCGGGATCGAGCCGTGCGTCGACCCTTGCCTGCATATCCTGCCGGAACTGCTCCGCAAGCGCCTGCCAGTCGGCTTTGGTGTAGGCCTCGTAGTCGTCCTCCGGCAGCTCGATCGGGTCATCAATGTAGTAGTCCATCCGGATCGGCAGCGAGTAGACCAGCATCGAGGGAAAGATGGGCAGCCAGATCGAGATCAGGGACAGCGGAAAGAAGGGAAAGCCGATCAGCTTGGCCAGCGACGGCGCGTCGCTCGCCCAGGGGTGGAGGTTCTCGCTGCCGATGCAGACCCCGGGCACAATTGTGGCATTGTGCTTGGCGGCCAACCGCAAAAAGCTCGTGTGGAACGGCTCCAACTGATATCGTTGGTTCCAGCCCTTGCCCATGCCGGCCACGCCCTCGGGCGCGTAGATGATGACCTGCTCATGGCGGACCATCTTCTCCATGTTCCGGTACGTTGCCTCCACGCCGCCGATCGTCTCCAGCCAACGCTCGGGCAGAATCCGATTGATGATCGGATTGCGCGTGAAGATCTTCTCGCCGGGGCCGCGGAGCGGGTAATCGGGACCGCGCTGCGTCATTAGCTCGCCGGCGAACACGAGAAAATCCCAAGGGAAAGCCATTCCCGCATGATTCATCATGATGATGATGGGCCCGTTGTCGGGGATGCGTTCCAGGCCGTGGAAGTGACTCCGAAAGTACTGGGAACTCAAGCGTGACAGAACCTCCTCGCTGAAGCGATAAGGGTACTCGTCGTTCAGGACGAGATCCTGTACACAAGGTCCCTCGCACAGCTCACAGGATGTCGACGCCTCGGGCGATGACGTTGTTGGCGGCTGTGTAAGCTTGCGGCGAATCCATCTCAGCCCTAGCGCTACGTAAAATCCGAAGGGAAGGATAATGAGGAAACGCTCAAAGGGGGTCCAGACGGGGCGACGGAGGTGGCGATGGTAGTGGTTCCAGTGGCGCGCGAGCACCGCCAACAACCCCGATGGCAGGTACATGGCTAATCGATCGTACCAGCGCCAGCGGAAGCGGTCCTCATTCCTCAGTTGGCTTTGTCGTTTAGGCTCTTGAGATACTGATTTTGTCACGCACAGCCCCCTGATGCGTCCGTTTATAACAAGCACGCTGTTGAGGCACAAGCCGGGGCTTCCCGCCCACGGGCTTACAGACCACCGCCCAAGTCGAGTCGACCGACGGTCGCAACGTTGGCCCCGCTGACAGCAACTGACTTGACTGGGCTTGCGCGGTGATCAGGCAATGTTGAACGGCGCCCGTCCCCGTCTCCGCGGTCAGCGTCTCCTTCCCCACCCGTTCGGATTGGCCAGACCTGGTTTCCCCCGAAAATCCAAATCGGCCACCTCAACGTAGGACCAAGCAGAGAACGAACGCTGGCCATCAAGGAGGCTACCATGGAGCGTTGGCATGCCCTGGATCGACGAGTTCGGCGCTTGTTGCTGGCGATAGCGATTCCGCTAATTGTGACCGGCGGTGTCTTTGGCTATTGGACACTTTCCCCCTTGCTTTACGACGTTCAGGTGAGCGAGGCCCTGCCCACCGCCGAGACATCGGGCCAAGGGCCGACGGTCTTGCGCCAGGGCAAGATGAGGAACGCCGACAGCGTCCACCGGGCATCCGGCATGGCCAAGCTCGTCAAAACGACCGAGGGGCAACGCCTCTTGCGGTTCAACGACAACTTCGAGGTCATCAACGGGCCGGATCTCTACGTCTGGTTGACCGAGGATCCCGAGGGCGATCCCGACCAGGGTTACCACGGCCTCGGCCGATTGAAGGGCAACGTCGGCTCGCAAAACTACGAGATCGACGAAGAGGTGGATCTGGCGAAATATAAGGGGGTGATCGTCTGGTGTAAGGCGTTCAGCGTGCTGTTCGGTCGAGCCAAGCTCGAAAACTCCACAAACTGACTCAACCCGATGGAGGGATGTTGCTATGTTTCGCAAACTCACGCTCGCCGCTTTGATTCTGGCGGTCGGGCTTGTCGGTCCGCAAGCGCTGCAGGCGCAGGACATGGGAAGTGACGGCCCCGTGACGTTCCAGGTCACGATCCGCAACGTCGGCTCGCTTGACGAGCTCCCCTCCGACGCGGCCACGGGTGGCGCCGTCTGGATCACGCCCGGTGCCTATGCGGTCCATCACGGGTCCAACCCGATCTTTACCGAAGGCGCGTACGCCAGCGACGGGCTTGAGGCCCTCGCCGAGGCGGGTCCGCCGACGGGCACGCCGCAGAACCAGCCCGGCCTCGTCGCCACGCTCGGCAACGTCGACCGCGTCTCGGCGTTCGGCGCCTACACGCCGGGCAACACCATCGAGGATCCGAACGATCCCATGGGCTCAGTTCCGGGGGCGCCGCCGATCGCGCCGAGCGGCAGCTTCCAGTTCACGGTCGAGGCTGAGCCGGGCGACAAGCTCTCCTTCGCCTCGATGTTCGTCCCGTCCAATGACCTGTTCCTCTCGCCGCACGCCGACGGCATTCGGCTGTTCAACGCGGCGGGGGAGCCCGTCAACGGCACCGTCCGACCGGCCCTGGTCGGTCTCTACGATGCCGGCACCGAAGTCAACCAGGAACCCGGTTTCGGCCCCGACTCCGCGCCGATCCAGGATGGCCCCGATCAAGGTAAGGCGGAAGGCCAGGTCGTCCGCCCCGTCAGCGACGTTGACGACGGCTTCAGCTACTCGTCCGTCGAGGACACGATCCAGATTCACATTCAGCCGCAGCGCTAAGGCTCGGCCAACCGTGGAGACGATCGGACGCGACAAGCTGCCGGGGGTCATGGAGCCCGGCAGCTTGTCGCAACGCTAAGGCACAGGATGCGCCGTCGAGGGACGTCATGGAGCTTGATCGCCGAGATCACGCCGAGGAAGCTGATGCGACGGCGCTGCGCTCCGGCGAGGCATCGATTGAGTTGATAAACTCGCGCAGGTCCGATCGGCGTCGGACGGACGGATCGGGCAGTGTCATGGGGTACCAATCGTCGGACGATGCCGCGCTGGTGGACGAGCTGCGCCGCGGCGATCAGGCAGCTCTGGAGACCCTTTATGAGCGATACGCCGATCGGGTCTACGGGCTCGCCGCTCGGATGCTGGATCGGGCGTCCGCCGAGGACGTCGTTCAGGAAGCCTTCGTCAAGCTCTGGCGACGGCCGGACGGTTTCGACCCGAACCGAGGCGGCTTCGCGTCTTGGTTCCTGCGCGTCGCGCACAACCTGGCCGTCGACCGCAAGCGTCGTCAACGCCGACAGCGACAACACCAAGTCGACCCATCCACGACCGAACGGCTGGACGGCCTCCTGGAGCAGGCAAGCCATCCGGAGGCCAATCCGCATCAACAGCTCGAATGCAGCGCGCGCCACGCCCGTCTCCACGATGCCCTGAGCAGGATGAACGATGAGCAACGCCGCGTGCTGATGTTGGCGTATTTCGACGGGCTGACGCATCAGGAGATCGCCGATCATCTGGAGATTCCCCTCGGGACGGTCAAGACGCGGGCCCGCTCGGGCTTGCGGAAACTGCGCGAATGGTTGCATGCGCTGGAGGAGGCGCCATGGCCCGACTGAGTTGCGACGAGGTCCGAGATCGTCTGGAGCTGCATGCGCTCGGCGCGCTGACGGCCGATGAGGCAGACGACGTCGACGGCCATCTCACAGACTGTCCGGATTGCCACGCGGCATTTGAGCAGGCGTTGGAGACGGTCGCGGCGATGTCGGATGCGGCCGAGGAGCTCGACC
This sequence comes from Bipolaricaulia bacterium, assembly GCA_042219045.1. Classification (GTDB taxonomy): domain Bacteria; phylum Bipolaricaulota; class Bipolaricaulia; order RBG-16-55-9; family RBG-16-55-9; genus CAZMNF01. Next base: position 173,322 of record JBDGQO010000003.1, on the reverse strand, counting down.
CGATCGAGATGCCCTCTGATGCCAAGTCGCGCGTCTGGGAGCGGATCGCACCAGCCGACGCAGAAGCCGCCCATGATACCGATCATACCGACGTTCCAAGCGCCCCGTCATGGCTTGAGCGCCTCCAGGCGATCCTGGGCGGCGTCCGCTGGCGCTGGGCTGTGGCCGGCGTCAACGTGGCGTTGTTGATCGTGCTCGGCGGGCTGATTTACCAACAGCAGACCGCCATGACCCAGTTGGATCAACAACTGGGCGAGCTGCGGACCGGCTTTGAGATCCTGCTCTCCCGCAGTGACGAGGACGCCTCATCCACGTTCCTGAGCGCCACCTCGGAGGGCGAATCGGGCTCTTGGGGCACGGTCATCTCCCATCCGGAGTCGGAGTTGGCGTTGGTGCTGGTCGGCGACATTTCGCGGCCGCCCGCCGACGCCGAATATCACGTCTGGTTCAAGCGCAACGACTCGCTCCTCAACGCCGGAGCCGTTCGGTTCGGCACGGACGAGCTGACCGAGAACAAGGGTTGGCTCATCACCCGCAAGCCCGAGACCGTCAGTCGCGTTCTCGTGACGTTGGAGCCGGCGGGCGATACGCCTGAGGAGCGACCAGCTGGCCCGACGGTCCTTGCTGCGGACTACCATTGACCTTGCCCGCGCCCCCTGACGTCGTTTCCGAGGCCATTTCCATTCCGAACCGTTGGCCCAACAGATCAGCGACGCCCCCAACATCAGCAGTTCAAGCGACGGCTGAGCTCTCAGCGCCAAAGAGCTCGTCCAGCTTCCGGCGCCGATACTGGAAAATGCGCTCGATGTCGCGGCGCACCACGAGCCGATCGACGATCGCGCCGCCCGGCACGGCGTACTGGACGACGTCGCGGGCCAACGTTCCGCCGTCCTGGGGCTCGAAGGCGTGTTCGTGAATCCATTGGCGATACGGCCCACGACGTTGCTCGTCGACGAAGCGATGCGGCGGCTCCCACGCCGTGATCTCGCTGTCCCAACGGAAGGGGATCCCACGGAAGCGGAGCTTGTAGTGGATGAACGTCCCCTCATCGATCTCGCTCGGCTCGGGCGACAGCACTTGGAAGTTGAGCCACGGCGGCGTGAGCACCTCGAGGTTGCTCGCGTCGGCAAAGAACGGAAAGATCTCCTCGGGTGGCTTGGGCAGCCAAATGTCGGCCTCAAGCGTCGGCATGTTCAAGCCTCGCTTTCCAGAATGGCCTGCAGGGCCGGCTCCAGATCTGGATACTGGAACGTATAGCCCGCGGCTTGGGCGCGCTCGGGCAGGACGCGCTGGCTGCCGAGCAGCTCTTGAGAGAACTCGCCGAGCAGCAGCTTGAGCGCGAACGCCGGCGCGGGCATCAACGCGGGTCGCCCCAGCACACGGCCGAGTGCCTTGGCGAAGTCCCGCTGTCGCGCAGGGCTGGGGGCTGTGGCGTTGACGGGCCCCTGTAAATCGTCGTGCTCGATCGCGTGCCGGATGAGCCCGACGACGTCCTCGCGATGGACCCAGGGCCACCATTGCTGCCCTGATCCCAGCGGCCCGCCGGCGCCGAGCTTGAACGGCGTGAGCATCGCCTGGAGGGCGCCGCCGTTCGGCCCGAGCACGATCCCGATCCGCGGATTGACGACGCGCACGTCGTTGGACGCTGCGCGTTGGGCTTCGGCTTCCCAGGCCGCACAGACGTCGGCGAGAAAGTCGGAACCGGGCTCGGCGTCTTCGGTCAGCTCCTCGTCGCCACGGTCGCCATAGATGCCGACCGCGCTCGCGGATACCAGGACGCCCGGCTTCGATTCCGACTGTTGGAGGGCTTCAACGAGGTGCCGAGTGCCCTGCACGCGGCTCTCGCGAATGGCCCGTTTCTTTTCGGCCGTCCATCGGCCCGAGACGTTCTCGCCCGCGAGGTGGACGACGGCGTCGACGCCCTCCAGCGCTTCTTGGGGCGGCGGCTCCTCCATGGGCGACCATGCAAACGCGTTGGCAAGCGCTGGGACGCGCTGTTGCGCGTCGGCGGGCCGACGGCTCAGCGCGATCGGCGCATCCCCGGCCGCTGCGAGCGCCTCACAAAGCCGGGATCCGATAAAGCCGGTAGCTCCGGTGATGAGGATGTTCATAGCGAACGCACTCCTATCCAGATTCCGCCCATTGCCAGCAAGACCGCAATGAGGGTGGTGATCGTCATCCATGCGGGCCAGCCCTCGACCTCGTGGAAGGCACGGACCCGCTCGGTCCAAGCCGGCAGCTTGGCCACGTCAGCAAGCCCAAATGCCTCCCGAGTGCCGGTTGAGAGCCAGTATCGCCCCGATTCTGCCGAGTGAACGGCAATGTAATATGTTCCCGTCTCGGGGAGCTTGGGGGAGCGCTCCGCGATCACCCAGGACGCCGTTCCCGTAATTCCCTCATGGAACACGCGCGGATCATCGACGCCCTCCGTGGCAAAGACGCGCGCGCCGCCCTCGATCGGCAGTTCGATGCTCGGGGGCAGCGCTTCGGGCTGGGGCAGCCCGGGGCCGACCAGCACAAGCGTTGGGCGGAAGTCCGCAAGCCGTTCGATGCGCGGCACGCCCAATTGGATCTTCAGCGGCTCTCCCGCGTTGCCGGACAAGCGCACCCAGAACGGGTCGGCATTCGGCGCACGGCGGTAGATCGCCCGTGACACGTCGTTATCCGGCAGTTCGAGGGCTGTCTCGGGAGTCGAGTGGGCAGGCGGTTCGGAGAACTGCGGCCTATGGGCCCCCGCGTCCGGAGCCCATAGGCCGAGAATGCCGAAGGCCACGCTCAAGATGAGCGCGACCGTCGTCGCTGCGGACTTCAACCCTCTTCGGTCAAGCTGCCGAAGAACGAGAGCCCGTAGATGCCTGACAAGGCAACGAGAATGTAGATGATGGAGCTGATCGTGGATCGGTCCGCGACCTCGCCGCCGCCGAAGATGGCCGCCACAAGGTCGAAGCCGAAGAGCCCGACCAGGCCCCAGTTCAGCGCACCAACGATGATCAGCAAGAGAGCAACGATATTCAGTGCTTTCACGATGTCCTCCTTTCCGTCTTAGGTGATTGGGTTTGAGGTTGCCCGTATCAATTGGCCCGTAGGATATAGATATCATAATTTGACAATTCTGTCAAGTATATTCACAATGTTGATATGGATTCGACAACCGACGATCCCCTTGACTCACTGCGAGCTCGTTACAAAGAAGCCCTTCTCAACGGCAAAGCCCGGACGGCCGATGCTGTGCTCGACGAAGGCATTAATCGCGGCGTCCATGTCGTGACCCTGTACCAAGAGGTGATGGGGCCCGCGCTTGCGCGGATCGGCGAACTCTGGCGCCAGGGCGACTACGGCATCGCCGACGAGCACCTGGCGACGCAGATCGCGCTGGGCCAGATGGCCCGCCTGCGGCGAGAAGTCAGGCCCCGGGCGGCCCGCAACCTCGCCGCCGTCGTCACGGCTGTGGAAGGAAACCAACATAGCATCGGGGCTCGCATGGTCGCCGATGTCCTCGTCTTCGACGGCTGGGACGTCGACTTCCTCGGCGCGAACATGCCGGCGTCCAACCTGGTTGACTTCGTGGAGCGCCATGACCATCACCTGGTCGCGCTGTCGATCACGTTGTCGTCCCATCTCGACGCGGCTCACAAGACCGTGGCGGCGTTGAAGGCGCTGGAGGCCCGACCTGCCATCCTGGTGGGCGGACCCGCCGGACTGTCCCACTGGGACGAGTTGACGGCCGCCGGCGCAGACGGCTTCGCCAGCGAATGCCTGACGGCCCTCCACGAAGCGCGCCGCCTCGTCGGGCTGGAGGCCGAGTTGCCGTCGCTGGAACAGGTTCTGGTCCAGCTCGGCGGACACGTCAAGGCGCTGCGCCGCGCTCGCGACTGGAGCCAGCAGGCGCTGGCGGACGCATCGGGATTGGACCGCACCTACATCAGCGCGGTCGAGCACGGCAAGCAGAACTTGACCATCGGCGCCATGCTCAAGCTCGCCCAGGCGCTTGACGTCGATATCCCCGATCTGGTCAGCCGCGATGGCTTGGACCGCATGTTCACGGAATCGACGGACGCCCATCCCTAACGCTCGCAAACTTGCAGCGGGCATTGCCAAGCCCATGACACGTATGCCTCCGGCATCGTAGCAACGCCGGTGGACTCTCGTCCATTGTGGGGGCAGGGATCGCGGTCCGTTCCGCGCGATCGGCGCAGAGGAGTCGAGCGGGGGCCGGGCCAGGCCCCCGCTCGTGTGCAGGGGGTGGGGAGGAGGTCGATCCTAAATTTGATTGCGCAGGCGCAACGTCTGCGGATAAGGCTCCAGATAGAGCTGGGCGCTCGCCCACGGAGGGCCCAGTCGCCGCAAATGATGTTTCAACAGCGTCACGGGCGCGACGAGCGGCACCCAGCCCCGTGCATAGTCCGAGATGACGCCGTGCAGCTCCGACTTCTCGTCGCCGTCGAGTGAGCGCTTCAAGAACCCGGCCAGGTGCTGGAGCGCGTTGACGTGGCGCTTTCTGGTAGCGACGTTGGCCAGGGCCTGCATGAAGGCCGACTCGTATTCGTCCAGTGTCGATGCCAGTTCTCCCTGGCCCGCGTGCGCGACGAGCCGCCCGAGCTGTTTGAGCGCCGCAGGTTGGTGGGCCAGAACCAGCGTCTTGTGACGGGTGTGGAAATCCACCAAGTCCCTCGCTCCGGCGCCTGCGTTGCGCAGCCGCACCCAACGGTCGTAGGCAAAGACTCGGGTGACAAAGTTCTCGCGCAGCGCGGGATCGCTGAGGCGCTCTTCCTCGTCGATGGGCAGGTTCGGATGCTCTGCCAATAGCGACTGGCCGTATGGCCCGACGCTGAGGCACTCGGGACGATTGTGGTCGTTGTCGGCGCTCATGCGCGCCATGCCGTAGGTCGGCGAATCCTTTTCGAGGATGCAGCCGCGCAGGTTCGAGCTGCGGCCCGCCTCGACGCGTCGCCGGGTGTCTTCGCTGATGTCGTCGGGCCGGTCGAGGACCATCTCCGAGGCCTGCATGCCCGCGCCGACGGCGTCATGCACCGGGCTCGAGGCCTTGCGCGGCGCGCCCAGGCCGAGTTCGCCATCTGGGAAGACGCGCACCCAAGCAAAGTAGTCAGTCAGGTCTTGGGTCAAGCGTCGGTCATGCTTGGGCCCATCGCCGTGGCGGCCTTGCTCCCCGCTGAGGAAGCTGCCGATGCTCACATGTGTGTTCGTTCGGGTCGAATGCACCATCGTGTTTCTTTCGTAACACTTGCGAACGGCCAGCGTTGATTATGTATAACATACACGTCTAGGAAAGTCAACAGATGGCTGGGAGCGGCGCCTTCCGATTGCCTGACGGAGCCGTTGAAATCAGGACTGAAGCGACGTTTCGGCGATCTCCCGGAGCGCGTCGATCAGCGTCGGGTGTTCGCCGATCGGGGCCAACAGCTCGATCGCGACATCGGGATATTGTCGATTAAGGTCTTCAACCATGGGGGTGATGTCGTTTTTGAAGTGGCCGCCGGCCGCCATGAACAGCGGCAACACGCGGATCTGTCGTTGGCCCTCGTCAATGAGCGTCCGGACGGTCTCCTCGACCGTGGGCCCGATGAACTCCATGTACGCCAAGCGGACCCGCCCCTCGCCATGCTCGGCCTGGAGAGTCTCACACAGCCGAACAAACGGACGTCGCCAAGCGGGATCGGGACTGCCATGGGCCAACAGCACGACGATGGGGTCAGCAACGTGCGGTGATTCGTTCATGTGACCATGGTCCCTCGGCCCAGCGTGGCACGCAAGCGGCTGGGCGCGAGGCCCCGCGTGCAAGGTTGCAACTCCGTTATCATGGTCTGTCCAAATTGCACGGGAGGTTTTGACGGACATGGAATGGATGAACGAGGCCCAAGCCTGGTTGGCGACGCACGGAACCGCGTTCGTGGTCAACCTCGTCGTCTTTCTGTTGGTGTTGCTGGCCGGCCGCATCGCAATCGGCGCCGCGCTCCGTGTCGTCCGCCAGATGATGGAGCGTTCCGAGCGCATGAGCGAAATGTTGGCCAACTTCCTGACGAGCGCGCTCAGCAAGGGCCTTTGGGTGATCGTCGCGATGATCGCGCTCGGGCAACTGGGCATCGACATCGCGCCGCTGATCGCCGGATTGGCCGTGGCCGGCTTCATCATCGGCTTCGCGTTCCAGGAGTCGTTGAGCAACTTGGCCGCCGGCCTCATGGTCCTGCTCAACCAGCCCTTCCAGGTCGGCGACTACGTGAACGTTGCGGGCCAAAGCGGCACCGTCAACGCTCTAAACTTCATGGCCACGTCGATGACGACCCCGGACAACAAGGAGATCGTCATCCCCAATCGCCAAGTCTGGGGCAGCGCGATCATCAACCATACGGCCCACGACACCCGACGGGCCGAGTGGGTCCTTGGCATCAGCTACGACGACGACATCGGTCACGCCATCGACACCGTCCAAGCTGTCCTGCGCGAAGACGAGCGCGTGTTCGAGGAGCCGGCTCCGTTCATCGAGGTGCGCGAGCTGGCCGACTCGTCCGTCGATCTGGTGGTGCGTGCGTGGACGTCCACAGACGATTTGTGGCCCGTCTTTTTCGAGACGCAGCGGACGTTCAAGGAGCGCTTCGACGAGGCTGGCATCGCGATCCCCTTTCCGCAGTTGGACGTGCATCACCAAGGCTCCGCGATGACCCGGTCTTGAGTCCGCTCGAATCCTCATTCATCGGGGCGTGATGCGTCCTCTGGCTGTGGCACAGAGTACGGTTGCTCGCGCGCCATGGCGCTAATATGGATGAAAATGGAACGTCCCAAGCGCTCCAAGCGCGTGCCGCCCGCGTTGGAGGAAGTGCTCAAGGAGACGCCGCCGGAGGTGGCGCGCTGGTTCCGCGGTCATCCCAAGTTTCCTCACAATCCGAGATATCTGATCGACGTCATTCTGACGGCCCTCGGCTACAGCCCCCAATACGATCCGGCGCGGCCCCGGGGCTACGAGGATCCCAAGGTCGTTGAGGACGAGGCCCGGGCTGTGGGCATGCTCTGCCCCTGGTGCCACAAGCGAGGGCTGGATTTCGTCCCGTATTTTCGCACGAATCCGTGGACGTACCGGGCGTTTGCCTACTGCCGTCGGCGCGGCTGCACGTACGCGTTTGCGCTGCGCGTGACCGAGCGCCAGTGCTACCAGATCGCCTCCGATCATCCGGGGCCCCGCGAGCAAAATCAACCGAGCCTATTTGACGCCAGCCCCAATTAGTCCCTGCATGGCAAGCTACCGGCCTCACTGAGGCGTCCGCGCAGCTTGAAAGCTCCGCCGATAGCGCGATCGAGGTCTCAATGGGCGATGGCAATCTTGATGTTCGGGGAGTCGAGCTGCAAGTCCTCGAGAGGGGAAACGTGTGCTTGACCCGTAACGCGTGTATCGGCCACGATAGCGTGGCATGAGCGAACCCGCCATTGAAATCATCGTCGGCTGCATGTTCAGCGGCAAGACCGAGGAACTGATCCGGCGCATTCACCGCGCTCAATACGCCAAGTGCCCGGTCGCCGCGTTCAACCACACGCTCGACGGCGCCCGTTACAAGGAAGGGTCGCTGATCTCGCACAACGGCATCGAGGTCCCGACTCATGCCGTGAGCAACCCGACCGACATCGGCACAATTGCCCATAAGGAAGGCGCGCGCGTCGTCGCCATCGACGAGGGCCAATTTTTCCATGGCGAGATCATCCCCGTGGTGACGGACTTGGCCGAAGAAGGCCGGCGTGTGGTCATTGCGGGCCTCAACCTTGACTACCGTGGCGAGCCATTCGGCCCGATGCCGGACTTGATGGCCCGGGCCGACGACATCACGCTGCTCACCGCCATCTGCACGTGCTGTGGGGCAGAGGCGACTCGCTCGCAGCGCATCATCGAGAGCGAGTCTCAGATCCTGGTCGGCAGCAAGGAGAGCTACACCGCGCGGTGTCGACAGTGTCACGAGGCTTAACCTCAGCCGCCGGGCGGGCTGGCCAACCACAGGGCACTTCCGCGTTTCTAGAAGACGGGATCTGTGAAGTTCTCTCGCACCTCGTACAGGTTGGCCCAACCCAAGGCCGCCCCAGCCGCCTGAATGCGAACCGATGACCGTTCTGCGGCCAGGCCCTGCTTGAACGCCTCCAGGGCCCGCAGGCCGCCGATCCGCGCCAAGCCCTCATAGGCCGCCGCGCGCGTGAGGTCGTCGTCGCTCCTCACGCCCTTAAGATAGACGGGCAGATCGCGCGGCAGCGCGTGCGCGACGAGCCCTTCCATGGCCGCCCGTCGCACGAGCCTCGGCTGATTCGGGTCGACAAACCTCCCGAAGACCTCACGGGCTTCGACCCCGTCCGCCACGCGGGTCCAGGCGAATAGCCCCGTCGCTTGGACAAAGGCGTTGTCATCGTCAATAAACAGTGACAGCTCGTCCGGCTGAGCATCCAGCATGACGGTTGCGACGTCGATGAGCGCATCGCCCATAAACGCGAAGAGTAGCGGCAACTTCGGGCGAAGTCCGTCGAGCGCAGCGCGGAATCCGTCGATCGCCGCTTGAGATCGGCCTAATTCGACCAGCGCCTCGAACGTCTCGAACGCCAGCGAGCCGCAGGCCATGGGATCGCACGTCCGCAGGAAGTCGCTGCGAGCAAACTCGCTCACGGCCCGCGTGGCCTTGGGCCCACCGATGGCCGTCAAGGAAGCGAGCGCCGCTTTGCGCACGTCGAGCGACCCGTCATTGTCGAGTGTTTCATCGAGCTGTGGGATCGCGTCGGAACCGTAGGCGCTCAACGCCTGGGCAGCCGCCGCGCGCACCTCCGCGGCGCCCGAGGACGCCAACAGGCGTTCCAGAGGGCGTTGCGCCCGAGCCGGCCCGATCCGTCCCAACGCTCGGATGACGGCGCTCTGCAGGCCGACCTCGCCGGCATTGAGCGCCTGGAGCAACGACGGCACGGCCTTCTCGCTTTCAAGGCGTCCCAACGCCGACGCTGCCGCCCCGCGGATGAAGGCGTCCTCGGAGCGATCTTCCAGGACGTCGACGATGCGAGATGTTGCATTCGCCGCATCCAATTGCCCCAAGGCCTTCAAGATTGCGGCCTGCTCCACATCGTTGAACGCGTCGAGACCGCCAAGCCGATGGCGCAGCGCCTCTCGCGCGATCGCACGAGCGGAGGCGGGAAGATGCGCCACCACCTCGGCCTGTTGAAGATCGACGGCAGCGGCCGTGAGCGTCGCGTCTTCGGCCAGCAACTGCTCTAACAGATCCCGATACTCGACGCCTCGACGAATGAGCGTCAATCCCGCGCGCCAACGGATGCGCGCGATTGCGTCGTTGCGAGCCGCCGTGCGCAGCGCCGCGGTGACGCGAGGCCCGCGGAAACGGACCAACCCGTCAGCCACGGCGCGTCGCACGGTCGGAGAGGGGGTGGAGAGGAGAACTCTCGTTAGCGTCGGCACGGCGTCGGCGTCGCCGAAGTCCAGGAGCGCCCGGACGGCGTTGAGCCGCGTCGGCTCGCTCTCGTCGGCGTCGAGCGCCACGGTTTCCAGGACGTCGAGAGCTCGCGTCTCGATCGCAGCTCGCTGTTCGCCGGAAGGGCGATGCCGAATGTCCGCCCGGCCTTCGATTGAGGCGATCAACGTCGTCGCCAACAGGCTCAACCCGAGCAGCGCTGTCAGCCAGCGGCGCTGTGCCAGCAACATCGGGCCTCGCTAGTTGCTGCCAAGCTTGTCCGGGTTGAAGAGGTCCGCGGACAGCTCAGTCGGATTGATCTCGGTAATCGTCAGCTGGGTCCGATTGGCGCTCTGCAGCAGGCTCTGGATGACCTGAGTCTTGACGTACTGATCCTCGCTGCCCAGTGTCGCGTACTCCTCGAACGTCACCTCGTTGACCGGGGCGCCACTCATGGCAAAGACACGCATTTTGAGCGGCTTCAGCGTCTCCGGATCGCCCCAGACGCGCGCCGTCGGAAAGCTGACGGAGTCGTTCGTGGCGCTCGTGTCAACCGCCAACACCTCCGTGCCGTCATCGAGCGTGCTCATCTCGCGGGTGTCGACCTGATAGTCCTCGGCGAGGCCGATGCCGACGGTCTGGACGACGGTGGCATCGCCGAAGACCTTGGCATTGCCGGAGAGATTGATCGGCGTGGCCAGACCCGGTTCCCAGAAGAAGGTCTGGTCGTTGGCGTTCAAATAGACTTGCCCGACCATGTCCTCCGGCGAGAGAAACTCCACGCGGGAGCGCTCTTCGCCGTCGACCGTCTTGAAGAACAGCTTGACTGTCGATTGGCGGCTCTCGTCCGGCCGTTCGGCGGCAATGTCGATCGTCATGGTGTACTCGTCGCTGTCGACGAACCGAACGTCATCCATCGTTTGCAGCAACTCCTTGTTTGAGACGTCGCTTTGGGCCAACGCCGCCAATCCGATCGCCATCAGTCCAACGGCAGCAACTGCCGTGATTCGCTTCATGGGCATCAGAGCTCCTTTAGCTTCCATGCGGGGTTCCACCGATCGATCATCGTCTATGTGGCCGACGCAGGCGTGGCCGCTGTGGCTATCGGGCACGCCGCGCCCTGACTCGCTACGTGTGCGAAAGCGCTTCCACGATCCGCCGGCGCGCGTTGGTCCACGAGGGATAGAGCGCGCTCAACATCGTCGACACGACCGCCGTCAGGAACGGAATCACCGTGACCGACAGCGCGATCTTGATCTGCAGGGGGACGGGCTCAACCGCGCCGGGCGGCTCCCAGGTGAGGGCCACGCCGTTGATGAGGGCGCTGGCGCCGACCCCTGCGGCCACCCCGAGCACCCCGCCGACGAGGCCGATGACCACGCCTTCGGTGATAAACATGCGGAAGACCTGGGCCCGATGTGTGCCGATCGCACGGATGGAGCCGACCTCCCGGGTGCGCTCCAAAAACGACATCGTGAGCACTTCAAGGACGCTGAAGAACACCAAGACGAAGACGCCGACCCCGGTGAAGCCGCTGAAGACGTTCCAGAAGCTGCGGATGGAGTCATAGAACGGGTTCAGTTCCTTCCAGGTGCGCACGTCGAGCGGGATGCCCGCTTCGTCCAACTTCCGTTGGAAATCCTGCGCGAAGGCCTCGGCCTGTTCGATCTGGCGAAGTTTGACGAGAATCCGTTCGACGCCGTCCGTGCCCAGCAACGACTGCACGCTGTGCAGCGAGACGTAGCCGACATCCTGGCTTGTCCCGCCTGCATTGATCTGGACCAGACCGCTAACCGTAACGCTGGTGGCGCCGAAGGAGCCGCTGACGGTGCCGGTGGCAATGTTGAGCACGTCGCCAACGTCGACGCCGAGGTCTTCAGCGCTCTGGCGGGTGATCAGAATGCTGTCATCCTCGCCCGAGCTGGAGAGCGGTTCCCCGACCTCGACGACGCTGGAATAGTCTTGAATCGGGTTGCCGGGGACGACGCCCGTCCCGATCAGCAGGGTGCTGCTTTCCTGGTTGCCGATCAGCCCGGAGAAGCCGAGCTGCGGCGTCGCGGCGACCACACGCGGATCCTCGGCGAGCATCTGTTCCACTTGTGAGCGCGTCTCGGGATCGATGAGATACTCGTCGTAGTCGGTCGCGGTATTGTTGAACAGGTCCGCATCGGCGATCTGAACGGCTCCGCTCGTGCTCGTCAGGGTCTCCTTCGTGGAGTCGATGCTCTCCCCGGTGAACCCCAACACCAGATACATGATGGCCACACCGAGCGTGATGACGCCGAGGCTGAAGGCGGTCCGGCGCGAGTTCCGACTCAGGTTGCGCAGCGCGATCTTGACAAACATTCGATCGACCCTCGCAAAATTGCCGTCGTTTCCTTGTCGTGACGTTGGCCCGTGTTACCGCAATTGGATGGACCGAACGTCAACGCTGATCAGCACAACCCTCCGCTCAGCCGATCCGCAACGCCTCGACGATCTGAACCCGGGCCGAATGGATCGACGGGTAGAACGACGAGATGATCGTGGCGACGGTCGTCAGCAGCGCCGGCAGCCAGGCGTTCGCCAGCGTCAGCTCCAGTCGGACGGGGACGGCTTCCACGGCGCCGGGCGGCGTCCAGCCGATGCCCAACGAATTGAATCCGCCGCCGACGACGAAGCCCAGTCCGATGCCGGCGATGCTTCCCAAAATCCCGAGAAAGACGCTTTCCATGAGGAACATGCTGAGCACCTGGCTGCGGTGGGTCCCGATGGCTCGGATCGTGCCCACCTCGCGCGTCCGCTCCAAAAACGACAGCGTCAACACCTGGAGAATCATGAAGAACACGAGCACGAACATCGCCAGCGTGATAAACCCGAAGAGCGCGTTGAAGAACGTGCTGATCTGGCCGTAGAAGTCGGAGACCTCGTACCAGGGACGCGCTTTGAGATCGAGGCCGGCCTCGTCGATGGCGCTTTGCAGATCGGCCATCACGGGATCGGTCGCTCGGATGGTCGGCGTCGTCACGATCAGCTTGTCCACGCCCCCGGTGTCCAAGAGCTGTTGCGCAAAGCTCAGCGGGACGTAGGCGACCTGCGTTTCGGCCTGCTCGCTGTTGAGGCTGAAGATCCCTTTGACGCGCAGCGGGGAGAGATTGTATTGGCCGCTGACGGTCGTCGCGTTCACCTGGAACGCATCTCCCGGTGTCAAGCCGAGGTTCTCCGCCAGGGTTTCGCCGATGAGCACCGAGCCGCCGTCGCCGGCTTCGAGCCCTTCGCCGCGAGTCACCAAGTCGTTGACGTCCAGAGCGCTGTTGCCCGGCCGCGTCGCGCTCATGTTGAGCACGCGCGTTCCGTCCCCGATGTAGGCGAGGCCGGAGACAGACAATTGGGGCGTGTAGGCGGTGACGCGCTCGTGCTTATCGAGAATCTCCGTCAGCGTCTGCAGCGCATCGGGTTGGATCAGGTGTTCGTAATCCTCGGTCTCATCGTTCCAGTAGAGCGGCGAGGCGATCTGGATGTTGCCCTCCTCGTCAATGGTCGACTGGCGGATGTTCTGCAAGGAGAAGTCGACGTAGCCGAGCACGGCGAAGCTCATCATCGTGCCGAGCGCGATGATGGCGACGCCGAGCAGCGTGCGGCGCCGATTGCGCCAGAGGTTACGAAGCGGGATGAGCAGCCGCAGGTTCATGGTCCTGGCCCTCGCCTTCGATGAACTGGCCGTCGCGGATGTGGACCACCCGCTCGGCAAACTGGCTCACCATGGGGTCGTGCGTGACGACAACGAACGCCGCCTGGTGTTCGGTCTTGGTTCGGGTCATGATGTCCATGACCTGATGACCCGTTCGGGAGTCGAGGCTGGCGGTCGGCTCGTCGGCCAGCACCAGCTTCGGCTCGGCGACCAGCGCCCGAGCGATTGCCACGCGCTGGCGTTGGCCTCCGGAGATCTCGTCGGGGCGGCGTTTCGCCAGGTCGTCGATGCCGACTTGCTCCAGCAGGCTCATCACGCGGTCGCGGCGTTCGGAACGCTCGGTCCCGAGCAACAGCAACGGGTATTCGACGTTCTCGTAGACGTTGAGCACGGGAATCAAGTTGAACGTCTGGAACAGCAGGCCGATCGTCCGCTTGCGCAGCTCGGTCAGCTCGTAGTCGCCCAGCTCGTTCGTTTGCTGGCTGTCAATGTAGACCACGCCGGAGGTCGGCCGATCGATGCAGGCGATCAGGTTGAGCAACGTCGACTTGCCGCTGCCGGACGGGCCGTTGATCACGACGAACTCGCCCGCATGCGCTTGGAAGTCGACGCCGCGCAGCGCGTGGATCGTCTCCTGGCCGACTTGATAATCTTTGCTCAGCTCGCGGGTTTCCAACATCGCCATAATTAGCGCTCTCCTTGTTCTTGGACGGGCCAGCTTCGTTCGGCCTCCTGCAACGCCTGGATCGTCTCGTCGCACCACTCAATGTAGGTCTCGCTCATCTTCCGCCCCAGTCGCAACGTCGCCAGGATGTAGGGAATGTGATCGCTCAAGTCGAGCTCGCGAAGTTGCTCGGGCACCGTCGTCTCAACCTCGTAGAGGAACGCCAATCGCCCCTGATGAAGCTCCCGGTGACGCCGCAAGTGTTCAACCGCCGTGTCGGCCCCGAGCATTCCCCCAAAGAACACCTTGAGCAGAAACGGGTTATGGACCGTTGGCAACTGCTCCAACGGCTCTTGGAGCCAGCGGATCAATTCCTCTCGACCGGCATCTTGAATCGAGTAGACATGGCGCGGCGGTCGACTCTCCTGGTGCTCAATCGCCTTGTCGACCCATCCCGCATCACGCATGGCGTCCAGCGTGCGATAGATCTGGCTGAGGTCCGCGTGCCAGAAGTACTGCACCGATTGCTCCATCCGGTTTTTCAGGTCGTACCCGGTGGCCGGGCCGAAGCTAAGGAATCCCAATAGGGCGTGCTTTAAGGACATTTAAGCCTGACACCGCGCTTATATATGCACCTGCATACAATTGGGGGATCATAACGTTAATGCTTCCGGTTGTCAAAATGAACCACACCCGAACGCGAGCCCCGTTCCGTCACGTCGAATGGCAACGCAGCCATGGGTGTTCCCGCTCACGACACCGTCACGTCGACGCCAACTGGATCCGGGCCTCACCATGAGCGGAGTCGGCAAAATGCCATTACGGGCCGCTCAGTAGAACATGGGTGCTTCTTGCGATTCAGAGAAGCTAATACTTTATTGTAGTCTGCTAATGTGTCATTAACGGCCGTAGCGTCGAGCTTGAAGGTCAATCGATCGACCGATGCTCAGTTTATTGGCACTTGCTCAGCCCATGTCTTGAGCGCTGCTGGATCAAATTGGGGGCCGCCGCCCAGGGCCGCGCGAAGATGATCTCATATGCGCCAAATGGTGATTGACATAGGCAGGGCGCCACGAGCTCATTACGCGATTTGATGGCTTACTGATCACCGCGAAAATCCGGTCAAACCAGTTGCTGTCAGCGGATCAACATGTCGACCATCGGTTGAATCGACTTGTGTGCTGGTCTGTAAACGTTGAATCATGGCTGTTGACGAACTGTGATGATCGTCGCTCGGAAGCGGCGCAGACGACGAGCAACCACGTTGAGGAACGGACGAGCATTTCCAAGCCGTCCGCGCACGAACTCCAGGCTCCATGGGGTCAAGAAAATGGGGACCAACGCCACGATGCCCCACAGCGTGATCGGATCCACGACGACGTAAGCCCAAGGCAAGCTCGCAAAGCCCGCGGCCACGTTGATCAGTAGGCCCAATAAAAGGGCAAGCACGGCACTGATCACACCGGCCACACTGCTCATTCCAAGCATTGCTAGAGCGAGGAAGGCGACGCCGATCCAGAGCGTGATGGTCACAAGCGGCACGATGGCGAGATTGGCGAGGAAGGCGCCCACGTAGAGGCGGTCAAAATGCCATGCGATGACCGGAGCGACGGCCACT
The DNA here is from genome assembly GCA_042219045.1 of Bipolaricaulia bacterium. Lineage (GTDB taxonomy): Bacteria > Bipolaricaulota > Bipolaricaulia > RBG-16-55-9 > RBG-16-55-9 > CAZMNF01. Next base: position 157,933 of record JBDGQO010000003.1, on the reverse strand, counting down.
TGGGCTGCCACGGTGATAAGCCCCAACATCGCCAGACGCTCACCGCCTGCAAACGCCCATCGTCGGACCCAGCTTGCCTCGACGGACCAGCGGTGCCTGAGGGACTGCCGCCATGACGACAATGTCGGGAGTATCGACTTTAGGACGATGAGGATCCCGGCTGTTGCGGAAAAGCTGAGCTGGAAGCTGACGTTGAACAGCGTCGGCGGATGAGCGATCAGGATGACGAGGGCGGCTGCGCTGAGCCCTTGGAGCGAGTCGACCCAGCGCTTCAGGATCCAGCCTCGCTCCGAGATGACCCAGCCGAGGGCGACAAAGGCCAACATGAGCGACGCGCGCAGCAGGCTCAGCTTGAAGCCGACAAGCGCCAAGTAGAGCACCACGAGCGGGAGCAGGATGAGATACGTCTGCGTGATGGATCGGCCCAAGCGGCGCAGCGCGAGCCAGCCGAGGCTGAGCAGGATCGCCAGATGGAGCCCAGACACGGCAAGCACGTGCATGACGCCGGCGTCGCGGAAGGTCCCCTCAAGCCGATCGCTCATGTACGTGCGCTCGCCGAAGAAGAGCCCCTTCAGCAGGTTGGCCGGAGCGGATGAGGCTCCATGAGATGGGGCTAGGTGGGCGTCGATGGTTGCGAACAGATCGCGGCGCGCGTGATACGCCCAACTCAGCAACGGGTGCCCGCTATTGCTGTCTATGACCTCAATCTGGCCGGCGTTCCAAGCCCCGGCCACGCCCCAAACGTTTTGCATTGTGAGGTAGCTCCGGTAGTCGAACCCCGGCAACCTCGGCGGCACTTCGGCACTCGTATGGACGGTCAGTCGGTCGCCGTAGTCGATATCAACGACGTGGTCGGCGCCTTGGTGCCAATATCGGACGAGGACGCCGCCCGGCAGTCGTCCGCTGTTGAGCACGAATTCCGTTCGCCCTCGCGTCTGCGTGGGGAAGTTGGCGACGACGCCCTGGACGCGGTCCAGGTCGTCGAGGCGTGGATGGAGGCGCTCGGTGGGAAGGCGGGCTGCGTCGTAGGCCAGAGCACCAAGCAGAATGACGAGAACGTGGACTGCCGCCTGCCAATGGGCGCGCTGCGCACGTAACCATGCCGCTCCCACAGCGACACATACGGTTCCGGCTCCCAAGAGAATGGGGGGAGCGGGCGAAGCGGCGTGTCCGAGCGCCACCCCCAGTATCCACGCAGCAGCGAGCCCGACGAGCGGGCGCCGCCGACCCACTGACATTCCTCCCGCTCGTCATGCGCCGGGAGGCATGCTGATGGCTTCGACGATCAGCTGACGACCACGTTGACGAGCTTTCCGGGCACGACGATCACTTTTCGCACGTTCTGGCCATCCAGTCGATCCCCGATGGCAGCAAGGGCTTGCTTTTCCAGTTCGTCGCGGTCCTCGCCGACGTCGGACGATACCGTCAGGTGCTCGCGCACTCTGCCGTTGACCTGCACGACGATCTCCATCTGCGACCGTTCCAGCGCGTCCTCGTCCACGCACGGCCAACCGTGGGTCAGCACGGATTCCCCATGTCCAATCGCGCGCCACAGCTCCTCGGCGATGTGCGGCGTCATCGGCGAGACAAGCAGCACGAGCGTCTCGGCGGCCCGACGGACGAGCGTCGGATCGACGTCGGCGTCATGGCTGCGGTGGATGTAGTCGGAGAGCTCGTTGGTCAACTCCATGACCGCGCTGACGGCCGTGTTAAAGTGGAACCCTTCGATGTCCTCGGTCACCGACTGGATCTTTTCGTTGACCGTCCGCCAGAGCTGGCGATCGCGCTCGGAGAGCTCGTCCGTGTCAACGGGCTCGTCCTGAGCCGTTTGGATTAAGTCGAGGTGGCTCTGGATCAGCGTCCACAGTCGATTCAGATAGCGGAACGCGCCGCGCACGCCCTCGTCGGTCCACTCGATGTCGCGCTCCGGCGGGCCCATGAACAGCGTATAGAGCCGCTCGGTGTCGGCGCCGTAGCTGTCGATGATCTCGTCGGGCGAGACGACGTTCTTTTTGGACTTGCTCATCTTGGCGATCTCGCTGGCCAAAGCCCGCCCGCAGTAGGGACATTTCGTCTCGGCCTCGTGGAGCTCCTGCGGCGGGACCCAACCGCAGTCGCGACAGCGATAGGCCAAGTGCGTGATCATGCCCTGTGTGAACAGTCGCTTGAACGGCTCGCCGAAGTTGAGCATGCCCATGTCGCGCAGGGCTTTGGTGACGAAGCGCGCATACAAGAGATGGAGAATGGCGTGTTCCACGCCGCCGACGTACTGGTCGACGGGCAGCCACTGGTTGACGCGCTCCGTATCGAAGATTTTGTCATCGTCGTGCGGCGAGACGAAGCGCAGGAAGTACCAGGATGAGTCGACGAACGTGTCCATCGTGTCCGTGTCTCGCTGGGCGTCACCGCCGCACTCAGGGCATGTCGTGGCGGCGAACCCTTCGATGTCGGCCAATCCCTGTTTGCCGAGGAACTCGACGTCGGGCAGCTCGACCGGCAGCTCGTCCTCGGGCACGGGCACGACGCCACAACGGTCACAATGGACCATCGGAATGGGCGTGCCCCAATAGCGCTGCCGGCTGATCAGCCAGTCGCGCAGGCGATAGTGGACCTGGTGTTCGCCGATTTCTCGCTGTTCGAAGTCCTCGATAAATCGTCGGATGGTTTCCGGACCGGCGGGCAGATCGTTGAACGGGCCGGAGTTGACCATGACGCCTTCTTTCGCTTCGTAAGCCTCGTTCATGGTCTCGCCATCAAGGGACTTCTCCTCCGGCTGAACGACGGGGACGACCTTGAGGTCGTGAGCGCGGGCGAAGTCGAGATCGCGCTGATCGTGGGCCGGGACGGCCATAATGGCTCCCGTTCCGTAGCCCATCAAGACGTAGTCCGCCACCCAGATGGGAACGCGCTCGTCGGTGGCGGGATTGATCGCGTAGGAGCCGGTAAAGACGCCCGTCTTGGGGCGCTCGGCCTGTTGGCGCTGGACCTCGCTCTCGCCCAGCGCCTGCTGGACGTACTCCGACACGGCGTCCTCGCGATCCGATGCCGTGAGCTCCGGGATGAGCGGATTTTCCGGCGCCAGGACCATGAACGTCGCGCCGTAGATCGTGTCCGGGCGGGTGCTGAAGACGTCCAGTTCGTGATCCTGACCGTCGACCGGGAACCGGATCAGCCCGCCCTCGCTGCGCCCGATCCAGTTCCGCTGCATCGTCTTGACCCGCTCGGGCCACTCCTCCAGCTTGTCCAGGTCGTCGAGGAGCTCTTCGGCGTAGTCGGTGATCTTGAAAAACCACTGGGTCAAGTTCTGCTTCTCGACGGGGGAGTCACACCGCTCGCACTCCCCATCGACCACCTGCTCGTTGGCGAGCACCGTCTCGCAGCCCGGGCACCAGTTGACGAGCGCCGCCTTCCGGTAGGCCAAGCCGTGTCGGTAGAACTGAATGAAGAGCCATTGGTTCCACTTGTAGTACCCGGGATCACAGGTGGCGAACTCGCGATCCCAGTCGAACTCCACGCCCCATTGCCGGAACTGCTCGCGAAATTTTTCAATGTTGCGGTACGTCCAGTCTCGAGGATGGATGTTGCGGTCGATGGCGGCGTTTTCAGCCGGGAGTCCGAAGGCGTCGTACCCCATGGGGTTGAGGACGTTCTCGCCTTGCATGAGGCGATAGCGACAGATGGCATCGCCGATGAGCCAATTGCGGCCGTGGCCGACGTGCATTTCGCCCGATGGGTACGGGAACATGTTCAGGTAGTAGAACTTCCGGGACGCGTCGTCGAGGTCGGTTTGGAAAAATCCCTGTTCACGCCAGTAGTCGCGCCATTTCTGCTCGATTTGGTTGAAGTCGTAGGACTGCGCCACGGTGCGTCACCTCGATGGGTCCTCCGGGAATCGGGTTTTGCGAGCGTCGGCGGGCGCCGCTCCACAACGGTCGCCCGTGGGCGAACGTTATCGACGGAAGTCCGTAAGGAGTGGCTGACAACGGGCCAGGGGCCCGAGAGCTTCGCGCCGATCGGGGGGTGAAACGTCTCGCGGGCACACGTTCGCCATGACGGCGTTAGTCTACCCCGTTCTCCTCAGGACCGTCAAGGGACGACGCCGAGCCGTTGTCGCTTCGCTCATGCAGGACGGTTCCGCGATGGGAGATGATCTGCTCCACGTTCGGCGGCAGCTCCAACTCGCGGTTGGCGAGGATCTCCAACAACAGGTCCTCCGGCAGCGCCGTTTCCAGCCAGAGCGTCTCGAAGCGAACCTTCCCGTTTTCTACGGGCAACTGGGGCAGGGCACGCTCGACAGCTTTGACGTACTTGTCCAGGTCGATGTGGTACGGATCCGATGGATCAAACGACACGAAGACTCACCCTCTATGGGATCGGCCCACGACGACGATGCGATGACGGCCCGAATCACGGCGCTCAACGAATGCTGGCGCATGTGAGGCGATACCGACAGATACGAGCGATGGATCGGCCGCGAATCGAGCGACCTCAGTAGCTGAACTCGACGGTATACGACAACGTCGTTTCGCCCTTGGCCGGGACCGTGACGTCGAACGTGGCCGTCTGCGCGTCCAACTTCTCGAACGGCAACGAGGAGCGCGTGATCGTCCAGTCGCCGCGCATGTGCTCGCGAACCTCGATTTCAACCGCTTCGGCCTTCTGGTTGGCCAGCGTGATCTCGTAAGTCTCGCGGGCTTGGCGCTCGCCCAATTGCTCGCGGTTTGTTCGGACCCGCTTCCCGCGGAGATCAAACGCTTGGCCGGCGTAGAGCCGAATCTTCTCGCCGACGGGCGTGGCGGACATGCGGTCCTTGCCGATGAAGATGGCGTCGCCCTCACGCTTCTGATACATGCGCACGGAGCCTGCCGGCAACGCCTTGGCCGCCTCGTTGTCGTTGGCGGTCTCCACCCAGACCTGGACGCCGTCTTGGCGTTGGCCATCGTAGATGTAGTCCACCGTGGGTTCGACCGTCAAGGGCGGCAGAAACGCCTGACGCACGCTCTGGCCAGCGGGAAGATCTGCGGGGCGGCCAAGCGTGTAGAGCTGATACTCAAACGCGGATTGCCCCTCAAACGGCTTTGACTCACTGGCCTGCGCAGCGGCGGCGTCTTCCGCCATGGCACGGACCTTGCCTGTCTGCTCGCGACTCACCTCGCCGGCCAGCAGGCGCAGCGTCACGTCGTTCAGGTCAAGCCCGGCGTTGTTCTCCAACGAGACCCAACTCTTGATGGTCAAGCGGCTGCGGTCCTGGCTCAACGTAGCGCTGTAGTGGGGGGACCAGTTTAGCCCTTCGCTCAAATATCGGAGTTGCACGGCTTTTTTTCCCGATGACGGGCTCTGCATCCGCAACTGGAGCTTGGGGCCCTCGCTCGACGGCTGCACAGCCGAGCTTTCCGGAAACGTGATGCGGGATGCATTACGGATGACGTGCAGACGGCCCATGTCATCCTTGAGGGTAATGCCGTTATCCGCACTGATTAGCGTCCCGCGATACGTGTCAGAGCCTTCGGTGGTGGAGACCGCGATCTGATCGCCGATATGGTCCCGCAGCAGTTGATCGGGCGAGACCTCCGAGCGGCGCATCCGCTGTTCAATGAGCTGGATCCCTTTCGATGCGTCGGGCAAGTTGACGTCAACGGTATCCGAGAGAATCTTGGAACTCAGGCCGCCCATTTCGTAGTTATGTAGGCCCTTTCGCAGCGTCATTTGGCGCCTGTCTGCGATGAGCGCCAGGTTCTGGTCCTGATAAACCGTGAGCGTCACGTCGCCGGGGCTTGACGTGTCTTGGGCCGCGGCGTTGGCCTCGTTGAGCGCGCCGCCGGCCGGGTTGGCCAGCAACAAGCCAAGTCCCAGCATTCCGAGCAATCCGATTCCGAGCCATCGTCGTCGCATGAGACGATCACCTCTTTAAGATAGGTCAAGCGTAGCCCAGTCGTACCATCCCATTCAAGAGATCGGATAGATCGCGCAAACGTTGACAGTTCACGGGGCGCGGTCTATAATTTAACCGCACCTGGCGGCGTCGCCAAGTGGTAAGGCAGGGGCCTGCAAAGCCCCCATACCCCGGTTCGATTCCGGGCGCCGCCTCCACGGCTTTGGGCGGTTAGCTCAGTTGGCAGAGCGTCTGCTTGACGTGCAGAAGGTCGGAGGTTCAAGTCCTCCACCGCCCACCCGAGCCCTCCGCCGGTCCTAGCCGAACGCCGAATTCGGATGCCAGTGCTTGGAGTGGATGTCGATGGGCCGTCCCGTTGCCACCAACCGAACTGCGCGCCGCGACTTTGAAATCGAAGAGACCTACGAAGCCGGCTTAGTGTTGACCGGCACCGAGGTCAAAAGCCTGCGCCAGGGGCGGTGTTCGCTCAAGGACGGCTTCGCCACCGTGCGCGAGGGGGAAGTCTACCTGCACAACGTCCACATCGCGCCCTACACCGAGGGGAACCGTTTCAACCACGAGCCCCGCCGCACCCGCAAGCTGCTGTTGCACAAGAAAGAGATCGCCCGGCTCGTGGGGAAAACTCAGGAGAAAGGCTACACGCTCATTCCGCTCAAGGTCTACTTCCGGCGCGGCTACGCCAAGGTGGAGTTGGCGGTGGCCAAGGGCCTGCGCAAGTACGACAAGCGCGAAAAGATCAAGCGCAAGGAGCAGGAGCGCGAGATGGATCGCGTCATGAAGGAGTATCGCGCCTAATCCGTAAGGGATCGACGGCAAGCGCCGCCGAATCCGCCGAACGCTGCCGCGCTGAACGGCCCGCCGATGCTCGTGGACGTGCTCCCTCCTGCGCTTCGCGAACGCTTGCGCGTCCGAGCGTTCAATCGCCCGCCGAATAACCCGGAACCGCCCGGCCGTCGGAGATACATCAAGACCACGAGGGCAACCAGCAGGGCCGAGATCAGCAGGCCGATCATGACGCCTCCGGCCGGAGCTTCTTGACGATGCTCTGCAGGCGTTGCGCATCCGCGAGTACGGTGGCAAAAATCTCGGTCAGCTCGGTCCCATCGGGGGTCTCGGTGCCCGCTCGGATGAGCGCGGCTTGCCGGAACCCTTCCAGCTCCACGCCGAAACCGTCTTCGAGCTGGGCCACGACTTCGAGGAACTCCCGGGGCGGTGCGAACTCGGCAAAGTGCGCGTCGCCCACGTACAGCAGCGCACGCATGAGGGCGCTGAAGGGACTGACGGCCTGGCTCAGCATCGTGCGGAGCTGCTGATCGCTTTGCTTGCGGGCCTGTGCGTAGATCGAGCGCAGCCGCATCGTCTTGCCGAGCAGTTCCATGGTCAGTTGGCGACAAACGGCATCTGAGCGGACATGCAGGTCTCGAATCGGATCGTCCCCGCTCAGCACACGTCGGGCTGCCGACAGGTCGGCCGTCTCGATGGGGAACGCTTCGGGCAATTGGGCCAGTTCATCCCGCGCGACGATCAGCGGATCAATGGGGGCCGAATGGTGGTCATCGAGCGCCGAGCGGATCGTCAACAACGCGTTCGTCGAAGGCGGATCTAAAACGATCAGCACGTTGACGTCGGAGAAGCCTTCGGTGTAGTGCGCTCCGGTGGCGCTGCCGAACAGCACCAACGCGGCCATTTCCTCGTCCAGCTGCTCATTCAGGGTGTCGCTGAACGATTCCAGCATGCGCTCGGTTTGGCTATTGGTGGGGGCCATGGCCCCAGCATGTGTAGCGGACTCGAGGTCTTGCTGCAAGCGGTTGCAGGGCGACAGCGTCGTCCATTACGCTAAATGCGCACATTGTGAGCGTATGTGTCAACTTCACCCCTGAAACCTGGAGGAGCGTGACTCGAGTGCGACGTAAAGTGACCGTTGTCGGCGCGGGGTTCGTCGGCGCGACGACCGCCCAGCGCATTGCAGAGGCCAACTTGGCCGACGTCGTCATGGTCGACATCCCGGAGAAAGAGGACCCGACCAAGGGCAGGGCCCTGGACATGACCGAAGCCGCGCCGTTGGTCGGCTTCGACGCCCGACTGACGGGCACTAGCGACTACGCCGACACCGCCGAATCCGACGTCGTCGTCATCACCGCGGGCCTGCCGCGGCAGCCGGGCATGACCCGGGAGGACCTCATCAGCAAGAACACCGCCATCATTCAGTCCGTCACCGAACAGGTCGTCCACTATTCGCCCGATTCGATCCTCGTCGTCGTGACGAATCCCCTGGACGCCATCGTCCACGCGGCCCACGAGCTGAGCGGGTTTCCGAAGGAGCGCGTCATCGGCCAGTCGGGCGCGCTCGACTCGACGCGGTTCCGCACGTTTATCGCCATGGAGACGGGCCTGTCGATGCGCGACGTCGATGCCCTCGTCATCGGCGGCCACAGCGATCAGGGCATGGTTCCATTGGTGAGCTGCGCGAGCGTGGCCGGCATCCCGATTACGCAACTGCTCACGCCGGAGCAGATCGATCGGCTGATCGAGCGCACCCGCAAGGGCGGCACGGAGATCGTCGGCCTGCTGGGCGAGGGCAGCGCTTACTATGCGCCCTCGGCCGGCGCCGCGGCCATGGTCGAGTCGATCCTGAAGGACGAGAAGCGAATCATCCCCAGTGCGGCGTATCTGACGGGCGAGTACGGCATCAGCGATCTGTTCCTGGGCGTGCCCGTGGTATTGGGCGAGAACGGCGCCGAGCAGATCATCGAGTTGGAACTGAGCGACGACGAGCGCTCGCAGTTGGACAACGCTGCCGAGTTGGTGCGTGACACCGTCGACAAAGTCGAGCTCTAACGAACCTTGACCTGGATCATGGACTTAAATGGTCCGAGTTTGATAGGCTTGTCCCTATGACTGACTTTCAGGTGCTGACTGCTCGGCCGCGCGGCTTCTGTCGAGGCGTGGAGAACGCGATCGAAATCGTTGATCACGCGCTCGATCTCTGCGGGACGCCGCTGTACGTGAAACACGCCATCGTCCACAATCGCTCCGTGATCGAGCACTTTGAGCAGCGCGGCGTGATCTTCGTGGAGGAGATCGAGGAGATCCCGGAAGGCAGTGTGGCCGTCTTTTCCGCACACGGTTCGCCGCCGTCGGACTACGACAAGGCCCATGAACGCAACATCGACGTCATCGACGCCACGTGCAAGCTCGTGACGAACGTCCACAATTGGGCGGGGCGATTCGCGAAGAAGGGCTACACGGTGATCGTCCTCGGCCACCATGATCACCCGGAACCTCGCGGCATCCTGGGAAACATCGACCACGGCGATGCCCATCTCATCGAGACCGTCGAGGAGGCGGAAGCGCTCCGCGTCGACGATCCGGACCATGTGGCCTGCGTGACGCAAACGACGCTGTCGGTCGACGACGTCCGCAACGTCCGCGACGTGCTCAAGCGTCGCTTCCCCCAGCTGAAGGAGCCGCCGACGAAGAACTCCACGATCTGCTACGCGACCGACAACCGACAGGCCGCCGTCAAGGACCTCGCCGAGGCGTCGGACTTTGTCCTGGTTGTCGGCTCCTCGGAAAGCTCGAACACGAACCGGCTGCGCGAGGTGGCCGAGCAGTACGGCGCGCCGGCGCAACGCATCGACTGGGCCTCCGAAATTGACCCCGATTGGCTGGAGGGCGTGGAGACCGTCGGCGTCACGTCGGGCGCCTCGGCTCCCGAGCGCTTGGTCCAGTCCGTGTTGGATCGGCTCAAGGAGCTCGGTGCCCGCGACGTGCAAGAGCTCCGTGCGGTTGACGAGAACGTCGGTCCGTTCACGCTGCCCCAGCGGCTGATCGAGCTGGCCCGTGAGCGGGGCTTCGAAATCGAGCGGCAAACGACGTAGCAATCCCGGGATCCACGGCCGGCTCCGCAACATCCGCCCAGCTTGCCGTGGAGCGTTGCCCGTCGGAGGCCGTGGCTCGGTCGAGGGTCAGTACACGGTGCGCTTGAACTCCACGCGCTCCTGGAATCCCTCTTCCAGGGCACGCCGGATCATCTCCGGGCCGTAGGTCAGATAGACCGCTGGGAAGCCGGTGAACTCCTGGTTGTAGCGGAACGTCACTAAGGGGCGATGCCCCTCGGTGGTCAAGATCAGCGTCTCGCTTGTCTCGTCGATCCCGAGCCATTCCGCTTGGGCATCGACATGCGGCGGGGCGTATTCAATCCAGTCGCGACCGCCCAGATGGGGCATCTGGGGCGCGGTCACCGTGGCGAGGATGACGAGCGGCATCGTCGGGACGACCTGGAAGTTCCTGAGAGCGTCGAAAACGTCGTCCGTGTGGACGTGCCGCTCGTCCTGGCCGTCGCGGTAGACGAAAGCGTCTCCATCCAGGCGCGCCGATCGACGTTCGCCGTGAGCGTCGACGCCCTCAACGAGGAAGGTGTTCTCCACGTAGCGGTCGCGCCCGCTCGGCACCGGCATCTCCCAGAAGGGATAGCCCATCTCGGAAAGGGCTTCTAACACGTCGGCCAGGATCGGCGTTAAGGATAGCGAGAACGGCCGTTCCGGGACGGCGTCGAACTCGAGCAATCCAAGAAAGTCGCGACGGACGCCCGCAATGCGCTCGGCGGTGTCGCCCTCGCCGCTGTGGCGTTGTAGGATCTCGTCGATCGCGTCGTAGCGTTGCCGGAACGCCTCGATGTTCTGTTCGGGGACGCTTTTGATGCGGTTCTGGCCGTCCTTGTAGACGGCATCGGGATCGTAAAAGAAGCCGTCCTGGAGATGGATGACCTCCTCCGGGTCGAGCACGTCGACGTTGACGATGACATACTGGATGCGATGCCCCTTCGGGGCGTCGTGGCCCGCATGGATGTTGTCGTAGGCCGCGTTGATGACCTGCTCGCTCGTCAATCCCAACCGTCGAACGACGTGGCCGAGCACGTAGTTGCCATAGACCTCATCGACGGCGAGATTCGGGTTGAGGTGGGAGAACGTGGCGATCAGCTCGGTGTTGCCGTAGAGCTCGCGCAACTCCGGAAACTGGATCGTCCGATCGGCCCCGGCTTCGTACGCGCGAACGGCTCGGTCGACGACGCTCTGGACGTCGAGGTCCGCTTCATGGTCGGTTGACTCGGGGGCATGCTGGACGCCGCAGCTCATGCGATCATCCCTCCTGCCGAGGTGGCAATCCGTCTAGCCTATCAGAGCAGGGATGATCGCGCAAGTGCGCCATCCCTTCGGGGTTGACACTTTTTGTGGCTTGGGCTAACATGCTGTCGTTCCAATCAATACAAATGCCGAGGTGATGCGCAATTCCGAATTTGAAGTCGGCGAAGAAGCGGGACCGTCAGAACGCCAAGCGCCGCGAGCGCAACGATATGCGGCGAACGACCCTCCGTCGGGCTGTGAAGCGCTTCCGAAAGGCCGAAGCCGCTGGGGACAAGTCCGAGGCTCAGGCGGCGATCCCCGAGGTCGTCAAGGCTGCGGACAAGGCCGCCCAGCGCAACGTCATTCACCCCAACAAGGCGGCCCGTATCAAGTCCCGTCTGATGCGGCGCCTCAACGCACTGTCTTAACCTGCTTTCTGTGAGGACATGAGACCGATCTCCACCCGATCGCTTGTCTGTTCGGGCACCCACTGGACCTTCGAGCCGGTGTCGGACGATCGGGTGGCGTACTTGGCTGAATCATTGGGCCTGTCTCGACCTCTGGCCCGCGTGTTGGCCTCCCGGTGCGACGAAGGCCAGGCGCATGAGCTCCTCTGCAACGACCTCTCCGCGCTCGCCTCGCCGTTCGGCTTTCTGGGCATCGACGACGCCTTGGAGCGGCTCGACCAAGCCCTGGAGCGGGATGAGCGCATCTTCATCCACGGCGACTTCGACGTCGACGGGCTGACGAGCTCCGCGATCCTCTACCGCGCGCTCCGGCAACTGGGCGCGACCGAGGTCCGAGTGGAGCTCGGCGATCGGCAACGCGGCCACGGGCTCCGCCCCGACGTCATTCGACGCCTGATCGCCAACGAATTCGACCTGCTGATCACGACCGACTGCGGGATCTCGGATGTCGAGGAGATTCAGACGCTGCGCGACCACGGCATCGACACCGTCGTGACCGATCACCACGAGCCGCCGGAGACATTGCCACCGGCACGGGCCATCGTCAACCCGCGCCAACCCGAGTGTCGCTATCCCAATGCCCACTTGGCGGCCGTGGGCGTCATCTTCCAGACCGTGTCGGCGCTGTTCGAGAACCGGGGCCATGGCCGCGACGCGGTCCGCCCGTATCTCGACTTGGCCATGCTCGGCACGGTCGGCGATCTGGTCCCGCTGGTCCGCGGCACGTGCGTGGAGAATCGCGCCCTCGTCCAAAGCGGGCTCAATCTGTTGGCCGAAGGGGGCGGCACGCTCGGACTCCGCGTGTTGATCGACAAGCTCGACCTGGATATGACATCCCTGACTGCCGGTCAGCTGAGCTACATCGTCATTCCGAAACTGAACGCCGCCAATCGCGTCGGCGACCCGCGCGTCGCGTTTCTGTTGTTGACCACCGAGGACCCCGAACGGGCGGACTACCTCGCCGAGGTTCTGATCGACTACAACCGGGATCGGCGCAAGGCCCAGGAGGCGCTGCGGGACCAGACCGAATCGCTGCTCGAATCCCACGTCGACCTCGAACAGGACCGCTCGATCGTCCTGGCGGGCGAGGACTGGAATCCGGGCGTTATCGGCCTCGTGGCCTCCGACCTCGTGGAGGCCTATCACCTGCCGACGATCCTCATCTCCGAGGGCGACGACGTCGCGCGGGCCTCATGCCGCAGCATCCGCGAGTTCAACATGATCGAGGCTCTGACCGAGCATGCCGAGCTGTTCGAGCGCTTCGGCGGCCACCACATGGCCGCGGGCTTCTCCATCCAGCCGGACCGCATTCCCGAGTTCCAAGACGCATTCGGCGAGTACGCCCGCGAGGCCCTGGCGGACTTGGCCAACCCCGTCCAGCGGATCGACGCGGAACTCGGGGGCGACGAAATATCGTTGGATCTCTACGACGAGATGCACCGGCTCGGGCCGTTCGGAATGGGCAACCGATCCCCGCGGTTCTTGTTGCGTGACGTGGCGATCGTGGGAGCGCGGGCCGTGGGTTCGGGCGGCAAGCACCTGAAGCTGAAACTGGACGTGGGCTCACAGGAGCTGGACGCGATCGGCTTCACTTACGGGCCCTATGTGGCCAACGTCGAGCAGGCCCGGATCGACGTCGTCTTCAAGCTGAGTCGAGATACGTGGAACGGCGAAACGACCGTCCAGCTCAGCTTGTTGGACGTTCTTGAACCGACGGACGCCGCCTCGCCCTCAATGTCCGCCACCCATCTTTGAATCTCTGACGCGGGACCAACCTCCATTGGAGATGTCCCGGCATCAATCGACAGCAAGTCGCGCCCGCTCGCACAGAATTCGGGCCATGAACTGCGGAATGAGTCGCGCTCGACAGACCCGGTGTGGCTCTTGGACAGCGCGCCAGAGCCATTCCAGGCCGAGGCTCTGCCAAGCAACCGGCGCGCGACGGACCCGCCCGGCCAACACGTCCAAGCTTCCGCCCACGCCCATCGCCACGGGCGTGGCCAGTCGATGGCCGTGACGGCTCATCCAGATCTCCTGGCGAGGCACCCCCATACCCACCAGGAGCAAATCCGGCTCGAGGCCGTTGATCTCGCCCACAATGCGCTCGGACTCGTCGTCTGCGAAATAGCCGTGGTGGGTTCCCACGATCGACAGGCCGGGATGGCGTCGGTGGAGGCGTTGGGCCGCTTCCAGGGCCACGCCCGGACGTCCGCCCAAGAGATAGACGCGACGCTGCTTGGCGGCGGAGCGCTCACACAGCACGGAAAGCAGGTCGATGCCCGTCACGCGCTCGGGAAGGGGACAACCGAGTTGGCGCGAGGCCCACACGAGGCCGGTGCCGTCGGCCGTGACGAGATCGGCACGCTCATAGGCCCGCCGCAAGCCATGCGTGGATCGGGCTTGCATCAACGCGGTCGAGTCCGGCGTCATGACCAGACGCGGGCGATCGGGGGCGGCGATCCAGCGCTCGATCTGCTGGAGGGCCCCCGCGTGGGAGACGGCATGGACGGGCACCCCAAGCAGGTTGACCGTGCGCTCCCCGAGCGCCGTGGCCGTGTCGTCAATGCCCTGTGGCCACGTCAACGTCCGTCGAAGACGGGGTGTGTCGACGTCCAGTGGGAAAGTCATTGCTCGATCGTAGCTCGCCGTCGTCCATCGGCCAAAGGACGTTCGTCTGCCCGGCACTGAGCGCGTGTCGAGTGCGTCCGTGACGGCATCGCTACAATGGCGTCGATGGATCGCATCGTCTTGCACGTTGACATGGACGCCTTCTACGCGTCCGTGGAGCAGCGCGATCGTCCCGATCTTCGCGGCCAGCCCGTCATCGTCGGCGGGCAGCCCGCCGATCGGGGCGTCGTGGCGGCGGCATCGTACGAGGCCCGCCAATATGGCATCCGCAGCGCCATGCCCACGGCTCGGGCCGTGAAACTCTGTCCGCATGCGCAAATCATCCGCGGGCGCATGGGCCATTACCGGGAGATCTCCCATCGACTGCGCGACGCCATGCGATCCTACACGCCCTGGGTCGAACCGCTCTCGCTGGATGAGGCCTATCTCGACCTCACGCCTGCGGTGTCCGATTTTGTGGGGGCGGAACGGCTCGGCCGTGATCTGAAACGACGCATCCGCGATGAGACGCAACTGACCTGTTCGGTCGGGATCGCGCCGAACAAGAGCGTGGCCAAGCTGGCGTCCGACCATGCCAAACCCGATGGCTTCGTCGTCGTCCGTCCCGAGGATGTCGATCGCTTTCTCGGGCCGATGGCCGTGGGCGAGCTCTCCGGGGTGGGCACGGCCACGCAAGCCAAGCTTGGCGACATGGGCGTGACGACGGTCGCCGCGCTGCGCGAGCTGTCCCTCCCACGGCTGACCGAGGCGTTCGGCAAGTGGGGCGGCGAGCTCTATCAGCGGGCCCGCGGCATCGACGAGCGGCCCGTCAATCCGGACCATGACCCGAAGCAGCTCAGCCGCGAGACGACCTTCGCCGAGGATCGCCGTGAAACTGACGATCTGTTGAGGGCCCTCGACGAGCTGGCCGAGGAGGTGGCGGCTGATCTCCACGCGGAAGGCCGCCGTGCACGCACGGTCCAGATCAAGGCGCGCTACGCCGACTTCACGACGATCACGCGCAGCGTCACGCTGGGCGAGCCGATCGACGACGTCGACGTGATCGGCGAGGCCGCTCGACTGCTGTTCCAGCACCGAGTTGAGCAACGCTCACAGGGCTTCCGGCTGCTCGGCGTCGGCGTGGGCAACCTCTCCGACGCACAGTCGCGCCAGCTTCCGCTCTTTCCGGAATTCCAATCTCCATCGCCAATCCACTTAGCGCATCTCCGCCAGGCGCTGCGACGTCAGCTGGCTCCGACCCAACGCTAGCGGCGCTGGGCCCCCTTGGGACGCTGCGTCGCCAGCGGCCGCAAGTGATGCGCAATGAAGCCGTCGACGAGCCGCGTGCCCGTGTCGACGACGCCCTTGGGAAGCTTCAGGCGTGAGAGCTTGTTGAAGGGGAGCTTGAGCGCCATGTGAAGGCTGCGCGCCGCGCCAGCTGAGAGGGAAATGTCGTTGGCGTCGTCTCCGCTATGGCAGGCCTCGCAGAGCACGCCGCCCATTGCCATGGAAAACCGGCGCGTCTTCGGTTCGGCACCGCAGCTTGCACAGACGTCGAGGATGGGTGCCCAGCCGAGGCGCAGCATGAGCTTCAGCTTGAAGGCCAGCTCGTAGACGGGCAAGGCCTCGGTATTGGCCTCATCGGCCAGGGCTGCCAAGAGGCGTTCAAAGAGCTCAAAGACGTCCAGGGCCTCTTGGTCCTCCTCGAGCAGACGATGGACCGTGCGGGCGCAGCGCAGCGCCGTCGTCAGCCGGTCATAGTCGGACTGTAGCGCCGTATGGGCATCGACGAGCGTCGCCTGGTTGAGCGCCTTCAGCCCCGAGCGATCGTAGTAGACGAACTCGCTCCGAGTCAGCAGGTCGAGCGCCCCGCCGAACCGCTTGGTCGACTTCCGCGCGCCCTTCGCCATGAACGAGAGTTTCCCGCGATCCGGGGTCAAAACCGACACGATCTGGTCAGTGTCGCTGTAGTCGACCACGCGGAGGACAGTGCCGACGGTCTTCTGGACGCGGCTCATGGTTGGAAGACGGCTCGCTCCCGCGTCGCCTCGTCGATCCGATCCCGTTGGACTTCAACGCCGATGCCGGGTCCTTCCGGAACGCTCAACGTGCCATCGGCGTTCAGCTCGAACGGCGGCTCAATCACATCCCGATCATAATAGCGCTCGCTGGCGGAGAGGTCATGCGGCAACGTGAAGCCGGGCAGCGATGCCAGCGCGACGTTGTGCGCCCGCCCGATGCCCGTCTCGAGCATGCCGCCGCACCAGACGGGAACGCCTCGCTCGTGGCAAAGGTCGTGGATGCGGCGCGCGTTCGTGAGCCCCCCGACCCGCCCCGGCTTGACGTTGACGATCCGGCAGCTGTCCAACTCGAGCGCCTGCTGAACGCCGTGGGGGCTCGACAAGCTTTCGTCAAGGCAGATCGGCGTGGACACGACGTCCTGGAGTCGGCTGTGCTCCACGAGGTCGTCCTCGGCGTAGGGCTGCTCGATCATCATGAGGCCGAACGCATCGAGCGCCCGGAGCCGTTGTTGATCGGTCGAGGCATAGGCGGCATTGGCATCGACCATCAGATCGAGTTCCGGAAAGCGCTGTCGGACGCGCTCCAGCATCTCAACGTCCCACCCCGGCTTGATCTTCAGCTTAACACGGCGATAGTTGGCCTGGATTGCCTCGTCAATCCGATCAAGCAGCGCGTCCACCGACGGCTGAATGCCGAGGCTGATGCCGCTCGGAATTCGGCTCGCCTCGCCGCCAAGTGTTTCCTTGAGCGACACGCCGTGAAGCCGGGCGTAGGCGTCCCAGACGGCCGCTTCCAGGCTGGCCTTCGCCATCGGATGGCCGCGCACGGCCGCCCAGCGGTCAGGGCCGTCCGAGGGCTGGTCCAAGGGATGGCTCAGGAGCTGGGGAACGAGGAAGTCACGCAGCACGTGCCAGGCCGTTTGGACGGTCTCGTAGGAATAGCCCGGCGACGCACTCGCCACGCACTCGCCCCATCCGATCGCTCCTTCGGACTCGACGCTCGTCAGGATCGCTTGGCGATTCAGTTCCCGGCCAAAGCTCGTCTCGAAGGGACTGACGAGCGGCATCTCGATATGGCGCAGTTCGACGCGCTCGATTCTCACAGTGGCTTCATTGTAGGCGATGGGGTCGGAACGGGAACAAACGCCTGTCAGCTGCGCGGGCGATCCAGCAGTGCTTCCGGCGACGTTCGGGTCAAGCGATACCAGCTCCGGGGTCGGCCATGGAGTGCGGTGGTCACGCATGACTCCGCGATGAAGCCCCGTTGGAACGCGTACTCGAACATCTCACGGGTCTCGGAGCGCCAGCGCTGGGCCAGCGCCAGATCGTCCCGTTTGATGGCGTTGACGGCCGAGGGGATCTCAACCCAGAGAGGATCGTCGTCGAGATCGAGCACGATCTCCGCGTTGGCCGGATACCCGGGGTCCGTCCATTCCACGCGATTGACGCACTGGCCTTCGGCGGGCGGATCCATCGTGGGGGCAGACGGGCGTTCCAAGCTCGTCGTGACGCGCGGGCTCCCAAGCCACCACTCGGCCGTGAACCGATCCGTTTTGAGCCCTTGATTGATATGGTCGCGGATGTCGCCGTAGATGTTGCGCTCGTAGCGGCGGGCGATCGCGCCCAACTTGCCCAGGTTGAAATAAGCGTTCAGGCTCTGCAGCGGGTCGAACGTCCAGGTGATCAGCTCCAGGCCTTGTGCCCGAACGGCGTCGCATTGGGCCTGCTTGAGGCGGAAGCCGAGGCCCTCATACTGGCGCTCGGGCAGGACCCCGCACATGAGCGAGCAGTGTTTCCAACGGTCGGCGACATCATCGTAGCCGGGGAAGCTGAAGACGAAGCCGACGGCGTCGTCGCCATCGAGGGCGCCGAGGAGCAAACCGCCGTTGTCGATCGACGTCCGCAGCAGGTGGTGCGGCACGACGCTGCGATCGTTGAAGCCCCAGATTCGCTGTTGCAGGGCCTCGCAGGCGTGTAAGTCCTCAAGCGTCTGGAGCGGGCGGATCTCAACGCCCATGGCAACCGTCGCGGTTAGGCTGGGCCGGTGAAGTTGTCGGAATCATCGTATGCTTGGGCTTGCGAGATCTCGCGTTTGTGCGCCCGACGTTGCTGAACGCCCGACCGCCGACGGTACATGAACGCGTCCGCCTCGTTCAAGATCTCCTCCGGCTGCTTGAGGCTGTCCGGCGTCCAGCTGGCGATACCGAAGCTGAAGCCGATCGTCACCTCCTCGAGGCCGGGATCCCATGCATCAACGAGCTGCTCGATCCGTGCCATGGCCTCACGGGCATCGTCCTCCTGGGTTTCGGGCATGACGATGACGAACTCGTCGCCGCCGTAGCGGACGACCCGATCGGGGAGCCGAACGTTGTGGATCAACAGCTGGGCCAGCTCGCGCAGGACGCGATCGCCTTCGGCGTGGCCGTAGCGATCGTTGACCTCGTAGAAGCCGTTGATGTCGACCATCACCAACGACAAGGGATGGGCATAGCGCTCCGAGCGCTCGCGCTCGTGTTGCAGAAACTCGTTCAGGTAGTGCCGATTGTACGCCCCCGTCAGCGCGTCGCGGGTGGCCAGCTCGCGGAGTTGCTCCCGGTCGCGGGCGCGCAAGAGCGCCGCGGTGATCTCCTCGGACAGCTGGAGCAGCACGTCGGCGTCCGAATCGTCGAAAATCCCTTCCTCGTGGAAGTTGTTGACGTGCAAAATGGCGATGGCCTGCCCCGATTCGCGCTCCCGAATCGGCAGCGAGAGCGTCGACGCTGGGAGCGTGGCCCCTTCGGCCCGGAACTGCTCGGTCGCCGGATGCGTCCGTTGATCCGACGCCGTCAGGAACGTGGGACCATCGGCGTTGAGCAGCGCATCCAATTCGCTCGGTCGGAAGGTGATGTCGCGGAGCTGCTCGATGTCCCGGCCAACCATGGCGCGGAAGACGAACTGGTCGCTGCTTTCGTCGTAGAACATGACGCTGCCGCCCTCGGCCTTCGGCTGCAAGAGCGAGATGACGCGCTTCAGCACGCGTTCCAGGAGCGCGTTGACGCCTTCGATCTCGTTCAACTCGCGCAGGAAGTCGTTGAGCTCCTCCACGCGGGTGCGGCGTTGGAGGCTGCGCATGGCGACGCCGAGCTGGCGCGCCAGCGCCTCCAAGAGCTGTCGATCGTCCCGGGAAAACGCGTCTGTTTGCGTGCTTTCGATGTTGAGCACGCCAAGAACCTGACCCGACTCCACGATCGGCACGGCCAGCTCGGCCTGGATGTCCGGATGTCCGGGGATATAGTGCTCGGAATGAGCGATGTCGTTGACCAGCACGGCTTGACGATGGCGAGCGGCCCAACCCGTGAGGCCCCGATCCGGGGCGAGCTGGCGGAAGTTCTCGTCGATCAGCTCGGCTTCGGGGAGCTTGGAGCGGAGGCCGCGGGGCACAAGCCGGTCGCCCTCCAGCGTCAACAGCACGACATAGTCGTAGCGAAAGTTGTCGTGGATGAGGCCCACGGCTTGCGCATAGAGATCGTCGAGATCCTCAATCCGCGAGAGGCGTTCTGTGAGGCCATAGATGCTGTGCAGCCGGGTTTGAAACGCCTGCAGTCGTTCGCGACGCTCCAGGTTGCTGATCGCCACGGCCAATTGATCGGCCAGGGTCTCCAATAGCTCGCGATCCTCCTCGTCAAATGCCTGAGTTCGCCGACTCTCGAGGTTGAGCACGCCGAGGATGACATCGCCCGTCTGGATGGGCACAGCCAGTTCCGACCCCATCTGGACAGACCCTTGGATGAAACGATCGTCCTCGTTGACATCCGCCAGGAGTTGTGAGCTGCCGTGCCGAGCCACCCAACCCGTGACGCCCTCCTGGATCGGAATGCTCGTGCCGACCGAATACGGACATGACACGTGTCCGGCCTGGGCCTTCAACGCCAACCCCTCCGGCTCAAGTCGCAAGATGGCCGCGTAGTCGTAGCGAATGAGCTCTTGGGTCAGCCCGAGCAAGTCGTCGTAGAGCCCGGCGGTTGAGGCCTTGGCCCCCAGCTCTCGCGTGATGCGATACAGCACCCGGAGGCGGGTTTGATAGCGGGCCTGCTGCACGGCGACCGCGGCCGTCTTGACGAAGCTCTCCACCGGCTCCAGTTCGGCACGGGACGGAATGAGGCCGTGGACGGGATCGCTCAGCGTGATGCGGCCAATGGCTCGCCCACCCAGCATGACGAAATAGACGAACGTGTCGTACGGGCCCCACGTCGATCCGGCTGCGTCCGCATCGGGCGCATCGCCGACAGGCACCCCGGCCGAGGCCGCTTCGGGCAGGGCCTGTGGCGACACGTAATAGCCCTGGCCCACGACTTGTCCCCGTTCGAGGATCTGGCGGTTGGCGATGACTTCGCCCCGTTCGGTATGGCGACGCAATTCGGCTTCTTGATCCGGGGACAGGCCGACGACATGGACGTTCCAGACGTCCGGAGGTTCGGGATGATCGAGCGGCGTCGTCTGGGCGAAGACGGAGGTCGCGGCCACGCGGAAGGGCGAGTAGTCGACCAGAGCCTGCGTCACGCTCTCCAGGACGTCGTCGAGCCCCGATTGTTCCGTCGTCCGCAGCATCTGTGCGGCGATCTCCTGGAGCCGACGGTTCAAGTCGGCCATGCTGGCTCGCTGGATGGCGATGGCAGCCTGCTCGCCCAGGACTTCGGCGATCTTGACGTCGTCCGCGTCGAAATCGTGCGGCTCCCGATCGTAGATGCTCATCGCGCCGATCAACCGATCCCCGGCGTACAGGGGCACGCCGATCACCGACCGGATCTCGTAGCCGACCCATTGCGACGACCTTCGATGCCACCGTTCGTAATCCGACACGGCTTCGGGTTGGCCCGTCTCGGCGGCCCGTCCGGCCACGCCCTCACCAAGCTGGATTCGCAGCCCCTGTCGCGAGGTCTCGGCGCGGTGCTGTCGGAGAACCGTCAGCTCCAACTCCCCTCGCTCGGCGTCGTAGAGATACAGCCCTCCGCCGTAGCAGGCGAGCAGTTCCACTCCCGCGTCCAATACGTTCTCCAAAAGCGCATCCCGATCCGTGTGAGACTGGAGCCACTGCTGACTGAGCTCGTTCAGCCGATGGAGAGCCCGACTCCAGCGCTGCTCCTGCGTCAGCTTCTGGGCGTGCGACAGCGTCAACGCCGCCTGTTCGGCAAAGACCTGGACGAGCTCCTCGTCCCGCTCGGTGAACATCCGGTTCCCAGAGGGATCCGCCACGCTCAGGGCGCCGAGCATCTCGCCGTCGGCGGTCAGCGGAACGCTCATGGCAGACTGCCAGGGCATGTCTCGATAGATCTCCGGCCGGCGCTCAATCGACTGATAGTCCGGCGTGGCTGCCGTCTTTCCAGACTCGACAGCTTGACCCGCGAGCCCTTCGCCGACCGCCAGCTCCAAGCCGGTAATGTCGTCGCGGTATACGTCGGAGTGGTCAACGACCAATTGCAGCGCGTGCCGCTCGGCGTCGTAGACGTAAAGCCCGGCATCCGTGATATCGAGCAGCCGCGCCGCTTGGTCGACGATCGGTTGCAACAGGGGCTTGAGATCATCCATTGTCGCTTCCATTCGCCCGCCACCCTGCCTTCGGCTTGGCCTGCTTACCATGAACGCAATTGCCTTGTCATGTCAAGATGGGGACGCGTCGAGCGACCGAGCAATGTGGGCTTCGTCCTTGTTCCACTTGTCCGCAACCTTGACGCGCAGGTCCAGATACACGTGCGTGCCGATCAGCGTTTCGATCAATTGGCGGGCCTCTTGTCCGATCCGCTTGATCATGGCGCCGCGATCGCCGATCAGGATGCCCTTCTGCGAGCGCCGGGCCACGAAGATCGTGGCGTAGATCTCCAGCATCGACTCGTCCTCGCGCTCGCTCATCGCGACGATATCGACGTACGTGGAATAGGGCACTTCCTGACGCGTGTGGCGATAGATCGCCTCGCGGACGAACTCGGCGATCACGAAGGATTCGTCTCGGTCCGTGTCGGTCCCTTCGGGGAAATAGCGGGGGCCTTCGGGCAAGTAGGCCTTGGTCAGTTCGACGGTGCGGGTCAGGTTGGTGCCGTCGGCGCATGAGATGGGCACGATCTCGCTGAACAGATCCAAGTCGCCGTATTGTTCAATGGTCTGCGCCACGGCGTTGCCCTTGGCCGTGTCGCTCTTGTTGATCAGCAAAAACTCCGGGGCGTCGAGCTTGCGCATCCGCTGGATCATCTCGCGGTCGTAGTCGGGGATCTCGACCCAGGGCTCGACCACGTAGAGCACCAGGTCGAGATCGGCCATGGCGCCGAACGCCTGCTTGAGGAGGTAGTTGCTCAGCTTGTCCACGGGCTTGTGCAGTCCCGGGGTGTCGATGAAGACGACCTGGGCGTCGGCTTCGTCGTAGATGCAGCGGATGCGATTGCGCGTCGACTGATGCTTGTCCGAGACGATGAGGCGTTTCTTGCCCAACATCGCGTTGATGAAGCTCGACTTGCCCACGTTGGTGCGCCCAAGGACGCCGACGAATCCGGACTTAAGCGTGTCCATGCAGGAGCGCTCCCTCGCGAATCATGGCTCGGCCCGTCCGAATGGCCTCGTGGAGGGGCCGATCGTCCGCGGACGGCGCGATCCGCTCGCGGACGCGATCGTACAGGCGGCCGACGTGACGGGACATGGCCCCCCGATCGCGGTTGTCGAGGGCCCCCACGACGGTCAACAGCTCGATCGCGGCCATCCATTCCGCGTTCTGGGCCATTTGGTGGGCTTTCCAGGCGGCGACGCTGGCGAGGCTGTTGTGGTCCTCCTTGCCGCCCGAGGTCGGGATCGAGTCGACGGCCGCCGGGTGCACCAGCACCTTGTTTTCCGCCACCAGGGATGCGGACGTGTATTGGGCGATCATCAGCCCCGACTCCAGCCCCGGCTGTTGCGCCAAGAACGGCGGAAAATCCGCGTGGTTGAGCACGAGGTTCGTGCGACGCTCCGCGGCGTTGCCCAGCTCGGCGAGCGCCACCCCGAGCGACTCCGACGCCAGCGCCAGCGATGCCCCGTGAAAATTCCCGCCCGAGCAAATCTCGTCGGTTTCGGGAAAGAGCAGCGGGTTGTCGGTGACGGCGTTCATCTCGCGCTCCAGGGCGGCCTTGACGTGGCGGAGCGACTCCCCGCACGCTCCCAGGATTTGCGGCAGACAGCGCAGCGAATAGGGATCCTGCACGTCCGCCGAGGCGTCGAGCAGCCGACTGCCCGAGGTGATCTCGCGGAGGCGCTCGGCGACGAGGCGCTGGCCCTCGTGGTGCGCGTGGAGCCGTGGATCCAAGGGATCGGAACGGGCCCCGGCCGCTTCCAGCGCCATCCCGGCGATCAAGAGCGCGTGGTCCCACAGCCGCTGGCCGATCCGGTAGGCGGTGAACGCCATGGCCAGCGAGACTTGCGTGCCGTTGATGAGCGCGAGCCCCTCCTTCGGCGCCAGTGACAACGGCTCAAGGTTCAACTCATGGAGCAGCTCGGCGCCATGATGGCGTCGATCACGGACAACGGCCTCGCCTTCGCCGATCAGCAGAAGCGCCACATGCGCCAAGGGCGCGAGGTCGCCGCTGGAGCCCAGCGATCCCTGGCGCGGAATGACGGGCGCGACGCCCTCGTTCAACAGCGTCGTCAACCGATCCACGACAATTGGGCGAACGCCGGAATGTCCCTTCAGCAGAGTATTGAGCCGGAACAGCAACGCGGCGCGGGCGACGTCCGCAGACAGCTCCTCTCCGACGCCGCAGGCATGGCTGTGCAGCAGGTTGTGTTGGAGCTGGGGGAGTTGATCGCGGGGGATGGCCTCGGTGCTCAGCCGGCCGAGCCCCGTGTTGATCCCATAGACGCGGCGCCCCTCACGGACGATCCGCTCCACAAACGCCGCGCAGCGCTCGACCCGCTCGCGTGCGTCCTCGGTGGGAGCGGTCGGTTCGGCTTGGCCGGTCACACGGACGGCCTGCTCGATCGTGAGGGACGTGCCGTCGAGGTGGATCATGATTTGTGCGGCTCAGTATAGGAGCCGGGCGTTGCCGACTGCAAAACTGCGGACCTCGCGCGTCATGCGCTACGATGGAGAGCCATGTTCGACGAGCCCTTGTACGTCATCTGTCACAACATCCGCAGCCTCTGGAATGTCGGTTCCATCTTCCGGACGTCCGATGCGGCCGAGGTTCGGAAAGTGTTCCTCGGGGGCTACACGGGCCATCCGCCGCGGGATCGCATCACCAAAACCGCCCTCGGGGCTGATGAGTGGATCCCCTGGGAAGGGCACCGTCACACGTGGCGCTTTATCGAACGCCTGCAGGCCGAAGGGGTAACCATCGTCGCGTTGGAGAACAACGTCGCTCGCCCGAGCGAGCCCATCGAGGCGTTCCGCCCGACGTTCCCCATGGCGCTAATGTTGGGCAACGAGGTGCGCGGGCTCTCGCGGCGGATGCTCAAGCGCGCCGACCAGACTGTCCATTTGCCCATGTATGGGCGAAAAGAATCCCTCAACGTGGCCGTCGCGTACGGCATCGCCGTCTACGAGCTCAACCGGCATCGAGCCTAGCGACATCAATCGAAACAGTCCGGGCACATCCGATTGGATGGTCCCCTCGCGCGAAACAGACAGCGCAGACGAGGCAATGCGGCGAGCGTGGGGCGGCTTGCGTGCGACCCCGATGTGGCAGGCTGTCATCACGGGACGTCAACCGAGATCAACTGTAAATGATCAAAGTTGTTGGGCATGGAAGCTGGTCACTCGCTGTGGACGGGCTCTACATCGGATCGGTGCCGAAGATGCGATCCCCGGCGTCGCCGAGGCCGGGCCGGATGAAGGCGTTCTCGTCGAGCTCGTTGTCCAACGCGGCGGTGACGATCGACGTCTCCGGGTGGTGCTCGGTCAGAACCTGGACCCCTTCGGGCGTGGCGATGAAGCAGACGAAGCGGATGCGTTGCGCGCCGATCTCCTTGAGGTGGTCGATCGCGTGGGCGGCGCTGTGGCCCGTCGCCAGCATCGGGTCGACGACGAAGACGCGCGCATCCTTCAGCTCCTGCGGAAGGTTGGAGTAATAGTCGACGGGTGAGAACGACATCTCGTCGCGATAGAGCCCGACGTGGCCGACGCGGGCCTCCGGCACGTAGCGCGTGAAGCCGTCGACCATCCCGAGCCCCGCCCGCAGGATGGGGACGACGACGATCTCGTCGACGAGCCGGTATCCCGTCGTCGGCTCCAGGGGGGTCTCGATGGGGACCTCCTGGACGGGCAGGTCGCGCATGGCCTCATAGGCCAGGATGGCGGTCGTGTCCTTGAGGACCCGGCGGAAGGTGTAATAGGGCGTCTCCTTGCGGCGCAGCGTCGTCAGGTCCCGCTTGAGGATCGGGTGATCCACGATGGTCAGTTGCTCGATCGCGCTTGACGACAGTTCGGTCAAGTCGGCGCTCCTTCTAGAATATCCGCACCCGCGCTGGCCCCGAGCCGGGTCGCGCCGGCCTCGACCATCGCGCGGGCATCGTCGAACGTCTTGATGCCGCCGGCGGCTTTGATGCCCATTTCCTCGCCGATCGCCTCGCGCATCAGGGCCACGTCCTCCGATGTGGCACCGCCGGGCCCGAACCCCGTGGAGGTCTTGACGAAGTCGGCGCCAGCCGACTTGGCGACGATGCAGGCGGCGCGTTTGTCCGCGTCGCCCAACAGCGCGGTCTCCAGAATAACCTTGATCCGCGTATCCTTCGGGCTCTTGCTGCGCACCTCGTGGACGGCACGGATCTCATCGGCGACGTAGCGGTAGTCGCCCGCCTGAAGTGCCGCGACGTTGAGCACCATGTCCAGCTCCGTGGCGCCATCGGACAGCGCCCGCTCCGCTTCCTCGGCTTTGATCTCGGTGGCGTTGGCGCCATGGGGAAACCCGATGACCGTTGCGATGGCGATGCCGGAATCCTTCAGGCATCGATTCGCAAGGGGGACGAGCCACGGGTTGATACAGACGGCGCCGAAGCTGTGAATCTTGGCCTCGTCGCAAAGCGCCACCACCCGATCGCGACTCACCTCCGGTCCCAGGGCGGTATGGTCGATCATGGCGGCGAGATCGGCGCGATACAGTTCCATGCGACCCTCCTCAACACGCCGCATTATAGCTTGTGCCGACCGTCGGGGGTCAACCCGAGCGTCCGATCCGTGAGCCTCCGAGTGACGCCCGCTCCACGTCGTGCCGTCCCTCAGCAGCCCCCGAATACGAAAGGACAGGCAGCCCGACAGCCGGGCCACCTGTCCCTCCAAGAAGGAAGCCGAACGGGGGATCGGGTCAATCCGCTTACGACTCGGCGAGTGCCTCCCCGCTGCGGGATTCCACGGCCATTTCGATCCAGACGAGGTCGTTCATGTCGTCGCGGCGGATGTTCGTTACGGTGCCGTCGTAGGGCGAGTACACATAGAGCTTATCCATCCGCTTGTTCAGTGTTTCCAGACGCTTTCGGTAGACGTCCTCGCCCATGATCAGCTTCTTGGCCGCTCCCTTCCAAGACGTCGATTCCGCTTGGATCTGGTCGATTTTGGCCTGGATGGTCGATAGCTTGTCGGGGTCCTTGACGCACAGCGGCTCGTTCCGGGCCACTTCCTGGTTCCGATGCACGAGTGGCTCGCCTGGGCAGGACAGCGCCTTGCTCTCTCGTTCCGTGTCGGGCACGGTCTGCTCGCCGTTCTCACGCCAGCTCCACGAGATCCGTTCCTCGTCGACCATCTGTGCCCTCCGCTTGCCTCGCTCGCGCACGATCCATGTCGCTTCCTTGATCTCGTGCGAAGGACTGGCGCCACAGATGGAAATCTCCAGCGCGTCCGCGTGCCGCATCGTCATCTCCTCGTAGCGCAGCTCAAGGCGGCCGTCCGAGTGCCGCAGGATCTCGGTCGGCTCCGGCGCGTACCGCATGCGCTCGGGCGGGATATCCGCAGAGAGGCGAGTCATGAGCGCGCTCACGTTCGCGCGCTCCGCCTTAGTCGGCACGAACTTGAAGATCTTGACGGGGTCGAGGCAGGCCTGATCCTCGGCGTTGGCGTTTGCCGACTCCGAGGAAAAGGGCGACTGCACCGCACCAATTGTCAGTCCGCCGATCAAGACGGCCACCGCCGCCATCAGCTTCCATCGTCCCGTTCGCCTCATGGGAATCAAGCCTCCTTGGTCATCCGCTGGCCCATCTACCCACGGGGCCGCAATGCGTTTCACGGATCCGGATGCGAGGCCCAAGATTCGGCTGGTACAATCGACCATGCGCTTCGAGGGAATCACGTTGGCTGCCATCGTTGCCGAGATCGCCGAAGAGGCCCGTGGTGGCCGCGTCCAGAACGTCTATCAGCCGCTGGACGAGGCGGTGCTGCTCGAGCTCTACACGGGCCAGAAACGCCAACTGCTGATTGCGGCCGGTCCCGAAGCGCGGATCCACTTCACCGAGCAATCCTTCCCCAATCCGCCCGAGCCACCTGCGTTTTGCATGCTGCTGCGCAAACATCTGCGCAACGGCTTCGTCCACGAGATCCAACAGCCAGGCTTGGAACGGATCGTCGACATCGTCGTCGCTCGGGGAGAGGAACGGACAACGCTGCGCGCGGAACTGATGCGCCCGAACGGCAACGTCCTGCTATTGGACGGCGACGAGGTGCTCGGCGCCCAGAACGCCTCGTCCGGCCATCGCTCGTTTGAGCCCCACAGCGCCTACGTGCCCCCTGAGGGTCAAGGCAAGCTCGATCCACGTGGCATCTCTCAGACGGCGTTTGGCGAGGCCCTTTCCGCCAACAGCGGAGAGCCGACGAAGCGGGCGTTATTCAAGGCGCTTGATGGCATTGGCCCGCTCACGGCGGGCGAGTTGGCCGTCTCGGCCGACGTGGATCCTAGCGCGGAGCTGGGCTCGTTGTCCGACGAGGAGATCGAGCGGCTCTGGGGCGTAACGCGCGATCGCTTCGGGCGACTGGAACAAGGGGACCTGGCGCCGCATGTCTACGTCGACGCGGACGGGACGGCCCAGGAGGCCACGCCATGGCCCTACGCCAGCCTGTCCGACCACGAGGCGAACCCCGTGGCGACGATGTCCGAAGCCATTGACGCCTGTTATCGGACCCGACGCGAGACGCCCGTCGAGCGCCGCTGGCGTGAGCTCCAACGGGCGTTGACCGATGAAATCAATCATGTTGAAAAATCGTTGGCGAACGTAACCGAGGATCTGCAGAAGGCCGAGCGCTACGAGGCCGACAAGACGATCGGCGATCTGTTGATGGCCTACTTGGCGTCGGTCCCCCGTGGCGAATCGAGCGTGGAGCTCACGGACTTTGAGGGGCAAGTTCGCGAGGTTTCCCTTGATCCGACGTTGGAGCCCGTGGAGAACGCCCAGTCGTATTACCAGCGCTACAAGAAGCGCAAGCGCGGCGTGGAGAAGCTCCAGGCGCGCCAGCGCCAGCTCCGATGGGAGCGATCGTATCTGCGCGGGCTCCAAGTTCATCTCGACGAAGCCGAGACCTTGGCCGATCTGGATGCGCTGGAAGCGGAACTGGTTGAGGCAGGCGCCATCCAGCAGCCCACGCGTTCGCCCAAGCGCCAGTCGGCGCCGTCGGGCCCGCGCCGGGTTGCCATGGAGGGCCATCAGATCTATGTTGGACGGAACGGGCGGCAGAACGACCAACTGATCCGCGATGCCCATCCGGACGATCTTTGGCTCCACGCGAAAGATCGGCCCGGATCGCACGTCGTGATCAAAAGCGACAGCAAGGGCGACGTGCCCGACGAGGTCTTGCAACGGGCTGCGGAGCTAGCTGCTTATCACTCAAAAGGACGGGACGCAGGCAAAGTGGAGGTCACCTACACGTTGATCAAACATCTGAAGAAGCCGAAGGGAGCCCGGCCCGGTCTCGTCGTCGTCAACGAGGAGCGGGGCACGCTGACGGTGGAACCGCGCGGCGAGGCGGATGGCGCGTCATGAGACGGTTCAGTGCCTCACTCGGCCTTGCCAGCGTCACCCAATACCTCATCGTAGCCAACGTGCTCGTCTACGCCCTCCAGTTGCTCAACCAACCGCCCGTCTCGGGCGGCGGATTGTTCTCGGCGCTCAGCCTGAGAGCCACCAGTTGGGTGGAAGAGACGTTTGCGCTGATCACACCACCGTGGCTGCCGGAGTTCCAAGTCTGGCAACTCCTGACATACATGTTCCTGCATGGCTCGCTATTCCACATTCTGATCAACATGTTTGTTCTCTGGCAGTTCGGCAACATCCTGGAGCGCGTCTGGGGCAGTCAGCGCTTTTTGAAATACTACTTTTTTACGGGCACCGGAGCCGGGCTCGTGACGGTCTTGTGGCCGTTTATCATGGGCGGTGGCGTCGCGATCAACCTCGGCGCATCCGGCGCGATCATGGGCGTCTTGTTCGCGTTCGCCATGCTCTTTCCCAACCAACAGTTGATGCTCCTCTTTCCGCCGATCCCGATCCGGGCCAAGTACATGGTCATTGTCATCGCGGGCATATCCATTTTGGCCCAGTTTTCCGGAGCATTCCCAAGCATTGGCCACGTTACCCACTTGGGCGGGCTGGCCTTGGGACTGCTCTATTTCAAAGGGCCCGTTCAAATCCGTCGCCTCTTGTCATGATTGCCGTGATTTGAGTCATCATGGAGGGTCTGCTACAATAGCGCGAAAGCGAGGTCGAGCCGAATGCGAACGTTTATCAGCATCCTGCTAATTCTGGATTGCCTAGCACTGATTGGGCTCGTCTTGATCCAGATGAGCAAGCACTCTGAGCTCGGAGGCGCCTTCGGGGGTGGCGGAAGCCATACCGTCTTCGGCCGTGAGGAGACGAGCGATCCGAAGCGCACGGCCACTGGGTGGCTCGGGGCGCTCTTTTTCATTCTCGCGCTCTCCCTGTCGCTCCTCCCGTAAGCGAGGTTGAGAATGGCCGAACCCATCATCGACATTCAGGATCTCAAAACGCACTTCTATACCGAAGACGGCGTCGTACGAGCCGTGGACGGCGTCTCGTTCTCCATCGATCGCCAGGGCAGCTTGGGTGTGGTCGGCGAGTCCGGCTGCGGCAAGAGCCAGACGGCCCTGTCGGTCATGGGGCTGATCCCCATGCCGCCCGGCAAGATCGTCGACGGCTCGATCACCTACAACCGCGAGGGCAACCCCGTCGATCTGAGCAAGCTCGACCCGAAGGGCAAGCAGTATCGCGAGATCCGCGGCAACGAGATCGCCATGATCTTCCAGGAACCGATGACGTCGCTCAACCCCGTCTACACGGTCGGCGACCAGATCATGGAGGCGATCATGCTCCATCAGAACGTCAAAAAAAACGAGGCCCGCGATCGCGCGATCGACATGCTTCGCAAGGTCGGGATTCCGTTGCCGGACCAGCG
The DNA here is from genome assembly GCA_042219045.1 of Bipolaricaulia bacterium. Taxonomy (GTDB): domain Bacteria; phylum Bipolaricaulota; class Bipolaricaulia; order RBG-16-55-9; family RBG-16-55-9; genus CAZMNF01. Next base: position 127,439 of record JBDGQO010000003.1, on the reverse strand, counting down.
CGTCGACGAGTATCCGCACCAGCTGTCCGGGGGCATGCGCCAACGCGCCATGATCGCCATGGCGCTGTCCTGCAATCCCCAGCTGCTAGTAGCTGACGAGCCGACCACGGCGCTCGACGTCACGATTCAGGCCCAGATCATCGAGCTCATCAAGGGCCTGCAAGAGGACTACGCGATGTCGCTCATGATGATCACCCACGACCTGGGCGTCATCGCGGAAACGGCGGACGAGGTCGTCGTCATGTATCTGGGCAAGATCGTGGAAAAAGGCCCCGTCCGTGAGATCTTCCACAACCCGAAACATCCTTACACACAGGGCCTGATGGAGTCGATTCCGGCGCTCACCAAGGAGCGGGAACGGCTCAAGCCCATTAAGGGCGTCGTGCCCGATCCGTACAACATTCCCCAGGGGTGCCCGTTCATTACGCGCTGTCCGCACGCCATGGACGTCTGCCAGGAGATGCCGCCCCTGGACGAGATCGAGTCGAACCACAGCGTGGCGTGCTGGCTCTACGAATAGCGGGCAAGCGAGGTGACCGAGGTGGCCAACGGCGAGGCATTGCTGACCGTCAACAGTCTGCAGAAATATTTCCCGGTTAAGAAGGGTGTGTTCCGGCGCACCGTCGGCCACGTCAAGGCCGTCGACGGCGTCTCGTTCCACATCAACCGCGGCGAGACGCTCGGGCTGGTGGGGGAGTCCGGTTGCGGCAAGACGACGGCAGGACGCGCCATCCTGCGGCTGATCGATCCCGATCCGGGAAGCGAAGTGATCTTCCGCAACGGGGACGAGGAGATCAACCTGGCCGATCTGTCCCCGCGCCAACTGAAGGACCTCCGACGCCAGATTCAGATCATCTTCCAGGATCCTTACTCCAGCCTGAATCCGCGCATGACCGTCGGGGACATCGTCGGCGAGCCGCTGGTCGTGCACGGCGTGGCCAAGGGCAAGGAGCGCGAGGCCCGCGTGCGCGAGCTGTTGGAGGCCGTCGGCCTCAACCCCTCCCATATCAAGCGCTACCCGCACGAGTTCAGCGGCGGGCAGCGCCAGCGCATCGGCATCGCCCGCGCGCTCGCGCTTGACCCCGATCTGATCGTCTGCGACGAGCCCGTCTCGGCCCTGGACGTCTCCATCCAGGCCCAGGTCATCAATCTGTTGATGGACCTGCAGAAGGAGTTTGGGCTGACGTATCTGTTCATCGCGCACGACCTGAGCGTCGTCCGCCACATCAGCGACCGCATCGCCGTGATGTATCTCGGCAAGGTCGCGGAGATGGCCGAAACCGAGGAACTGTTCCAGAACCCGAAGCACCCCTACACGGAAGCGCTGCTGTCGGCTGTCCCCTCCCCGGACCCGGACTACCAACTGGAGCGGATTTTGCTCAAGGGCGACGTGCCGAGCCCTGTCAATCCGCCCTCGGGCTGCGTCTTCCATCCGCGTTGCCCCTACTACAACGAGCACGGCTGGGAGGTCTGCACCAACCACGTGCCGGAGCTGGAACGGATCGAGGGGGAACACTACTCCGCGTGCCACTTCGCTCGAGAGCTTGACCTCGAGGGCGTGCAGGAGCTGGTCACGCGCCGCGAACAGGGCACGTAACGAGGGCCAGCTGGCGTGCGACCGTGAAACTGCTGCTCGGAACGCGGAATCGCGGCAAAATCGCCGAGATCACCCACATCCTAGGCGACATTGCCGGCCTGGAGCTGCTCACATTCGAAAACGTGCCGTTCGGGGATGTGGCGGAGACGGGCGAGACGTTCCTCGAGAACGCCCGCCTGAAGGCCTCGCAGATCGCGACGGAGACGGGACGGCCTGTGCTGGCCGAGGATGCCGGCCTTGAGGTGGACGCGCTCGATGGCGCCCCCGGCGTCTACACAGCTCGTTTCGCGGGAGAACAAGCCTCCGACGACGCCAACATCGACAAACTTCTCAACGAACTGGACGGCGTTGAAAATCGCGCGGCTCGGTTCGTCTGTGTGGCCGTGCTCCACATCGGCGCCGATCATGGGGAAGCCGTCGCCGAGGGCGAGCTCCGAGGCGAGATTGCCACGACGAAACGCGGCGAGAGCGGCTTCGGCTACGATCCCGTCTTCGTGCCCGAGGGCCACCAAGCGACGCTTGCGGAGCTGGGCGACGGCGTCAAGAGCGAGATCAGCCACCGGCGCCGTGCCTTGGACGAGGTGGGTCGCGAACTCGTCCGGCTGTCGTCGTCCGCAGCGGACGACGGCGGCTATTCCTCGTCCAGTTCTTCCTGAAGCTCCTGCATGAGCTTCTTCTGACGCCGCGAGAGCTTCTTCGGCACCTCGACCTTAACTTTGACGACCTGATCGCCGTTGCCGCGATCCCGCAAGTGGGGGATCCCCTTGCCGCGCAGACGGAAGATCTCCTCGGATTGGGTGCCGGCCGGGATCTTCAGCTCCTCTTCGCCGTAGAGTGTGGGCACGGTGACCTTAGTGCCGAGCGCCGCTTCGGGATACGAGATGTGGGCGACGTAAAGCACGTCGTCGCCCTTGCGAGAGAAGACGTCGTGCTCCGCCACGTCGACGACGATGAAGAGATCGCCCGGAGGCCCGCTGTGTAGGCCCGCGTTCCCCTCGCCGGCGACGCGGAGCCGGGATCCGCCGTCGACGCCGGGCGGCACGTTGATGGAGATGCGGCTCTGCTCCCAAAGGCGGCCGCGCCCGTCGCACTTGTGGCAGGGATCGTTGACGATCTCGCCTGAGCCCTCGCAGCGTTCACAAATGGACACGTTGATGAAGCTGCCCAAGAGCGTCTGGCGCTGGTATTGGACTTCGCCGCGGCCCCCGCACGTGGGGCAGGTCCGCACCTCGCTGCCCGGCTCGCGGCCATTGCCGTCGCAGCGGTCGCAGGAGATGTAGCGCGGGACGGTCACCTTCATGCGCGTCCCCTGTGCCGCGTCCTCGAGCGTGATGCGCAGGCGGTACTCGAGGTCCTCGCCGCGGCGCGCCCGGCTACGTTGGCGCCGACTGCCGCCCGCCGTGCGCTGGCCTTCGCCGAAGAACAAGTTGAAGATGTCGTCCCAGCCGCCGCCGAAGAATTCGTCAAAAGCTTCGCGGGCGTGGGTGAAGTCGCCGAAGTCGAAGTCGGTCTCTTGTTCCGGGCCGACGTGGCCGAAGCGGTCGTACTGGGCCCGCTTCTCCTCGTCGGACAGAACCTCATACGCCTCGGAAATCTCTTTGAATTTGTCGGCACTGCCCCCGTCTTGGTTCAGATCGGGGTGATACTGCTTGGCCAGCTTGCGGTAGGCCTTTTTGATCTCGTCCTGTGAGGCGTCCCTCGACACCCCGAGGACCTCATAGTAGTCGCGTTGCGCCATGGTATCCCTTCAATGCCATTCCGGCCGGATATCGGGCAGAGGGGCGCAGCCCGCTGCGCCCCCTATTCGAGCGTATCAAGCGGCACCGCTCGATCAAGACGTCACGAGGTCTTGTCGTCCTCCGAATCGTACTCGGCCTCGACGTAGTCCTCGGACGACGTATCGCCGGTGCCGTCGGTGCTCGTTGCCTCGTCGCCGGCCTCGGCTTGCTCCTCTTGCTGGGCCTGCTCGTAGATCTTCTGGCCGAGCTCCTGTGACGCCTGCTGGAGCTCCTCCATGGCCGACTTGATCTGCTCGATGTCCGCCTCGTTCTCGTCCTGGAGCAGCTCCTTCAGCTCGTCGAGCTTCGTGCGCGTCTGCTCGCGGGTCTCCTCGCTCACTTGCCCGCCGTACTCGTCGAGCGTCTTCTCCACGGAGTAGACGAGCTGGTCGGCCTGGTTGCGCGTCTCGATCTCCTCGGCCTTGCGCTCGTCCTCCTCGGCGTACTGCTCGGCCTCCTTCTGCATGCGCTCGATCTCGTCCTCGCTGAGGCGCGAGGTCTCCTTGATCTCGATGCTGGCGGACTTGCCGGTCCCCTTGTCCTTGGCGCTGACGTTCAGGATGCCGTCGGCGTCGATGCTGAACGTGACCTCGATCTGGGGAACGCCACGCGGGGCCGGCGGAATGTCCTGGAGCTGGAAGCGCCCGAGGCTCTTGTTGTCCTGGGCCAGCTTCCGTTCGCCCTGGACGACGTGGACGTCGACGCTCGTCTGATTGTCGTCGGCGGTGGTGAACGTCTTCGTCTTCTCCGTCGGGATCGTCGTGTTCTTCTCAATCAGCGGCGTCGCGATGCCGCCGAGCGTCTCGATCGACAGCGTCAACGGCGTGACGTCCAGCAGGACGATGTCGTCCATGTCGCCAGCGAGCACCGCGCCCTGCAAGGCCGCGCCCAACGCGACGACCTCGTCCGGGTTGATCTCCTTGTTGATCTTGCCCGGCACGATCTCGTCGATCAGCTCTTGGACCTTCGGGATGCGCGTCGAGCCGCCCACGAGGACGATCTGGTCGATGTTGCTTGCGTCCATGTCGGCGTCTTTGAGCGTCTCGCGCACCTTGGTCATGGTCTGTTCGATCAGGTCCTCGACAAGCGCTTCAAACTTCGCGCGGGTCAGCTTGGTCTCCAGGTGCTTGGGCCCGTTCTGGTCCGCCGTGATGTAGGGCAAATGGATGGTCGTCTCCTTTTTGGAGGAGAGCTCCTTCTTGGCGCCCTCGGCGGCCTCCTTGAGCCGTTGCATCGCGGCCTTGTCCTGGCGAAGGTCGATGCCTTGCTCGTTCTGGAACTGCTCGATGAGCCAGTCCATGACCCGCTGGTCGAAGTCGGCGCCGCCGAGCTCGTTGTCGCCGCCGGTGGCGACGACCTCGAACACGCCCTCGCCGATGTCGAGGATCGACACGTCGAACGTGCCCCCGCCCAAGTCGAAGACGAGGATGGTCGAGTCGCCCTCCTTGTCGAGCCCGTAGGCGAGCGACGCGGCGGTCGGCTCGTTGATAACGCGCTGGACGTCAAAGCCAGCGATCTTGCCCGCATCCTTCGTGGCCTGGCGCTGTTCGTTATTGAAGTAGGCCGGGCACGTAATGACGGCCTTCTCGATCTTGTGGCCGAAGCGATCCTCGGCGTCCGCCTTGAGCTTCTGCAGGATCATGGCGCTGATCTCTTCGGGCGAGTACTGCTTCGTCTCGCCCTCGGCCTCGATCGAGACGCGCTCGTCGGTGCCCATCTTGCGCTTGATCTCTTGGATCGTCCGATCCGGGTTGGTGATCGACTGGCGACGGGCGAGCGTGCCGACGAGGCGTTCGCCGTCGTCGTCGAACGCCACGGCCGAGGGCGTGATCCGTTCGCCCTCGGCGTTGGGCACGATCTCGGGGTCGCCGCCTTCGACGATCCCCATCGCCGACATCGTCGTTCCCAGGTCAATGCCGATGATCTTCTCTTTGGCCATCAGTCCGTCCCTCCTTCGTCTTGATCAGGCTCTGATTCCGGTCCGTCGGTTGCCTCGTCATCGTCACCCGCCTCCGATGATGGCGACGGCGTTGGCGGGCGGCTCACCTTGACGCGGCTCGGTCGCAGGAGCTCGTCGCCGCGGACGTAGCCGCGCTCGAACGCCTCCAGCACCGTGTTCGGCGGGTGCTCGTCCGTCTCCGCGCTCATGAGCGCCTCGTGGCGCGAGGGATCGAACGGCTGCCCTTCGGCGTCGATGGGGTGGACGTCCTGAGCCGCCAGGGCGTCGCGGAACTGGGCGAAAACCCGTTCCATGCCCTCGACGAACGCCGACTCGTCGCCGTCGAGCTCGTAGGCGCGGAAGGCGCGGTCAAAGCTGTCATAGACGGGCAAAATCCCCATCAGAATCTCGTTCTCCGCCCGGCGAAGCTGCTCATCGCGCTCCCGGGCGACGCGTTTCTTGTAGTTCTCAAAATCGGCCTGTAGCCGTTGCAGTCGGTCAATCGACTCCTGCAGGCGCTGATCCTTCTCGTCCAGTTCGGCCCGCAGCGCCTCGACGTCCGACGACGGCTCGGCCGAGGTCGTATCAACGGTGTCGTCGTCCGACGGCTGATCCGGCGACGACGACGGCTCCTGCTCGCGTTGAGCCGAAATGTCGGTTTGATCGGTCTGTTCTGTCTGGTCGTTCTCAGCTTGGTCGTTCAGGGTCTCGTCTTGCATTCGCTCGTTGGGTTGGGCGGCTTCGTTGCTCATCCGCCGCTCACCTCCGTCTCCAACGTCAGGTCCCATTCGCGATGGCTGAGCGTCAGAATCGCCTGCAGTCGGTTGGCCAAATAGCTCGTAATGGAGAATACCTTACTGTAGTCCATGCGGGTCGGGCCGACGACGCCGAGCGTGCCCGAGGTGCCGTAGCGCGTGAACACCAAGCCGCAGGACTTCAGCTCCGGCAACTCGTTCTCGGTCCCGATGCGGGCCTGAATCTGATCGGAGACTTCGCGTTCGAGATGGTCGCTGAGCGGCCGGCCGTCGCGGAGCCGACTGAGCGTCTGATGGGCTTCGTCGAACGTGTGGCCCTCTTGGAGCATCCCTTCCAGCAGCTCGATCATCCCCTCCACGTACAGCTTGCGCTCCAGGCGCCGCTCCAACCCCTCTCGCAACAGCGTGAACGCGTTGCGCACCATGGGCTCCTGCCAGTCGTCGTCCTCGGCGTAGCGCATCGCCGCCGCGCGCACCTCGCCCAAGCGCTGGCCTCGCAGTCGATCGGTCAACATCCCCCCGATATCGCGCAGTTCGTCCTCGGGCAGCCGCGAGGCGACCACGCGGTACTCGAGGATGCCCAGTTCGGACACGATCACCGCCAGGGCGTTTTCCGCGTCCAGCTTGGCGAAGACGATCGACTCCAAGCGCGAATCCTCCAGGCGCGGGGAGAGCACAAATCCGGCATAACCGCTCAGGTTGGTGAGCAAAAACGCGGTCTGCTCCAGGAGCTGTTCGACGTCCTGTCGCTGGATACGATAGCTCTCGATGACGGCGTTCTGGTCGTGATGGGCCAACTCGCTCAGCTCCAACAGCCAGTCGACGAAGAACCGAATCCCCCGTTCGGTCGGCACCCGCCCGGCGGAGCTGTAGGCCTTGCTGATGAGCTTGGCCTCTTCCAGAGCTTTCATGTCGTTGCGGATCGTGGCGGAGCTGACGTCGAGCGGATAGTCCTCCAGCAGGGTCTTGGAACTGATCGGCTGGCCCTGCTTAAGGTAGTAGTCCGTGATCGCCTTCAGCACCACCTGTCTGCGGTTGTCCATCTATTAGCACTCTCCGATATCGACTGCTAAACCTGAGAAAATGATAGTGCCTCCCCGGGAGCGTGTCAAGGCAATCTCGCCAGCAGAACTAGCGTTGACAGCGGGGACAGAGGAAGCTGCTGCGGCCGCCTTGATCGATCCGTTCGATGGGCGTGTCGCATTGATCGCAGGGATCGCCTTTCCGGCCATAGACGGCGAACTCGGCCTGGAAGTGGCCCAGCTCCCCTGACGGCGTCTCATAGGACCGGAACGAGGTGCCGCCGGCGTCAATGGCACGCTGGAGCACCTCCGGAATGGCCGCGTGGAGCGCTCGACTCTCCGCAGGACGCAGGGAGCTGGCGGGCCGTTCCGGATGGACGCGTGCGTCGTGAAGCGCTTCGCAGGCGTAGATGTTGCCCAAGCCGGCGATCTTGTGCTGGTCCAGCAGGAGGCGTTTGATCTCCTGGGAGCTGCCCAGGAGCGAGCGGAACGCGTTGAGCGTGTACCCGTCTGAAAAGGGCTCCAGCCCAAGTTTGCCCAACGGCTCCAGCTGATGCAGTCGCTCGGTTGTGGAGAGAAAAAGCATGCCGAAGCGGCGGGCATCGTCGAAGTAGAGCCTCGTCCGATCGAATGTCAATGTCATTCGCGTGTGGTCGGCAGCCTGCGTCAAGAGCCGTCCGCTCATGCGCAGATGGAGCACCATCGATTCGGCCCCAAAGCGGAAGACGAGGTATTTCCCCTCGCGTTCGACTGTCTCCAACGCGCGGCCCGTCAGACGGTCAGTCAGTTCGGCCTCAGTGGCGTTTTTGAGCAAGTGGACGCGCTCATGCACGCTCAGGCCCTGGAGACGCTGGCCCGCGACGAGCGTCAGGAGGTCGCGCCGGATCGTCTCAACCTCGGGGAGTTCGGGCATCAGCCGAGCGTTCGCGCGGTTTCGTGGATGATCTCGGCGAACGCATTCGGATCGAGGGACGCGCCTCCCACGAGCGCGCCGTCGACGTTCGGTTGGCCCATGAGCTCGGCCGCGTTGTCGGGCTTGACGCTGCCCCCGTACTGGACCCGAACCGACCGGGCGGTGGCGTCGTCGTAAAGGTCAACGATGAGATCCCGCATGAAACGAGCCCCAGCCTCAGCGTCCTCGGGCGCAGCGGTTCGCCCCGTGCCGATTGCCCAAACGGGCTCGTACGCGATCACCAGTCGGGCCACCCGATCGCTGGACAGCCCAGCCAGGCCGTCGCGGAGCTGGCGTTCCAGGACCGTCTCGGTTTCGGCTGCTTCCCGTTGCTCCAACGACTCGCCGACGCACAGGATGGGCGTCAAGCGATGCTCGTCGAGCGCGTGGAGTTTCCGATTGATAAACCCGTCGTCCTCGCCGAACGTCTCGCGGCGCTCCGAGTGGCCGACGATGACGTAGCGGCATGCCAGTTCCGCCAACATGGCGGGCGATACCTCACCGGTGAACGCGCCCTCCGGCTCAGGGTGCACGTTCTGGGCGGCCAGCGAGATCGGCGAAGCCGCCACCAGCTCGGCAGCTGCGTCGAGCAACGGAAACGGGGGCGCAACCGTCATCTCAACGTCAGCGACCGACGTGACGGACGGCTTGAACGCGAGCAAAAACGATCGCGCGTCGGGGCGGGTCTTGTGCATTTTCCAATTGGCGGCGATCAACGGTGTCCGCATGGACTCACCCGCGTAATTGTAGGCTCTGGGTCGACGGATCGGCAATCCGCTCGGCAGGCACACATTGATCTCGCCGTGCTCATCGCGGATAATAGCTCAGCCTTCGAGATTCATCGGATGTTATGGGCGATCAAAGCGACGGCAGCGGCCAGAACTGGGCGACAATCCTGATTACCTTGCTCATCCTGGCCGGGTCCGTGTTTCAGTTTGAACCGCTCCAGCGCTGGATCTCGGACTTCCTTCAAGGAGGGATCGGTGGCATGAACATCGCGATTATCGCCGTAGTGGTGGTCGTCGCCCTTATCCTCGCCAGCGCGATACGGATCGTGCGCGAATACGAGCGCGGCGTCGTCTTCCGACTTGGCCGCCTTCAAGGCGCAAAAGGACCGGGCCTGTTCTTCCTCATTCCGATTATCGACAAGATGGTGAAGGTGAGCCTCCGAATCGTCACCTTCGACATACCGCCCCAAGAGGTCATCACGCAGGACAACGTAACCGTTTCGGTCAATGCCGTGGTGCTCTACCGCGTCATCGACCCGAATGCGGCCATCACCGAGGTCGAGGACTTCTATCAGGCGACCAACCAGTTGGCCCAGACGACGCTGCGCAGCGTCTGCGGCCAGGCGGAGTTGGACGAGCTGCTGTCCGATCGGGAGCGGCTCAACCAACAGCTGCAGCAGATCATCGACGAGCACACCGATCCCTGGGGCATCAAGGTGCGCGCCGTCGAGATCAAGGACGTCCGAATTCCCCAGGACATGCAACGGACGATCGGTCGCCAGGCCGAAGCCGAACGTGAGCGGCGCGCCAAGATCATCAACGCCGACGGCGAGTACCAGGCCGCCGAGCGCTTGACCGAGGCCGCCGAGGTCCTCCAGTCGCAGCCGGCCTCGATCCAGCTCCGTTATCTGCAGACGCTCTTGGACATCACGAACGAGCAGTCGAGCACGATCGTCGTGCCTTTGCCGATCGAGCTGCTGAAGGCGTTTGCGGGAGGCAATGAGGCCCAGGAATCGGAGACGTAGCTGCTCGGAACTTCCGCCATGACGGAACATTCGCGCCCGTTCGTCCCGTACAAGATCAAGGCCGTGGAGCCTGTCCATTTGTTGCCGCGCGCTGAGCGCGAAGCCCGCATCCAGGCGGCAGGCTACAACGTCTTCAAGCTGGCCAGCGAGGACGTGCACATCGATCTGTTGACGGACTCGGGCACCGGCGCGATGAGCCAGGCCCAATGGTCGGCGCTCTTGAGCGGCGACGAGGCCTACGCCGGCAGCCGCAGCTTCCAGCAGTTGCACGCCGTCGTTCAGCGGATCACCGGCTTTGAATGCATCCTGCCGACGCATCAGGGGCGTGCCGCCGAGCACGTGTTGTTCTCATGTCTGGTGAATGCCGACCAGATCGTGCCGAACAACATGCACTTCGATACGACCCGTGCCCACGTCATCCACCGTGGCGGCCGCCCCGTCAACCTCGTCATCGACGAGGCCTACGACCCCTGCAACGCGCATCCCTTCAAGGGGAACATGGACCTCGATCGCCTGGAGCGCACGTTGGCGGAGCACGGCCCCGATCAGGTCCCGTTGGTGATGATGACGGTGACGAACAACAGCGGCGGCGGCCAGCCCGCTTCACTGGCGAATCTCAAGGGCGCCAGCGAGATCGCCCATCGTCATGGCGTGCCGTTCTTCCTCGACGCGGCGCGATTCGCCGAGAACGCTTTCTTTATCCAGGAACGCGAGGCCGGCTACGCCGACGTCTCCATTGAACGCATCGCCCGCGAGATGTTTGAGACCGCCGACGGATGCCTGATCAGCGCCAAGAAGGACGGGCTCGTCAACATCGGGGGCCTCGTCTGCATGGACGATGAAGCGCTCCATGAGCGCGCGATGGAGTCGCTCATCCTCATGGAAGGGTTTCCGACCTACGGCGGGCTCGCCGGTCGGGATCTGGCCGCCATGGCTCAGGGCCTGAGCGAAGCGCTGGACGACGCCTATCTGCGACACCGAATCGGCCAGACGCGATACCTCGCCGAGCAGTTGCGTCGACGCGGGGTCCCGGTCGTCGAGCCCGTGGGGGGCCATGCCGTCTACGTCGACGTCAAACGGTTCCTCCCGCATCTGCCGCAAGGGGCGTTTCCGGGCCAGTCCTTGACGATCGAGCTCTATCGCGAGGCCGGCATCCGAGCCGTCGAGGTCGGCAGCGTCATGTTCGCGCGGCAAGATCCCAACACGGGCGAGACGGTCTATCCCGAATTGGAGCTGGTCCGCCTGGCGATTCCGCGGCGCGTCTACACGCAGGAGCACCTGGATGCCGTCGCCGACGCGCTCGGGGCGATCGCCGATCGGAAGGAGCGCCTACACGGCGTGAAGCTGGTCCACGGGTCGGGCCCGCTGCGCCACTTCATCGCGCAGTTTGAGCCGATGTCCAAGTGATTTTTCGCAGGGCTCTCAACCGGGCGCTTCGCGCGCGCGGATTCCGCCGCTTTTGCTCGTCCGATGGCGCTTGATTGGCCATGATCTCGGCCTCAGGGTCACATCCACACGCACAAACGGGCAGATCCGGCGGGCAGACGCATCCCTGCGCTTTGCCCTTCATGAATCGTTTCACGAGCCGATCTTCGAGCGAGTGGAACGTGATCACCACCAATCGGCCGCCGAGGGCAAGCCGCGCAAAGGCCGCTGATAACCCGCGCTCGACGTTGGTCAGTTCGTCGTTGACGGCGATCCGCAGCGCCTGGAACGTCCGCGTGGCCGGATGGACGTCGCGCCCCCGGTAATATCCTCGCTGAGCAGGTTTGGGAATGGCTGTCAGGACGAGCTCCGCCAGCTGATCCGTCGTCGAGATCGCCTGCTCCCGACGGGCCTCGACGGTGCCGCGTGCGATCCGCTTGGCGAAGCGCTCCTCGCCGTAGTCCCGCAGAATCCGAGCAATGGTTGACTCGTCCCAGCGATTCACGATGTCGGCGGCGGTGAGCGAGTTGTCGGGATCGAAGCGCATGTCGAGCGGGCCAGGGGATTGGAAGCTGAAGCCCTTCGTCTTATCAGCCAATTGGAGCGACGAGAGGCCGAGGTCAAAGAGCATCCCGTCCGCTCGCTCGATGTCCATCTCATCCAGCGCCTGGGCGAGCTCCGCGTAACTCGCCCGTCGGAGCGTCACCCGATCGTCGACGTCGGCCAAATGCGCCTGGGACGCGGCAATCGCCTCGGGATCGAGGTCGAGCCCGACGAGCCGACCCCTCTGGAGCCTTCCAGCGATGGCTCGAGCGTGGCCGCCGCCGCCCACGGTTGCGTCGACATAGATCCCGTCGCTGCGGATCGCTAGCGCGTCCAGGGCCTCGTCGAGCAACACGGGCTCGTGGGTCATGAGCTCGCCTCGTGCACGATGGCCTCTAAGCGGTGCAGAACCCCGTCGACGGCTTGGTGCGTGCGATCGGCAAGCGTTGCACCGGCCGCCTCCCAGCGGTCGTTCCATGGGCGAACCCCCTCGACGGCCGCAGCAAGCTGGATCGGACGGGCCGGACGTCCGGCCAGCGGCAGTTGCGGAATGTCGGGGCCGCCGACGTCGGCCACGTCGCGCAGCAGGCGCGTGAGCTTGCGATCCGTCCCCAGCGCCAGGAAGGGGCGGCGGACCAACATGGCGAAGATAAGCGCGTGGAGTCGGCTTCCGATGACCATCTCGGCCCCGCGGAAACAGTGCAGCGTCTCCACGTTGGCGGGATCGAGCACCGGCGGCGCGGACGAGAGCTCGCCCGCGAGGCGTTCCAATGGAGCACGGTCCTCGTGGCGATGCATGGCCATGAACGCGGGCCGAATCCCGCAATGATCAACGAGTTCCTGCAGCGAATCCCGCAAGCGCCCTCGAGACGCGTCCGCGTGATCGCCCCGAAGCGCGACGAGCATATAGGGCGCATGGTCAGCGTTCGGGGTTTCCGCGAACGCCGGCTCTCGGCCAGGTCCGCCTGCTGGGTCGCCATTCGGGCGGGTCTTCCAGTGCAGAAATGTGAGATCGGCGCTGCGGAAGCGGCGATCGGCGGGCATGCCCCAGCGCCGCAGGAGGCGCGCGCTGGCTTCGTCGCGGACCAAGGCGGCTTCGGCGTTGGGCAGAGTTCGATACGCCCAGCGCTGGGTGAGGCCACTGTTCAGGGGACCGAGCCCTTGTCCCATGATAACCACCGGCACGTGTCGTTGGGCCCAATGGAGCAGGCCGAGATAGTAGCCCGCGGATCGACGACTCGTCTCATCTTGGATAAGGCCGCCGCCCCCGCTGAGGAACAGATCGGACCGAGCCAGCTCGCGGCGGATGGCCCACAGCGACATACGGGGAATCGCGCGGACGCCGTGGCGTTGCGACGTGTCCGTCGGCGTGGCGGAGAGGACGCAGATCGCGTCGCCCGACAGGCCGAGCCGCTCCTGGAGGACCTCGATCAGGACCGTGAGAAGGGCTTCGTCACCCAGGTTGCCGAATCCGTAGTACCCCGACACCAACACGCGCATGGCGCGCCAGTCTAGCGGCTCCGCGCTCGGCGTGCGAAGGCTTGGGCCGCATAGATGAGCGGAAGCCCGAACAGAAGGCCGAGCCAGAGGCCGTGAAACGTGCGCAACAGCGAGACCCAGAGCGGCGTGTGAAGATGGAGGAACGAGTTGACGATGGAGGCCTGCCCGAGCATGCCGAGCGCCAATAGGCCAACGGCCCAGGCACGCCAACGGATTGCTCCCAGACTGATCCAGAGCAGCAACGCCGGGTGGCCGATGAGGAATTCCTTAAAACGAGGCCGGACGATCAGCAGCTGTTCTAACACGTTGCGCAGCTCCCGCTCGAGGTCGGGAACGGGGATGATGGAAAAATTGCCGCTGCGCAACAGCGCCACGAGCAGCGCCGCGCCGACGCCGACCCAAACGGCGACATCGACAGGCCGCCATGATCGCCACGAAACGTGGGACAGCGCCATCAGGCTCGCGCCCGCAACGGGCACGGCCAACGCCGGCTTGACGCCGGGAATGTCGCGCAGACCGAGGAAGTGGGAAGCATCGCTCAACACGGCCGCAGCGGCGAAGCCGCCCAAAATTGAAGCGCCGGAGGCGAGGAGCCAGTTTCGCATGTCCACTCTTATGGACGAGTGGTTGCGAAGTCGACGTCGCATGAGGCCGTAGGCGCCTAGCGGCCCCAGCACGGCGAGGAGCCAAGCGAGCCCGTCGCGAATATTTGGGCTCAACCCTGAAAGCGTCCAGCGGAATTCAGATACGCGGTCGGGAGACCCTCCCATCGTATAGCCACGTTCCGTCAATCGACCTCGTAGCTTTGCCACGTCTTGTTTCGCTTGTTGGCTGGTTTTAGACCGGACCTCAACGAAGCGGACGCGGCGCTCGCGAACGGCTTGGACGTAGCGATTGAGGGCCTCGGCATCCGTCAAGCGGGCACGCTCGGCCTGCTTCAGCAGATGGGCCCGAAAGACGTTCCGATTGGGAATGTCGGACTCACTGGACCATGCTGGAAGCGCGGCAAACTCCGCCCAGCCGAGCCAGGCGTCCGATCCTTGGATGGCCTCCAGCAGGAGTTGAGGTCCCGTGCTCGGCACGCCGACGGCGCGCGCGGCGATCAGCCCCGCTGGGTCGTGGGTCATGAGCGTCTGGAGGTAGTCGCCATAAGCGTCCGTCGGGACCCATTCGTCAAGCCGCCAATAGAGCGCAAGGTCCTGGTCGCGAATTGCCGTCAGCATGTCGGTGGAGATGGAAACTTCCGGGATGCGCTGCGGAAAGAAGCGCTCACGAACGGCCTCCACGCTGAGCGGCGAGACGGTTACCGCCGTCGCGCCGGCCTCGCGCAGTTCCGCAAGTCTTTGGACTAAGGATTCCGGATGACTCCGTTGCTGGATGAGGTCGTCGAGGTGGATGGCGATCGTCGTTTGGCGGTGGTCCAGCTCCCAAGACGTTCGGGCAACACTGACAGCAAAAAGCGCCATCAGGACGATAGCGACCAGCACGCGAAGCGCCCAGCGAGTCCGTTCCATCCTGGGCCATTATTGAGCACAGCCGGATGGCGTCAACATACACGCGAGCCATCCGTGTTCCGCGATCTACGGTCGGATCCCCGTGAGCTGCTTAGTCGGCGGATAGCAGAAGGTGGCCCGTGCGTATGCGCTGAGGATGGTTGCCGACGGGAATGCTGGCGATCTCCCGTCCCTCGGCGAAGGAGATCACCGATACGCGATCCTGTGCACTGACCGATACATAGCAATGCCGTCCGTCCGCGCTCTCCGTGGCCCAGTAAGGTTTGGCCGCCAGCGGGTCGTCGGCGAGGTGGATCAGCGTTGGCTCAAAGGAGTCACGATCGACGATCGCGGCGTAGCCGTCCATTGTGCCGGCGACACAGAGTTGTTCATCGTCGCCGCTGAGCGCTAGGCCGTGGTGAGCGGAATTGAGTTGATATCTGTGGTAGGGCAGATGTTGGATTTTTTCCGGCACTGGCAGCTTGGCAACGCGGCTGACCCGGCTCGCTTTGAGGTCGTACTCCACGAACCCGTGCAGAAAGGACAGCTGCAGATAGGCGTAACGCTCGTCGGTGGTGATCGCCATCGGTCGCACGGCGGAGTCGATCCATGCCATCCCGAACTCTCTCAGTTCCTCGCCCATGTCGATGCGCTCGAGCACCTCGTAAGTGTCCGCGTCGACGACCTGGAACACGCGTTCGCCCTTCAGCCAATCCAGCCAAGCCGCGGTCGTGGGGATGAACACCCGGCCGATGCTGGCGTGATAGATTCGGTCGCCGTCGTCTGAGAAAACGTTCTCGTGCGGCTGGTCGCCTGAGCGAAACCCGCCGACGAACTCGCCCGTGGCGGTGTCGATGGCATGCACCTTCCCGGCCGTGGAGGCTGACACGAGGAGAGTCTCGCCATCGGGAGAGAGCGCAGCGTGGTCAGCGCGATAGCCCTCGACTTCCGTGCGCCATGCGATTTCCTCGGTGGTCACATCGATCGCGACGACGTCGGCAAAGCTGGGCCGCGACACGTACAAATAACGCCCATCGTTGGAGGGGAATACGTCATCCACGAGCTGGTTGTGACCTTGGCCGATGAGGTGCCGGATAGCGATAAAGTATCCCCAGCTCACCAGACGGGATCGGATTTCGGCCACGCGCTTGTCGTGGTCGGGGACAACGTTGATCTCCTCGAGAACCTCGAACGTTTTCGGATCGAAGACTGTGACGGTGCCTTCCCAGTTGTTGCCGACGACCACGGCGTCGCGCAGAGCGCGATCGCCGGCCTCAGCGGATAGACCGGGACCGACTAAAACCGTCAGCACCGTTGCCATGACGATAAAGCTTTGGACCATGACGGAATTGGGAGTGCGCATGGTGCATCGAACCTCGGCTTACTCTAGCCGATGTTGCTCAAGCTCGACAATCGGCCTTCAACGTCGATGAGATATTCGGACACAGGAAACGTTCCGCTCCGTTCTCAGTGTGACACTTATCACCTCCCGCAAGGACAGACTCGGTTCCCTCACGCTCCAGGGGTCCTTCGAGCCGAGCGAGCATCGCGATAGGTTAAAAGCAGACGATGCGAGATTTCTCGACCGAGAGGACGAAAGGAGCCAACATGCAGCAACGATGGATTGCCGTCCTGGTCATCACGGCATTGGCCGTCGGCGGCAGTGCGTTCGTCGTCGATGCTCAGATGGTAGACGACCCATCCCGGTCAACGCCGCTGGGCATTGGCCTCAATCTCACCGCGCCGTTCGCTCCGCCGAACACCTTCCCGGCATCCGGGATCGTCGGGCGATTCTGGATCGCTGACTTGTTCGGCGTTGAAGGTCATGTGTTCGTCGTCGGCGGCGCCCCGAGCTTCGCCGTTCGCGGGTTTGTCAAGTTTTTCAACAGCCCGTTCGTCGACCTCTACGTCGGGTCGGGCGCCGCGTTCTTCTCCAATTCCGGCACGTTCGTCACCCCTCTGCAAGCGACGACGGGCATCGAGGTTCGATTGACGGATCAACTGGCGCTCATGTCCGAAGTCGGGTTGATGTTCCGCGGCGTCAGCACCGTGACGGCCGGACTCGGCATGCAGGTCTACTTTTGACGTGCGAGATGGCGAGAGCCGGCATTTGGCGGGACGACGGGTGTGCTTGAGCCCGTTCCACCACGGCGCTACGATGTGAGTTACCTCACGAGCATGGAAGTGACCTGACCTATGGGGAAACAAGAAGTCCTTGATTCGGTGCTGGAACAGATCAAGAAGCGCTACGGCGAAGGGGCGATCATGTGGCTCGGCGAATCGGGCCACATGGACGTGGAGACGATCCCGACCGGCTCGCTCTCGCTGGACCGGGCGCTCGGCATCGGCGGCATTCCACGCGGGCGCATTGTGGAGATTTTCGGCCCGGAGTCGTCCGGCAAAACGACGCTGGCGCTTCACCTGATCGCCGAGGCCCAGAACCGCGGCGGCACGGCAGCGTTCATCGACGCCGAGCACGCGCTGGACCCGAGCTATGCCGAAGCCATCGGCGTCAACCTGGACCATGTCTTGGTCAGCCAGCCGAACTCCGGCGAACAGGCCTTGGAGATTACCGAACAGTTGGTGCGCAGCGGCGCGGTCGATATCTGCGTCGTCGACTCCGTGGCGGCTCTTGTCCCCGAAGCCGAGATCACGGGGGCCATGGGCGACCAGCAGGTCGGTCTCCAGGCGCGACTGATGAGCCAGGCGATGCGCAAGCTGGCCAGCGCGGTCGGCGCCTCCAAGACGACGACGGCGTTCATCAACCAGGTCCGTTCGAACATCAACGCTGGCGGTCCTTGGGGCCCGCAGACGACGACCTCGGGCGGCTTAGCGCTCAAGTTCTATGCCTCCCAGCGCATGGACATCCGTCGCATCGGGGCCATCGAGGACAACGACGAAAAAGTCGGCAACGAGACGCTGGTCCGGGTGGTCAAGAACAAGGTCGCGCCGCCGTTCAAAGAAGCCCGCTTTGATATCATTTACGGCGTCGGCATCTCTCGCCCGCGCGAGCTGATCAAGCTCGGCGAGGAGATGGAGATCGTCACGAAGAAGGGCGCCTGGTACTCCTACGGCGACACGCGGCTCGGTCAGGGGATCAACAACGCGGTCCAGACGTTGAGAGAGGATCCGGACCTGGCTCAGCAGCTTGAACACGAGATTCGCGAGCAGGCGGGCCTCGTGACGGAGGAACCGGCGTCCGACGGACAAGGGGAGACCGAACCCGACGAGTCCGAAGCCGAAGAAGTCGGCACGCTTGACGAATCCGCCGAATGACCCGCTCGCCAAGGCCCGCGAGCGGCTGATAGCCTTTCTGAGCACCCGCCCGCGCAGCGTCGAGGAGGCCCGAGCACGCCTGCAGCGGGCGGGTTTTGCATTGACCGTTATCGAAGATGCCCTCGACGATGCGGAGGAGCGAGGGTGGCTCGACGACGCAGCCTTCGCCAAGCTCTGGGTCGACGATCGGCTGATGACCAACCCGCGCGGCCCGAAGTTGCTGCGCCACGAGCTGCGCGAGAAGGGCGTGGATGAGGCGCACATCGAACGCGCGCTCGAGGAAGCGGACATCGACGAACCTCAGCTGGTTCGAGACCTCATCGAACGTCAGAAACCGCGCTATTGGCGCGACGATCTCGAAGCCCGTCGGCGCAAGTTGTTTGCCTACCTCCAACGCCGAGGGTTCACTTACCGCGCGATTCGCGATGCGCTGGATGAAGCTGACTTAGAAGATACGGACGCTTGATTCACGAACCGAGCAGCGCTTGGAGCGATGTCCTCGGATCGCCTGTGCGCATCAGCGACGTCCCCACCAACACGGCATCGGCCCCCGCTTGACGCATTCTGCGCATGTCATTCCGCGATTCCACCCCGCTCAGCCCCCAAACCGGCCGATCTTTCCCATGGCGCTCGAGGACGCGCTCCGTCGTGCCGAGATCGAGCGTCAGCGTGGATAGATCTCGGTTGTTGATCCCGATCATGTCGGCGTGGGTGCCGAGCGCGTCGGCATACTCGTCAGATCCGTTCACTTCGAGCAGAACCTCCAAATCGCGCTCGTGCGCTGCAGCGATCATGGCATCCGCCGCCACCTCGGCGTAGTTCCGTCGAAACAACGTCAAGATCAACAGCACGGCGCTCGCGCCACACCCGCTTGCCGCGTCCAGTTGCGATTCCGCAAGCAGGAAATCCTTCATCAGGCGGGGCAATCCTGTCTCACCAGCCCATTGGAGATAGCTGAGCGAGCCGCCGAAGTGGGTCGCGTCGGTGAGCACGGACAAGCCATCGGCCCCGCCCTGAGCGTACTCGTCCATCATGAAGGCCACGTCGCGCTCGGGATCATGGAGCAGCATCCCCGCCGACGGCGAAGCCGGCTTGATTTCCGTTACGACCGCGAGGCGATTCGCCGCCCGGGATTGCTCAATCGCAGATACGAACGACGATCTAGGCCGATCGGTATCGCTCGGCGCGACTTGCCCATAGTAGCCGGCCTCGACCCGTTGGAGCGTGGCTTGCGCTAGTCGATCAAGCGTGTCCATCGCCCGCTCCGTTCATCGTTGCCACGAACCGGTCCAGAACGCTCAGCGCTGCGCCGCTTTGGATGCTTTCTTGCGCTTTCGAAAGGCCAGCCTCAAGCGAGTCGGCCCCGCCTCCGGCAAAGATGGCGGCGCCGGCGTTGATGACGAGCATCTCGGAGCGGGCGTCCTTCTGGCTGCTCGTCAAGAGTTGCCGCGTCAGCTTAGCCCCCTCATCGGCCGGGAAGCCGCCGATGGTCTCGGGAGAGGCCCGATTCAACCCGAACGCGCCCGGCTCGATTGCGTAATGGCGAATCGTCCCATTGGCCAGTTCGCCGACGCGGGTCGGGCCGAGGGTGGAGACCTCGTCCAAGCCGTCCTCCCCGTGGACGACGAGGGCGCGCCGCACGCCCAACTCGCGCAGGACCTCCGGATAGACGTCCACGAGCTCGGGATCGAACACGCCCATGAGATGGGATTGGGCCCCGGCGGGATTGGTCAAGGGCCCCAGGAGGTTGAACACGGTCCGCAGGCCGAGCGCTCGCCGCACGGGCGCCGCGTGGCGCATGGCCGGATGGAAGCTGGGCGCAAACAGAAAGCCGATTCCGTCGGTTTCGATGCAGGACTGGACCGCCTCGGGCGGCGCGTCCAACGGCGCGCCCAACGCCTCGACGAGGTCGGCGCTGCCCGATGGGCTCGTGACGCCGCGGTTGCCGTGCTTGGCCACGGGAACGCCCGCTCCCGCCACGACGAACATGGCCATCGTGGAGACGTTGAACGTCTTGACGGGCGCGCCGCCGGTGCCACAGACGTCGGTCAGCCACGGCGGCCCGGCCGGCAATTGGGGAGCGAGCCGCACGCTCTGCGCGCGCATCGCGTGGGCGAACGCCGCGATCTCGTCGACCGTTTCGCCCTTGACGCGTAGGCCCATGAGGAACGCCCCGATCTGCGACGGCTCGGCCCGACCTTCCAGGATCGCCGTCATGGCCTCGACGGCCAAGTCGGCGTCAAGATGAGCGCCATCGGCCAACGCGTTCAGGGCCTCGTGAATGGGCGACTCGCTCACGGCGCGTTCACCGTCCCTGTTGAGGCGTCGGCGCCGGTCGATCCGTCGCGCGTGTGTTGATTGAGGAAGTTGGCCAGCAGTTGGTGGCCGTGGTCGGTCAGGATCGACTCGGGGTGGAATTGCACGCCTTCGATGGGCAGCTCAACGTGGCGCAAGCCCATGATCTCGCCCTCGGCGCTGCGGGCCGTGACGACGAGCTCGTCGGGAACGTTTTCCAATTCCACGACCAGCGAGTGATATCGGGCCGCCTGGAAATCCTGAGGCAGCCCGTGAAAGACGCCGTCCCCGTCGTGGGCGATGACGGAGGTCTTGCCGTGCAGCAGTCGATCCGCGTGGGCGACCCGGCCCCCGAACGCGGCGGCCACGCCCTGGTGGCCTAGACAGACGCCGAGCGTCGGCGTCTCGGTTGACCGTTCGTGCAGGATGTCGTCGCAAACGCCGAAATCGCGTTCGTTGGTCGGCGTCCCGGGGCCGGGCGAGAGCACGATGCGATCGGGCGCCAGTCGGCGCACGTCGGCAATGGAGAGCTCGTCGTTGCGGTAGACGTGCGTCTCCGCGCCGAACTCGGCCAAGTATTGGACCAGGTTGTAGGTGAACGAGTCGTAGTTGTCGACGACGAGGACTCTCATCCGGATCCCTCCTCTAGGGCGCGCGTCAGTCCGCCCAGCTTGTGTTCGGTCTCGGCCCACTCGCGCTCGGGCTCGGAGTCAGCCACGATGCCGGCGCCTGCTTGCAGATAGAGCGTGTCGCTCGTGGCAAACAGCGTCCGGATGCTGATGGCGGTGTCGAGGTCGCCCGTCAGCGACGCGTAGCCGACCGAGCCCGCGTACGGCCCGCGCCCGCTTGTCTCGAGCTCGTCAATAAGCGACATGGCGCGCACTTTGGGGGCGCCCGTGACGGTCCCGGCGGGGAAGAGCGCGCCGAGCGCGTCGAACGGGTCGTGATCGTCGGCCAGCCCGCCTTCGACGCGCGAGACGAGATGTTGCACGTGGCTGAACGGCTCCACGGAGCGATACTCGGGAACGTGGACGCTGCCCGGCTGGCTGATGCGCCCGACGTCGTTGCGGGCCAGATCGACGAGCATCGCGTGCTCGGCGGCTTCCTTCTCGTCCGCCAGGAGGTCGTTGCGATAGGAAGCTTGCTCGGCCTCGGTCTCGCCCAAGGGGCGCGTCCCGGCGATCGGGTACGTGATGGCATTGCCTTCGCGCACGCTCACGAGCATCTCCGGGCTCGACCCGACGATGGTGTGCTCCTGATCCGTGCCGCGCCCGAACTCCAAACAGAACATGTACGGCGACGGGTTGAGCCCACGTAACGCGCGATAGACCTCGAACAGATCGCCCTCATAGTGAGCGGAGAGTTGACGCGAAAGGACGAGCTGGTAGACGTCGCCGTCGTGGATGGCCTGTTTCGCGCGCTCCACGTTGTGGCCAAAGGCATCCTTCGAGGTGTCCGAGACGAGTTCGTCGACTCGGAACGACGAGGGCTTCAGCGGTGCTGAGGTAGCGAGTTCGCGCGCGAACGCCGATCGGTCCTCGGCGTGGCTGACGTAGAACGCCCGACCTTGACGATGGTCGACGATAACGCCGTCGAGGTAAAGCCCGAGCTCAAAGTCCGGAAACGGCGGGCTTGGCTTGTCGCGGGTCGCTCTTAGGGAAGGCTCAAACTGGCGCACGACGTCGTAGCTCAAATACCCGACCAAGCCGCCGAGGTACTTCGGCATGCGGACGTCGAGCGGCGGCCGGTACGCGTCGAGGTAGTGACGGAGCACGTCGAACGAGTGCGGCTGTCCGCCGTCCTCAGATGCGATCGGATGGCCGTCGACGGTCACCTGATCGCGATGGAGCGCCAGCACGTGGCGCGGATTGAAGCCGATGTAGGTGAACTCGGCAAGCCGCTCCGGGCCGGGCGCGCTTTCTAGGATGAAGCTGGATTCAGCATGCTGCCGAATGTGCGCGTAGAGCGCAAACGGATCGCAGGCGGGCAGCTCGCGGATGACGAGCTGGGTGTCACGATCCGACGATCGGTTAGCGACGTTGGGAGCCGGACCAAAGTCGACCACCCTTTGTGACAATGTCCATGACCCATCACCTCATTATTAGTTGGGGTTTGGTGAAGGGCGATTGTAGACGGCATCCCGGCTCCCGTCAATACGCTGACATCCCGACGTTGCCGGGAGACGCCTGTCCTTGGGCTCGATCGGCGACGTTCTTACAGTCAAGGAACGCCATGGCCCATACGAGGCGACGGCAAACGCGGGAGACGTCCGAGATCGAAGGGCCCAGGCTCAGCCAGCGCCATCTACTGATCCTAGGGCTGGCGATCGTCGTGGCCCTCTCGCTCGTGTTCTTGTCGCAGTCGTGGCGGTGGGTCGCCGCTTACAACGAGCTCCAAAAGGCCCAAACTCAACTTGAAGCGGCCAAAGCGGAGCACAGGCGCACGCAGTTCGAGGTCGAACGGGCGTTTTCCCTGGAGCGGATCGAGCGCATCGCGGAGGAACAGCTCAACATGAGCCGCCCCGAAGAACTGCGATATCTTGAGCGTTCCGCAAGCGACAGCGATCCGCCATGACGGAGCGATGGCGCCTCTACGCCGTCATGGGAAGCCTCATGGTCTTTCTGCTGACTTCCACGGTCCGGCTCGTCGATCTCCAAATTCTCGAGCACGGGCAGTGGCGCGACCGGGCTGAGCAGATCCAAGTCCGCCAAGTGACTCAGACCCAACCCCGCGGATCGATCCTCGACCGTCACGGCCGCCGCCTGGCGTTCGACGTCCGCGCCACCTCCGTGGCGCTGGACAACTATCGCATGACCAAGCCGGAGCTGCTGACGGATCTGGTCGTCAAGCATCTCGGTCTGTCGGAGCAGGAAGCTGAGGATCGCATTTACCGCCCATCGTACTTCACCTGGATCGCCCGCAAGGTCGATCCGACGACGGCCGAGGCCCTGAAGGCGGACGCGGAAGCGAAGGGGGTTGAGGGACTGATCTTCAAGCCCGAGTGGGAACGCGCTTATCCCCAAGGCTCGCTCGCATCCAACGTGATCGGCTTCGCCGGCATCGACAACGAGGGCCTGGAAGGCCTGGAGCGGGCCTACGACGAACACCTGAGCGGCCAACGTGAGAAACGATCCGTCGTTCGAGGCGCCAACGGGACGGTCTTGGAGGAGCGCATTATCCAGCCGGGCCGCGCGGGCGACGACCTGAAGCTGACCCTGGACGCGCGGATCCAAGCGATCGCCGAGTCCGAGATCCAAGCGGGCGTGGCTGAGTACCAGGCCAAGGGCGGATTTGCCGTTGTGGCCAAGCCCCAGACGGGCGAGCTGCTCGCGATCGCCCAGGACAAGACGTATGATTTGAACGAGTTTCGGAGCTCGTCGCCCGAGCAGCGGGCCAACCTGGCGGCCATTCGGCCATTTGAGCCGGGCTCGACGTTCAAGCCCTTTGCGATGCTGGCCGCGCTGCAGGCGGGGAGCGTGCAGCCGGGCGACGCGATCAACGGCGATAGCCCTGTCACGATCGCCGGCCATCGCATCAACAACGCAGAACACCGAAGTTACGGCACGGTCTCGCCGTCCGAAGTGCTGGAGATGTCGGTCAACACGGGCATCGTCCGCATCGCGCAGGATCTGGGTCAAGAACGACTGTATCGCTTCTTGAGTCGCATGCGCTTCGGCGAGGAGACATCGTTGGCGTTGCCGGGCGAAGCGGCGGGGACGCTGCGGCCGTTGGAGGATTGGTCCGAGCTGTCCATCGGCACGATCCCGATCGGTCAGGGCATCTCCGTGACGGGGCTCCAGTTGACGCGGGCGTACAGTGCCATCGCCAATGGGGGCCGTCTGGAACCGCTGCAGCTCGTGCAAGGGGGGGCCAATTCCGGGTCATCGGAGACCAACGATGCATCCGAGCGTATTGCCGATCGGACGCATGTGGCGCAGTTGACGTCGATGATGGAGCAGGTCGTCCACGGCGATCGCGGCACGGGCGTTTACGCCCAAGTGAACGGCTTTCGAGTCGCCGGCAAGTCGGGCACCGGGCAGAAAGCCATTCCGGGCCGCGGCTACGTCAAAGGACGATACACCTCGTTGTTCGGCGGGTTCTTCCCCGCCGACGACCCGCGGTATCTGATTCTGGTCGTGCTCGACGACGTGCAGGCCGAGCAATACTATGGCGGGCTCACGGCCGCGCCGATCTTCCAGGAGATCGCCAGCGGGATCGTTGACGTGCGACACCCTGGGCCGAATGGCTCCGCGCTCGAGAATTAACCGTCCACGGAGTTGCCCGACTTCAACCGCTCATGGCCGATGAGTTTAGGGACATTCCAATTCGTCGGCATTCAGGGAAAAGTCGCGCACGAGGACTTCAACGTTCGGGCTGCTTTCGCGACCCCAGAGTTGGATCGTGGCCCATTCGTCCTCGCGGAGGTCGGGGTGGACGCTCCACTGCCCGGTCGGAATCCACAAGTCGCCGCCGTCGTCGTAGTACCAGGCTTTGTACGTGGTGTTCTCGCGAGAGATGCGCACTTGGCCTTCCATGTCGGTGGTGACGAACAACCGACCCTCGCGTCCGTTCATCTCAGAGAGATAGAACTGGCCGCCGCTTGGATAGGTGGAGGCCGCGCCACGCTTGAGGCTGATCCGCTCGGCGATCGCCGTTCGCTTGCCGCTCGGATCGCCGAAGACGCCGTGAAGCGTGGTGGATCCGAACGGCTTCGGGTTCGGATGGACGCCCAAACCGAGCCGTATGCCGCTGTCACGCGGCCACTTGGTCAGCTCATAGCTCAAGCGCGCGTCGAAGTCACCGCTGATGCGGCAGTTGAGCCACACGTTGTGCGCAAAGAAGTCGGCGACGTTGCGCACGGTGAACTCCATGCGGAGGCCGTCTTCCGTCGCGACGATGTCGCCGCGCGATTTGAAGCGCTCCACATCCCATTGTTGGCGATCGAGCGTTGAGCCGCGCAGGTCATCGGCAAAGCTCGGCCCTTCCGTCTGAGCCGGCAGCGGCGGCCCGATGACGCCTACGGCGAGCGCGATGGCCAATACGGTGAGGCTGAAGCGAAGGCGTTTCATGGTTGATCTCTCGCATTGTGCGGTCGGGCTGGTTGGCGCTTCAGTGACCCCGATTACGTCGGTTCGATCGTTCCGTCAGACTTCCGGGACCGCGGTCCATGTCGGCCCATTGACGCCAAATTGGATATTGCGCTACCATTCATTGTTTTGCAGCGAAACCGAAACACCGTCAGCGAAGGCCGAGATGGCGAAAGTCGCGCGGCCGCATTTTTGCGCAACCGGGGATTTCACATCTTGGCGCAAAACTATCGCTGGCGAGGCGGCGAGATCGACTTGATCGCTCGTGACGGAGACTGCCTCGTGTTCGTGGAGGTGAAGACGCGGCGATCCCATCAGTACGGCGCACCGGAGGAGTCGATAACGAGCGCCAAGCAGGGGCAGATCGTCCGGACTGCGCGTCATTATCTGGCACGGCATCCGACGGATCTCGACGTGCGGTTCGACGTCGTGGCGCTGTCACAGGGCGAAGCGCGACTCCACCGGGACGCGTTCCGATTGGAGGGCTGAGCGCTATGTTCGCCGAGGCTCACAGCGGCGCGGTCGTCGGCCTGGAAGCGACCAGCGTCGACGTGCAGTGCGACATCTCCAGCGGCTTGCCGGCGTTCACCATCGTCGGGTTGCCCGAAAAGGAAGTCCAGGAGAGCCGCGAGCGCATCCGCAGTGCGATCAAGAACTCCGATTATGCGTTCCCCACGAAGAAGATCACCGCCAACCTCGCTCCCGCCGATGTCAAGAAAGAGGGCGTCGGGCTCGATCTCCCCTTGGCCTTGGCCATTCTCGTGGCGTCCGAGCAGCTTCCTGAGACGAGCCTCCAACGCATCCTCGTCTTCGGGGAACTGTCGCTGGATGGCGAGCTCCGTCCCGTCGATGGGGCGTTGCCCGTGGCGCTCCATGCCGCCGAGAACGACGCCATCGATGCGCTCCTGGTCGCGGAGGGCAACGCCGAGGAAGCGGCGCTCGTGGACGACGTCGACGTCTACGGCGTTCGGACCTTGGACGAAGCGATTCGATTTCTGAACGGCGAGCTCCGGCTCCAGCCTCACACGTTCGACGTCGAGGCCTACTTCCGTCAGCACGAAACGTATCACGTTGACCTGAGCGAGATCCGCGGCCAAGCCCAAGCCAAGCGGGCCCTGGAGATCGCGGCGGCGGGGGGCCACAACGTCCTCATGGTTGGGCCGCCGGGTTCGGGCAAGAGCATGCTCGCGAAGCGACTTCCGACGATCATGCCGCCCCTGGCGTTCGACGAGGCCGTCGACGTCACCCGCATCCACAGCATCATGGGGCTGTTGACGCGCGACGAGCCGCTCATCGTGCGGCGCCCGTTCCGCGCTCCGCATCACACGGTCTCGTATGCCGGCATGGTCGGCGGCGGCCATGGCGTGCCCCGACCGGGCGAGATCAGCCTGGCCCAGCACGGCGTGCTGTTTCTCGACGAGCTGCCGGAGTTCGATCGGACCGTCTTGGAGACGCTCCGCCAGCCTTTGGAGGAACACCAGATCACGCTCTCGCGGGCCTCCACGGCCGTGACGTTTCCCGCCCGGTTGACGCTGATAACGGCCATGAATCCCTGTCCGTGCGGTCACGCCGGCGATCCGGAAAAGGCCTGCCGTTGCCGGTCCATCGACATCGAGCGCTACCGCAAGCGCATCTCCGGGCCGTTTCTGGACCGCATGGATCTCTTCGTGGAAGTCCCCCGACTGACGCGCGACGAGCTCATGGGCAAGCCGACCGGCGAGGCTTCTCCCTCGATTCGCGAGCGCGTGGTTAATGCCCACACGAGCCAACGTGAGCGGTTTCAGGGCACATCAACGCACCTGAACGCCCACATGGGGGTAAGCGAGCTGCGCGAGCACTGTCTGCTCAGCGACGACGGCCGTACGTTGCTTGAGCGCGCCATTGATCGGTACCATCTAAGCGCTCGAGCCTACAATCGCGTGCTCAAGGTCTCGCGCACGATTGCCGATCTGGAGGGGTCGGCGCGCATCGAGCCCGCTCACGTAGCGGAAGCTATTCAATACCGCAGTTCGCTCGAATCGATCGAGGGAGGAGTCTAGATGCCCCACAAGACGTTCACTCTGCAACGGGCGGCACTCGTCGTGGCGCTCGTCGCGAGCCTGATCGGCGGTTTTGCATTCCTGGGCGCGGCGCAGGACGGCGCCGAATCGCAGACCGCCAAGGTCGCCCAGATCCAGGTTCAAGGCAACACGCACGTCGACACCTCAAGGATCCGTTCGGCTCTGCCGTTTGCGGTGGACGAGAAGATTACGCTGCCCGACGACATCAAACGGGCCCAGACCGCGCTCATGGACGTCGGGCTGTTCCAGAACGTGAGCGTGGACTACCGCATGGCCGAGAATGGGATCATCGTCATCGTCGACGTCACGGAGAATCCGGTGGTCCAGAAGATCGAGATCACCGGCAACACCAACTACAACGCCGACCAGCAACTCCACATTCCCGTGGTTGACTGGAACGTGCCCTGGCCGTTTGTCGACTATCTCGTGACAACCGAACGTCTCAAGGAGATCCTGAAGAAGAACGGCATTGAGACTGGAAAGGTTCTCAACACCAAGAAGCTGCGCACGGCGCTCGGCATCAACAAGCAGGGTCAGTGCAAACCGAATCCGCCGACGCCGAGCATCTGTCACGAGTACCAGAACAAGGGCTACAGCCTCGTCGGCTTCAACCAAATCCAGCCGGGCGAAACGCTGAGGATCGGGATCGTCGAGGCCGTCATTGAGTCGGTCCAGGTCCAGGGGGTCGAAGGCCCGTTCAAGGAAAAGGCGAAAGCGATGCTGTCGGGGATCCCGAACGATCGACCGGCCAAGCAGAAGACGATCCAACAGGCCGTCCAGTCGCTGAACGAGTCGATCTTCTTCCGCGTCCAACAGGTCGGGCCGCAGCCGGGAAGCTCACCGGACAAGCTCAAGCTGCTCGTGCGACTGGCGCCGCGAACGTTGATCGACAAACCGCAGACCATAGACGAGATCCGCTTCGAGGGCGTCACGGCGTTCTCTACCTCCGAGCTGCAGAGCCGGCTGGCGCTGCCCGAGGGCGAGCTCACGAACTTCGAGCTTCTCCAGGCGCTACAGGACGTCTATGAGCTCTACCGCGACGACGGCTTCATGATGGCCACGTTTGCGCGTCAATCGCTTGAGAATGGCATCCTGACGCTCGAGATCCGAGAGGGCCGGATCAACGAGATCCTGATCAAGCAGAACGGCTATCAGACCGCCCGCATTACCCCCAAGCAGGGCATGAAGGAACTCTCCATCGACGCGTCGGCGAAGGCCACCGAGTCGGGCGAGAAGGCGAGCCAACAACAACAGTCGTCGACATCGGGAGGCAACGGAGGAATTAAGCGCATGGTGAGCGAGTTCGGCACCATGCTCGGCCAGTTCTTGGGGACGGCCAGCACGAGCGATCTGCCTCGGACGGAACCGGAGATCATCCGGACGCAGCTGACGTTCAGCGCCGGCGACCTTGCCAATCAGTTCCGGCTCCAAGAATCCTATCGGAGGCTCCAGAAGCTCGGTTATTTTAGCAGCGTCAACTACAACTTCGAGCGACTCGACTCCGGGGGCGTCCGCGTGATCATCTCGACTGAGGAGAAGCAGAAGACCGGCAGCCTCAACGGCGGGTTCTCCGTTTCAGGTAAGGGCTTGGTCGGTCAGCTCAGCCTGAGCGGCAAGAACCTCTACGGACTCGGCCAGGACGTGTCGATCAGCGTCGATCGCGGCGTCGTCGGCCAAACTGCGACCAACTTCAACCTTGACTATCAGGGCCGTTTGCTGGTGCCGGGGACCGATTCGCTCAACATCAACGTCTACAACAAGACGAGCCGAAAATCCTCGAGCGACAAGGGCAAATATTGGCTACGGCGCCGTGGCGGCAAGGCCTCGTTGACCGTCCCGGTCAGCGGCGATGCCCAAGCGGAAGTTGGCATGCGCCAAGAGTGGGTCAAGAAAGAATTTCTGGATCAGCAAAACTTGACCCCCGAATCCAGCCGCGTCTCGGTGGCCTCGCTGTCCTTCAATCAAGACGACCGGAACAACCCGAGGTTCGCCACGCGCGGCGGTCAGCGCCAGATCTCCATAGAGCGAGCCGGCCTCTTCGGCGTCGGCACCCCCTTCACCAAGATCGAGGGGACCATTGTCCAGCACTGGCCCACCATTGAGAATCAGACATTTGCCCTGCGCTTGGTCGGCAAAGCCGGCTCGCGGTTGCCCGCTCAAGAGGAGTTCACCCTGGGTAGCGCATCGACCGTACGCAGCGTGGAGACGGTCCGAGGGCCATCCATTGGCTTTGCTAACCTCGAATACCGGATCCTCCTGGAGCCGCAGGCCAATGTCTCCGTGGCGTTCTTCGCCGACATCGGCACCGACGGCGACGTCTGGCGAAAGTCGGTCGGCGTTGAGGGCCGGCTGACGGCTCCCTATGTCGGGCCGGTCCGTTTGGCGATGGCCTGGCCGATCACCGACCGAGTGAAGACCGTCCAGGCCGTCTTCGGCTTCGGCACGTTCTTTTAGATGAGGAGGCTTTCTCAGCCATGAAGCAGACCGTTACGATCGGAATCGTCGGCGTTATCGCGCTCATCGTGGGGCTCTTGATTGGGTCTCAAGTTCTCGGGGGATCGAGCGCCCAGAAAGTGAGTGACCTCCAAGAGCAGATCAGCATCTTGGATCAACGCATCAACGAGCTCGAAGGCCAATTCGCGGGCAAGGATCAAGTTAGCTCACTCCAGGAACGTATGAATCAACTGGAGCAGCAGGTCCAAGAGATCCGGAGCGGGGACAGCCAAGCGCTCGCCGACCGGATCTCGCAACTGGAGAGCCGCATCGAGACGATCTCCACGAGCGTATCAGGGAACGGATCCACACCAAGTGGCGGGTCGTCACCGTGGGCCAACGTTGCCGTGGTCCGCGTCAACGAGCTCGCTACCCGGTATCAGAACGAGAACCCCGAGGTGAAGAAGAAACTCCAGAGCGAGGTCCAGAAAATTCAAAGCCAGATCCAATCGCTTCGACAAAAGGTTCAAAACGGCGAACTGTCGCGATCCGAAGCCCAACTTCAAGCCACCCAGCTGCAGCGGAAGCTCCAGGACGTCACGCTAAACGTGGTGGCCAAACCGATACAGGCAGCCGTGAGAGCCATTGCCAAGGAGCGCGGCTACACAGCCGTTTTCAATATCAAGGACACCATCATTTATCGCCAAGAGGGGCTGATGGACAACATCACCTCGCCCGTCTGGAATCGGCTAAAGACGGCTTCATCCAGCAACAGTAGCCAATAACGACGTTGAGGGAACGGTGGTGAGAGCATGAAGGGCGGAGCATGGACAGCCGTTATCGGGATCGTCTTGATCGTCGGCCTGGCCCTCGGCGTGGTCGCGTGGCAGGGGCTCCAGGGACAGGTGTCCAGACTTGAAGACCGCATGGCGCAACTGAGCCAGCAATCGCAGACTGTCGCGCCCGATCGCGTGGATCAGCTCAGCCAACGGACTGAGCAAGTCAGCACGCAGGTGGACGATCTGGCCACGCGCCTGAGCAAGCTGCGCGATCGCATCTCCAGCGTCGAGCAGCAACGGGGCAACGGCGCGTCGAGCTCATCCAATGCCAACACCGCGGGAAACAACTTCAAGTTTGCCTACGTGGACATGTTCCAGGTCCTCCAGGAGCTGCAGGATAGCCCGCTTGTGTCGCAGCCCCTGAAGAAGTTTCGGAAGGAACAACAGCGCATTGAGCAACAGAAGAAGAAAGTCCGCCAGCGCTTCCAAGAGGGCGAGATCACGGCGTCCGAACGTGACCAGCGCCTGAGCGAACTGGACGCCCAGCTGCAGCAGCTCAACCTCAAGTTGTCCGCACCCATCCAGCAGAACATGATCGAAGTGATCCGCCAGATCGGAAAGGATCGGGGATACGACCTGGTCATCGACAACCCGGCCAGTCAATACAACGCCATCGTCCTCTATTCCCAATCGGGCCAAGTCGATGACATCACCTCCCAAGTGGTGGAACGGCTCAAGCAACGGCTGCGCAAGCAGCAGACCGACTCGTCCGAGATTCAGTCGGGGGACGGATCCAACGGTGACGCGTCCAGCGGCGGCGAGTGACGACCAGCCGGTGATCGAACCGTCCGTCTTGGAGCTCCTTCCGCTCCGCTTCCCCTATCTGATGGTCGATCGGGTGCTGGAGCGCACCGAGGATCGGGCCATGGCCCTCAAGAACGTCAGCCAGAACGAGTGGATGCTTCAGGGCCATTTTCCGGGACGCCCCGTGCTGCCGGGGACATTGCTGATCGAGGGCATGGCCCAGACGTCCGGCTTGCTCATCACCCGGTTAACGGGCAGCGATCAAGCCCTCGGCTATCTGGTGGGGGCCGACAACGCCCGCTTCCGCCGCCAAGTGGGCCCCGGCGACCAGGTCATCTATGAGGCCAAGCTCCTGCGCGCCCGACGAGCGATGTTCCGTTTTGACGCGGAAGCACGCGTCGACGGCGAGCCGGTGGCCGAAGCGACCATCTCGCTCATGGCAGAGACCCCGGAAGATGAAGACCCATCAGCCAACGCCCCCTAACCGTCCCCATCCGTATTCAGCAAAGCCGATAAACGCGTCCGCGCGACGGGGAAGGTCGTCTGTCCACTCAGTGGACCGCCTGCGTCTTCCCGAGCTGTTCTGAGCGTCCATTCCGCGTGCCACGTCTGCGCTTCGGTCAACACATCTCGCTCCCTACGATGAGAAGCCACAATGAGGGGGAATGGGATGATCCAGGGAGCGCCCGTTGGCCGAGAGCGTGTGGCCGTGTTGGGGGCTGGACGGACGGGAATGGCGGCCCTTCGACATCTGACCGCGCGAGGCAATGCCGTCCTGCTCAGCGATGCCCAACCGATTCCGAACGACGTCAAAGTCGAGCTGGCATCGTTGGGCATTCCCTGGGAAGAGTGCGGCCATTCTGAGCGCGTCCTGTCGGTCGATGCTGTCGTGCCATCGCCCGGTATTCCCGTCAATGCCCCTATTCTTCAACGAGCACGAGCCTGCGGCATACCCGTCATCGGCGAGTTGGAACTGGCCTATCGCGAATGCCCCAGTAAGCGGATCATCGCCGTCACCGGCACCGTCGGCAAGACGACCACAACGCACCTCATTGCCAACTTGTTGGGTCAACGTGGCCACTCCGTCGTGACGGCCGGCAACATCGGCGTTCCCTTCACCGAGGCACTGGCGAGCATCGATTCACACACGGTCATCGTGCTCGAAGTCAGCAGCTTCCAGCTGGAGCATGTCGATACCTTCTGCCCAACCGTCGGCGTTCTCACACGATTCGCGCCCCACCATCTGGATCGACACGGCACCACCGAGCGCTATTTCCAAGCCAAAGCCCGGCTGTTTCGGCATCAGCACGAGGGCGACGCGGCGATCGTCCACCATCAAGCCCCGTCGCTGCCGTGGGGCCGAGCGGCCTGCGAGCGATTTGCCGCCCATGACGTGGGTGAAATCCGTTGGCCGTTCCATCAGCGTGAGAACTTGGCAGCGGCCATGGCGGCTGCCCGTCGGCTGGATCCGCACGTTTCGCTTCCGGGAAGCGCGCTGGGCCCCGCAATCGAGCTTCCGCACCGCCTCGAAACGGTCGCCACACTGGCGGGCACGCGCTTCGTCAATGACGCCAAGTCGACCACGCCCACCGCAACTGCGGCGGCGCTGCAGGCATTTCCGGACGAGTCCGTGGCCCTTGTGCTCGGTGGGCGCTCCCAGGGCGAGGATCTCCAAGAGCTGACCGACGAGATCGCCCAGCGGCGGCCCGAGGTCGTCTATCTCATGGGCGATGCCCGGCAGCGTTGGATGCGGCGGCTCCGCTCAATCGGGTGCCGCCACATTCGGCCGATCGCCTCGTTGGATCAGTTGATGCGCAGCGTCGGCCGATACCGGCCCGACGTCTGTCTTTTCTCCCCAGGCGCGGCCAGCTTCGATCAGTTCAATAGCTATGCCACCCGCGGCGACGCCTTTCGCACGGCCGTCGCCATGCATGCTCAGACACAGGTCACCGCATGGGGTGATCAAGTGGGCCCGACGCTTGAGCGTCGGTCCTTCTGAAACGTTCGCTGGAACCCTAGAAAAGATTTCGTCAGTTCGTTGGCCGATTCCACCATTCGGGGGTGACGTATGAGGGGCATTTCTGGGACCATAACCGACCCGTCGACGACGAACCGCGCGGGTCATCCGTTGGCCTCCACTGAGGCAACGCTCTGGGTCGCCACAAGTGCCCTGGTTCTGCTCGGACTCCTGATGGTGGCGTCCGCGAGCATCCCCATCTCCGAGGCCGTCTATCGCCAACCCAGCTATCTCTTTCTGAAACAAGGCATTGCAGCTGTGGTCGGCCTCGGCGCGCTTATGATCTTGATGCGCATCGACTATCGCCGTTGGATGCGCTACGACGCCGTGTTGCTGCTGGGCGCGCTCGGCCTGTCCGCGCTGACGCTCGTTCCGGCTCTGGCCCCCAACGGCCTGTGGCTCCGTCTCGGTCCAGCTTCGTTCCAACCCACGGAAGTGGCCAAGTTGGCGCTCATAATCGCGCTGGCGGCCGTCTTGGTTCGCAAACGCGACAACGGTGACATCCAGTCGTTGTCAAACGGCGTCATTCCGGCCATGGCGCTGGCGGCTCCCTTTGCGTTGATAGCGTTCTTGCAGCCGGACTTTGCGCTCGTCGTGCTCTACGGGGCGCTTGCCGGGTTCATGCTCTGGATGGCCGGTGCTCGACTGCGCCATCTGATGGGGCCCATCTTAACAGCCCTGCCGATGCTGTTTGCGCTGCTCTGGTCGGCCCCGTATCGACGCGAGCGGCTCTTGACGTTCCTCAATCCCCTGTCGAATCCGCGCGACGAGGGCTATCACCTGCTGCAATCGTTCGTGGCGCTCGGCTCGGGCGGCCTAACGGGCCGAGGTCTGGGAGCCAGCCGCGAGAAGTGGCTCTATCTCCCCTCGGCTTACAACGACTTTATCGTCTCCATTGTTGGGGAAGAGTTGGGATTCATGGGCGTCGTTCTCTTGATTGTCTTGATCGGCGTCGTCGTGGGCTGCGGAGTTCGCATCGCTCTGTACGCCTCCGACTTCTTTGGATTTATGTTGGCATCGGGATTGACATTCGCGATCGCGCTCCAGGCGGCTGTCAATGTCGGCGTGGCCGTCGGCGCGTTGCCCGTGACGGGCCTGACGTTGCCGTTTGTGAGCTATGGCGGGTCCTCGCTGATTGTCTCCATGGCCATGGTCGGCATCCTGCTCAGCATTGCTCGACAAACAAGGACCGAGGAAGGGGTTTTTGATGACCGTCTTGGTCGCCGGCGGCGGGACCGGAGGGCACCTCTATCCCGCGCTGGCCCTTATCGAGACGCTCCGCCGGCGCTACGGTGACGCCTTGACCGTCGGCCATGTCGGGACGTTCCGAGGACTGGAGTCCCGCGTTCTGTCGGATTGGCCCGACGTCCAGCGCCATGCCATCCACGCGCGCGGCGTGCTGCGCGAACTCTCGTTGGCGGCCGTGACGGCACTGGGGATGAACGTCCTCGGCCTCGGCCAGTCCTTAGCGATCCTGCGCCGCTTCCGTCCGAGCGTCGTCATCGGAACGGGGGGATACACGGCGTTTGCGCCGGTTTTGGGCGCGTCGCTGTTGGGCATTCCAACCATCATTCACGAACAGAACGTTCGCCCGGGCTTGGTGACGCGGCTGTTGGCGCCGCGCGTCGATCGCGTCTTCCTGAGCTTCCCCGACACCGCCCACTGTCTGAACGCGCCCGACGCGTCGGTGGTGGGCGTGCCGCTGCGCGACGGCATTCGCCGACTGCGCCACTGCTCGCCTCAGGCTGCGAAGGCCGAATTGGGGATCGACCCGAAACGGCCGCTCGTACTCGCCATGGGCGGTTCCAATGGTGCCCGAACCGTCAACGACACGCTGCTGAGGGGATGGGCTCAGCTGCAAGCTCGGCACGCCCAGCTGGCGATCGTCGCCGGACGAGACGCCACCCGGCTCCGGCCAAACGCTCGCGATGCCGACTTAAGCGTCATCCACCACACGCCCAACATCGGCTTGTGGATGCGCGCGGCGGACGTGGCGATCTCGCGAGCCGGCGGGTCGACGCTGAGCGAGCTGGTCGCGCTTGAGGTCCCGACGATCGCCGTGCCCTGGCCCCACGCGGCCGACGACCATCAGACCGCCAATGCCCGCTGGTTTGCCGAGCGCGGCGCGTGCCGATGGCTGAGCGAACGGGACCTGGGCGAGACGACATTGCTCGACGAAACGATCGCTCTGCTCGACGGTTCGGCCGCTCGTGCCGAGTTGCGCGAGGCCTGCAACCGCTTGGCCCAAACGGAGGCCCATGATCATCTGATGAGGGAGGTTGACCGGTATCTACGCCATGATGCCCCTGCGCGAGTCCTACCACTTTATCGGCATCGGCGGAGATGGCATGAGCGCCTTGGCTTGGTTGCTTCACGAGCGCGGGCACTCGGTGAGCGGATCGGATCTTCGCGATAACGCTCATACCCGCGCGCTCCAGGCCGCAGGCGTGCCGATCCATCTCGGCCACGACGATGCCCAACTGGCTGGCGATCGCTCGGTCGTCTATTCCTCAGCTATCCAGACGAATAATCTCGAGCTGAAGGCGGCAGCCCGCCAGTCGATGCCCGTCTATCATCGCCAAGAGGTGTTGGGACGGCTCATCGCCAGTCACCAGACGCTGGCGATCGCCGGAACCCACGGCAAGACGACGACGAGCGCCATGACGGCCGCACTGCTCAAGGCAGCCGGGCGTGATCCGTCCTATCTGGTCGGGGCCCCGTCGCCCTCATTGGGCGGGCACGCGCGCTTAGGGGCCAGTCCCTGGCTCGTCGCGGAGGTCGACGAAAGCGACGGGCGTTTCCGCCAGTTTGCCTCGGAGATCGGCATCGTCTGCAACGTGGGTCGGGATCACCTCACCACCTACGGCAGCGAGGGGTGCTTGGTCTCCGCATTTCGCGAGTTCGTGGGCCAGAGCCGGAAGGCGATTCTGTCCGCGGACGATCCGCACACGGAGGTGCTCAAGGAAGCCGCCTCGGAGGCCTGGACGTTCGGGCTGAATCACGACGCCGATCTCGAGGCGCGACACGTTCGCCAACACCGGCGCGCGACCACCGCGGACATCTGGTTCCAGGGCGAAAAGATCGGTCAGTTGGCGCTTCCCGCTCCCGGCCGCCATAACGTCGCCAACGCGTTGGCGGCACTGTTGGCGGGCCATCTCTCGGGTCTGGATTTCACGGACATGATCGAGACGCTGTCCACGTTCCAGTTGCCCGAACGCCGCTTCCAGGTGTTGGAGGAGAACGGGCGGGTCGTCGTCGACGACTACGCCCATCTTCCGACTCAGATCGACGTCAATCTGGACGCCGTTCGCCGCGGCTGGCAGCCGCGGCGGGTCATCGCCGTGTTCCAACCCCATCGCTACTCGCGCATGAGCTATCTGCACAAACAGTTTGCGCGGGCGTTCCGTGGTGCCGATCAAGTCATCGTCTCGGATATCTATCCGGCGTTCGAGTCGCCCATTCCCGGCGTCAGCTCGCAGCGCATCGTGGAGGCGATCCGTCGCGAGCATCCCGAAGTCCATTACCTGCCCACGCTCGACGACGTGTATGGGTTCCTGCGCCGTCGCTCCGAGCCGGGCGACTTCATCATCGGGTTCGGGCCCGGCGATATCGGCGACGTGCTCCACCAAGTCGCCCGAGAAGGGAGGACGCGATGACGACTCTGGCTGCCCCCCCGAGCTCCATCGAGACGGTCGTTCAAGCGAACGTGCCCCTCGCGCCGCTGACGTCGCTCGACATCGGGGGCCCCGCTCGGCTGTATGCGCAACCCACCGACGTTGAGCAGGTGGCCGAGTTGGTTGGTTACGCGGAGGATCACGCGCTGCCGTGGACGGTGCTTGGCAATGGCACGAACGTGCTGTTTCCCGATTCCGGCTTCCCCGGATTGGTGATCCATCTCGGTCGCGCATTCAGTCGGACCCGGATCGAGGCGGATCGATTGACCGTCCAAGCAGGAGCTGGCCTTGGAGCCACAATGGGACGCCTCCGTGCTCAACGGTATTACGACTTTGATGGCCTGATCGGCATCCCGGGCTCCATCGGCGGCGCGCTGACCATGAACGCCGGCAGCCGCGACACGACGATTGCGGACATGCTCGAACGGGTAACAGCACTGAGACCCGATGGCCAACTGGTGACGCTGACGCCCGACGAATGCGCGTTCGGCTATCGCGATAGTCTGTTTCGGCATCACGATTACGTCATTCTGGAGGGACAATTCCGCATTGGGAAGCCTCAACGCGTCGACCCGCAGGCGTTGATGGCCCATCGACGATCGGTCCAACCCCTGCGGCAGCCGAGCCCGGGCTGCGTCTTTGCCAATCCCCCCGGAGAACTGAGCGCCGGCCAGATGCTCGAACGAGCTGGCCTGAAGGGACAACGTTGGGGCGGCGCGTTGATCTCCCCACGACATGCCAACTTCATGGTTAACGAACGGCGAGCCACCGCTGATGATCTGCAAAATCTGATTGACATCGCCAGAGAGAAGGTGTACAAAGAGTTTGGGGTAACGTTGAGACTCGAACTCGTCGTCGTTCCCAACTGAGGCCCCTGGTGAGAGGGGGGATTCTCCTGGTGGTGGCCCTTGGTGGCTTGAGCCTTGTCGCCTGGCAGTTGGTGTCGGGACCGGAGGCCCCACCCGAAATTGCACGGGTGAACGTCACCGGTGTCGAGCGCTTGGATCCAGAGACGATCCGAAGCGAAAGCAGCCTGGAACCGGGGGCGTCGTGGACGCCTCAAGCTGAGATCCGTGCCGTTGATGCGCTCAAGCAGCTCCCCCGGGTTCGTCGAGCTCAAGTCGACGTCACATCGAAGGACGCCTCGTCGAACCGAGTCGTCGTCCGGATCAAGGTCACGGAACGGCACCCACACGGAATCGTTGAACTTGCCAACGACCAGCGTTACTGGGCCGACCGCGACGGCGTTCTGTTTGGACGCGTGGATCAACCGCCACCGCTGCTGCCCACTGTTTCGGGCGTCGAGAGGACATCCTCTCCCCAAGGTCCTCAACTGAAGTCGGAAAGCGGGCTCCGCGCGCTCCGTTCGCTTTACGCGCTCGGCGGCGAGAAGCTGCGCCAGTTCGTCACGCTACGCGTCCGAGGCTACGATTGGATACTGCGCACCCGGGAAGGTTGGCGCGTGCTGCTGCCGCCTCGAGGGTTATCGGAGCAGGTTTCGCGGTTGGAGCGCGTGGTCGAGGCGCTTCGCGAGGAGGGGGCCCCAAGCTGGCGCACCCTCGACTTGAGAATTCCGGGCGAGGTGGTCGTTGGACGATGAGACCAGACTTGACATGGCTCTGGGCTCTCCCCCAAGATGAAGAGATCACCCCCCCACGCTTGAGGCGGTGAGAGGGATGAAATCATGGTGAGAGGGAACGGGGGCTTGCTCATCGGGCTCGACATAGGCACGACGAAGGTCGTGACCCTCGTTGGCAGTGTCGAGAACGGTGTCATTGAGATCATCGGCATGGGCAAGGCTCCATCTCGCGGCCTGGAGAAGGGTGTCGTCGTCGACATCGGCGAGACGACCAACTCCATTCGTCGATCCGTCGACGAAGCAGAGAACATGGCCGACATGGAGATTGACCACGTCTTTGCCGGCATTGCCGGCAAGCATATCACCTCCATCAACAACTCCGGCACGGTCAGCATTTCCCGCGACAATCGCACCATCACCACCGACGATGTCCGACGCGTGATTGACACGGCACAAGCGATTCAGATCGCCCCCGACGCCGAGCTGATCCACGTGATCCCGCGCCAGTACATCGTCGACGGCCAGGAGGGGATCACGGACCCTGTTGGGATGACCGGCACCCGACTGGAAGTCGACGTCCACATTGTGACGGGCTCGATGACGGCCGTGCACAACATCTACCGCTGTGTGACCAACGTCGGCATTGACATCGAAAAGATCGTGCTCCAGCCGCTGGCCAGCAGCTACGCCGTGCTCTCCGAGGCCGAAAAGGAGCTCGGCGTCGTGCTCATGGACATCGGCGGCGGCACGACCGACATCGCGATCTTCCGGCGCGGCGACATCTGGTTTTCCAAAATTCTGCCCATTGCGGGCGAGCACATCACCAACGACATCACGGTCGGCCTGAAAGTCGAGTATCAAGAGGCCGAGCGGATCAAACGGACCGAAGGGCTGCCGCGGGTGGACGAGGTCAGCGGGGAAGAACGCTTTGAGATTACCACGATCAGCGGCGAGAAGAAGAGCATCAGCAAACGGAAGCTAGCCAAGATCATCGAGCCGCGCCTCGAAGAGCTCTTCGACTTGGCCATGGGCGAAATCGAGGACGCGGGATATCGAGATCTGGTCCCGGCCGGCATCGTGCTGACTGGTGGAACGGCGTTGTTGAAAGGGATTCCGGAGTTCGTCCAGGAACGCTACAACATCGCCGTCCGCCGGGGCAAGACGCCGCAAGGGATCCACGGGCTGCGCGACATCGTGGAGAGCCCCGTCTACGCAACGGCCATCGGCTTGTTGAAGTACGCCATGGATTCGCGCGAGTTCGACTTCCGCTACGGCGAAGGCCGCCACGACGAAGTCGGCAGTCCCCGCCGCAACGGTCGCGGCGACGACACGGTCTTCACCAAAGTCCTCCGCTGGCTGAACCAGGTCTTCCGCGGGTCGGCCAGCTAGCGAGTTGGGCATGTTGGACATGAGATGAGGGAGGAGCGAGTCATGGAACGGGCACGCAGCAACAATGGGCTCGCCCGCATTCGAGTCGTCGGGGTCGGTGGCGGCGGGTGCAACGCCGTCAGTCGCATGGTGCAGGCCAAGGTCAAGGACGTGGACCTCGTGGCCGTCAATACCGACGCGCAGGTGCTCGAAGTGATTGAAGCGCACCAACACGTCCAGATCGGCTCCAAGCTGACCGGGGGATTGGGAGCCGGTGGTGACCCCGATGTCGGACGTCGCGCGGCCGAGGAATCCGAGGGCGAACTCCACGATATCCTGGAAGACATCGACATGCTCTTCATCACGTCGGGCATGGGCGGCGGCACCGGCACGGGCGCGGCGCCCGTGATCGCTCGACTGGCCCAGGAGGCCGGCGTGCTCAACGTGGGGATCGTGACGCGGCCGTTTGCCTTCGAAGGGCACCAGCGGGCCGAACGCTGCAAGAAGGGCATCGAAGAGCTGCGCCAGTACGTGGACACGCTCATCACGATCCCGAACGATCGGCTTCTGAAGGTTGCCCCTGCCGATCTTCCTCTGATGCAGGCGTTTGACCTGGTTGACGACATTCTGCGTCAAGGCGTGCAGGGCATCACCGACTTGATCACGACGCCCGGCATGATCAACATGGACTTCGCCGACGTGGAGACGACCATGCGCAAGGCGGGCACAGCGCTCATGGGCATCGGCGAAGGCGAAGGCGAAAGCCGCACCCGCGAGGCCGCCCGCAGCGCGATCACGAGTCCGCTGCTGGAGGGCTCGGTCGAGGGGGCCCAACGCGTCATCATGAACATCACCGGCGGCACGGACCTGACGCTGGAAGAAGTCACCGAAGCCGCCCAGTTGATCCGAGACGCGGTCAGCGAATCCGCCGACATCTTCTTCGGCACGACGGTCAAGGATGATTTTGACGGATTGAAGATCACGCTTATCGCGACCGGGTTTAAGCCGATCGAGGATGAGGAGTTCGAGGAACTGGAATCCGAGGACGAGTTCAAGGAGTACGAGGCGCAGTTCAACCACGACCGCAACAACCACAGCGACGATTCGCCATCAACAGAGAAGCGCGAACGTCCCGGGGATTGGGACATCCCCACCTTTATTCGTCGACGCGGCGATGATGGCGGCGATGACGAGGACTGACAGACCGTACCAGTCCAGCCCCTCCGCAGCCTACAAACGCTCTCGAGGACGGCGCTTCGGTTGCCTTCCTGCCCGTAACTGAATCGAGCAAGTGACGCCACGCTTGAGTCATCCTTATGACGATCACGGATGAGCATCAATCCATACGGATCGGCATGCAGACGTAGAGAAATCCCTGGTCGTCCTCGCCATCGCTCGGTTCCAACAGCCCCGCGCTTTCGCCGTCCTTCAGCCACAGGACGACGTCCGACGACGTCATGCGCCGAAGCGCGTCGATGAGATACTCGCCGCGGAAGGAGACAGACAGGGATTCGGCGTCTTTGAGCAACGGGACACGCTCCTCTGCCTGACCCTTCTCCGCGGACGAGGATCGCACCAGAAGCGTGCCGTCCCGCGACTCCAGAATGACGGCGCCGGATTCGGTGGCCGTCGTGATTTCCGCGCGGCCGAGCGCGTCGAGAAACGCGTCGCGATTGAGACGCAGGCCGACCGAGTTATCCGAGGGGATGACCCGCTCGAAGTCCGGATACTCTTCCTGGATCAAGCGCGCTGCGAACGTAACCCCCTCGGTTTGGGCGAACAGGTGGTCGCTTCCGTGAGCGAGCGTGACGGTCTCGTCGTCGAGACTGCTCAGGATGGTCTGCAGGTCTTTCAGGGCGTCGGCGTCGACGAGATATTCCCCCTCGGGCGGCTCGGATTGGAGCTGTTCCTC
The DNA here is from genome assembly GCA_042219045.1 of Bipolaricaulia bacterium. Taxonomy (GTDB): domain Bacteria; phylum Bipolaricaulota; class Bipolaricaulia; order RBG-16-55-9; family RBG-16-55-9; genus CAZMNF01. Next base: position 85,398 of record JBDGQO010000003.1, on the reverse strand, counting down.
CTTGAGCGCCAGTCGGTAGCCGTTGGTAGCGACCAACTTCATCGACTGGCCCTCGGTCAGGATGTCCACGCCCGTGAGGTTGAGCCGCGAGGTCTCGCGGGCGCTCATCGCGGCAAAGGTCGTACGCTCCAATGCCCTTACTAGGCGCTCGCGCTCGATGACGCAGAGCGGCTCCTCCGGCACCTCGGGAATGTCCGGAAAGTCTTCCAAGGGCAAGAGCAGCAGCTCAAACGTGGCATCGCCTGAGCTGATGACGAGCTTGTCGCCGGCCTCGTCCATATGGACGCTGACCGTATCGGCCGGAAGGCGACCGGTGATCTTGCCCAACAGCTGGCCGCTCAGCACGCATTCTCCATCGCCGCCCTGATTCTCGATCGGAATCGTGGTCGCGATGGCGCGTTCGAGGTCGGTCGCGACGAGCTTGAGCTCGGATCCCTGCACGGACAGTTTCAGCCCGGCAAGGATGGGCAACGTGCTCCCCGATCCCAGTGCCCGACTGGCCGTTTTCACGCCGAACGCCATGGCGGCTTTGTCACACTGAAATTCCATTGAATCCTCCTTCCCCTGACGCCATCGGCAAAGCGGTCTCGCGCTCGATGGCTCTCAAAAGAGCCTCGAAAAGCTCATCGGCGGGCTGGTTGGCGTCAATGCGAACCATCTCTGGGCACTCCTGATCCAGTGCACGGTAGCCCTCGGCCACGCGCTCCAGAAACGCCGAGCCTTCCCTCTCCAATCGATCGGGCCAACGCGCATCCTGCAGGCGCTCCCACGCAACCTCCGTCGGGATATCCAGCCAGAGCACCAAGGCCGGACGGATGCCCTGGGTCGCTTCGGCGTTCAGATGACGGATCAGATCCGTGTCCAGCTGGCGCCCGTAGCCCTGGTAGGCGACGCTGGAATAGTCGTAGCGATGGGAGATGACGACGGAGCCACGCTCCAACGCGGGGCGAATCTCTCGGCGGACCAGTTCGTGGCGGGACGCTTCGAGCATGAGCAGCTCGCTGAGCGGAGCCAGGGTGCCGCGGGCGTGTAGAAGCAGCTCCCGAAGTCGCTCGCCGACGTCCGTGCCGCCCGGCTCCTCCACGGTGACGACGTCATGGCCGAGGCCGCGCATGTGATCGGCGAGCCGATCCATATGCGTCGTCTTGCCGCTGCCGTCGATCCCTTCCAACGCGATGAACGTTCCGTCGATCACGCTTGCACCTCGCTGCGCACGAGATAGAACACCAAAAGCCCCGTCCCGACCACGATGGACGCGTCGGCCACGTTGAACGTGGGCCAGCGCAACGTCGACGAGGCCCCGATCTCGATGAAGTCGACGACGTAGCCGAGTCGAACGCGATCGATGAAGTTCCCGAGCGCCCCACCGACAATCCCCGTCAGCCCAAGGGATGCCATCGGGTGGGGCACGCGCCCTGAGACCAGCACGGCGACGATCGCGACAATCACCACGCCGGTAACCACCGTCAGCGCCGTGCCGTAGTCGGCGAAGAGGCTGAACGCGCCGCCGCTGTTGTGCGCCAAGTCGATCTCGACGTAGCCGAGAGCTCCGTCCCAAATCCTCGATGGATGAGGGATGGATCGCACGACGATGGCCTTGGTGGCCTGGTCAGCAGCGGCAATGCCGGCAGCGCCACTGAGCGAGGCCCATGTCACACGACGGACAGTGGTCACCATATGCCCCGTATATAACCGATTTGCGCAAACAACGCAAAGACAGAGAGGATAGTCGGAACACGAAGCATTCCTCGATCAGCGTGCGACGTTGATCATCCGACGCACTTGCGGCCGAAAACGCTTTAACAGAGCGTCACTTGGGCGATCTCGGAGTTGGCTTCGAGGCGGTGGACGTCGCTATGCGCGATCGGGATCATGCGAACTCATAGGATCCGATGCCCGGATCGGCGTCACCAGGCGGTCGACGAACTGGTCGAGTTCCATCGCGCGAGATCCCTTCACAAGAACGAGTGCGCCCTTTTTGCGCGTGCGCTTGGCCAGCTCGTTTTCCAAATCCTCAATCTCGGTTGCATGGATCGCGCGATCCGCCGACCATCCGTGCCGTCGGCGCAATTGATCCGTGATATGCTTGGCGAAGTCGCCGATCGTCAGGACCGTGTCGATGCCGAGCTCGTTGACATCCTCCGCCAGCGATACGTGCTCGGTGTCAGCCCGGTCGCCAAGCTCTCGCATGTCGCCAAGAACGGCGAACTTGGGAATATCTTCCTTGAGGCGAGTCAGCGTCTTCAGCGCCGCCCGAACGGCGGTCGGACTGGCGTTGTAGGTATCATCCACGATGAGGCCGTGCTGAGGCGCTCGCTTCGGTTCCATGCGGTGTGCGATCGGGGAGAATGACGCGATCGCCCGCTGAATGGCCTCGATGGAGACTTCAAAGGCTCGGCCCGTCGCAAGCGCTGCCAGCACGGCGTACCCGTTGTGGCGACCCAGCAGTTGCGTCTCGATGGGAACGGCTTGGCCCTCGACCGAGGCGGTCAGGACGAAGCCCTCGAGCTGCGTGTCGTCGATGTCGACGATGCCCATGTCGACGTCCGTGCGCTCGAGACTGAGTGCCCATGTCTCGCATGCCAAATGCTGACGCCATTCGGCGGCGAAGGGCGCATCGACGTTGAGCACCGCTGTTCCCCACGCGGGCACAGCCTCCATAAGCGACCACTTTTCGTGAGCCAGCCCAGCTTGGTCGCGGAAGTGACCGATGTGCGCGTCGCCGATGCTGGTCAACACGCCGTGGGTCGGCTGGCCAATCTCCGCAAGCTCCTGGATATCGCCCGGATGCTGGAGGCCCATCTCGACGACAGCGACGTCAGTTTCGTCCGGCACGTTCAACAGGGCAAGCGGAAGCCCGATCTCGGTGTTGAAGTTGCCAGGGCTGCAATACACCTGATACCGCTCGCTCAGGACGGCATAAATCAGTTCCTTCGTCGTGGTCTTGCCAGCGCTGCCGGTAATCCCGACGACCGGGATCGACAACTCGGCCCGGCGTTGAGTTGCCAGCTTCTGGAGGGCATTTAGCGGATCGGGGACCTGGATGCAGTTGGCGAGGCCTGCCTGATCGCCCGTGGGAACGTCGTGTACAAGCGCGCCACTCGCTCCTCGACGGAATGCGTCCTCCAGGAACCGGTGGCCGTCCGTGCGCTCACCCGAAAGCGCCACGAACAGCTGGCCGGGCTGGATCGTCCGACTGTCGATGGAAGCGCCTGTCAGGGGTTGCGCCCGAGTCGGATGATGGATCGGCGCATCCAGGACCTCGGCGACGCGCTTGATTGATCGCATGCCGCCAGTCAACGGTCAGCAGTAGTAGTTCGACGAGCAGCCGTCGTCCGCCTCGTCGTCCGAGGAGTCTTCATCGTCGTTGTCGGCGTCCTCCGTTGAGTCATCCGAGGTCTCGCCCTCCTCGGACTCACCTCGATCGCCGTCGTCACTTGCCCGGCTGATTTTGAGCGACGTCCGTTCCACGCCCGTGACGATGCCGGTGCCGAGCCGTTTGACGTCGCCGAAGGACACCGAAGCGGTTTGGCGCTCGTCGGCGTCGCCGTTGGATGCCGAGCTGGGCAGGCCGAGCAACTCGACCGTGAGCTGGTCGTTCGTCTCCGAGCTCTCGACGGCTTTGATAAGCCCTTCCAAGTCGGAAAACTCTGGCTTCTTGGATCCGCTGCTGTTCGATTGCTGTTGCTGCCGCGCGCCGCCGGCGACCCGGATCGTCACCTGGCGCGGCTGGACGTCGTCCGGAAGCTCGATCTTGCCCTCAACGGTTTGCTCCTCGCCGCGGAATGCGCGCAGCTTGGCCGAGTACTGGACGGTTTCGCCGGGTTGATAGGTGTCCTTGTCGGTGCTGATCGCCATCACTCGGAACTGCTGCAGCGGCTTCTTGACCTCGATCTTGACGTCCACGTTGGTGATCTTCGGATCCTTGAACTCGTTCTGTTTGAGGAGCAGAACCGCTTGGGCCACTTGGAGCGGGCCCTGGACGGCGACGTCGCTCTGGCTAGCGAACACGTCGTTCCGCTGCAGAGGCTGGGGCAAATTCTCGCCGTCAATCGAATAGCTGATGCTCATGGTTCCTTGACCGATGCGATTGATGGTGCTGTCGACGGCCTGCAACAGGCTGGAGTAGACGAGCGATCCCAGCAAGTTACCGCTATCGGCCATACGGACCTTGAATTTGCGCTCGTTCCCCGTGGCCCGATCGACGACCTGGGCGTTCAGGTCGATGGAGCGAGGCCCATCGCCGAGCGAGGCGCCGATGGCCTGGGCACGATCCTGGCGAATGGTGCCGTGGACGGCATTTCGGCTCACCTGTGGCAATACAAAGGAAATTTGGGCGCTTTTGACCGTATCCACGACGCGCGCCTTGCTCAAGAACATGCTCGACTTGCCCGTCATGAAGATCTGGTGCCCGCAAGCGAGTAGAACGTTGGACGCCGGGTCGACGTAGCTCGTCGTGCAGACACTGCCGAAGGAGACGTCGCCCTGGGCGAGCTGTGCCGACATCGGACGACCGGCCTCCAGCTCGGCAAATTCCTTCTTGGATCCGGAGCCCTCCTGCGCGGACGCCATGGGCAGCACGCGCTTGTCGAAGCGTTCCTGCACGCCCTTGGTCAAGGTGTCACGCAGTCGGTCGGTCAATGGCCCGCCGAGGTCCATGAGACCGGGCGCACTCGTCCTCAAGATCTCAGACGGCACACCGGACTTGAGCGACGCCAGCGCGCGGCCGCTCAGGCCTCCGACCCACAGCGAGGTGCTCATGGGAACGGCGTAAGCCGTCTCCGGATGGGCTCGTCGTTCGGTCAGCGAGGGAGGCGTTGACGCGTATTGGACCTTGTCGATGTCATTGGGCAAGGCTTTCGAGAGGGCGCTGGCCAGGGCCGGATGGACCGGGGTCTGCGGGTCGAACATGCCCTGCTGCTTGTCCCCGTCGGCGGCCTGTTGGGCGACGCTTTCGGCGATGGGCAGCATCGTCTCGATCGGCCGGACGAACCCGATCGGGTTGGCGCTGTCGTTAAACGCAAACGCGCCGTAGAATGCGCCAATCAGCTTGTCGTTGACGTAGATGGGGCTACCGCTCATGCCCTGAGCATAGCCGCCGGCCATCTCGATCGCCTCGCCGTGGGATCGGACCATAATGTAGTCGTTCGTATCGCCCGGATTGTCCACGGTCCCAACGACTTTGACGTTGAACGTCGCCATCTCGTTGCCGCGGACCGTCGTCTTCCCGATCCCTTCCATGCCGGCTTCGAGCTCGTCCATGAACAGGAATGACGGCGACGAGACTTGACCGGTTGCCGACCAAGTCATGACCCCAAGCGCCAACACCAGCGCACTGAACGCAACCGCACGGGCAATTCTCATCGAATGCTCCCTCGCTTTTACAGGTTAGGCTTACGGTACCGTCCGACCGGCCGTTATGCACGCCCGGTTCAGGAACGGGTCAGCTCGGCGATCTGCTCCGCACCGACCTCCATGGCGGATACGGGATGCAGTCCCTCGACGCTCTCCAATACCTCGCGGCCCTCGGCCTCATTCGTGCCGACGAGCCTGACGACAACGGGCACCTGGATGTCAAGGGATTCGGCCGCCTGCGCGATGCCCTGCGCGACGAGATCGCAGCGCGTGATCCCGCCGAAGATGTTGATGAACACGCCCGTGACCTGGTCGTCGCTCAGCACCAGACGGAGCGCGGTCTCCATCTGCTCGGCCGAGGCGCCGCCGCCGATGTCGAGGAAGTTGGCGGGCGCGCCGCCCTTGAGCTGGACGACGTCGAGCGTGGACATCACGAGGCCGGCGCCGTTGCCGATGATGCCGACGTGGCCGTCGAGTTTGACGTACTGGAGCCCGGCTTCGTTGGCCTCCTGCTCCAGGGGATCGACGCCCTCGCCGTGGCCCTGCGGCACGTCCTCCGGCAGGTCGCTGTCGTCGAGGATGAACTTGGAATCGATGGCCGACAGCGACCCGTCAGCCAGGACGACCAACGGATTGATTTCCACGAGCTGAGCCCGATAGGCCTCGAACGCCCGATAGAGCGCCTGGGCCGTCCGTACGAGCCCCTTCAACTGCTCCGTCGGAACCTGGGCCTCGAAAAAGACCTTGCGGAGCTGGTATGCCTGCAGGCCCTCCAAGGGGGACACGTGGACTCGGTGAATCTCGTCTGGCGAGGTCTCGGCGACCTCCTCGATGTCCACGCCGCCCTGGGTAGAGAAGATCAGTATCGGCGATCGCTTTGCTCGATCCAGCGTGATGCTGAGATAGTACTCCTTGGCGATGTCGACGGCATCAGCAACCATGAGCCGTTTGACCGGCTCGTCTTGGATCGTCATGTCCAGCAGCTCGCGGGCCGCCGACTCGGCTTCATCGCCCGACTTGGCGACCTTGACGCCGCCGGCTTTGCCGCGACCGCCCGTAGCCACTTGGGCCTTGACGACGACGGGCGGGCCGAGCCGTTCCGCGGCGGCGCGTGCGTCACTGGCCGTGTCTGCCAGTTCGCTTTCGGGAACCGGCAGCCCGGCTCGTTCAAACAGTTCCTTGCCCTGGTATTCGAGAAGGTTCACGCTATCGCCTGCTCAGCTGGATTGGGACTTGTCGTCCTCCGTCTCGGCTGCCGTCTCAGTTGTCGTCTCGGTTGTCGATGCCTCGGACGTCTGCCGCGTCGTCTCGCTGTCCTCGTCCGGCTCGCCTGCACCGGCCGTCGACGCCTGCGTGCCCTGCGACGACGAGCCCGACGTTTCGGATTCGGCTTCCAAGTCGATCTCGCGCTTGAGCGAGTTGGCTTCGTCACGGAAAGCCCGCATCGCGCTGCCCATCGACTTGGCCACTTCCGGAAGCTTCTTGCCGCCGAAAAGCAGGAGCACGATGGCGAATACGACGATCAGTTCCGGTGCGCCAAGGCCTCCAAACATGGTTGTCCCTCCAATCTTTGACGCCCTACCCTAGCAGAAAGGCTTCCGCAAAGCAAAGCCAATGTCGCCTTCCGTTGCGCGCTTTGGAGCTTTGGTCCCGCGATGGACGAGCGGGGTTGACCTCGGGAAGCCGGTCGGGTTTCATGAGCTTTGATGGGCTACAACGGTCCCCCGATGCGGGAGCTCCCCTTCCGGGAC
>JBDGQO010000003.1:0-78192 GCA_042219045.1 Bipolaricaulia bacterium | reverse complement strand
ATGAGCTTTGATGGGCTACAACGGTCCCCCGATGCGGGAGCTCCCCTTCCGGGACGTCACCCGCGCCGACGTCGTCGACGAAATTGCCGACGTCCGCCACCGGCGGATTCGCATCCAACGGAGCCGGGGAAGCCGCGTTCGGTTGCTGTATTTGAAGATCGCCGACGGCGTCCCGGTCGAATTGCTCGATGCCAACGGGACGATCGTTGAGGAGCCCCGTATTCCCGAAGACAAGCTGAAGCGGATCGTGGACTGCGAGGTGTGGACGGGTGTCGGGACGACGTGGATGCCGCAGGCATGTCGGGCCAAGACCTACGAGCGGGCCAAGCGTCGCTTGCAAGCCCGACGCCGTTAGGCCGTGCGTCCGGCGCCGCGCTCCCAGGCGATGCGCAGCCCGTTCAGCGCCAGTTGGGGATCGTAGATCTCAACGTCATCTAGCTGAGCCGCAAAGAACCGGCCCCATCCCCCGGTCGCGATCACGCGCAACGGCGCTGGATGTTCCCGTCGAAAACGCTGGATCAAGCCCTGGACCATGTCGAGGAAGCCCAAGACGATGCCCGACTGGAGGTGCTCGGCGGTATCCTTGCCGACGACGCTTGGGGGAGGAAGCAACTCGATCTTGAACAGCTGCGCCGTCCGTCGGGTGAGCGTTTCGGAGGCCAGTTCCATGGTCGGCCCGATGGCGCCACCAAGGAACGCCCCATCTTCGCCGATCAGATTGAACGTCGTCGCCGTGCCGAAGTCGATGACCAACAAGGGGCCGCCGTACTGGTCGTAGGCCGCCAGGCAGTCGGCCAGCCGATCCGAGCCGACCCGTTCCGGCTCTCGCACCTCGAGCGGCATCAGGTTCCAATCCGCGGACAGATACGTCGGATCCAGGTTCAGGTAACTCCGACAGGCCAACGACAGGGCCCAGTTGAGCGGCGGCACCACGGAGCTGATCATGACGTCGTCCAACGCGCCCTTATCGACCCCATGCGCATCCAAATATTGGACGAACGCCATGCCCAATTCGTCGGGCGTGGCGTCATAGCGCGTCGCCACATGCCACTCGGCACAGAGTTCGCTTCCACGGAACACGCCGGCGGCGATGGTTGTGTTGCCGATTTTGAGTGTGAGGAGCATGGTGCCTCATCGTAGGCGAGGTGGGCGGTGACGGCAAATCCCGGAATCGATCCGGACGCATGTCTTTTGCCTTCTGATGCGAAATTCGGTAAAATCTGAGCATCTTTATAGAATCGTCAACCGTGACCCGCGAACGAGTGAAACATGCGGTTCGGGAAGCGTTGTTAGTGAAGGAACGAACCTTGCGGGGGTGAGCCATGTCCACGAACGACCCATCCACGGACGAGCAATTAATGAACGCCGAGCAAGCCCAGCACGCCCAGAACGGTGCCGAGACTCATGCACCCACTGGTGACGGCTACGGAGCCGAGAGCATCCAGGTTCTCAAGGACCTGGAAGCGGTGCGCAAGCGCCCTGGGATGTACATCGGCGGCACGGGCCCCGACGGGCTGATGCACCTGATCTGGGAGGTCCTGGACAACGCCATCGACGAGGCGCTCGGCGGCTACTGCGACGAGATCACCGTGACCATCCACCCGGATGACCGGGTAACGGTCAGCGACAACGGACGCGGCATCCCCGTGGACATGCACGAAGAGGGTCTGACGGCCCTGGAGCTGGTCATGACCAAGCTCCACGCGGGCGGCAAGTTCGACCATAAAAGCTATCAGGTCAGCGGCGGCCTCCACGGCGTAGGCGTGTCGGTCGTGACCGCACTGTCTGAAGAGGTGCTCGTCGAGATCCAGCGGAATGGAACCTATTATCGCCAGCGCTTCTCCCGCGGCTTTACAGCCGGTGACCTGGAAACCGTCGGCCCGACGGACGGTCGCGGAACGACCATCACCTTCATGCCCGATGAGGAGATTTTTGAGGAGATCCAGTACGACGTCAGCCGGGTTTCGATGCGGTTGCGCGAGCTGGCGTACCTCAATCCGGGGCTCAAGATCAACTTCATCAACGAGGATGCTGGCACGCACAAGGAATTCCAATTCGACGGCGGCATCGCGGAGTTCGTCCAGAAGCTGAACGAGGGCAAGGACGTGCTCCACGATGAGCCCATCTATTTCAGTGCCGAGACAGACGACCTCGTCATGGAAGTCGCCATGCAGTTCACACATGGCTTCGACGAACACGTCTTCGCCTTCGCCAACAACATCAACACCAAGGAAGGCGGCACGCACCTAACGGGGTTCAAGTCGGCGTTGACCCGGACGTTCAACGAATACGGCCGGGAAAAGCGCATCATTACCCAGGACGAAGACAACCTGGAGGGCCGCGACGTCCGCGAAGGGCTTACGGCGATCATCTCGGTCAAGCTAGGTGACCCGCAGTTTGAGGGACAGACCAAAACCAAGCTCGGTAATCCCGAGGTCCACGAGAAGATGCTCAGCGTGTCGCGCGAGCATCTCATGATGTATCTGAACAACAATCCTGGGGTCGCACGGCCCATTTTGGAGAAGGCCGTCCAGGCTGCCCATGCCCGCATTGCCGCCAAAAAGGCCCGGCAGCTGGTGCGGCGCAAGGGCGTGCTGAATGCCTCGTCGCTACCGGGCAAGCTGGCGGATTGCTCGGAGAAAGATCCCGAGCAGTGCGAGCTGTTCATCGTCGAGGGCGATTCCGCCGGCGGCAGCGCCAAGCAGGGCCGCAGTCGCGAGTTCCAAGCCATCCTCCCGCTGCGGGGGAAGGTGCTGAACGTCGAAAAGGCCCCGCTCAACAAGCTCCTGGACAATAAAGAACTCAACTCGGTCATCACCGTGCTCGGCACCGGCATCCGCGAGGAGTTCAATATTGAGAACCTCCGCTATCACAAGATCATTATCCTGGCCGATGCCGACGTCGACGGGGCGCACATCCGGACGTTGTTGTTGACGTTCTTTTTCCGCAACTTCCGCCCGCTCATCGAAGGCGGGCACATCTACATCGCGAAGCCGCCCTTGTATCAGATCAAAGAGGGGCGCCAGCTCCATCATCTCCACGACGAGGAGGAACTGACCGACTTCCGCGCCGAGCACACGGGCAAGCTGGACATGAAGCGCTTCAAGGGGCTCGGCGAGATGAACCCGAACGAGCTCTGGAACACGACGCTCAATCCGGAGAATCGCGTCCTCAAACAGGTCCAGATCGAGGACGCCCTCGAGGCGGAAGAGCTCTTCACCATTCTGATGGGAAGCGACGTCGGACCGCGGCGCCAGTTCATCATGGACAACGCGGAGATGACGACCAACCTGGACATCTGATCGCGACAGGATGCCCATCTCGATTACGTTAACCGCATGATGCGACTCTCCGCGCTCTTGCAAGGCGCGTCGCTGGATTCCAACGTCGGCCATTCTGACCCGTGGATTGCGGATGTGGCCCAGGACTCGCGCTCGGTAGGCGCGGGGTCGCTGTTTGTGGCCATCCCCGGACACGATGCCGACGGCCATGATTTCGTGACGGACGCGTGTAACCGGGGCGCACGGGCGCTTGTGGGCCAGCGACCCCGCGCGGCGTTGCCGCTGAGGCCATCCGTTCCCTACGTCCAGGTGCCCAACGCGCGACAGTCGCTGGGCGACCTCGCCGCGGCGTTCCACGGCCATCCCACCCAAGGACTGACGACCGTCGCCATCACCGGCACCAAGGGCAAGACGTCAGTGGCCCATTTGAGCGCCGCGGCGCTCGGTTCCGAGGAGACGGAACTGATCACCACGATCACGAACGCGCTCCGTCGAGACCGCGAGGAGACGACGCCGAGCTCGCTCGATATCCAACGTGTCGCCCGTGAGGCGCGCGATACAGGGAGTCGCAACCTCGTGCTGGAAGCCTCCGCGCACGGCTTGGCTCAAGAACGGCTGCGCGGCACGGACGTGGACGTCGCGGTGTTCACCAATTTGAGCCACGATCATCTCGACTACTTCGGCACCATGGAGCGATATCTGGACGCCAAACGATCGCTGTTTCGCGGCCTCAAGCCCAAGGCCACCGCCCTCGTCAACCGAGACGATCCCTCCGCCGATCGCGCGATCCGATCCACAGATGCCCACGTGCTGACGTTCGGCTTGACTCCGGAGGCCGACCTCTGGGCCGAGATCGTCGATGAACGGAGCGACGGCACGTCGATCGTCGCCCATGGGCCAACGGGGGCGATTCCCATAGGCATCCGCTGGCCAGGCCGGATCTATGTACGCAACACGTTGGCAGCCCTCGGGGTCGGCCTGGCTCGCGGTCTGTCGTTGGAGACGCTCAAGGCCCGCCTGGAACGGGTCGAACGCATCGAAGGCCGAATGGAACGATACCGGACCTCGCAGGGGGTGAGCGTGGTGATCGACTTTGCCCACTCGCCGGACTCCCTGGAACACGCCCTTCGGACGCTCAAACCTGAGCGCGGGCGTCTCATCACGGTCTTCGGCTGTGGCGGCGACGCGGACCGCGAGAAGCGCCCCATGATGGGGGCGCTCAGCACTCGGGTGTCGGATTTCACCATCGTGACCGGCGACAACCCGAAGAGCGAGGACCCCGACGACATCCTCGACCAGATCGAGAGTGGCATCCCAGCGAGGGCCTGCTATGAGCGCATCGCCGATCGCGGTGACGCCATCGAACGGGCCGTTGCGTCAGCCCGTCCGGGTGACGTCGTGCTGATCGCGGGCAAGGGCCACGAGCGGGCGCTCATGTACAAGGATCACCTCGTCCGGTTCAACGACCGCGAGCATCTGGTCAGTCTAGGCGTCATCGACGCCGACGGAGCGTGCCATGACGGCGCCGTTGCTGGCCTGTGAGCGGGTATCGAAACTCTATCGGCTCGGGCGTTCAACCGTTCGCGCCGTGCAATCCGTCGATCTTGTCTTGGAGGATGGCGAATTCTTGGCACTTGTGGGCCCGTCGGGGTCGGGCAAGTCGACGCTGCTCCATCTTCTGGGTGGCCTCGACGTGCCCAGCGATGGCCGAGTTCGCTATCGAACCCAAGATCTGTCAACCTTGAATGGCACCCAACTGGCCGACTGGCGGGCGGAGCACGTCGGCTTCGTCTTCCAGACGTTCCAATTGGTCCCGACGCTCACGGCGCTGGAGAACGCCGCTTTGCCGTTGTTGTTCAAAGGAATGTCGCCCCAGGAACGCCAAGAGCGCGCCCGTAACAAGCTCGATCACGTCGGATTGTCGCAACGTCTCGACCATCAGCCGAGCGAACTGTCCGGCGGGGAGCAGCAGCGGGTCGCGCTGGCGCGGGCGCTCGTGGGCGAGCCCGATTTGCTGTTGGCCGACGAGCCGACCGGCAACCTCGACAGCGCCACGGGCGCGACGATCCTCGATCTGCTGAACGACCTCCACGACGACGGCATCGCCATCGTGCTCGCGACACATGACGTCCAGGCGGCCGCACGAGCCGAGCGCTCGATACGGCTCCATGATGGCCAAGTCCAGCCCACTGAGTGAGCGTCCTTGATCTGGTAGCCTGATCGCATGCCTACCTCCATCGCTGAAGTGGCCGTGCCGCGCGACGTCCGCCGGACGTTCGACTACGCGGTTCCGGAACAACTCCGGGGAACCATCAACGTCGGCATGCGCGTGCGGGTCCCGTTTCGCAACGAGGCGCTCGACGCGACGGTCGTGGCGTTAAAGACCCAAAGCGAGTTCTCCGGGCAATTGAAGTCGATCCAGTCGGCGATTGACACCGGACCCACGCTGGACGAAGCCCAATTGGCGCTTGCCGACTGGATCAGCCGTCGTTATCTCTCACCGCTCGGCCTCGTGCTCCAGGCGATGGCGCCGGCGCGACTGCTGCGCCGCTCGCCGCAGACGCGCCGTCACGTTCGCTTAAACCAATCGCTCGCCGACACGCTCGCGTTAATCGACAAGCTCCGACAGCGGGCCCCTCAACAGGCGACGCTGTTGGAGACGTTGATCGCGCACGAAGCCGCTCCGGAGCGGTCGGCGTTGTTGCGGGAAGTCGGCTGCACGTCGGGACCGCTCAAGTCGCTGCAGGCCAAGGGGGCCATCGTCGTCGAAGCGCAAACGCTGCTCCATCACGTGGCGTCTCTGTTTAGCGAAGACGTGCCCGAGGTCTCGCTCACGGGCGAGCAGCACCAGGCCCTGGAGACGATTCGGGCGGCCATCGATCGCCGACGAGGTCGGTTCCTGCTGCACGGGATCAACGCTAGCGGAAAGACGGAGGTGTATCTCCAAGCCGTGCAGCACGCGCTGGAACGGAATCGAGGTGCGGTCGTCGTCGTCCCCGAGATCTCGCTGACCCCCCAACTCATTGCGCGACTGGGCTCTCGATTCGGCGACGCCATCGCGCTCTATCACAGTGGGCTCACCGATGCCCAACGCGACCGCGAGTGGACGCGGCTCATCGACGGCGAGGCGCAAGTCGCCGTCGGCGTGCGTGCCGCGATCTTTGCGCCCGTGACGGACCTCGGTCTGATCGTCGTTGACGAAGAGCACGAAGCGACGTACAAGCAGGACGACCCACAGCCCCGCTACCACGCCCGCGAGGTGGCCCTCAAGCGGGGTGAACTGGAGGGCTCGACAGTCGTGCTCGGCAGCGCCACGCCCGCCGTCGAGACCTTCGACCGAGCACACCGCGGTAGCCTGCAGAAACTGGAGCTCACCGAACGTGTCGTTGGCGGGACGCCGCCGACTGCCGAGATCGTCGATCTGGGTGGTCAGGACCGTGTTTTGAGCCCGCGCCTCGAAGGCGTACTGCGGGAGCGCCTCGAGCGCGGCGAGCAGGCCATGCTGTTGCTCAATCGCCGTGGATTCGCCACGTGTGTGCTCTGTCGCGGGTGCCGAACGACGCAGACGTGTCCCCAGTGCGAGATCGCCCTCGTCTATCACTCACGCGGGCAGCGCCTGGTCTGCCACACCTGCGGTCAGGATTACCCAGCTCGCGGGAGCTGTCGATCGTGCGGCTCCAGCGACTTGGTCTTTCTGGGGCGCGGCACGGAACAGGCCGAACACGCCCTCCGCGCGACGTTTCCCGAGGCCCGTCTGGCCCGCATGGACTCCGACACTGTCGGGCGCGGTGAGCATGGTCGCCTTCTGGAAGGCTTTCGCCAGGGGGAAATCGACGTTCTGTTGGGAACCCAGATGATCGGCTTGGGCTTGGACTTTCCCAATGCGACGCTCGTCGGCGTCCTCTCGGCCGACACGCTCCTCGACGTGCCGGACTTCCGCTCCGGCGAACGGACGTTCCAACTGATCAGCCAGGCGATCGGGCGTGCGGGACGCGGCGGTCGCCGCGGTCAGGTGCTGATCCAGACCAACCATCCCGACCACTACGCCGTGGGTCATGCAACCCGCAGCGACTATGCGGCATTCTTCGAAGAGGAATCCATGTATCGCGAGGCGCTCGGCTATCCGCCTTACACACGGCTCGTTAAGCTGACGAGCGAGGACGCCAACGAGGCCCGAGCTCGCGAGGGCGCCGAGGCGCTTCACTCACTCCTCGAGGATACACTCGGCAAAGGAACGGAATTGCTGGGCCCGTTCCGTGCGTTGCCCTATCGGCTGCGCGGCATTTTCCGTTGGCAACTGGTGGTCAAGACCAAACGTTTCAGTCCGACGCTCGAAGCGCTCGATAACCACCTTCGTGAGGGACGTTTCCCGTCGTCGATCAAGGTCGACGTCGATCCGCAGAGCTTGACGGCCTAGCGTCAGCTGGAACGAACGGCCTATAATCGACGTCATGACGAGTAGCCTCCAAGATACCTACGCCCCCGACAACGTCTGCTTCGGCTGCGGACCGGCCAATCCCCAGGGATTGCAGATCCGGAGTTACCCCGAGGGCGAGGACGTCGTCGCCCGCTGGCAGCCGAAGCCCCAATACGAAGCCGCGCCGAACATCCTGAACGGCGGCATCATCGGGACGCTCTTCGACTGTCACTCCAACTGGACCGGCTTGTGGCACATGATGCAACAGCAGGAACTCGACCACCCGCCGGCCACCGTGACCGGCAAGTATGCGGTCAAGTTCCGGCGCCCGACGCCAACGGAGGCCCCCATCGAGCTGCGCGGTCGGGCCGTGGAGATCCAGTCGGATCGGGTGACGGTCGAGTCCGAGCTGATCGCCCAAGACGAGCTCTGCGCTACGTTCCGCGGCACGTTCATCGTCGTCCAACCGGGTCACCCGGCGTACCAGCGCTGGTAGTCAGGGACGCTGCTGGCGGCGCAGCACCTGTCGCAGCTCGGCCTCCTCGATCGGTGCGTAGAGCGTCGGGCCATCCGCGAACGCGACGACCGGGATCTGGGCCCAATAGCGAGCGTAAAGATTTTCGTCCTTGGTGATGTCGACGACCTCGAGCGCCCATGCCGAGGAGAGCAGCTTGCGCAATTGGGCTTCAGCCTTGTCGCAGAGTGGGCATTCTGGCTTGCTGTACAGAGTCACGGTTCGCGCCATTGCCGTATCCTAACGCACAGCGCATCGTGGCGCCTGTGACCCCGATATGCTACTCTGCCGACGCTTATGACTTGGGACTGGCTGCTGTTTATTGGGATTCCGCTAGTGGCGGCTGTCATCGGCTATACCACCAACCGAATTGCCATCTGGATGCTGTTCAAGCCCTACGGGGAAAAACGGCTCTTCGGGCGACGACTGCCGTTTACGCCCGGGCTCATCCCGAGCCGTCGCGGCGAGATGGCCGAGCGACTGGGCGAGACGATCGCCATCCATTTGGTCAACGAGGACACGGTCGCCTCCCGGCTGGAAACGCCCGAGGTCCGCAACGCCATCGAATCCAGCGTCGCCGAACACCTGGATGGATGGGTCCACCGCGAACTCGGTTCGCTCCAGACGCTGCTGCCGGATGAGTTCGCCGACCGTTGGGACGACTGGATGGAGGCGCTGCAGCGCCGGGTCCGCACGGAAGTCCAGGCGATCCTGGACGATCCGCGCACCGAGGTCTGGATCCGCGACCTCGTCGAGGAACACGCGTCCGCATGGCTGACCGAGCCCATCGACGACGTCCTGCCCGAGTCGTTCCTGGACGAGCTGCCCGACCGACTGAGCCATGCCGCCGTCCGTTTCTCGGAGAGCCGCTCCTTTGAGCGTCGGGTTCGCGACCTCGTCGATGCCAAAGTCGACGCCGTCTTGGCGACCGACCAGCCGATTGGCACCTACGTTCCGGACGATCTCCGGGAGATCGCCTACGACAAGCTGGACGAGTGGATGCCTGTGCTGTTGGACAAGATATCGGTGCTCTTGGAAGACGAGGCGATCAAGAAGCGGCTCAAGGTCCACCTCTACGAGCTGGCCGACCGGATGATCTCGGAAACGTTCCGAGAGGACTCCATGTGGGATCAGTTCAAGTTCGGGCTCATGGAGACGTTCTTCGTCAGCACCGACGACATCAAGAACCGCATCGACCAGGCCGTGGACGAGGCCGCCCCGCGCTTGGCCGAATTGCTCCAGGAGCCGGAGATGCAGGAGCAGGCCCACGGTGCCCTGCAAGGGGCCATCGAGCGTTTTCTGGAGCGACACCCGGCTGAGTTGGGCCTGTCCGAAGCGACGGTCGCATCGCTCAAGACCCGGATCACGGACATGGTCGTCGGCACGGCCCGCAGCGATCGCTTGCGGGATCAGATCACCGAGCTGTTGCGCACCCAACTGACCGAGCACCGCGACCGATCGCTGCAGGAGATCATCCCGACCCTCTCCAGCGAATGGCTCACCAACCGCATGACTGAGCTCATCATGACCTCACTTCGCAACGAACGGACGTCGACCGCCATCGCCGACTTCCTCGGCAAGCGCATCGACACTTGGTCGAAGCGTCCCATCGGGCGGATCGCCGATTTGGTGCGCGGCGAAGACATCCAGGCAAGCCAACAGTGGCTGGCCGATCAGACGATCGATCTCCTCAAACACGAGACGCCGCGCATGGTCCAGGCCATCGACGTTCGCCGCCTCGTGCGCGAACAGGTCGACGCCCTGCCGATTGCCGATGTTGAAAAGCTCATATTGTCCATCACGAGCCGTCAACTCCAGGCAATTACGTGGTTTGGGGCGCTGTTGGGTTTTCTGATCGGGCTATTGCAAGTCGGGATCGTGATTGCACGGGGCGGCTTTTAGCTCTCGGTGTCGTCGGATGACGACAGGTGTAGGAACTGTTCCAGCCGCTCCTTGACCCGCGGATGGCGCATCTTTTCCAGTGCCTCGTTCTGGATTTGTCGGACCCGCTCGCGGCTGATGCCGAGCTCCTGGCCCGTGTCCTCCAGGGTGCGGGGTTCGTCGTCGTCCAGGCCGTAGCGCAGGCTGAGGACCATGCGCTCGCGTTCGGTCAGGATGTCAAGCGCCTTGCGCAGCTCCTCGCGACGGAGCTCCTTCAGGGCCGTGCGCAGCGGCGCCGGCAAGCTGCCGTTGCCGATGAGCTGTTGCAGCTCGTCCCCTTCGTCCTCTTCGTCCAAGGGCTTGTCCAGCGATGTCGTAAACTGCGGGGCCTGCCGGGCTTCGTGGACCTGCTCCACCGGGATGTCCAGCTCATCGGCGAGGTCTTCGTCGGTGGGCGGCTCGCCGTACTTGTCGATCCACGATGACTCGGCTTGGTGGATCTGGCGTAGCCGCTGGATCAGCGATTCCGGCAGCCGAATGGAGCGAGACGTCTGGGTGATTGCCCGCGTGATGGCTTGGCGAATCCACCAGGTGGCATACGTGCTGAACTTGAACCCGCGCTCTGGGTCGAACTTTTCAATGGCCCGCATCAGCCCGACGTTGCCCTCCTGGATGAGGTCCAACAGCGGCAAGCCGAGCCCGGTGTAGCGCTTGGCGATGGAGACGACGAGGCGGAGGTTGGCCGCTGCCAACTCGGCTTTGGCCTCCTCGTCGCCTTCCTGGACGCGACGAGCGATGTCCTTTTCGCCCTCGGGCGTGAGGAGGTTGACGCGGCCGATCTCCTTGAGATAGGTCTGGACGGGATCGTCGCTTCCGGCTTCCGTGTCGTTCTCCTCGTCCAGCGTCTCATCCCACTCGTCGGTGTCGGGCCGCTGAGCCATCGGATGTCCCTCCTCTTTCGGGATCAAGAACCTCGTCAGTCAGGGTACCTAAGTTCGAAACAGGCCACAAGACGACTCTGTCCGCGTTGCCTACATCGAGGCGATGCCGATTGCAGCCACGAGGAGAGCAAGCGTTCCCAGATGGAACCAACGGGCGTTGTGCATGCTCTCGGATGAGCGGAGCTGGCGGGCGGCCAATTGGCCAATGACAGCGGCGAGCACAGCTGCGATCAAGTGGAGAATGTTGCGCTGACCTTGGACGCCGAACACCCCGAACCAGACGGCCAATCCGAGTAGAACCTGCAGGTGCATCAGCCCCGCGAAGCTGCCAGCGAGGCCACGAAGCGCGCCGGGCTCCTCACGTCGAGCGGCGACGAAGCTCCCGATCGTGACGATAACCCCGACGAGAAAGATGGCATAGCCGAGCCATTGATGGACGTTGATGATCGTCATGTCGCTTCAGACCTCCATGGAATGGATCAACCGGCGCGCCGTGCCCGGACGGGCCGGCCGCGTTCAACCGCGTCAACGACCTCCTCGGCCGGATCGCTGCCGCGGCGCAGCTTGATGCTGCCCGACTTCGAGACCGAGCCGATGAAAACGGCCTCGCCGTCGACCGTCAATTCGATCGTCTTGCCGCGCAGGTCGGGGTCGAGATCGAGAACGACTTGCTTGTCATTGATGTCGACCTCCAGCTCTTGGCCCGCTGACAGGTCCATGTCGTCGATGGAGCGGACGTCGAAGCTCATGCCGAACTGCTCTTCCAGCTGTCGGATACGTTCCCCGCCCTTGCCCAACACCTGCGGGATCCGATTGTCCTCGACGTAGAGCTTGGCCCGCTCGTCGGAGGTCACTTCGACGACGATGTGATCGCGGAAGATCTTGCCGATCTCGTACTCGAGTGACTTCTCCGCCAGTTGCCAGATGGGCTTTTCCGCGGCGACGTCGCCGATGGGCATCACGACGACCTGCTCGCCGAAGGTGTAGATCTCGTAGGCCAGTTGCTTGGACTCGTGGTCGCTGACCTGGATCACGGGTCGGGCCAAGTCGGAATCGCCCATCCCCGTGGGCACCTTGACGTTGAACTCCAGCTCGTAGACTTGGCGGATATCGCCCTCGTCGATAAAGACGACCGTATCGACGACCTGGGGAATCATGCCCAGTTCAACGCGGCCGATCAGGCGCTGGAGCGCATCGATGCCGCGCGTGGCATGGACGACGCCGACCATGCCGACGCCCGCAAGCCGCATGTCGGCGAAGACTTGGAAGTCGGCCGTGCGCCGCATTTCGTCAAAGATCGTGTAGTCGGGACGCACCAACAACAGCACGTCGGCCGTGTTGGCCATGTCGCCCTCAAGGGCCGTGTATTGGGTGATCTCGTCGCTGACGACCAAGTCGCGCGGCTTCTCCATCGTCTTGATGACCCACCCCGCCGACTCCAGATAGTCCGCCGTCGCCTGCACGAACGTCGACTTGCCCGCGCCGGGCGAGCCGGCCACGAGCACGCCGCGATAGCGCTGCCGCATGCGTTCCTTCAGCAGATCCGAGTAAGCGTAGTCCACCAGGTCAGTGTGAGCCACGGGCCGCACGGCCGTGATCTCCACGGCATCGGAAAACGGCGGCCGAGCGATGGAGATGCGCAGCTTGCCGAGCTGCAGCACGGTAGACCCGCCGGAGTCCATCTCAATGAAGCCATCGGGATGCTGTTTGGCCGCCTCGACGATCTCTCGCGAGATCGAGGTGACCTCGCGCTCGGTGAGGACCGCCTCGCGAATGGGGACAATCTCCATTTCGCCGGGCTCGCCCCGCTTGGCTCGCGGACGGGTGTGGGCCCGGAGATGGACCGACATGGTGGACTCATCGAAAAACTCCATCAACGTCAGGGAATCGATACGATCCGCACTGACCCCTGACGTCTCAAAGCTGTAGACGGGCACGCCGCGCGCCTCGCAGACCAACGACTGGACGCGATCGCTAGTGAGCAGGGTTGCCCCCTCGGCCTCGGCCAGTTGGCGAATCATGGCGTCAATGTGGGCCTTGTCGAAGTTGCGCAGCGTCATGTGAGGGGGGCGTTCGCCGCTATAGGACAGATCGATGGTCCCCTCCCAGCTGGCGCTCTGGAGCTGTTTCAGCTCGTTGAGCCCGGCATAGCCTGCTTCCTGGGCGCTTTCAGCCTGGGCTTCCAGCTCGGCGACGGCGGCTTCGGGGATGATGAACGTCGCGCCGCGGAACCGGCCCTCGCGCAGCTCCTCCGTGACGCGGCCGTCAGAGATGACGCTTGTGTCGAGCACGAAGGACTGGCCGGTTGGGCTATTTATCGGCTGAGCCATGACGGGTTGTGGTCATTCGAGTTGCTTACCAAGCTATGAAGCTATCACGTAGCTTCTGGATGGTACTTTGGCAATCCTTCGGCTGCAACCGTCGATCCCAGATGGACCCTTGCGACTTGTTTTGCCGACGGAGAGCAGCTACATTAAGAGGATCCTTCACAGCTATGCGTGACGAGCCCTCTAGGCGCTTCGGTCATCAAGTCCGGCAGCTGCTAAGGCAGAGCCTGCCAATCAACGGACTAGCCGTCTTAATCGGCATTGCCGCCGGTCTAGCTGCGGTCCTTTTCCGATGGTTCCTGTTCGGAGTCAACAACCTCTTTTTCCATCAGGAGCTTACGCTCGGGTTCATCCCCCCGCTCGATCATGGGCTGGGTTGGGTTGTCATCCTGGTCCCGGCTGCCGGCGGCCTGCTAGTCGGGTTGATCACCACGTACTTGGCGCCGGAGACCAAAGGGCACGGCGTTCCGGAGGCCATGGAGGCGATCGCCATGCACGGCGGGCGCATTCGACCGATCGTCGTGCTGGCCAAGGCGTTAGCCTCAGCATTTTGCATCGGCACTGGCGGCTCCTCCGGCCGAGAGGGCCCGATCGTCCAGATGGGCTCGGCCTCTGGCTCGGCGCTGGGGCAACTGTTCGGTCTGAGCAGTCGTGACGTCAAAGTCCTCGTTGGCTGCGGCGCGGCTGCCGGCATCACGGCGACCTTCAACACGCCGCTGGCTGGGGTCGTGTTCGCGATCGAGCTGATCCTGCTGGAGTTCCGCACGAAGTCGTTCGTCCCCCTCGTGATCGCCAGCGTCGTCGCCACCGTGATTTCTCGGCTCGTGTTCGGCAGCGAGCCCGCTTTTGCTATTCCGGCCTACGCGTTCGCACATCCCGTTGAACTGGTCTTCTATCTCTTCCTGGGGTTGTTGGCGTCCGGGGTCGGCGTGCTGTTGATCGAAACGCTCTATGGCATGGAAGACCTCTTCGACCGCTGGAAGGCCCATCCGGTGATCAAGCCGATTGCAGGTGGGCTCGGTCTCGGCGTGATCGGCTTGGCGTTTCCGGAGGTCTTCGGGGTGGGTTATGAGTCCGTTGACGCCATCCTGAGCCGCAACATCGGCGAGGCCGGATTGGGACTGGTCGTCTCCCTCGTCGTGCTGGCGGGCGTCAAGACCCTCGCGCTATCGTTGACGCTCGGCTCGGGAGGTTCCGGCGGCGTCTTTGCCCCGTCCTTGTTTATCGGGGCCGCGCTCGGTGGGGCGTTCGGCGTGCTGGTCAACCTGATGTTCCCCGAGGTCACGGCTCCGTACCCAGCGTATGCCCTCGTCGGCATGGCAGCTCTGTTCTCCGCCGCGTCCCGTGCGACGTTCACGTCGATTCTGATGCTGTTCGAAATGACGGGCGACTACAACATCATCCTTCCCTTGATGTTTGCCTGTGTCGTGGCCGACGTCGTCGCCTGGCACCTGTACAGCGACACGATCTACACCAAGAAGCTCGAGCGGCGCGGCGTCCACGTCGAGCACGACCTCGAGGTCAACGTGATGCGCACCCGCTTCGTCCGCGACGTGATGATCACGGACGTGCAGACCGTGCCGTCGTGGATGACGTTGCGCCACGTGCGGCGACGCATCCTTGAATCCGGCCATCACGGCTTCCCCGTGGTGAGCGACAGCAACAAACTGGTCGGCATCGTCACAGGCCAAGACATCAACGACGCCATTCGGACGCGGCGGAACGGGCGCGATCTGCCCGTCAAGGAAGTCGCGCATCGGGATCTCGTGGTCGGCTATCCCGACGAGACCTTGGACACGGTCTGGGAGCGCATGCGAACCAACGGAGTCGGCCATCTCCCCGTGGTCGACCGCGAGGACAATCGACGCCTCGTCGGTTACCTCACCAAAGGCGACCTCATCGGCGGACGAACCTGAGCGCATCGCTGGCCCTTTGTCGCGATTGCTTGCATGGGTTGGGAAGGTCCGCTAACATTCAACGGTTCAAGGCAGACGCTGAGCCGAGGTGGCGGAATCGGCAGACGCGCACGCTTGAGGGGCGTGTGGGGGCAATCCCCGTGGGGGTTCGAATCCCCCCCTCGGCACCAAGTCGACCCTCCAAGCGGAGAGGACCCTCAATGGAACAATACCCACGCATTGTGCTTGATACCCAAGGGGGCGACCGCGAACTCGGCGAGGTCGTCCGCGGCGGCGAGAAAGCGGCATCCGATCACGACCTGAACGTCATCCTGGCCGGCAACCGCCAAAGCATTGAAGACGAGCTGAGCCGTCGAGCTCGCAAGCACATGACCGTGCTTGACGCACCGGACGTCGTGTCCATGGAGGACTCCCCAAAGGACGTTATCCGGAACAAGCCGGAGAGCTCGCTCGTGCGCGGCGTTGAGGCCGTGCGTGATGGGCTAGCGGACGCGTTCGTCAGCCCGGCCAACACGGGAGCGGTCATGGCGACGTCGCTGTTCAAGCTCGGCCGGATTGAGGGCATCGATCGTCCGGGCATCGCCGCGGTCATTCCGACCGTCAGCGGGCACAACGTGCTGTTGATCGACGTGGGGGCCAACGCCGACTGCTCGCCGCAGAACCTGAAGGAATTCGCCATTATGGGCCGTGTCTACGCCCAGGAGATCCTCGACGTCGACCAGCCGCGACTCGGGATGATCAACATCGGCTCGGAGCGGAGCAAGGGGAATTCGCTCGCGCTGAAGACGTTTTTCCTGCTGGAACAACTGGATGGCTTCATCGGCAACATCGAAGGGAACCGCATCCTGAACGGCGGCGTCGACGTCGTCGTCTGCGACGGCTTCGTGGGCAACGTCCTCTTGAAGTCGTACGAGGGCGGCACGGCCTCGACCGTGGAGTTCCTGCGTCGGGCCATCGCCCGCGACATTTTGGCCCGGCTCGGATCCTTCGTCATCATGCCCGCCTTGAAGAAGTTCAAGCGGAGCTTGAGCGCCGCCCGCTACGGCGGAGCGCCCCTGTTGGGCGTCAAGGGATCGGTCATCGTCGCCCACGGCAACTCCGATGCGGAGGCGATCAAGAACGCCGTGCGCACGGCCGGCGAGTCGGTCAGCCATCAGCTGATCAACAAGATCGGGCGCGGCATCGAGGACGCACCAGCCTCAGATCCCATGAACCCAGAGCCGACGGGGGTGAACTCATGAACGAAGCCCATCGACCCGGTATTGCCGGCATCGGCTCCGCTGTGCCCGAGCACGTCCTGACAAACCAAGACCTGGAACAGATGGTCGAAACGTCGGACGAATGGATCACCTCGCGCACGGGGATCCAAGAACGCCACATTCTCGACAAGAACGAGGATCCCATCGACATCGGCATCCAAGCTGCGCAACAGGCGATCGACGAGGCCGAATTGGCGCCGAACGACGTCGACTTCGTCATTACCGCGACCAATCTTCCCGAAATGCCGATCCCAGGAACGTCTCCCTTCATTTGCGAGGGACTTGGCATTCGCAGGGACGTGCCGTTCTTCGACATGATCGCCGGCTGCACGGGTTTCGTCTACGGCACCACGATCGCGCACGACCTCGTCAACTCCGGACGACATGACAACGTCCTCGTCATTGGCCACGAGGCGCTCTCGCGCTTCACGGACTGGGAGGATCGCTCGACGTGCGTGCTGTTCGGGGACGGCTGCGGCGCGGCCGTCGTTCAGGCCATGCCGGAGGGGCGCGGCATTCTGGCGTCCAGTCTGGCGGCCGATAGCTCCAAGTGGAACCTCCTCCACATGCCCGGCGGCGGCATCAAGATTCCCGCCACCTCCAAGAGCCTCGGGGAGAGCCAGCATTATCTGAAGATGGAGGGCGGCGGCGTCTTCAAAAGCGCCGTCACCATGATGGCCGAAACGACCCATCAAGCCCTCGAAGACGCCGGGCTCTGCCGCGACGACGTCGACTGGGTCGTGCCCCACCAGGCCAACTATCGCATTCTGAAAGCCTTCGCTGAACGCTATGAGATCCCCATCGACAGCGTCATCGTCAACGTCGATCGCTACGGCAACACCTCGACCGCTTCCATTCCGATCGCCCTAGATGAGGCCACTCAAGACGGACGCATCCGGGAGGACGACGTCGTGGTCCTGAACGCGTTCGGGGCGGGCGTGACGTACGGGGCCCTCGTGCTGCGCTGGTAACGCGGTCAACCTCCCTCTGGACTCAGCAACCTCACCATTGACGGGGCCCTCTGTTGCCCGGATGCCCAGTCGGACCCCAACATGGGTCATCTCGGACCAACCCAAGAGGAGGGAGCGATGCTCAACGAGTTCACTCGCCGCTACCTGCTCGACGGCCTGCGAGCGTCGCCTCAAGTGCTCGAGCACTTGATGAACGACGCGGACCCGTCCATCTGGGATCGTCGGCCCGTTCCCGGCCGCTTCACAATCCGCGAGGTCTGCGCCCACGTGGCTGACTGGGATGGGGTTTGGCAACAGCGCTTGGACGTCATGCTTGCCGGCGACACCGGCAACGCCGCAATTCCGGATCACGATCCCGGGCAACGGGCGCGCGAGCATGACTACGCGAGCGCGGATCCGGCAACGTCGCTGCAGCAGTTCAAGTCACAACGCGCCGCGTTGGTCGACCGACTCCAGGACCTTGCACTCGACGACTGGCAGCGCGTCGGGCACCACGAGGTTCGGGGCCCCTTCACCGTCGCCGACCTCGCGGTGACCGCGCTGGGGCACGACCATTACCATTTGGCCCAAGTGACCGAGTGGATCCAGATGCAATCAAGCACGTGATATCATTGCCTCGACGATGATCAACGACCGACTAGCCCGTCGTTGATGCGGCAATCCTTAATGGATTGGAGGAGCATTCAATGGACCTTGCATTTGTGTATCCGGGCCAAGGCTCACAGGACGTCGGCATGGGTCGCGAGCTCTTTGATCGGTTCCGGCCCCGTGTCGAGCCCCTATACAGACGAGCGAACGAGGCGCTCGGCTTCGACATCCAGGAGCTCATGTTCGAGGGACCGGAGGCGCAACTGACGCTGACGCAGAACGCGCAGCCGGCCATTCTGCTCGACAGCGTCGTGAAGCACGATCTGCTCAAGGATCGGATGCGGCCCGACGTGGGAGCAGGGCACAGCCTCGGCGAATACTCCGCGCTCGTCTGCGCCGGCGTGTTGGCGCTGGAGGACGCGCTGCAGCTGGTGCATAAACGCGGGCAGCTCATGCAAGAGGCCGTGCCCGTCGGTGAAGGGGCGATGGTGGCGATCATGAAGCTGGACCGCGACCGCGTCGAGGCGATCTGCGAGCAGACCGGCGCCGAGATCGCCAACGTCAACGGGCCGGGTCAGATTGCGATTTCCGGACGCCACGACGCGGTGATGCAGGCGAAGGAGTTGGCTGTTGAGCAGCGCGCACGGGCGATCCAACTGGACGTGTCAGCCCCGTTCCACTCCTCGCTGATGCAACCCGCGGAAGACGGGCTGAAACCGGAGATTGAAAGTGTGGAGTTCCGTCAACCGTCGTTTCCCGTCGTATCAACCGTGAGCGGCCAACCGGAGAGCGATCCCGAGCGGCTCCAGGCGCTCTTGACCGAGCAGATCACCGCACAAGTCCGCTGGATGGACGACGTGGAGACGCTCAAAGCCCAAGGGGTCACCCGATGGGTCGAGGTCGGCCACGGCCAGGTGCTCACGCGGTTGATTCGCCGCGTCGACAAGAACATGGAGGCGTTGACCTTCAACGACGCCTTCGGCGAGTCGTCCGCCTGAGGCGTTGTCGAGCCGCGGGCGACCTGCTACAAAGAGGGCTGTCATGACAACTCATGCCGACCGAGTCGCCGTCATCACCGGCGGAACCGGAGCTATTGGGCAGGCAATTGCGCGTGAGTTGATCCACGGTGGCGCCCGGGTTGCGCTCATTGGGCGGAACGAATCGCAAGGACAAGCGGCCGTGGAAGCCCTCGGCGAACAGGCGCAGTTCTTCCAAGCGGACGTGACCCGAGCGGACGACGTCAAGTCGGTCGTCAAAACGATTGCCCAACAGCAGAGTCGCATTGACTATTTGATCAACAACGCCGGCGCGCTCCGCGACAATCTCTTCGTCCGCATGGGAGAGGACGAATGGGATACCGTCCTCGATACCAACCTCCGAGGGGCCTTCTACTGCTCCAAAGCCGTCGCGCGGCACATGCTCAAGTCGCGGTCAGGGGCGATCGTCAACGTGAGTTCCATCTCCGGCCAACTGGGTGTGCCCGGCCAGGCAAACTACGCCACAGCTAAGGCGGGTCTCGACGGCCTCACGCGCAGCCTAGCACGCGAACTGGCATCACGTGGGATCCGGGTCAACGCCGTAGCTCCGGGCTTCATCGACGCCGGCCTGACTGTCGAGCTCGGCGAGGAGCTCAAGGCCAGCTACTTGGAACACATCCCCCTGTCCCGCTTCGGCCGACCCGAGGAGGTCGCCCCGCTGGTCGAGTTTCTCCTCTCCGATCGGGCGTCCTACGTGACAGGTCAGGTCTTCAATGTGGACGGTGGTCTGATGATGCGGTGAGATATAGGGTTGTCGAGGCGAGGCAGATGCGTTAGGGTTTCGCATCATCGTGTGGCAAACACCCGATAGGGAGGTGGCCATCATGGCCGATATCGAGAACCGATTGAAGAAAATCATCACTGAACAGCTCATGGTTGAGGAGTCCGAGATCACCGAGGACGCTTCGTTTGTGGAGACGCTCGGCGCCGACTCGCTTGACACCGTGGAAATGATCATGGAGATTGAGGACGAGTTCGGGATCGAGATACCCGACGAAGACGCGGAAAACCTTCAGACCGTGGGCGAGGCGCTGGCCTACGTCAAGGAGAAGATCAACGCAGCTGAGGCCACCAGCTGAAGGCCTTCACCACGAACCAACCATCCATGTTTGGATGCCGACGCTGAGCCACCGCAAGCTCACCTCATCCGCCGCCACCATACGCCGCCAACAGGGCGCAGCCTCGCCGTCGGAAGGCAACGGCGACCGGCTGCCTATGGAAGCCATGGGTCACCCCATAGCTGCTACCCGCTTGTTCGTCCCATATCGGATTTAATTGCCCGATGACGCGTCATCATCGGCAACCGGCCCAATGGCAGAGAACATTTGGATCCGCTGGTTGTTGAGGTCGACGACGTAAATCTGGCCCGCGTCGTTGACGACGACGTCGACGCTATTGTCGAACTGTCCGGGCTCACGGCCGAACTCGCCCCACTTTCCCAAGAACTCGCCCTCGGGCGTAAACACCTGGATCCGCTTGTTGGCCGAGTCTGCCACGTAGACACGCCCTTGAGGGCCAAATGTCACGCCCCATGGCGAGTCGAACTGCCCGTCGGTCTTGCCGAGCGGGCCCTCGCCATCGGGGTCCTCACAGCCCCGATCGGGATGGAGATAGAGACTGCACTGATCGCCCCAGGCGAACTGGAAGTTTCCGTCGAGATCGAAGACCTGGACGCGGTGGTTGAGCGAATCCACGACGTAGAGTCGATTGTCTGGCGAGACTTCCATGCCGGTCGGGTGCGTGAATCGCCCCTTGGCTGTGCCACGACCGCCCCAAGTGGTGACCAACTCACCCTTACTGGTGAACTTATAGATCAGATGGGCCTTGAGGTCTGATACGAAGACGTGGCCGTCGGGACCGACGGCAATGCCCCAAGGCGTCATGCGAGGGCCCTCGCTGGAGGAGCCGGCGTTGGGGCCGGTCCAAGCACGCAGAAACTCGCCCTCCCGGGTAAAGACCTGGATCCGGTTGTTCCATGAGTCCGCCACGTAAACGTTCCCGGCGGGACCGACGCTGAGCCCAACGGGTCCGCGGAGCTGGCCCGGTTGGAGCCAGCCGGGCTGGCCAAACAGCCTGACAAACTCGCCCTCGTTGGTGAAGACCTGAACGCGCTGGTTCTTGTGGTCGCTAATGAAGATTTGTCCGCTGGGGCCAATGTCGATGCCCCAGGGACTCTGAAAGTGACCGGCTTTGTCGCCGACCGATCCCCAAACGTCCAATAGTTCCGGCTTCTCGAACGCAGGCGGGGTCGGAGCATCGTCCTGAGCTGACAGCGGCAGAGGAGCGGCGATGAGCAACAAAACGAGTCCGGTCAGGCCGAGCCAGGCGAACGCGCGCATGATGCCCTCCAAGTTGAGCGGTTTCGCGACGCATGCTAGAACCGTTGCCATCCCCTGTCAAGACGGTTGCATTGCCGACAAACGCCGTCTATCCTAGCTTACTATGGAACTGCAACTCCCGCGGGGCACCCGCGACTTTCCACCCAGTGAGGCCATTCTGCGCGACGAGATTATGCAGACGATGGTTGCAATCTTCGAGCGTTACGGCTTCAATCCGCTGGAGACGCCTCTCCTGGAGCGCTGGGAAGTCCTGGCTGCGAAGTACGCTGGCGGCGAGGAGATCTTGAAGGAGACGTACAAGCTGAGCGACCAAGGCGGACGCGAGCTGGGACTGCGCTACGACCTGACGACCCCACTGGCTCGGTTCATCGGCATGAATCCGGACATCAAGCGGCCATTCAAGCGCTACCATGTCGGGCCCGTCTATCGCGACGGCCCGATCAAACAGGGTCGCTATCGGGAATTCTACCAATGCGACGTCGACACGGTCGGCGTCCACTCGGCCATGGCCGACGCCGAGCTCATCTGGATCGCGCTCGACGTGTTCGATGCGCTCGGGTTCGAGGTCGAGGTCCGGGTCAACCATCGCGAACTCTTGAAAGATTTGGCACGCGCGGTCGATGTGCCGGAGGAGCTGACCGACACAGGCATTCTGTCCATCGACAAACTGGAAAAAGTCGGGCGGGATGGCGTCCAAAAGGACCTGACCGACAAGGGACTGTCCGCCGAGCAGGCCGATCGCTGGCTCGATGCCATGGACGCAAGCGGCACAAACGTCGAGATCTTGGAGACGCTTGAGGCGACGATTCCCGACAGCGAGGCTCACCGGGAAATCTCGGACGTCCTCAGCTTCCTGCCCGACGACGGCCGAGTCCGACTGTCGCCGTCGCTCGCGCGCGGCTTGGGGTATTACACGGGCACGATCTTTGAGGCCTTTAGCCACGATCCCGCTTTTGACGGCGCCGTGGCTGCCGGTGGCCGCTGGGACAAGATGATCGGCGATTTCCTGGAAAGCGACGAGCTCTACCCGGCCTCGGGGATCTCGTTCGGCCTGGAGCCAATCACAGAACTGATCAAAGACCGACGGGATGCGTCAGCCTCGCAGCGCGAGACCGTCGTCAACGTCTATGTCGTTCCGATCGCGCTCGAGCGAGAGGGGCTGGAGATCGCGCAACGGCTCCGACAAGCAGGATTGAACGCCGACGTCGATCTCATGGGACGGGGCGTGAGTGAGAACCTGAAGTTTGCCAATGCGTACGGGATTCCCTACGTGGTCATCGTCGGTCCCAAGGAGCTTGAACAGAACAAGGTGACGCTGCGTGACATGAACGCTGGCGAGGAGACACTACTCCCACTTGAGGACGCCATCGATCAGCTCAAGGCGCAAACCCCGTAATCCTCCTTGGATGTTGTAGATCTGTCCGGTACAATAGTTTTCTCTTGGAGTGAAGGGAGCCAAACGCCAGGCATGGCCGACGTTCAGATCGAATATTGCGTCGAGTGCATGTACCTCGAGCGGGCGCTTGAGGTGACCGAGGCGCTGTTGAACGACTTCCCCGAGCGCATCGAAGGGCTGACGCTTGTGCCCGGCACGCGCGGCGTGTTCACCGTCTCGCTCGACGGCGAACCCGTGAGCGAGATTGAGCCCGGCGAGTTGCCGCCGGCCGTGGCGGACGTGCATGCCAAGGTGGCGAATGGCCTTGCCTGACGGCCGACTGCGCGCGCTCTTTTTGGGACGGTTCCAGCCGTATCACAACGGCCACGAGGCAGTCGTGCGGCGCATTGCTGACGAGGTCGACGAGCTGATCATCGCCATCGGCTCCGCCCAGTACAGCCACACGATCCGCGATCCGTTCACCGCCGGCGAGCGCATTCTGATGATCACGCAGATGCTGAGCGATGACCCCGTCTTCCGTTACGTGCTGCCCATTGAGGACATTGAGCAGAACTCGCTCTACGTCCCCCACATCAAACGACTGACCCCCGACTTCGACGTCGTCTACTCCAACAACCCGCTCGTCATCCGGCTCTTTGAAGAGGCCGATATCCCCGTCAAAGAGATGCCCCACATCGACCGTCGCCACCTGTGGGGCACGCGGATCCGCGACCTGATGATCGAAGGGGACGAATGGCGCGAGGACGTGCCGGGACCGGTCGCCGACGTGATTGACGAGATCAAGGGGATCGAACGGCTGCGAACAATCCACGAGAACGACCAGGTCGCGGCCAACGACGAGGAGCCCGCCGAGGAGGATCGCCCCGCATGGCGTTGAACGTGCCCGCTCAAGATAACGCGAAGCTGCAGACGCTGGTGGAGCGCGTCGAACAGCACGACACGCTGCGCACGTATTGGCAGTGCTCCAACGTCATCGCCATCAACCGCATGGGCATCAACGACCACGGCCCCATCCACATCAAGGTCGTCACCAACATGGCGCTCAAGATGTTCCGGATCCTGGTGAATCAGGGGTTGACGCCGAGCATCGTGGCGGATCACGGGCTGACCGCAGAAGACGCCGAATGCGTGGTCGTCTTGGCCTCCTGTCTGCACGACATTGGTCACGTCGTGCATCGCCAGAACCACGAGGACTTCTCCGTCAGCCTGGCGCCGCCGCTCGTCCGAGAGCTCGTCGATGGAATCTATGAGGGCCGCGAAAAGGCCATCATTATGTCTGAAACCCTGCACGCGATCTATGCCCATCGCACCGACATCGACCCGTTGACGGTCGAAGCGGGCGTATTGAAGGTCGCCGATGCGCTCGACATGGAAGAAGGTCGCGCTCGAATCCCCTTTCGACAGGGATCGCCAACGATCCATGCCGTCAGTGCGAAGGCGATCGAAAAGGTAAGCGTCCACGAAGGCGAGAGCAATCCCGTCTGCATCGAAATCCGCATGTCCAACTCTGCCGGCATTTTCCAGATCGACAACCTGCTCAAACGCAAACTCCAATCCTCAGGCATCAAGGACCACTTCGAGATCCGCGTCGACATCCGCGGCGAGGAAAAGAAGATCCTCAGCAACTACGAGATCTAATCGTCAACTTTTCCACGATGTCGCGAGGTGTCAAGCGAGCGTCTCATCTGTGACGTCCCGTAATGGATGGGGATTTTGACGCGCTTTTGACCGAGCGACGGTTCGCTTTTGACGCACGAGTCGTTATCCTAGATCCCATGGAAGACGACAGTGCCCACCGAAGCGCCGGAATCTGGAGCGGAGCCCTTGCGGCCCTGATTGCGACCGTCGTCGGATACACGGCCTACCACACGGCCGGTTGGTTCTTCTGGCCCGATCTCTTTGCCCAATGGGTCTTCGCCATCGTGCCCGGCCCCGTACAAGCAAAGCTGATCGGGACGCTCGGATTCGACGCTAAAGTTCTCGGTTTTTATGCGGCGATCCTTGCGCAGATCATTGCAGGCGGTCTGATCGGCGTCGCGCTCCGTCGCGCCGGAAGTTGGGCGCTCGGCGGCATCGTGGCGGTGACTCTGGCGCTTACGAGCGCCGGGTTTGTCCTCAGCGTGTCAGCCGTCCAACTCATGGACGTCACGAACGTCCTGGCCGGTGGTCTGACGACGGCACTGCTCTTTGGCTTGCTGACCCCAAGCATTCGACGGTGGTTGAGCACGGGCTCAACCCGCGCAAGCGCGAAAGCGAGGAGTGACACCACAGAGGGTTCAGCACACGCTCAGACTGCGTTGACGCGGCGCCGAATGCTGGCGCGTGTGGGCACGCTGGCCGGAGCCGCCGCGATATGGCCCTGGGTTCGGGCCAACCTTCGGCCGTCCTCGGCGGGGAGCGATCCGTCGACAGCGTCCTCGGGCGGGGCGACTGAGGCAGCTGAAGTGGCAACATCCGGCGATATCGACTTTGATGCGGTCCCCGATCTGTCGGCGTGGCTGACGCCGCAGGAGGACTTCTACTACGTCTCCAAGAACATCCAGGTGTATCGCACGGGCGTGGAGACGTGGGAGCCGCTCAAGGTCGAAGGGCTCGTCGATTCGCCCTTGGAGCTGTCGTTGGACGACATCAAGCAGTTGCCCCAATTTGACCAACACGTCACGCTGGTCTGCATCGACTACAAGGCCACCAAGCCGGCCACGCGTGACCTCATGAGCAACGCGCGCTGGACCGGTGTTTCGTTCAAGACGCTTTTGGAGCAGGCCGGCGTTCAGGACGGCGCCAAGGACCTCGAGCTACACGCCGCCGACGGCTATTCCGACAGCTTGCCAGTTGACCTGATCATGAACAACGAAGAGATCATGCTCGCGTGGGCGATGAACGGCAGCGAATTGACGCCGAAGCACGGCTATCCGCTGCGCGTGGTCATTCCCGGCTATTACGGGGTCAAGAACGTCAAACACCTCGACCGGATCGTTGCAACCGAGAAGGACTACCAAGGCTACTGGCAAAACCGTGGCTGGAGCGACGAGTGCGACATCCACCCCTTTGCCAAGATCGAAACGCCCGACCTCGATGCCCGAGTCCAAGCCGGCGAGCCGCAGTATATCGCCGGCGTCGCATTCGCCGGCGTCCACGGTGTCTCGGCCGTTGAGGTCAGCACGGACAACGGCAAGACCTGGCGCGAGGCCCAAGTCGAAGCCCGGGACGATGCCCCCTACAGTTGGCGACGATGGGCCGTGGTCTGGAAGCCGTCCCAGACCGGCGCTTACACGTTGCGAGCGCGCGTCATTGACGGCGAGGGCCGAACGCAGACCGCCGATAGCAGCGCCTCCTATCCCGACGGCTCGACGGGCTACGACCGCGTACGCGTCAACGCCACGTCGGCGTGATCGATACCCCCATATCGTCCATGCCCAGCCATTGACGACGATTTGACCGCCTATTGGTTCCCTCTTGACCCCGGTTGCCTTAGGTTGTGCGTAACCTAAACCCATCCGAGAGAGGGGGTCGTCGCATGGACGTGACACGCTCGCTAAGGACGATCGGGGTGTTGAGCCTCGGCGTGCTGCTGATGGCGTCCGTGAGCACCATCGGACAGATGGGCAGCGAGACGCCAAGCAGCACCGTCGTCTTCTCCACGACGATCACAGCCACCCAAGAGGTCCCCACGCCCGCCGCGGAGACGCCCGCGACGGCGGTCGGCTCGGGGACGCTCTTGTACAACCCCGACGAGGGGACGCTCCAGTTCGCCTTTTCCTACCGAGGCTTGAGCGATGCGGCCGTGGCGGCGCACTTCCACAACGGCGCGCCCGGCACCGCTGGGCCCGTCGTGCAGACCATTTGCGGCGGTCCGGAGCCGGCCATCGTCGGCGAGTGCCCGGGCGCCAGTGGCTTTCTCCAGGGGACGTGGGACGTCCCAGAGGACATGGTTCAACCGCTAATGACGGGCAAGCTCTACTTCAACATTCACACGCCGCTGAACGAACCCGGCGAGATTCGCGGCCAAATCACGCCTCAGTAGCGAGGTGACCACCCCTTAGACCCCGGGACGCGGTCGACCGCCTAGCCGCGTCGACCGCGTCCCGCTTCCCCCGAAATGCGCTCCAAAAGCCTTCCATTGTCCGGGCCTCCGAGAGCCGGTAGCATATTTGACGTTTCGCAGGCAAAGAGGGGGAAAACGGCCATGACGCGATGGCGGCGGTCCGCCGTCTGGGCGACGCTGTTCGCGGGGCTTGCGCTCGTGCTGACCGCGACGTTGGGAGCGCTTCACCTATCCCGATTCCATGAAAGCTTTCGCGCCCAATTCGAGTCGCGAGCGTCACTATCCGCGCAAATCTTCACCGAGTCGGTGGATCAAGCCTCGGACGCGGCCCACGTGCAGACGTTGACCCAGGCGTTCGTGCGCGGCGACGTCCTGTTTGCTCAAGTCGTTCGGAACGGCATCGCCATTGCGGAAGATCGCACGGAGGCGGCTCTCAACGCCGATCTGGCGATCATCGACAACCTGGGGCAACGCCAACGTCGCCAACGCAGGCTCGAGAGCGGACGGGCCTACCTCGAATTGATTCGGCCGCTTGATGGACAGAACGGCTCGAGCGGGTTGAGGGAACCGAGCTACGTGCGCATCGGCTTCTCCCTGGAGCGAGTGCGGAGCGCGCTCCAGTCCGAAGCGCTGTTGACCATTGGCGTCGGCTTTGCGATCGTTCTGACGGTCAGTCTGGCTGCTGGGCTCTATCTGATCCGGACTCGCCCGCGCGGGACCGAAGCGTCCCCTGTGTCCGATTCTGGCCGTCCAGAGAAGCCTGCGCAAGCGACGGAATCCATGGAGACCAATCACGACGACTGGATCCGCCTCGGCGCTCTCCAGATCGATCCGCGGGGCAAGGAGGTCTATGTTGACGACCGAGCCGTGGAGCTGACGCCCACGGAGTACGACCTCGTTCGTCTCTTGGCCTCGGAACCCGGCCGCGTCTTCTCCAACCGCGAGATCCTCGAGGAAGTCTGGGCATCGGGGAACGCGGCGGCTCCGACCTCGAAGGACGTCAAGCAATACGTCTATCTCCTCCGCCAGAAGCTGGAGCGGGACGCAAGCTATCCCGAACTGATTGTGACCGTGCGCGGGTTCGGCTACAAGCTCTCCACGGAGGGAGCGCCCTCGACCGATGGCGAAGGAGATGCCGCATGACCTCAGAGAATCGCTACCTGCTGAAGGAGGGTGGATTGCCATGTCACGCATGTCACGACGCCGGTGGATTCGGCGCGGATTGATCATCGGACTGTTGATTGGACTATCGCTGAGCAGCTTGGGGACCATCTCCATGTCACAGTGGGGATCCGTGTCGGATGAGACCTTGCAAAATCTCCAAGAGCACGCGAATGCGGTCATCGCGAAGACATCTGAAGCCCTGAACTTCGTGCTTCTGGCCTGGCAGGCACTCAACTTGTCCGACGACATTGAAGGCAGCATTGCCAACGTCCGTCGGGCGATCAACATTTTGGAGGGCCCCAACGGTGACCACTACGACGATTCATACGGCGATTCCGACAGCAGCACAGGCGCCCTTGAGCATGCTCAACAGATGCGAGACATCATCGATGACATGTCGCAGGGCACGGACTATAAGATGACGGCGGAGAACGTGGACCTCTTTCTCCAGTGGGCCGCGGGCAACCTCGTGAAAGCCCTCAAGGCCGTGGAAGACGATGCGGAGGCTGCCGCTAGGCACGTTCGTCAGGCGCAGGCGATGCTCATTGCCGCGCTCGGCTCCCGCGAGGAGGTGGATCAGCCCACCCAAGGCAGCGCGCGGGCGATCCTGGAATGGGTGGAAAGCATTGAATAGCCTCACTCCTTGACCCAGATTTGACCGGCGGTTGGTTGCAATTTGACCGCCACGGCTCGAATCAAGACAAGCGTTAAACAGATCTAACATGACACTGCGGAGGTTGGTTCAGATGAACGTTCGGCGATGGACATCGATCGGGTTGCCGCTAATCCTCGTAGCCGCGACCGCGGCACATCTCGCGTCCGGTCCGTTGCTTCCCGTGGAAGCCCGGGCGCAGGACACCAGCAAGCGGATCACGATTGAGGTGGGCAGCTTCTACTTCGAAGGCCCCGAGGGACGGTCCAACTCGACGGACAATCCTACCGTTGTGGCCCAGCTCACGAATAATCAAGCCCATACGCTCGTCTTCGAGAATACGGCGGAGATCACGCATCAGGTCGTCAGCTCGCTTTTCAACGATCAGTCGCCGGAGGACGGGACGCTGGGCAAGTCAAAGGTTCGTTCCGTGGCTCCGGGGGAGTCGTTGGAGATCCGGATGACTCCCGAGTTCCTGACGGTCGAAGACGGGCAAAGCTTGACTTTCCATCTGAGCTGCCATGTCGGCCACGACACCTCCGGTAGCCACTTCAATCAAGGCATGCACGCCCTTCTCGAGGTCGTGCCGAACGAGGATTCGTCATCCGACGATGGTGGTCCGTACTGATTCGCGCTAATACGAAATTCGATGTAGTCCGTTCTCGGCGGAGACGGAGGGTGTAGCGCCTGTCATCTGCCGGACGACGTCCGTGGCGATGCCAATATGGTCCGTCCACATTCGACTGCGGAGCGCCCCGCCATAAAGCGCCAAATACGGAATGAGCTGATCGGCCAGGTGGACGTCGACCGTCGCGTCGGCGTTCACCTCCTCGATCAGGGCGCGAGCCGCTTCACCGCCGACGTGTTCGGCCAGTTTGCCCTTTTTGCCGAGGGCATCGGCACCGAGCATCGCTCGCTCAAACACCGCCCACAACACGACGCCCGTCCCGATGGAGGCCGTGTCAACGTAGGACGGCTCAACATGGACGGGCACATCCGAAAACATCTCACGGAGTTCGCTCTCAGCGGCTTGCGCCTGGCGCTCGGCCACCTCGCGCTCGCGCAACGCCTCGCTCGCCAGCGACCGGCCCTCAATCCGCGTGAGGCCGCCTCGATCGAGCAACTCCAGCCCGCGATCCGTCGTTGGAGGAGGAACTCGGGCCTGGACACGGGCCCCGCCCTTGGGAAAGAAGCCGTGCCGCTCGGTCCAAATCTCGACCGGTTGGCCCCACTCGGCCAGCATGCGTTGGGTGACATGGACCAGATACGGCAGCGGCGGTGCCCATTTGGTCACGGTCCCGCCGCCATCCACGCGGACCGTCACATCGCGATCCGCCCTAAGCATGGCGATTTGGAGGGGCTGAAGCGCCAGGCCGACCGAGCCGGAGGTCGGAATGGACAGATCGACGCGTGACGCCCAGTCGGTGCCAGGGACGAACGTCAGCTCGCGCGAGTGGAGTTCAGCCCCGGTGAGTTCGGCGTTGCACAGATCGGCCACGGCACGGACGCCGGCCAGGTGTTGGGCTTTGAGGCCCGGGTTCTTGCGAGCCCCCCGGATGTTGACGATCCGAATCGGTTGGCCCCGAGCGGCGGCCAAGCCGACGCCCAACCGGACGACGGACCCGCCCCCGCTCGACCCGTCGATCTCCACGATATCGCCGTTCATGGGAGATCCAGCATACGGGATCAGGGGCACCACCTGTCAATCGGACTGCGACAACGGAGCAGCGCGGGAACGGATTTGGCCAGAGCTACTTGGAGCCGCCCGTCTGCAACGGGACGACGGATCCCGTAACGCATTTGACGCTTAGCGAATCGAGCCTTAATCTAACCTTTCACCCGTTCCGATCCGGATGAGGAGGACCGATGAGCGTGGCCGACGGCTCAACATGGCGACGGGCTCAACGACAATGCCGAAGGGTGGCATGCTCCATCGTCGTGCTACTCGGGATCGTGATCGCCGTCGCTTCCGGGTCAACCGTCATGGCCCAATCGGCACCCTCGCTTGACGTCAGCGTCGGCTTCAAGGGCGTCTTCACTCCCGGTGAGACCACTCCGGTCACTATTGAGATCGACCACGAGGGCGTGCCCATCGATGGAGAGCTGATCGTGCGTCAGACGTGGCGTCCGCTGTGGCGTCCGTCGACGAAAGAGCCGCGCACGATCGAAGCAACGCGCTCCGTAACGCTCGGGCCGAAGGCACAGGTCCGCTACACATTCTATCTTCCGCTGTACGGCGACCCGCCCCCCGGTGGCGAATCTCCGGAGTTGGCTGTTGAACTCCGCTCGAACGGACAGGCACTCGCCCGCCGCGAACTGGCCCTCGAAAATCGACGCCGCCGCGGGCTGGTCCTGATGGCAAGCGATACGGGCTACCTCCAAGAACTTCCCACCGGCGAGATCACGATCCAACTCAACGCCACCGATCTTCCCCAAGACTGGCGTGCCTACGGCGGCGTCAAGCGGCTTTACGTGGGTCGGCTAAACGTGACCCGGCTCTCCGAGAATCAGCAGGCCGCGATTCGCCAATGGGTGGTCAGTGGCGGCGAGCTTATCGTCCTCTCGGGCGGCAACGCCTATCGCCAGGATGCGGACTGGCTGAACGAGCTGATTCCGTTCCGCGTCGAATCGGTGGCGTCGCTGGAGACGTTCGGTGCCCGCACGGCCCAAGGCGAAGCCAGAGGCCAAGTTGTCTATGCCGACGACGGGCATCCGCTGTTGACGCGCTGGCACGTCGGCCGCGGCGAAGTGTCATTCTCCGCGCTATCGCTCACTGAGGCCGGCCCTGCTCAGTCGGAGATCTGGTCTCGGCTGGCACCCAGGCAAACGGAACTGGATGGCTCGTTCGAGTTAGGCGCTGAACTGTTCCGTCGCATGCCGTTGTACTATCCCGATAAGGTCG
The DNA here is from genome assembly GCA_042219045.1 of Bipolaricaulia bacterium. Lineage (GTDB taxonomy): Bacteria > Bipolaricaulota > Bipolaricaulia > RBG-16-55-9 > RBG-16-55-9 > CAZMNF01. The sequence continues at coordinate 46,562 of JBDGQO010000003.1, read as the reverse complement.
TCGTTGCGGGTGCGTTCACGGCCTACGTGTTCGGCATCGGTCTGCTCATGCTCTGGGCCCTGCGACGCACGCCGTGGAGCAGCGGCGGACCGCCCGTTGGCTCAACGACGTCCGCAGACGATCACGTGCCTTCCGCGACAGAAGGGAATCGTCTGTGGATGGGCATGGTGGTCTGGATCGTTCTGGCGACGGCGTTTGTGGTCGGCTACAGCGGTCAGCCCGCCTTCACCGAACGAGTCCAGACCCTCGAAGCCGGCATCATGTGGGGCAGTGCGAGATCGGGCCTCGTGCATGAGGCGACCGGCCACAGCGCCCTGGCGAAACGCCGCCTTTCGCCCCGTTGGAGGTTGCCGACCGGCGCGGCCGTAACCCCGTTGCAACGGACTGACGTGGCGCTCAGAAACGCAGGAACCGTTGTTGAACCCCGTTCGGGCACGCTTCCGCCTCGGCAGATCTACGACGTGGCCATCGAACGGGTCCGTCGCCTGGACGTTCGGGTGGAGCCGGTTGGGGATTCGACTGTCGAACCCGAGCGACTTCGCATCTACAATGAGAGCGAATCCCGGCTTCGGGAGCCGCTCGTATGGCACCAAGGCGACTACAACGCGGGATCAACGACGTCGATTGCCCCCGACGCGTCGGCCAAGGTCGATCTGGACGACGCGGAGATTATGGGAAAGCCGTGGGACGCCAGCGGCGGCAACCCTGGCGAATTCGACTTCGAAGCCAAGCGGACGATCCTGGATGCCGTCGATAGCCGACTGCACGAGCGGGGCGACCCGTGGGCGCTGCTGGCGTGGGTCCGGGAACCCAGCTTTGCCGTTCAACCGATGGAATATCGCGAGACATGGCGACTCTTGGTGGTGACGCCCTGGTAACATGACCGACGAGGCGACGCCGAATCGCGGCCGCGTGGCGAGGCTGTTGCAGGCGGGGATGCCCCGGCTTCAGCCCGATTATTTGATCGAACGGGCCACGTGGTCGGCGACGATCACATACATCCTTTTCACCGGCATCGTGGCGCTGTTCGCCCTACCTGTGGAACAGCGTATCGGCAATATTGCTTCGGATTCAGCCGGCGGAGCGTTGGCGATCTACACCGTGCTGTTCTGCCTGCTCTTCGGGGTGTTGACCCTAACCATGGGCCAAGCCGAGCGCCGCTGGCAGTCGCGACTCAGTCTTGGGGGTCAGCTTGGACACCTGACAGTGCGCGTGGGCTTTGCGCTGGCGCTGGCGCTGCCGTCCTGGGTCGCCTATATGATGGCCCACGTGCGATCGTGGACCGCGTTGACGCTTGTGCTCGTGCATTTGGGCCTCTGGGGCCTGATGCTCGGCCTGGCCGGTTGGCGCCTCGAACTGGCGCCTTGGTCGGATATCGTGCAGTTCAACGTCAAGTACGGGGGATTTTTCGCCTATCTCGTCCTGACCGGCGTCGGGCAACAGCTACCGATTGTCGGCATCATTGGTCCGTTTCGGACGCTGGACGGGCTCATGACGCAAGGTGTTGACGCGTGGGGGGCGCTCTTGCAAGGCGCGATCATCTGGATCGCGCTCGGCCTCGCACTGATGATTTCCGTTAGGAGGGCCTATGAACGATCGTAGCTTCAAGATCGTGGAAAAGAACGTGACCGAACGGCGTCAACAGCTCAACGCTTGGGCGGGGGCGCAAGTCGGCGGCCTGATCACCATGTCGCTGACCTTGGCCCACTTGATCGGCGTCTTTTTCGGCTTGATGTCGCTGATTCAGCCGTGGTGGTTGTTGATCGTCGCCAACGGAGCCGGGCTATGGATCGGGAGCCTCGCGGGTCGTCGGCGCCCGATCCGGCTGCAACAGGACCTGTATCGACTCGACCGAAGCTACGATCTCGGCGAAAAATTGGCCACGATCCACGAGATCCGCCAGCGCGACGATCGCAACCCCTATTTGCGTTTGCTCTACGAGCGAATCAGCCACACGGACCTCCATGCGAAACGAGCGCTCCAGCCCAGCCGACGTCAGCGCCGTGGCTGGGCCGCGTTCAGCGGCATCACGGTGGCCTCCGCGGCATTGTTGGCGCTGTGGGTCGTCGGCGTCCCCCCGTTGTCGATGTCGTCGCTACTGGCTTCGGGAACAGGCGGAGATCAACCGATCGTGTCATCCCAGAGCAGTGGGCCGGACGCCGGCAACCCGCAGCGGGAATCGTCGGCCAATAGCTCGGACGCTGCCGACACCTCCGAGCCGCAAACCGGCTCGCCGTGCGACGGCGATGGCGGGGCCCCTACAGAGAAGTTGAGCCGCGATGCCCGAAGTGACTGTGCCAATGCATCCTCAGGCGAGGGCAGCCCGTCAGGGAAGTCGCAGGCCTCGTCGGGCAACACGATGGAAAATGAACGCACGAGCGTGGCGAAACTCCGGCGCGAGCTCCGAAGCATCCAACAGCGCATGGCCACGGGCAACCTGTCCATGGAGACCGCCCAACGCCGACTGGACCAGCTTGCGCAGGAGGCACGGTCGCCCTCGACGGAGGAACTCCTGGAGCAGGCCGCGCAGTCGGACAGCCAAAAGGAGATGCAACAGCGGATGCAGGATGCCATGGACGAGCTGGATCGCCGACGGCAACGGGCCCAACAAGGCGCCAACGGGCGTGACAATTCGTCCGGTTCGAACGAGCGACGTCGTCGTTCCAGCGGCAATGCGGACGGGTCGAGACAGGGGCAAGCCGGGGGCCAACAGCCCGCCTCTCAAGAGCCCACGCAGAGCCAAGACCCGCAAGCGAGCCAGCAGGAAAACGAGGGCCAACCCCGCTCGCAAGAGGCGGACGGATCGCAACGCTCCGAGAGCGGGTCCGGCCCGAACGAGGGCGAGAGCGGCGAGTCGGGATCGTCCCAACAGAACGGGTCACAGAACGAGTCGTCCCAGTCCGGCGAGCAGGCCGGCTCACAACAGGGACAGCAGGCCCAGGCCGAATCCAGCCAAGGCGAGAACGGCCAACAAGCTTCCTCAAGCAGCCAGCAAGGCAACTCGTCCAGTACGGGCCAGTCCGAAGGCCAGTCGGAGGGAGGCGGCAATTCGTCCGAATCGTCGGAATCGTCCAAGAGTTCGACCTCGGGGAACGGGGACATCGAAGGGGGCAACGGCCAGAATACCAAGGGGCAATCGCAGAGCCAACAGAATGGCTCCGGCCAGTCCGGCGGATCCGCCCCAGGCTCGGGCTCTGGCGATAACCAAAAGGGATCGTCGGGGTCGACCGACAACGAGCCCGCCAACGACTTGCGCATCCAGTCCCCCAACCTTCCGCAGGACATGGAGACCCTGAAATCCATGATGACGCGTGGCGTTCCCTTCGACGTCAGCGGCAGCCCATCCGCTGACGGTTCGCAGCAGCTGGAGCTGAATCCCGATCGCGTCGAGACGCTCTTGCGCTCACGAGATCTGCCGCCCGAGGTCCGTGACCTCGTGCGGTCCTACTTCCTGTCATTGGCAGAGGGAGAGTGACGACATGGCCCCCAACCCATCCAGCCGTGCCCAGCCATTGGACCAGCGCCTCGACAGTGGCGCCGAGACGTTCGGACAGCTGCGCGAGGGCCTCGAATCCGTCATCGTCGGCCATCGTGAAGCGATCCGGGGCACGCTGATCGCGCTCATCTGCAATGGCCACGTGCTGCTCGAAGGCGTCCCTGGCCTGGGCAAGACGATGCTCGTCAAATCGCTCGGGACCATCCTCGGGCTCGACTTCTCGCGGATCCAGTTCACCCCGGATCTGATGCCGGCCGATATCCTGGGCACCAACATCATCAGCGAGGACGAGCACGGGCATCGCTACTTCCGGTTCTCCGCGGGGCCGATCTTCGCCAACATCGTGCTTGCCGACGAGATCAACCGGGCGACGCCGAAGACGCAGTCCGCGCTCTTGGAGGCCATGCAGGAGCGCGGCGTCACCGTCGGCGGCGAGACGTATCAACTGGACGAGCCGTTCATCGTGCTCGCCACGCAGAACCCCATCGAGATGGAAGGGACGTACCCGCTCCCCGAGGCCCAGATCGACCGCTTCTTCTTCAAGCTCGTGCTCGACTACCCCAACCTGGACGAGCTGGATGAGATCCTGGAGCGCCACCTCACGAGTCGGGAAGGGACCCGTTCCCTGGAGCAGATGGTCGACCAGGACGCGATCCGAGAGGCCCGGCGCCTCGTCGCGGATATGCCGGTCGCCGCGCCCTTGCGGCGCTACATCACGCGCCTGATCAACGCCACGCACCCACAGGCCGAGGAGGCGCCACAGACGGTCCGAGACTACGTGTCGTACGGCGCCAGCCCGCGGGCCGCCATTGCGCTGTTGTGGGGCGCCAAGGCGAACGCGTTCCTCGACGGCGAGCCGAACACGCGGTTGCGGGACATCAACGCCGTCGTCGAGCCGGCGTTGCGCCATCGCATCATCCGCAATTTCCGTGGCGAGGCCGAAGGCGTGATGGTGGACTCGATCCTGCACCAAGTGCGCGACGCGATTCCCGAGGAGTAGCGCATGGCCTTGCTGCTGGACCCGGATTTTTTGAACACCCTGGAGCGGTTGGAGCTCGTGATTCGCGGCCGATTCCGCGGGACCCTGAGCGGACGCCGCCTGACCTCGCGGGCGGGCATGAGCCTGGAGTTTGCCGAGTACAAGGAATATTACCCGGGCGACGACCTGCGCTACGTCGATTGGAATCTTTACGGGCGGCTCGGCAAGCTCTTCATCAAGGTCTTCTCGCGCGAGGAGGACGTGCCGATCTACGTCTTTCTCGACACGAGCCGATCCATGGGCATCGGCGGCAAGTCGAGTGCGGCCGCGCAGCTGGCGGGCGCGTTGGCGTATCTGAGCCTTAAGGAGCTCAACCGCGTCGGGATCTTCCCCTTCGCCAGCTCGCTGACCCAGGGCGTGCCGCCGCGCGGCGGACACGGCCAGATTTTCCAAATTTTCCAATTTCTCCAATCGGTCGAACCCGCCGGCGAGACCTCATTCGACGCGTCCTTGGCGCACTTTACGCGTGTCCGCCGGGAAAGCGGCGTGGCCGTCGTCATCAGTGACATGCTGAGCGAGGGCGGCTACGAGGACGGGCTGGCCCGGCTGCGTTACCACGGCTACGAGGTGATCGTGCTGCACCTGTTGGCGCCCCAAGAGCTGGAGCCTGACGTCACGGGCGAGCTGCGGCTCCAGGACATTGAACGCAACACCGAGCTGCCCATGTACGTCGACGAGTCGGCGCGACAGGCGTATCAGCAGCGCGTGCGCCAGTTCCAGGACGACCTGGAAAGGTTCTGTGAGGCACGAGGCATGCGCTACCTGCGCCTGTCGGCCGCGACCCCGTTGGATGAGATGGTCACGGACGCCTTGCAGGAAGGGGCGGTCGTGCAATGACGCTGCTGGCGAGCGGCGCGCTGTGGCTGTTGGGCCTTGGCGGCCTCGTCGGCGCGATCTATTTTCTCAAGCGCCAGGCGGAGCCGCGCTACGTGTCGTCGCTGTTGTTCTGGCGCGGCGTGGAGCGCCAGCCGCGCAGCGCGCTGCGCTTCAACCGGATGCCCCTGCTCGGGCTGATCCTCCAACTGCTCGCGCTCATCGCCGTCGTGCTGGCGCTCGCTCAGCCCGTCATGACCACGACAGCGGGCAGCGCGCAGACATTGGCGATTGTCCTGGACGGCAGCGCCAGCATGCGCGCCGAGATGTCGCCCGACGGCGAGCAACGCTACGAAGCGGCCATCGCAAGGGCCCGAGATGTGCTGTCGAATCACTCGGCGGCTAACGTGGCCCTGTTCCAAGCCCAGCGCAACAGCGAGCTGTTGGTCGCGCCGACGACGGGTCATGGCACCATTCGGCGCGTCCTTGACGGCTTTGAGCCGAGCTATCAGAACGACGCGGATCCGGCGGCCCTGCTGCGCTTGGTGGAGAGCCAGTTCCCGAACGGCGTCGATCGCGTGGTCTATGTGACCGACAAGCCGCCGTCGGCCCAGGTGGCAGCCCTCGGCTGGCAAACCGACGTGATCGGGTCGGACGACGAGACGGCAAACGTCGCGGTGACCTCGTTCAAGGCCCGGTCGCAGCCGAACGGTCAAGGCGTCGCCTTTGTGCTCAAGGTTTGGAACGGCACCGACACCAAAAGATCGCTGCCGATCGAGATTCGCTCGTCCGAGGCGACGGTGACAGAGCGGACGATCGACGTGCCGGCGAGGGACACGGCCGAGCTGGACGTCAGTCGTCCGGACGTACCGGCGGGTCCATTTGTTGCCGAGATCAATCCGGGCGGTGCTCCGGATGCGCGCCCTGACGACAACGCCCGCTACGCGACGCTGCCGCAGCAGCGCCCATGGCGGATCCGATGGGTCGGCGAGGACAGCTTCTATTTGAGCCGCTTCTTTGAGCGCGCCGGGCATGCCGAAGTGATCCGCCAAGGCGAGACGGCGACGTCGTCGTCGCCCGAAAGCGCCCCCGACTTGACGCTCGCCCACAACACGACGATCGAGCCCTCCCAGCCCGGTCGCTATCTGCTCGTGGGCAGCGCCATGCCGCCGTGGATCGAGGCGACGCAGGGCACCTCCGGCGGCAAGGTCGTCATCGAGCGCGATCACCCGACGTTGGAGGGGATTGACCCGAGCGATTGGCGCTTGGGCGAGGTGCCGGCGGTAGAGGTCGCCTCCGACGGCGAGGTGCTCTTGTCGGCTGACGGAACCCCGGTGCTCTATTTGGTGGCCAGCGGCGGGGTGCGGCTGGCCTACGTCGGCGTCGACCTGAGCCAATCCAACCTGGGGCTCTCCGTCGACTTTCCCATCCTCCTGTCGCGCTTGATGGAGTGGCTCGCGCCGCGTGTCGACCGCACGACCACGTTCACCGTTGGGGAGGAACTCCCGCTCGGTCGCCTGGAGGACGGCGCCCAGATTACGGATCCCGACGGCCGCTCGTGTCGCCTGGGGCAGAGCGATGCCGCATGCGGGCGCCTTGACGAACCCGGCATCTATCAGGTCACACAGGGCTCAACCACGTATGACTTCGCGGCCAACGTGCCGGCGTCCGAATCCAAGTTGAGCAGGGCCACCGACAACACGGCCTCGACGCCAGGCGCCTCGAGACCGTCCTCGACTGCCGATGATCGTGCCGTGGAGTCGAGACGGCCGTTGTGGCCTTGGGCCTTGGCGATCGGACTCGGCCTGCTCGTTGCCGAGCTATGGATCTATGATCGTCCCCGCTGGACTGATATCCTCGGAAGGAGACGTCAATGATCCGTTTTACCGAGCTGTGGCCGTTGGCGCTGTTGATCATCCCCGCGCTGTACCTCGGCCTCCAACGTCGCGGGCTGATCCGCAAATCGCTTGCGGACAAGCTCGCGATCGGCTTGCGGCTGTTGGCCATCCTCGCGCTCATCTTGGCGCTCGGCGGGCCGCAGTTGCGTAGCGCGGTCGACACCCACGCCGTCTACATCCTCGTGGATCGGTCCGCCAGCGCTCGGGCGGCGATCTCGGAGGCCAAGCTGATCAATCGACTGAATAATCTGTCGAAACCGCAGCCCAACACCGAGTATGGCGTCATCGTCTTCGGCAAGGAGGCCTACGTGGAGCGGCCGTTCCAAGGGACGCTGGACATGGCGCAGCTGAACACGCAGGTCAATCCGAAAGGAACGAACGTCTCCGCCGCGCTGGATCTCGCGATGGCGACCTTTCCCGAGGACGCCACGCGGACGATCGTGCTGCTCTCCGACGGCCAGCCGACAGGCGACGACGTTGCGACGTCGCTAGCGCGCGCTCGGCGCAAAGGCATCGCCATTGCGCCGGTTCCGTTGTCGGCCCCGCAGGACGAGCTGGCGATCCAAGCGTTGCAGGCACCGGACGAGGTCGCTACCGACCTGCCGTTCAGCCTGCGGACGGTGGTCTACGCAGGCAAATCGGCCGAAGCCCAATTGCTGATCTATCGCGACGGATCGCTCCTCCGCAAACGAACGCTTGAGCTCCACGCCGGGCTCAACGTCGTGGAACACAAGGACAACCTCTCCGAGTCCGGCACCCATGCCTATCGCGTTGAGCTGGTTGCGGACGGCGACGTCCTGAGCGAGAACAATCGCTATGAGCAGGTCGTGCGCGCCACCGGTGAGCCGCGTGTGCTCGTCGTGCGCGGCCCCGGTAAGAGTTCCCCCTCGTCGACGTTGAGCCGTGTTTTGGACGAGACGGGCTCTGTGCACACGAGTGTGTCATTGGACGAATTCGCCCCGTCGTTGTCGTCGCTGTTGCCGTATCGGTCGGTCATCTTTGAGAACGTCCCATTGCGATCGCTCACGGACCGCCAGCAAAAGGTACTTAAGCGCTATGTCCGCGACCTCGGCGGCGGTTTCTGGCTCATTCAGGGCCGCAATGCCGTACAGAACTTCGCGGATCCGAAGTTCGAGAAGATGCTGCCCGTCACATACGAGGGGCCGGAGGAGATGCGCAAGCCTGCGCTCGGGCTCGTCATGGTGCTGGACCGGTCGGGCTCAATGGGCGAACTGGCCGGCCAAGGGCAGAAGATCGACTTGTTGAAGCAGGCCGCGATGCGGGCGGTGCAGAAACTGAACAAAAACGACCTCGTGGGCATCATCGGCTTCGACTCAACGCACGACTGGCTGGTTGAGCTCGGCCCTGTCGAGGGACGGCGCGAGGAGATCCTGCAATCGATCGAGGAGCTCAGCCCAAGCGGCGGGACGGATGCCCATCCCGCGCTGACGGACGCCGTGCAAGCCCTCAAGAAAGCCGATGCTCGGGTGCGACACATCCTCGTCTTTTCGGACGGAAAGTTCGTCCGCGAGCGCCGCAATTTTCCGTCGCTGTTCCGCAACATCGAGCAGAGCCCGATCACGGCGTCATCGATCGCCATCGGCAATCAGGCCGATCGCGAGCTGATGTGGCGCCTGGCTGAGGTCGGCGTGGGGAAGAAATACTCCGTCGCCGACGCGCGCGACCTGCCCGAAATCACCCTGGAGGAGCTGATTCGGCTCCAACGGGCCCGTTGGATCAAGGGCCCCGTTCCGGTCCGCTCTGGCCCGTTCGCCGGCGAGCTCCGCCAAGTGGATCCGCAGGCCGTTCCGCCCGTGGGCGGGTATGTCCTGACGTTCGAGAAGCCGAGCGCCAAGACGGAATTGTTCGTGGGGCCGGAAGATGGCCCGGACGACCCGCTGGTGAGCACGTGGCGCTACGGCCTCGGCAAGGTGGCCGTCTTGAACACCGCGCTCAGCGAGACCGACGCGCAAAAGTGGCTGCAGTGGTCCGGCTTGAGCAACTTGATGTCGGACATTTTGGGCCAGGTCTACAGCAAGAGCGCGCTGCGTCCCGACAGCCTCGACGTCCGTCATGACCTGAACGGTTCCACGCTCACCGTGAGCGTGGATGCCCAACGGAACGGGCGCTGGCTCAACGATGCCGACTTGCAGGGCCGCGTCGCTTCGCTGGAGTCCGAGCCGCGCTCGCTCGCGTTCGAGCGCATCGCCCCCGGGCGCTACCGGGCGACGCTGGAGGACCTCGCCAAAGGGGTCCATCTGCTCAACGTGGGCAGCGACGAGCTCGGCCGCGTCCAGGAGACGATCAGCGTGCCGTACCCGGAGGAATACCGCCGCATCGGGCTCAATTCCGAATCGTTGCGCCGGATGGCTGAAACGACCGGCGGCCGGTATCTCGAATCGATCGAGGAGGCGCCGTCGCTCCTCAAGGGACGGGCATACGCGTATCAAGACATCTGGTCGTCGCTGGCGCTGGCTTCGCTGGTGCTGTTCCTGCTTGACTTGGCCATGCGGAAGCTGCCGCTGCACCGACTGTTCGCCGGCTAAACGCGGACGACGTAGACGCCGCGGGTCCGGTTGAGTTCAGAAAGGTTGGCCTCATGCGTGGCTGCTGCGGCGTGCGAGGTCGCAAGCACGAGCACTATCGCACGGCTCTCCAGTGGGGAATGCAGCGCCTCCAAGCGCTCGAGCAGCCCCTCCCGTTCCGCGGCCGTCTGTGGGGGCACGGTGGGGATCACCGTCACTTCCTCGCCTAGCGTCAGGACCGCATCGTCCTGAGGATCGCCGACGCCGATCGCCAGGTCGGGAAACTTCTGGTTGAGGTGGGCGTGAAGGGATGGAACGAGGTCTCCATCATCCGTGCCCTGCTGGCGTGGCCAACTGGCCAGGACCGCCTTCAGCATCGGAACAGGACGGACCGCGTAACGGATCGCGCCCCACGGATCGCGCAACCGCGTGATGAGCAGCACGAGCGACACGGCCCCGGCCAGAATGGCCAGCCCGCCGATGACGCGGCCGCGGAGGTCGTTCGGGTTGTCCAGAAAAACGAACAGGCCCAACAGCGGCGTCGCGCCGTAGACAAGCACGCGGTAGAGGAATCGCTTACGGCTGCCGAGCACCGGACTCATGCGGGTATTGTAACAGCCCCCATGTCGACTAGGCCGGTCGGGCGAGTCGGCCGGCATTGCGGCGCTGTTTGCGGCGTTGCTATACTTGACATGGATCATCCAAGAAGGGAGCATCGCCGATGGCCTTTGTGATCGCCCAACCTTGCGTGGACGAAAAGTCGACGGAATGTGTCCAAGTCTGCCCCGTGGACTGCATCCATCCCCGACCGGACGAAGCCGAGTTCGCCGACGTCCGCATGCTCTATATTGACCCGGAGACCTGCATTAACTGCGCGGCGTGTGCCGCCGTCTGTCCGGTTGAGGCCATCTATCCCGAGGAGGACCTGCCGGAGCAGTGGCGCGAGTTCATCGAGATCAACGCCAACTACTATAAGTAATCCGGCTGCTCCGGCCGAGCGAAGACCTTCACGAGCACCACGCCTGCAAGAAAGCCGCCGATGTGGGCGAGGTAAGCCACACCGCCGCCCGATAGCATGCCCTGTCCAATGAGTGCCTGGATGACTTGGAGCAGGATCCACATGCCGAGCACGATGACCGCCGGAAGCTCGATGAACTGAATGAACCAGACGATCCACATGAGCGTGAGCACCCGGCCATGCGGGTAGAGCATCATGTAAGCGCCCAACACGCCGGCGACGGCGCCGCTGGCCCCCACCATGGGCGTGGAGCTGGCGGGATTGCTCACGATCTGGGCCGCCGCGGCCACCAGCCCCGTCAGGAGATAGAAGATCAGGAATCGCCCTGTGCCCATGCGGTCTTCGACGTTGTCGCCGAAGATCCAGAGGAACCACATGTTGCTCGCGATGTGGAGCAGCCCGCCATGAACGAACATCGCCGAGAAGATCGTCAGCCATGCGGGCAAGGGGGACGCTGGGAACGGCCCCTCGACGGTCGTCACGTCGACGACGCGGCGGTTTTCGATGACGCACACTCGAGTTTCGCCGCAGGTGCCGAAGAGTTCGCACGGCTTGACGCCGATCTCGAAGATGAAGCGATCGCTGCCGGAAAGGGGAACGCACTGTGATCCGCGGACGATGCCGTATTCGGCCTCGCCGCCGCTGCCGCCCACCATGAACGTCTGGAAGAGGAAGACGAGCACGTTGATCCCGATGATGACAAACGTCAGGACGGGCGTGGTGCGACTGCGGCGGTAATCGCGGATCGGCAAAAACATGGCAAAGCTCCCGTGCCCAACCGCGCCACTTTAAATCCGGCTTGCTGGAGCTGCAAAGCACGGCAAATTGGACGCGGATGACACGACAGCCTACAATCGTTTTGGCATGACGCAAGATCGGCTTCTGCGCGGGTTGGCGCAATGGATCGCGGGGACGCTCTCCATCTACGCCGTGGGGGCGCTACTTCACCCGCACATCCAGGTCGCGGACTTCGCCACTGCCATTTGGGCGGGTCTCGCGCTCGGCCTGCTCAATGCTTTCGTCCGCCCGGTTCTCGTCCTCTTTACGCTTCCGGCCACGATCTTCACGCTCGGCCTGTTCATGCTCGTCATCAATGCCTTCATCCTTTATCTGACGGGCGCGCTCGTGCAGGGCATCGACATCGACGGCTTCGGCTGGGCGCTGCTCGGCGCGCTGCTGATCAGCATGCTGAGCGCGCTCATTTCCGCCGTCATCGATCCGACGCGCAAGGGCGTCCACATCGAGATCCGTCGCTGAACCTCTCCGCAGACTCAAGCTGAGCGGATGCTCGTGCCGACGCCTTGCTCTTGAGCCAGATGGGCCAAACGCCGCGCCACGGCCACGTCCTCCAGTGCAACGCCCTGGGACTCGAACAGCGTGAGCGCCTCATCGGAACGCCGGCCGGCCTCGCGTCCGGCCACGACATCCCGAAGCTCGGCCACGGCCTCCCAACGGACGATCCCGCGCTCCGCGCCCGATATCAGCTCGCCGCATTCCCGCTTGGCTTGATCGCGGTCGTCCACGACGACCCGCTCGGTCCGCTTGAGCGTTGAGGTGTCGAGCTCCCGACGAAGGACGTTGTTGGAGCCCGCGGCCAGCACGCAGGCCCCCGTTTTGATCCTGTCGCCGTCGAAGACGGGCTCGCTTGCCGTCGTGATCGCGACGACGATGTCGGCATCATCAACGGCCTCGTCGGCGCTTTCGACAGCTTCGACATGGGCATTGAGCCGATCCGACATGGTTCGCGCGAACGCCGCCCGGTTCTCCGGCGTTCGGCTGAACGCGCGGACGTGCTCGATGGGTCGCACGGCGCAGACCGCGTCCAGTTGCGCCTCCGCCTGATAGCCGGTGCCGACGATGCCGACGGTTCGGGCGTCCTCGTGGGCCATATGCTTGGCTGCCACGCCGGATGCCGCGCCCGTGCGCACTTGGCCCAAGCGATCGGCGTCAATCAGGGCGAGCAGGTCCCCCGTCTCGCTGTCGAAGAGCTGAACCACGAACGTGGTTCCGCCTGCGACGGTCGCGTAGGTTTTCAATCCCATGACGCCGTCGCCGATCAGCGCAGCTTCCATGACGTGCAGGAAGCCTTGGGGCACGCGGATGCGCCGACGCGGGTGGTTGATGGCTTGGCCATCACCCCACGCCCGGAAGGCGTCCTCGACGACGCGCAGCGCGTCGGGCATGCTCAGCAGTTGCTCGACGTCGGACTCGCTCAAGTGCAGCGTCATTTCGGCATCACGTGCATTGGCCACTCACGGGGGCGCAACCTGAGCGTCAGTCCGTGGGCAGCTCGGGCAGCTCCCGACTCGGCCGCTCACTCAAATCGGGCTTGAGCGGCGGGTTTTCCGACAGGATGCGCTCGATCTCCTGCAGTGCCCGGTCCAGTTGGGGATCGGCCCCCTCCGCGTAGTCCTGCGGTCGGACCTCGACCTCGATGTCCGGGTCGGTGCCCCGATTCTCCACGTCCCAGCCGGCATCAGCGAACCAGAAGGAAAACTCCGGTTGAGTCGTAATCCCGCGGTCGACCAGGGGTTGCCGTGGGTTGATGCCGATCACGCCGCCCCAGGTCCGTTTCCCGATGAGCGGGCCCAGCCCGAGCATCTTGAAGCTGTGACTGAAGATGTCGCCGTCCGAGCCGGCCCACTCGTTGGTGACCGCCACCATCGGGCCGGCGGGGGACGAATCGGGCCACGGCTCGGCGCCGTACCAGCGCGTCTTCACAAACGCCAGGCGCCGCCGCGCCAGCTTCTCCAACAGCAGCCCCGAGACGTGGCCTCCGCCGTTGAAGCGGACGTCGACGATCAGGCCATCGCGCTCCACCTCCGCCAGGAACGCGCGATGGAACTCGGAGTATCCCGTCGGGCCCATGTCCGGAACGTGGATGTAGCCGACGCGGCCGTCGGTCCGCTCGCGGATGAGCGAGCGGTTGGCCTCGACCCAGTCGCGGTAGCGCGCCGACGCCTCGCTCTTGAGCGTCTTGACCGACGTCGTTCGCGGCGACTCGCCCCGTTCGTCGCCCAAGGTGATGGACACTTCGGTCCCGGCTTGGTGGACGAGCAGTTCGCCGGGCGAGGTCTCGCGCGACAGGGGGCGGCCGTTGATGGCGAGCACCGTCTCGCCCTCGCGGGCGTTGACGCCGGAGCGGATCAACGGCGAGCCGGCCTGCTCCTCCCACGGATCGCCGCGGACGATGCGCGAGATCTTCCAGGCGTCATTGTCCCCATCGAAGTCGATGTCGGCGCCGAGGAAACCAAGGGGGTACTGCGGATCGGGCCGATAATCGCCGCCGATCTCGTAGGCGTGTGACGTGCCCAGTTCGCCCTGCATCTCCCACGTCAGATCGGAAAATTCGCCGCGGGTGGAGACGCGATCCAACAGCGGCCGATAGCGCCGATAGACCCGCTCCCAGTCGACCTTCGACATCTCCTCGTTCCAGAAGTGATCCCGTTGGAGGCGCCAAGCTTCGGCAAACATCTGCGCCCACTCCAACGGCGGCGTGACCGAGATCTTGATTCGGGAGAGATCGATCCAGCCGCTCTTTTCGCCGGGCGGTTCCTTAGCGGCGTTCTCGTCCGGCTTCTGGCCGGCTTTCACCACCCTCAGCTTGTTGCCGGCGCGGTAGAGCATCTGCCTCCGATTCCCCGAGAGCTGGAACGCGGTGATGCCCCGCACGAGCGTCTCGGTCTGCTGCGTCTTCAGGTCGAAGGCGTGCAGCGTCGCCTGAGCGGGCGGCTCGCCCATGCTCAGCATCTGGCGATGGAGGCTCCCTTCGACCGGCAACGACGTGTAGAGAACCTTGCCGGAGATGGCTTCCAATTGCGGGTACCGCCCTGGCGATACGGGCAACGCCAGCACGCGATCCTCGATGCCGACGAGCTCGATCTCCACAGGCTCCGGTCCGTCCGCGTCCCCATCGTCGGCGTTTGATGCGTCGTCGTTGGTCGCCGTCGTCGGCTTGTCGTCTTCCGCTTGCGGCTCGGGCAGGAAGGGATTGCGCACGTCCGAGCGCAGCGTCACGAGATACGGGCGAGCTCCGCGGGGGAAGCCGAGCTCAAAGTGGAGCTCATCGTAGACCGGGTCGAACTCCCGGTACGAGCGGAAATACAGGTATTTTCCATCGGGATCGAACTTCGGCCCGACGTCGCGCAGCACGGGCGATGTCACGCGATGGGTCTCGCCCGTCGCGGTATCGCAGAGCCGGATGCTCGTCGTCTGCTCGGTTTCGGGGAAGCCGTACGCGATCCAGCGGCCGTCGGGGGACCAATCGAAGCCGGCGATCGTGCCGTGATCGCTGCGATCGAGGAGACGGGCCTCGTTGGCGTCGAGGTCGACGAGCACCAGCTCGTTGCGGTGGTTGGCCAGCGCCACCTTGTCCTCGGTGGGACTAGGCTGGAGCGAGGACGGGCGGCCGATGTCGAGATCTGACAGGCGCGTGGGCGCCTTGAGGCTGTTCTCGGAATGGATCTCGAGGGCCTCCTCGCCGTCGGCGTCGCTCAGCATGACGAGGCGCTCGCCGTCGTGGAGCCACTGCGCGAGGCGATAGCGGACGCCGTCGGCCTCGCCGTATTGCGTGACCGGCCCGCGCCAATTGCCCAACGAAAATGCCTTGCCGCGGGCGTTGACGGCCAGCTTGTGGCCGTTCGGGTGCAGCGTCGCGCTCTCCAGGTATCGCTTGGGGTCGACGAACTTGCGATTCCGCTGGGTGCGGGGACTCGGGAAGTCGATCTCGATCCGCTCGCTCGCGTCGGAGCGGGGATCGTAGACGAACAGGTCAGCCCCAGCGTGATAGACGATCCGCTCGCCGTCGGTGTCTGGATGGCGGACGTAGTAATCGTCGTGGTGGGTGTGACGCGTCAGGTCGTTGCCGTCGGGCGGGCAGGAATAGAGGTTGGCGATCCCTTCGTGGTCCGAGGTGAAGTAGATGCGGTCGCCGACCCAGAGCGGAAACGCCAGGTTGCCGTCGATCTGGATCAAGCGCTCGAACGCGCCCGAGCCGTCGCGATCGACCCAGAGATCGCCCGCTAAGCCGCCGTGATAGCGCTTCCAGTGGGCGGGCTCGCGCGTGACCATGCCGTAGCGGCCGATCACGCGACCGCCGTTCGGCCCGTACGAGATATGGAGCGCTGGCCCGTGCGGCAACGGGTCCGGCTCGCGGCTATCCGGATGAACGGCGAACAGCGCGAAGAGCCGACTGAGCGGTTGGCGATACGAGCTGCCGAAGACAATCCGTCCGTCGGGATCCCAGCCGACGACGATCGTTGGGGCGCCAATGTAGGTGACGCGTTGGGGCGGTCCGCCCTCGGCCGGCATGACGTAAACTTCTCGGTGGCCCTCTTCGCGGCCGCTGAACGCGATCTGCGACCCATCGGGCGAGAGCCGGGGATAGCCGACCTTGCCCTCGCCCGAGGTCAAGCGACGGGCGGTGCCGCCGACTCGCGGAACGGACCAGAGGTCATCCTCGCTGGTAAACACGACGTGATCGCCGTGGATCGTCGGGAATCGATAGTAACCGGGCGAATGCAATGGCGTGCCTCCTCATTGATGCGATACAAGTCGATTGTGTGCTCTCGATGGTACTCTGTTGTACAAGCGGACTGCTCGGTTCGCAACCCGCGTTATGCCCTCTCGTGCAAGGAGGCGACGCCTCCGAACCGCGCTACGATCCGTTGGTCGCGGCCCCGTTCGACTTGGGATAGCGCACCACCGGATGCCGCGCGGCCTGGACGTCGTCCAGTCGCCCGACCGGCGTCTCGTGGGGCGCGGTCTTGAGCAGCTCGGGGTCCTCGCTGGCCTCTTCGGCGACCTGGATGAACGCCTCCGCGACCTCGTCGAGCTCCTCCAGCGATACGGTCTCGGTCGGCTCGATCATGAGCGCCTCGTTGACGACCATGGGGAAGTAGACCGTCGGCGGATGGAGGCCCTTGTCGATCAGGCGCTTGGCAATGTCAGCAGTGTGAACGTCCTCGTCGTCGGACAGCCCGTCGCCGGAGAGCACGAACTCGTGCTTGCAGATGCGATCGAAGGGCAGGCGGTAGTAGTGCTTGAGGCGCTCCTTCAGGTAGTTGGCGTTCAGCACCGCGTTCTCGCTGACGCGCTTCAAGCCCGAGTCGCCGAGCATCCGAATGTAGGTGTAGGCCCGCACGTGCATGCCGACGTTGCCGTAGAACGGATGCAGCCGGCCGATCGACTTGGGGCGGTCGTCGTCCAGCGAGATGGACGCGTCCTCGTTCTTGACGAGCGCCGGCACGGGCAGATATGGCTCCAGGTCCTTGTTGACCGCCACGGGGCCCGAGCCGGGGCCGCCGCCGCCGTGCGGCGTGGAGAACGTCTTGTGGAGGTTGAAGTGGACGATGTCGATGCCGAAGTCGCCCGGCTTGGCGCGGCCGACGATGGAGTTGAGGTTCGCCCCATCAAAGTAGCACAGCGCCCCCGCGTCGTGGAGGAGCTCGGTGATCTCGAAGATGTCCTCCTCGAAGATGCCGAGCGTGTTCGGGACGGTCACCATGAGGCCGGCGACGGTCTCGTCGACCAAGTCCCGCAACGCGTCGACGTGAACCATGCCCTCGTCGTCGGAAGGAATCTCCTTGACGTCGAAGCCGGCGATGTTGGCCGAGGCCGGATTGGTGCCGTGCGCGGAATCGGGCAAAAGCACCGTGCGCCGTTGCTCCAACTCACCGCGCTCCTCGAAGTAGCGCTTGAGCAGCAGCATCCCGAGGAACTCGCCATGCGCACCGGCAGCCGGCTGAATCGTGATCCCGGGGAGCCCGGCGACGCCCTTGAGCAGCTCGGCCAACTCGTACTGGATTCTCAACACGCCTTGCGAGTTCGCCTCGCCCTGGAGCGGGTGAGCCTCGGCAAACCCGGGAATGCGGGCGACTTCCTCGTTGATCCGCGGGTTGTACTTCATCGTGCATGAGCCCAGCGGGTATGGCCCCGTGTCGACGCCGTAGTTGACCTGCGAGATCGAGGTGTAGTGCCGAATCAGCTCGATCTGGCTCAGCTCGGGCAGCTCCGCGTCGTCCTCGCGCAGGAGGTCTTCGGGAATCAGCTCGTCGAGCGGCTCCGTCTCCACGTCGGGATCGGGGATCGTCAGCGCGTATCGGCCGGACTCACCGCGATCGAAAACCGTCGTGCCGGGCTTGAAGTTGTTCATGCTGTCGCCTCCTTCAGGGCGTCGACGAAGCCGTCGAGCTGATCGCGCGTGCGCTTCTCCGTCACGGCGATCAGCACCGTGTTCTCATGGCCGTAGGGGGCCAGATCGACGCCGCCGAGATAGCCCTGGTCTTGGAGATCCGTCAGCAGCTGATCGCTCGGGACGGGCGTCTTCACGGCGAACTCGTTGAAGAACGGGGCGTCGTAGGCCAGCTCGAATCCCGGGAGTTGCTCGATCTGGCGGGCCAGATAGTGGGCCTTCTGCGCGTTCAGCTCGGCGAGCTTGCGGAAGCCCCGTTTGCCCAGAGCGGCCAGTGCGATCGTGCCGGCCAAGGCGCAGAGCGCCTCGTTGGTGCAGATGTTGGACGTGGCTTTGGCGCGGCGGATGTGCTGTTCCCGCGTCTGCAGCGTCATGATGTAGCCGACGTTGCCGTCGGCGTCTTGGGTTCGGCCGGAGATGCGGCCGGGCAGCTTGCGCAGGTAATCGTGGCGGCACGCGAACATTCCGAGCAGCGGGCCGCCGAAGCTGGGCGGGACGCCGAAGGCCTGGCCTTCGCCGACGACGATGTCGGCCCCGATGTGGCCCGGGGCTTGCAGGATGCCCAGCGACAGCGGGTGGGCGTCGACGCACAGCTTCGCCTTGCCGAGCTGATCCTTCAAGCCCTTCAGGTCTTCAATGACGCCGAAGAAGTTGGGGGACTGCGCGAGCAGCCCGCCCAGCTCGTCGTCGGCGGCGTGGGCCTCGACCGCCGAGCGGTCCAGCCGCCCCGTCTCGGTCGCGGGGATCTCGACGAGCTCCAGATCGGCCGCCCAGGCGTAGGTTTGGATGATCTGGCGCGTGTGCGGGTGGAGGTTCTGTGGCATCAGGAAGCGATGGTTGCGCGTCAGGTTGTGCGACATGAGCATCGCCTCGGCCAGAGCCGAGCTGCTGTCATACATGGAGCCGTTGGCCACGTCAAGCCCCGTCAACTCGCTCACCAGCGACTGGAACTCGAACATCCACGTCAGCGTCCCTTGGCTGGCCTCCGCTTGGTAGGGCGTGTAGCTGGTGAAAAACTCCGAACGCTGGATCAAATGAGCGGCCACGCTGGGAATATGGTGATCGTAGACGCCGCCGCCCAGAAACGACACGGTGCGCGTGGGGTCGACGTTCTCTCCGGCGAGGTCGCTCAGGTGTTGTTTCGCCTCGAGCTCGCTCAGCGGCTCAATGCCGAGCGGCTCGTACCGGTCGAGGATCTCGCGGGGAATGTCCGCAAAGAGGTCTTCAATATGCTTGAGGCCGATCGCCGAAAGCATCCGGCGTTGGTCGTCGCGAGTGTGGGGGATGAACTCGCTCATAGATGGGCCCTCCGTTTCTTGCGGAGCTCGGATCTGGGGGCAGTATAACGCTCGACCACGGGCGTCGCGATGATGCCCATCGGTTCTATTCGGAGCCGATATGCTCCTCGTATTCGTCGGCGCTCATGAGCGAGTCCAGCTCGCTCGCGTCGTTCATCTCGATGCGGGCCATCCAGCCGCTGTCGTGCGGCGACTCATTGACGAGCTCCGGCTGATCCTCCAGGTCCGAGTTGACCTCCGCGACCGTGCCGCTTACGGGCGCATACACGTCAGACGCGGCCTTGACGGATTCCACGGTGATGATGGCGTCGTCCTGCTGGACCTCGGCTCCCTCCTCGGGAAGCTCGACGAAAACGACGTCGCCCAGCTCGTCCTGCGCGAAGTCCGTGATGCCCATGACGACGGTGCCGTTTTCCGCCTTGACCCACTCGTGCTCTTTCGTGTATCTCAGCTCAGCGGGATAAGCCATCGGTTCCCTCCATGACGTGTTATTGGTGAAATTGAGGGGATTATAGATCCGGAGAAAATCGCGATGCAACCACGCGTCTTCGCCGTTTTGCTCGTGGCGGTCGGGGTGATCAGCGCGGCCGCGATCCTGATCAAGCTGGCCGAGGCCCCGGCGATCATCATCGCCGCCTATCGGCTGGGGGTCACGGGCGTGCTCGTGGGACCGACCGCGTTCGCGCTGCGCCGGAGCGAACTCCGAGACCTCGATCGGCAGGACTGGCTGTTGTCGCTGGCCAGCGGGGCGTTCTTGAGCCTTCACTTCATTTTCTGGATCAGTTCGTTGCAGCTCACGAGCGTCGCCAGCTCGGTCATCTTGGTGACGACGAACCCCATTTTCGTCGGGCTCGGCTCGGTGTTCATCTTGCGCGAACGGCTGCCGCGTGCGCTGATTGGCGGCATCGTTCTCGTCGTTCTCGGGGGCGCCATGATCGGATCGGGCGATTTGTCGCTTGGCGGTCGTGCGTTGACAGGGGATTTGCTCGCCCTGTTGGGTGGCATCGCTCACTCGGGGTATCTCTTAATCGGCCAGCGGGTGCGGGCCAAGATGGACGCGCTCAGCTATATCGCGATCGTCTACGGCATGGCGGCCGTGCTGACCCTCATTGCCGCCGCGCTGAGTGGGATGTCGTTCGTCGGCTACCCGACGATGACCTACGTCTGGATGGTGCTGTTGGCGATCGGGCCCCAAATCGTTGGGCACAGCTCGTATAACTGGGCGCTGCGCTACGTCTCGGCTGCGGCGGTTGCCGTCCTGATTCTGGGCGAGCCCGTGGGCGCATCGATCCTGGCATTCTTCATCTTGGGCGAAGGCCTGACGTGGTGGAAGGTCGTCGGCGGCGTGCTCGTGTTGAGCGGCATCTATCTGGCGACGCAGGCGGAACGTGAACCGAGGGCCGAGGTCACCGATTGAATGTGTAAGCCGCCTTACGGCATCGCCCGTCTTCCCACCTTAGAGTGAGGATGCCGACGCTCAATTTGAGGAGGAAAAGTCGATCATGAAGCGTGGCATACTAACGCTCACATTGGCGGTTGTGGTGATTGGGATCGGCGTCGTCGGCCTGGTGCCGTCGGTGCGATCGGCGTTCTTGGACAACGTGCTGAACATCTCCAGCGAGTCGACGACGACGTCCAGCTCATTTTCGGCGTCGAACTCCAACGAGGAACTCGGCTTGATTGGGGAGGCGCCTGGCGAGCTCAACGTGGGCGATCCGGCTCCCAATTTTCGGCTCAAGACGGTCGACGGCCGCATGATCGAACTGGCCGACTATCAGGGCACGAAGAACGTGATCCTCAACTTCTGGGCAACGTGGTGTCCGCCCTGCAAAGCCGAAATGCCCCACTTCCAGGACGTCTACGAGCAACATTCGGACGACCTGGTCGTCCTCGGGGTCGATCTCATGGAATCCAAGGACACGGTCCAGCAATTCCTCAAGGAGGAAGTGGACGTCTCCTATCCGATCTTGATGGATCCGAACGGCGAGGTCTCGCAGGGATATCGGCTCTTCACCCAGCCGACAACGTTCTTTGTCAACGAGCAGGGCAAGATCGCGCCCATTGGCGGCCAGCCGGCCAAGAACGGGGCGTTCACGCCCGAGGAGTTGGAACGGCGCGTCGCGGCGCTGCTCGGCAAGAGCGGCTCGAGCGCGTCGTCGAACGGGGCCGAAAGCGGGTCGGCGAGCCCGGAGACCTCCTCCTCAGCGGTGGCGACAAAGGTCAAGAGGGGAGATCTGTCCGGCAAGTATTTTTCGCAGCGCCGCGTGAAGGAAATGGGCTTCGACGTCGATCCGACCAGCGTCAAGTACGCCTCGACGATCAACCTGGATCAACTCATGTCCGGCGGACCGCCGCCTGATGGCATTCCGAGCATCGACGCCCCCCGCTTCCAGTCGGTCCAGTCGGCCAGCCAGTGGCTAAAGTCCGAAGACGTCGTCTTGGGGGTGCAGCACAACGGCGAAGCGAAGGCCTATCCCATTCGGATCCTGAATCATCACGAGATCGTCAACGACACGATCGGCGGCACCCCCATCGCCGCGACGTACTGCCCGCTCTGCGGTTCCGGCGTCGTCTTCGTGCGACCGGAGCTGAAGGGGACACGGGCGGAGTTCGGCACGTCCGGTCGACTGTACAACTCCGATCTGGTGATGTACGACCGCGTCACGGGCACGTTCTGGTCCCAGCTCGAGGGAACACCGATGGTCGGCCCGCTCGTCGGCGAGTTCGGCGAGCTGCAGCGACTGCCCAACAGCATGGCCAAGTGGGCCACCTGGAAGGAGGCCCACCCGGATGCTCGCGTGCTCAAGCGTCCCACCTCGGCCGTGGCCATGGGCGGCGAGCCGCCGCAGACCGATAATCCCCAGGACGCGCGACAAGTGCGCGACTACGGCTACAACCCCTACGCCGGCTACGAGGATCGCAATAGCCTGATGTTCCCCGTCGCCACTGAGGACGATCGACTGGCCAAGAAGCAGAGGGTCAGCGGCGTGACGCTGCAGGATCAGGCCAAGGCCTATCTTAAATCAGCAGTGCGGGAGACGGGCGTGGTCAACGATTTCGTGGGAGGCGTGCCGGTACTAGCGGCGTGGAATCCCGAGTTGGGCGACGTCGTGGTCTTCAAGCGCAAGCATCCCGAGCGTCCCAAGCCGTTGGCGTTCGAGATCCAAGACGGCACGCTCGTGGACACGACGACGGGCACGAGCTGGTCTTGGGACGGAAAGGCCCAATCGGGGCCGTTGGCCGAACAGAACGCCCAACTTGAGCGCGTGACGTCGACGACGACGTTCTGGTTTGCCTGGGCCGCGTTCCATCCGGAGACCGAGCTGTTTGCGCCCAAGGCCTCATCAGGATCATCGTCGAGCTCGTCTTCGAGGTCGAACTCGACGACGTCAACGGACCAGGATGCCGCTTCCAGCGAGGCCGAGTCGAACATCGCGAACGTCGAGGTAAAGCGTGGCGACTTCGGCTGGAAGTATCTGACCGACTATCAAGCCCAGGAGATGGGCTTCGACGTCAACGTGGAGAACGTCCGCTACGCGGGATGGCTTGACCGAGAGAGCTTGCGCTCCGGAGGACAGCCTCCAGACGGAATCCCTAGTATCGACACGCCGCGGTTCGAGACGCCTCAATCCGCCAGTGAATGGCTCAAGCCCGATGACGTGGTGCTCACCGTCGAGCACGACGGTCGGACCAAGGCCTATCCCACCCGCATCCTGAACTACCATGAGATCGTCAACGACACGATCAGCGGGACGCCCATCGCTGCCACCTTCTGTCCGCTCTGCAACTCGGGCGTCGTTTTCGAGCGCCCTGAATTCCAGGGTAAACGGGCGGAATTCGGCACGACGGGCCGGCTTTATAACTCCAATCTGGTTATGTACGACCGCGTGACCGGCACGTTTTGGGAACAGATTACCGGCCGGCCGATGATCGGCCCACTTGTGGGACGATCTGACCCGCTGGAGCGCATCGCGAGCGACATGGCGCGATGGAGCACGTGGAAGCAGCATCACCCCGAAGCCCAAGTGCTGGCACGACCGACACCGGATGTCGCCATTGGCGGGTCGCCTCCCCTGGGAGACAAAGCAGGGAATGCCGAATTTGTCCGCAATTATTCGAAGCATCCCTACGCCGACTACGTCAGCAGCGATTACGGCACGTTCGGAACGCTGGCCAGCGACGACCGGCTCGTCCCGAAAGCGAAAGTATCCGGCCTCCACATTCAAGATGATACCAAAGCCTACAAGGAGTCTGCTGTCAAGGCGGACCGGATCGTCAACGATGCCGTTGGGGACACTCCCATTGTGGTCGTTTGGGACCCTAAGGTCGACGACGTCGTCGTCTTCAAGCGAACCGTGCCGGGACGTGCGCAACCGCTGGAATTTCAGGTCCAGGATAGTCAATTAGTCGACCGGCAGACGGGGTCGACGTGGTCCTGGGATGGCCAAGCCCAAACTGGTCCACTGGCCACAGAGGACACAGAACTGGAGCGTGTTTCGGCGTCGACAATGTATTGGTTTGCCTGGGCCGCGTTCCATCCCGACACGGGACTCTATGCGCCGCAATCTGATGCGAGCCCCGAGCCCACCGATTGAATGAGCCGAGTTAAACCCGGCAATGAACGGCCGAACTGGAACGTTTGCCGTAGCCGCAGCCCGTGAGCATTCGGCCGTTCCAACCATCACGACGATCATCACGGCCATCTGGCTTCGAGGTCAGCATGCCCTGCCCACAGTCTATGGACGCTCCGCCAGGCTTTGATCTGATCACGAATTCATGATAAAACTTTCTGTCAAGAGATCGACCTAAAACGGGATAGGAGGTGGTAGAGGCGGAAAACGCTCCTCGAAAAGCCTCAAAGGTTTGCCACTTTACAAACACCAGACAAGGAGGTCGAATAATGGCTGACAACAAGCAACTGGCTTTCCTCAGTCGGCGCCGCTTCCTCAAGGGCATCGGAGCCGCTGGTGGCGCGTTGACGTTGAGCGGCCCGGTCATGTTCCGCGGTATGGCCCAGGATGCGCCGCCGCAAGTTCCTGTGGGTGCGCTCTTCGCCTTCACCGGCGGCCTCTCGGAGTTCGGCCCGAACTTTGAGCGAGCCGCACAACTGGCAGTGGACCACATCAACAACGCAGCAAACCAAGTCTTTGGCGGGCCCATCATGCGCCTGGTTGTCGAAGACACTGGCACAGCCCCGTCTCAGGGTGTCGATCGGGCCAGCAGCCTGGTCAACCAGCAGGGCGTTCCGGCCATCATCGGCGCGCTCTCTAGCGGTGTGTCCCAGGCCGTCGCCGAGTCGGTGACCGTTGACGCGAACGTGCTCCAGATTTCCCCGGCGTCGACGTCGCCGGTCTTCAGCGCGCCACCGTTCGATGAGACGTTCTTCCGCACCACCGTAACCGACGTGCAGCAGGGTGTCGTGGCGGCCATGCTTGCGCGCGGCGAGATCGTCGACGGCTACTCCAACGACACGGCCTCGGTCATGTACACCAACAACGCGTACGGCCAAGGCCTTAACGACGTCTTCGCCGCCGCGTTTGAGCGACGTGACGGCACGGTCCTGGCCCAAGTGCCGCACCAAGCGGGCACCCCTGAGCCGACCTACGTGGACGACCTCGAGCAGGCGTTGGCCAACAACCCGGACATCATCCTTACGCCGAGCTATCCGGGGGCGTCGACGGTGTTTATGCAGGAGGCCCTGGAGCAGTTCGACTTCACGAGCTTCCAGCACACCGACGGCACGAAGTCCGAGGACAACATCGACGCCCTCGGCCTCGAAAACCTTCAGGGGCAGTTCGGGACAGCGCCAGGATCGCCCAGCGGCCGCGAGTCGTTCCAGATGTTCAACAACATGTATGCGGAGCGCTACGGCCGGACACCTCCGTTGCCGTTCATGGCGCAGACTTACGATGCCGCGTTCATCGTCGGGTTGACCATCGCCAAGGCGATTGCGGACGGTGAGGACCCGACCAGCGGCTCGGTGCTAATCGACCGCATTCGCGACGTCTCCAACCCGCCGGGTGAAAGCGTTGGGGTCGGTCCCAAGGGCTCCATGGCCGGTCTGGAGCAGATCAACGGAGGCACCGACATCGACTACTCCGGCGCGTCCGGCGAGCAGAACTTCAACGAGGTCGGCGACGTGGCCGGTGCCGGTATCCAGATCTGGAAGTACGGCGAGGAGGGGATCGAGACCGTCACAACGATCCAAGACGTTCCCGCCAAATAACACATCTCCGTCCGACATCGCCGAGTCCGTTCAAGTTCAACGCGAGCGGGGGCCTGAGTGCTCAGGTCCCCGCTTCCATTATTGAGCGTCGGCGCAGGGGAGTCGTTAGGCGACTGCCTCGGCGGGGGAGATGTTGAACAGTCGGTGGTTCAGCGTTTCTCAGCGCTTCAACTAACCGGAAGCGGACCTCTTTCCGGTTCCCATCAGCTTCGAGACGATCTTGCGCTCGGCCAGAATGCCTTGAGGCCGGAAAATCAAAATGAGTTCCAATAAGATGGCGACCAACGTGTACCGGAGGTACTGGCTTCGATCTGGAAGATCCGGGTGGATTTCAGCTAAAGCCGACCGAACAATGTTCATGTTAGCCACATCCTGGGTGAAGGTCCAGATCACGTAGAGGAGAATCCCGCCCAAGATGGCGCCTCGATTGTTGCCGCTGCCGCCCAGCATCAGCATCACCCAGATGAGAAACGTCGCCCGGAGCGGTCGGAAGCTGCTGTAGTCAATGACCGCAATGTGGTGGGCATAAAGCGCGCCGCCGATGCCCATGATGATCGCTCCGAGGACAAATGCCTGGACCTTGAACGATGAGACGTCCTTGCCGCTCATGGACGTGGCATCGGGATCTTCGCGAACGGCCCTCAAGACCCGTCCCCACGGCGAGCGGGTCATGCGCTCCACGATGATGTAGAGGACGAACAGGATGAGCATGACGATGACGAGGTAGATAAAGCCATACTCGCCCGGCGTCAGGGGCGCAAACAGGCCGGTAAGCCAATCCGGCAGCCGAGCACACGACGGATCCTCCACGAGACAGAACAGCGGCTGCGGGATCCCGCTCAACGGTCGAGGCCCGTTCGCTAGCCACCGCTCGTTCTGAAAGATGAGGCGCACGATTTCGCCGATGCCGATCGTGGCGATCGCGAGGTAATCCAGGCGCAGCTGTAGGGTCGCCCGAGCGATGAACCAAGCAACGATGCCGGAGACAAGTCCGGCGGCGAGCACGCCGACGAGGAAGGGGGCGTCCAGCCCAAAGGCTTGCTGTTTGAACTGGGCCTGAATGCCTGACGGCATGGTTGTCGTGACAAGTCCCGTCGTGAACGCACCGAGGGCGAAAAAGGCCGCAATGCCGAAGTTGAGCAGGCCGGACCCGCCCCATTGGACGTTTAAGCCGAGGGTCATGATCGCGTAGATTCCGGCAAAGACGCCGACCGATGTGGCGATGTAAGTTAGCCAGCCGGGCGGAATGACAATGGTTGCCCCGATCGCCACGGCTAGGCCGATGGCTGCACCCAATACGACGCGCCCATACCATTGGACTTGGCTCGGGAGGAAACGGGCCGCCACGATAGCAAGCGGAATCGCCATCAGGAATGCCTTAACCCAAGCCACACTCGTCACGTGCGATCACGCTCCCCGGCTGCCGAAGATGCCCTGTGGGCGCACCAGCAGCATCAGAATCATGACAAGGAAGGCCATGCCCGGTCCGTACGTCGAGTTGACAAACATCGTGGACACCATCCAAATGACGCCGATGATCAAGCCGCCCACAAGGGCCCCGTAGGGATTGCCAATGCTGCCCATGATCACGGCAGCAAAGACTGGCACGAGGAAGAAGAAGCCCATCGTCGGGCGCAGCTGGAGATTGAGCCCGTAGAGCACGCCGCCGATTGCGGCCAGAGCGCCGCCGATGATCCAGGTCCAGAGGATGACACGATCCGTGTTGATGCCCGTGACCTTCGCCAAATCGACGTTATCCGCGGTCGCCCGCATGGCTTTGCCCAGTTTGGTCCGCTCCAGCAACAGATACGTCAGCACGATCAACACGAGCGAGATGCCTAAAATGAAAAACTGGTCCGGCGGAATCTGGATGCCGCTAAAAAGCTCGACGGCGGGCGTCAGCCGCCCCGCATAGTAAAAGTGGAAGTCGGCCCCCCAGATGAGATAGATCAAGCTGCGAATGAAGAACGCCATGCCCAGTGACGACATTGCCAGCAGCACCAACCCGGCCGACCGTTCCCGGAGCGGACGGTAGACCAATCGATCAGCAAGCGCGGCGATTCCGCCCACAACCGGCATGCTGATCAACAGGCTCAGAATGAACTCCCAACCGAAGGTGAACGGCCCGATCTGTTCCGTCTGGGGCAACACGGCAAGGGACGCAAGCCCGACGTAAGCACCGGCGGACATGAGGTCGCCGTGGGCGAAATTGGGAAACTTCACGACGCCATAGACGAGCGTCAACCCGATGGCGCTGACGGCGATGATGCTGCCCAGCATGATGCCGCGGATCGTCAGCGAGATGAAGTTATTGAACGATACCTGAGGGTTCTCCACCCAGAGAGCAACCAGCAGAACCGCGAATAACAGAATCGCCAAGGGACGTCCCGCTTTTTCGATGAACCGGCGGAACCCGCCCTGAACCGGAGGGGCCGCCGTGCTGCCGAGCGTGACATCCGAGGAGCTCCGAGCGCTAGAGACGTCTGGAGATTCGGAATCCTGGGGGTTGTGGTTTGGACGGTCGGGGCGTTGAGGGTCGCTCATGTCTTAGCCTCCCAGATAGAGCCGGGCAACTTCGGGATCGTTCAAGAGATCCTCGCCCGTGCCTTCAAAGCGGTTTTCGCCGTTGGCCAGGACATAGCCCTGATCGGCCATTTTTAGCGACTTTTTGGCGTTCTGTTCCACCATGATGATGGCCACGCCCGTCTCGTTGATATCGGTGATGCGCTCGAAGATCATGTCGACAAGCTTGGGCGCCAAGGCCGCAGAGGGCTCATCCAAGAGCAACAGCTGTGGGTTGAGCATCAACGCCCGGCCCATGGCGACCATCTGGCGCTCGCCGCCGCTCATCTTGCCGGCCCGCTGGCCACGTCGTTCCTTCAATTGCGGAAACAGCTCGTAGACGTGGTCTTTGCGGGCCTGGAGATCGCCGTCCTTGAGAATGAATGCCCCCATCTCCAAATTCTCCTCGACGGTCAGCGTGGTGAAGACGTTGGCCACCTGGGGGACGTAGCACATGCCCTCACGCACGATCTGATCGGGGGAAAGTCCCCCGATCTCCTTGTCGTTGAACCGAATCGTCCCCTCCCAGGGTTTCAAGAGCCCAAATACCGTCTTCATGAACGTCGACTTGCCCGCGCCGTTCGGGCCGATGATCGAGACGATCTCCCCCTCGCCGATCGACATGGAGACCTCGCCGAGAACCTGCATGTCCCCGTAGCCGCTGGTGACGCCTTCAGCCTTCAGCAACGGCATACTGGCCTCCCAGATAGGCGTCGAGCACGCGTTGATCGTTGCGCACCTCTTCGGGGGTGCCTTCCATGAGCTTGTGGCCCTCGCTCATGACGATGACGGGGTTGCACAGCGACATGACCAGATCCATGTCGTGCTCGATCACCAGGAACGTGATGCCGCGATCTCGGCGCAGTTCCTCGATGTTGGCGCTCAGCTTTTTCATGAGCGTCCGGTTGACGCCCGCGCCGGGTTCGTCGAGCAAGACGAGATCGGGATCAGCCATCAGCGTGCGCGCCAGCTCCAACAGCTTCTTCTGGCCGCCGGAGAGGCCGGCCGCCAGCTCGTCCTTGAGGTGGAAGAGATCGACGAAGTCCAAGACTTCATGGGCCTTGTCGCGAATTTCCAGCTCCTGGCGGTGCACGGCGCGAGGCCGGAAGATGGGGTTCCAAAGCGACTCGCCCAGCTGGTTGGGCGGCACGAGCATCAGATTCTCCAGAACGGTCATGCCTTGTTGCTCGTGCGGAATCTGAAACGTTCGGCAGAGGCCGAGATGGAAGATGCGGTGTGGCGGTAAGCCGGTAATGTCACGGCCGTTGAACTGGACGCTGCCCCCATCTGGACGGTAGAAGCCGGTGATCAGGTTGAACAGCGTCGATTTGCCCGCCCCGTTCGGGCCGATCAGGCCCGTGATCGTGCCGCGCTGAACGTCCAGGCTGCAGTGGTCGACAGCCCGCAGGCCGCCGAAATCCCGGACAACATCGCGCACGCTCAGCAACGCACGCCCGTCGTTCTCTGGTGGCTTGGGTGCCTCCTCGCCCGCCATGTTTGTGTTTGAACCCCAGGTTGCGCTTTTTCGAGGTCTGGCTGATGATCTCAGTCAGACATGAAGGCGATTATAGCCCGGACGCGGCGTGAGGACAACGTTACGAACGGCAGGCGGTCTAGAACGGAGGTTGGGCACCGCTTCCTGAGCCGACCTCGTCGAACGGATGGAGCTCGTGGAAGGTGGCGTAGACCTTGTGGAACCCGACCTGGAACGAGCCGACGGGGCCGTTGCGCTGCTTGCCGATGATGACCTCCGTCGGGCTGATCGGGGAGTCTTGGTCGCCGGCGGGCTCTGCGTCCTCGCCGTTTTCGCTCGGCTCCTTGTCCTCGTAGTACTCTTCTCGATAGAGAAAGAGGACGACGTCGGCAGTCTGTTCGATCTCGCCGGATTCGCGCAGATCCGACAGACGGGGACGTTTGGAATCCCGTCGCTCCAACGCCCGCGACAGCTGTGACAGCGACATCACGGGGCAGTCCAGCTCGCGGGCAAGGCCCTTGAACGAGCGCGTGATGTAGGAAATCTCTTGTTCACGCATCTCGACCCGCGTGCCGCCCTCGACCAACTGGAGGTAGTCGATGATCAGCAGATCCAAGCCGTGCTCGGCCTTCATGCGCCGCGCCTTGGCCTTGATCTCCATGACGGAAGCCGCCGGCGTGTCGTCGACGAGGATCGTGGCGTTCTGCAGCCGATTGGCCGCCATCATGATGCGGCGCCACGCGTCGCTGTCGGCCCCCAAATAGCCGCTGCGCAGGCGCAGGAGATTGACCTGAGCCTCGGCACAGAGCAGCCGCTCGATCAGCTGCTCCTTCGTCATCTCCAGGCTGAAGAGGCCGACGGATTTCCCTTCGTTGAGCGCCACGTGGCGCGCAATGGAGAAGGCGAAGCTCGACTTGCCCATGGACGGACGCCCGGCCAGGATGAGCAGGTCGGAAGGATGGAAGCCCGCCGTCCGCTTGTCGTACTCCTTGAAGCCGGAAGACAGCCCTGTCACGCTGCTGCGTTGGGGGCTTTGCAGCTTTTCCAGGTGATCGAGGTGGCTGTGGAGGATCTCGCCCAGCGCGTGGTAGCTCTCCTTGAGCGTCTGGCGTGACACTTCAAAGACCTTTTCCTCGGCCGTGTCGAGCAGCTCGTCGGTATCCTCGTCCTCTTGGTAGCCGAGCTCGGTGATCTCCTGGCCGACTTGAGCCAGACCGCGCAGGAGCGCCTTCTTGGCGATGATATCGGCGTAGTAGCCCACCGACGTCGTCGTCGTAACAGCCGAGACGAGCTCGCTCAGATAAGCGCGGCCGCCCACTTCGGGAAGCACGTTCTTCTCCTCGAGACGGTTGCCGGCGGTGATGGGGTCGATCGGTTCGCCCGTCTCGAACAGCTCGATCAGCGTCTGGAAGATGACCCGGTGCGCTCGAAAGTAGAAGTGGACCGGCTGGAGCTTCTCCGTGACGGGCGGCATGACCGTCTCGGCCTCGATGAGCGCGCTGCCGAGGACGACCTGCTCAGCTTCGCGATTCTTCGGAAGGGAACGGGCTTGTTCGGCCACTTAAATCACGTTCCAATTATAGGTGGACCGCCTGATCCTGTAAAGGCATCTGCGTGACGGTCGCGACGTTGTGAGATCGCGAGAACAGGCGTTCAACGGGGAGCGGATCGTTGCGGCGCCGAGCTTACGTGACGATCTTCGGATCGAGTGCGTCGCGGAGCCCATCTCCGAGGTAGTTGACGCACATGACGGTGACGAAAATGAACAGGCCGGGGAAGAGCGTAAACCAGATATGGCTGCTGATGTAGGGCTTGCCCTGCTGGAGCATGTTGCCCCAGCTCGGCGTCGGCGGCTGGACCCCGAGCCCAAGATAGCTTAGCCCGGCTTCGGCAATGATGGCAATACCGACGGTGAGCGTGGCATACACGATGAGCGGGGCGACGGTGTTGGGGAGGATATGGCGGATGATGATTCGCCTTGCGGGGGCCCCGAGCGAATGGGCCGCCAGGACAAACTCCCGCTCTCGCAACGAGAGAAAGTTCGCCCGAACGATACGGGCAATACTGGTCCAGGATAGCAGTCCGATGGCCAGGACGATGTTCCAGAAGTTCGGCTGCAGGATGGTCACGAGGGTGATGGCAAAAAACAGAAACGGGAAGTTGAGGACGATGTCAGTAAAGCGCATGATCAAGCTGTCGATCCAACCGCCGAAGTATCCGGCCACTGATCCCAGCAAAGTTCCAATACTAACGCTGAGCAATGCCACCAGAATGCCGATATTGAGCGAGATCTGCGAGCCTACGACGACGCGGCTGAACAGGTCGCGACCGAGGTGATCCGTGCCGAACCAGTGCTCGGGGCTCGGCCCTTCGAGTCGAGGACCGACGAACGGCTTGTTCGGGTCATAGGGGGGGAAATCTTCGAGAAGAAAGGAGGCCCCCATCATCGCGTACAACAACGCCAAAATGACGAGGGCTGCGATCACCAACGGATTCCGCTTCAGTTGGTTCCAAAACAGCTTGGCGAAGCTGCGGGTCTCGGCCGCTTGCGTGTCCTGTGTGTCGTCTCCGATTCTCGAAGTCGTTTGCGCTTGCGCCATGGTCCCGATTTACCTCGCCATTACGACTGTCGGTCGGTCGGGCAGCGGTTGATCGGTGAGCGCTGACGGAATGTTACTGATGACGGCAGACGTTTGGTAAAGCGGTTGCTGTCAGCTGGGCCATCGTTGCGGCCAGGGGTTGACAGGACCTGTGCGGTGGTCCGTAATTCGTGAGATCGGTGGCACGTCGGCATCCGCGCTTGCAGGGTCTCGTCAGTCATACTGAATCCGTGGATCCAAGAATCCGTAGGCCAGATCGGCCAGAAAGTTGCCCAAAAGCGTCAGGAACGACGTCATCGTCAGCAAAGCCATGATGACCGGGTAATCGCGTTGCCCCACGGAGCGCCAGAAGAACTGGCCCAAGCCCGGCCAACTGAACACTTGTTCGACGATGAGCGCCCCGCTCAGGAAAAACGGCAATGATAGACCGACGATCGTCACGATCGTCATCATCGAGTTGCGCATGACGTGCTTGACGATGACCGCAAACTCACCGAGGCCTTTGGCCCGGGCCGAGGAGACGAACTCCTCGTGCAGCACCTCCAGCACCGAGGAACGCATATAGCGGGTCAGGATCGCGGTCTGGGCCGTGGACAGCACGATGACGGGCAGGATCATGTGTCGCAAGACGTCGAGCACGCCGCCGCCTTTGACCGAGTTCATGCCGCTAGTGGGCAGCACATCCAGCGAGACGGGAAAGACGAAGATCAAAATCAGCGCGAACCAGAAGTCGGGCAGCGACACGCCGAAGAACGACGCGCCGGTGACGACGTTGTCGAGCATGGTGTATTGGCGAACCGCGCTGATCGTGCCGAAGACGATCGAGACCGCTAAGGCGAGCAACAGTGATGTCCCCGCCAACAGCGCCGTCGGCCCGATGCGAACCTTAATGAGATCCCAAACAGGTTGCCCGTAGTTGAACGATCGGCCCATGTCGCCTTGGAAAAAGTCGGTCAGCCACGTCACGTACTGGACGTAGATGGGGTCGTCAAGCCCGTGCTGTTCCCTGAAGTTCTCCTTCTCCTGCTCTGTCATCGTGACGTTCGGGCTGAGGAAGATGTCGATGGGCTCTCCTGGCATGAGCTGCATCATGCCGAAAATGATCATCGTCGTCACCAGGAGCGTCGGAATGAGCACGAGCGTTCGCCGGATGATAAACCCCAGCATTGTCAGATCCTCGCTGACGTCGCCTCCAGAATACGGCCTCGACTGACGGTGTCAGCTACTCGGCTGACGCCGTCTGATTCTGAGCTTTCATGGGCAAGCCTTTGTCGGCAACGTACCAGTTCGGCATGTTGATGTACCAGCCCTGCGGGTGGAGGGGCTTAATGCCTTGGATATCGGAATAGGCTGCGAACGTTCCCTTTTCGTGAGCCAGCCAACAGTAGGGCATGTCGCGGACAACTAAGCGGTTGAGCTTCTGGTAGACCGGCTTGGCTTTGTCAATGTCGACGTAAGTCAGGCCCTTCTCGATGAGCGCGTCGACCTTCGGATTCTTATCCACGTACTTTTCGGAGTAGGCCATCCAGTTGAAGCTGCTGCCGATGCTGTCACTATGGAAAATCGACGTCAAGTCGGGGTCCGTTCCGAGGCGCCAGCCTGCGATGGCCGTCTCGAAGTCGTTGCTGCCCATCAGGTAGTCGTTGTAGAAGGCGTTGGTGTTGAGGGTTTTGATTTCGACCTTGAAGCCCGCTTGCCCAAGTTGTCGTTGGATGAGCACGGCAAATCGCTTCCGTGCTGGATTGTCTTGGTTGATGGCGAGTTCGATGTTCATCTTCATCGTCTTGCCGCTCTCGGTCGTCTTGGTCCAGACGGCGTTTTCGGGGATCTGGCCGTTGCCGTTGCGCTCGATGCTCCATCCGGCCTTTTCCATAAGCTTGATGGCTTGGTCGCGGTCGAAGCCGGGGTGAATCTCCTGCAATTTGGGATCATAGTCCCAAGCAATAGGGTGCGTGGGGCCGTTCGCGACGCTTCCTAGACCGCGGAGGACATTGTCGACCAGCGCCTGTCGGTCGATGGCCCAGCACATCGCACGGCGGACTTGCTCGTTCTGGAACTTGTCCATCCGGAGGTTCCAGTGATAGTACTCGTAAGCTAGCTGAGGATAGGTATACGTGACTTGTTTCGCCTTGTTGCCATCCTTGAGCCGGAAGTATTGATCGACGGTTGTCGGCGTGACGTCAATCTCGCCGGCGCGGAACGAGGAGAACCGTGCATCCGTGTCCTGGCGCACGACCCAATAGATCGTTTCGATACCGCCCATCGGCGTCTGGCCCCGACGGTTGACGGTCCGGCCCTGCCAGTAGTTTGCGTTGCGGGTCAACTCAATAGACTGCCCGGTCTCCCAGGTGGTGAACTTGTAGGGCCCGCTGCCTACAAGTTTGCCCACATTGCGGGTCAATCCCTTCAGTTTGTCGTAGCCCCGCTCCTCCAGCATGGGCTTGTAGACGTGCTTGGGCATGATGCCCGTACCGGCCGCGTAGGGCAAAAACTTCCGTGAGACCTTGTTCAGCGTCGCCACGAAGGTATAGTCGTCCTGGCACGCGAGACCAGGAATGGGCCAGTCGACCGTCTGTCCCTTGGGCAACTGCACGTCGAGCTGTTTCTTACCGCTTCGCTGTGAGACCGTGTAGGTGACCTCGTTGCCCTTGTCATTGATCGTCCAAACCTGGTCTTCTTTGTTGTAGGAGACGCTCAAGTTTGATGAAAGCGAGCGGTCGTGCTCGGCGAATTGCTCGGCCATCGTCTGGGGCACGTTGCCCGCGTCCAGCGCATCTGCTGCCCCCATGCCCGTGCTGAACAGCACGCGGTTGCGATACTCATACGCCCCGACGACGCTCTGGAAGTTCGAGAACCGGACGCCCGGATATTTCGGGTGCATCACGGTCTTGAAGGAGAACATCACGTCCTCGCACGTCATTTCGTGCCCGTCGTGGAACTTGATCCCCTTGCGCAGGTGGAAGGTGTAGGTCAGCTTCTCCTTATTCCACTCCCATTCCTTGGCCACGTTCGGGATAGGGCGCAGATCGGGGCCTGTGGTGACCATGCTGTCGAACAAAAGCCCCGAAATCGCGCTTTCCCAGGTGCCCGACGTCGTATTCGGCATCAAGCTACGCGGCTCGGTGGTCATGGGCACCTTGATGGACGTCCCCGCCGACATCTGGAGGTGGCGCTGTGTGCGCGAGGTCTGCTCCTCGCCCTCTGCAGCCGTCTGGCTGTCCTGTTGCGTATCTTGAGTCTGCCCCGACGCGGAGTCCCCCGTCTGCTGGTCTTGTGCCTGCTGTTGGCCCTTGTTGGAGTCCTCGGTCTCTTGGGCGGAAGCTGGCTGCGTCACCGTGATCGTCCGCGTTGTGGTGGTCGAAGCACCGCTGTCGTCGACAACCTCCAGCTCGACCTCATGTTCGCCCGACTCGGCGAACGAATGCTCCACTTGCTCGCCCTTGACGGTCGAGCCGTCCGGCAACGTCCAGATGTAATCCGCAATTTCCCCGTCCGGATCCTCTGCCGAGGACGCGTCCAGCGTGACGGCCGTGTCCGCTTCCGGATTCTCGGGCGCGTACGTGAAGTCGGCGGTCGGGTCCTCATTCTGTCCCGCGCAGCCGATTACGAGAGCCAACGCCCCTAGCAGCATCGTGACGATCGCCATCGGCCGTTGCCATGACATCGTTTGGGTCAAGGTCAACCTCCCCTTATTAGCCTCAACGTGACAGCTCTATCCTAAGCCGATCCTCGTTGAGCCGTCAATGGCTCGAAGCCGAATCAGCGCGATCATTTCTCAATAGGCCCCAGTCAAGCGATGGCTCAAGGGCACTAGATGTCGCGAACAGTCGGGGCCGCATGCCATGGAAGTCGGCTCGGTGAGCGGTCTGTCATGT
Source organism: Bipolaricaulia bacterium (assembly GCA_042219045.1). Taxonomy (GTDB): domain Bacteria; phylum Bipolaricaulota; class Bipolaricaulia; order RBG-16-55-9; family RBG-16-55-9; genus CAZMNF01. The sequence goes on along the minus strand of JBDGQO010000003.1, from coordinate 10,546 downwards.
GTCGGGGTTGATGCCTTAGTCTGACGTCCGTCAAGCGAAGCAGTCGGATCAAGACCCGACAACGCTTGGCCCGCTTGCATTGACGGTCGTGAACGGCCCAATTACAATGACGGCATTAGCGCTTCCAAGAGGCGCTCGAAAAGGGGAAATGAGAGGCGATCCATGGTGATTACGACGGGTCGATGGCCCATTGTTGCAGTCTTGGCAGTGGCGGCGGCCGTGGCGTTAGCCGGCTGTGCCGGTCAAAATCAGTCGCCCACAGCCGATTTCAGCCACTCCCCCAGCGAGCCGAACGTGAACGAGTCCGTCACGTTCGATGCGTCCGAGTCCAGCGACGAGGACGGCGAGATTGCCGAGTACAACTGGACCTTCCCGGACGGCTCGACAGCACAGGGACAACAGGTCGAGCATCAGTTTGCCGAGCCCGGCGAGCGCGAGGTTGAGCTGGAGGTCATCGACAACAACGACACCTCCGCCACGGCCACGGTGACGGTAAACGTCCAGAATCAAAGCCCCAAGGCCAACGTCCAACATTCGCCGGAGAGCCCGAACGTCAATGAGACCGTCACGCTCGATGCGTCGGGCTCCAGCGATCCCGACAGCAAGATTGCCGAATTCAACTGGACCTTCCCGGATGGGTCAACCGCCCAGGGAGCCCAGGTCGAGTACCAATTCAGCGAGGCCGGGGAGCATGAAGTTCAGCTGGAGATCGTTGACAATTTCGGCGCGTCCACGTCCGTAACACGAACCATCTCTGCTCAAGCTTCCCAAGAGGCCAGCGAGACCACGGACGAACAGGCCGCAGAAGAGTCCGAGACAAGCGAGGATCAGAAACCGGCATCCGAGTCAGAAGCAACAGGCAACATCGTTCAGCAAGTAACCGTGACGCAAGGCCAGAACGCCTCGAAGGCGATCGATCGTTTGAAGAACAACGACATTCAGGTCTATGCCCAGGGCGTGAACCAGCCAAGCATCAAGCAAGAGATCAACACGTCGGATAAATTGGCTGCCTATAGGTCGTATGGCTCCTATACGTGCTTGACGTTCAATCCGGTCGGCCCGACGTTCAAAAACGGCAAATTCAACCCGTTCGGCAACAAGAGGATCCGCGAGGCGATGAACTGGCTGATTGACCGAAAGCATATCGCCAATGACCTCTATGGTGGCCTAGCCGAGCCGCGCTTTACGGCACTGACAACGGCATTCCCGGATTACGCGCGATTAATCGGCGTCGCCCGGCAGCTCGAGATCAAATACGGCCACCAACCCGAAAAGGCCAAGCGGATCATTACCGAACAGATGAAGCAGATGGGTGCTCAGAAGGTCGATGGCACCTGGCAGTACGACGGCGAGCCCGTCACGCTCAAGTTCCTGATCCGGACAGAGGATGCCCGCGAAAAGGTCGGGGACTATGTGTCCCGACTCCTCGCCGATATGGGCTTCAAGATCGAGCGCATGTACAAGACGTCGAAGCAGGCCTCGCCCATCTGGATCGGCAGTGATCCCGCTGCAGGCAAGTGGCATATCTACACGGGTGGCTGGATAAGCGGCGCGGTCGATCGTGACCAGGCGGGCAACTTCAACTTCTTTTACACGCCAAAGGGCTTGGCCCAGCCGCTGTGGCAGGCGTATCAACCCTCCGAGGCGTTCGCCAAGGTTGCCCAGAAGTTGAACCAACGCAACTACAGCTCGCTCGAAGAACGGAACGCGATGATGGCCAAAGCCTTGCGCATGTCCATGAAGAACTCCGCTCGGGTCTGGCTCGTGGACACCATCGACATCTGGCCTCGCCGGCAAAACGTAACGCTAGCCGCCGACCTCGCTGGCGGGATCTCCAATTCAAGTCTCTGGCCTTACACCTTGCGTGCGAAAGGCCGAGACAGCGTCGCTTTCGCCGTGCAGAACATCCTCAACGGGCCGTGGAATCCCCTCGGCGGAACCAACTTCGTCTTTGACGCGATGCTTCAACAGGCGACCGGCGATGTGATGACGTTGCCGGATCCCTATACCGGTCTCTCCCGATCCGAGCGCGTCAAAAAGGCCACCGTTACCGTCAAAGAGGGATTGCCGGTCCAGCAATCGCTCGACTGGGTCGAGTTGAAGCGCGCACCGGAGATCCAAGTTCCCGAGGACGCTTGGTACGACTGGGATGCAACGAACCACCGCTTTATCACCGCCGGCGAAGCTCAAACGGGGAGCGTCCAGGCCAAGGCCAAAACGGTCATCCGTTTCGACAAGAAGCTGCAAAACATGACATGGCACGATGGCACCGAGATGAGCATGGCCGATCTCGTTATGCCATTGATCCTGACCTTTGATCGTGCCAAGAAGGCGAGCGATCTCTACGATGAGTCCTATGTGCCAGATTTCAAGCAGTTCCGAAACTGGTTTAAGGGGCTGCGCATCGTTCAAGAGAACCCACTTGTCATCGAGGTCTACAGCGATCGCATCTATCTCGATGCGGAAACCGTCGCGGCGGAAGCTGCAGGCGTCGTTTCACCCTACTATGCGTACGGCCCAGCACCCTGGCATTCGCTGGCACTCGGCATGATGGCCGAGCGGAATGGAAGCGCAGCGTTCTCCGAAAGCAAGGCGGAGCAGTTGCAGGTCGATCGCCTCAACTACGTCGCCGGCCCGACGCTGAAGATCTTGGAGGAGAACCGGCAGAAGGCCATGGAGCAAACCTTCATTCCGTTTAAGAACGTGTTGGGCAAATACATCGATGCCGAAGAAGCTCGCTCTCGTTACGAAAAGCTCGGTCAATGGCACGAACAGAAGGGTCACTTCTGGGTTGGCCATGGGCCCTACTACTTGGAGAGCGCGAAACCGGTTGCAGGCGTCGTCACGCTGCGACGTTACGAAAAGTTCCCCAATCCGCCCGACAAATGGATGGGCTTTACCGAACCACCTATCCCGAGTGTCTCCGTCTCCGGACCGCAACGCATCACAAGCGGCGAGAAGGCCACCGTCGACGTCAACATCAAGTTTGAGGGCAAGCCATACGCGGTTGAGGACATCAACTTCGTCAAATACCTCGTCTTCGGATCCGACGGCGAACTCGTCCTCAAAGGCGAGGCAAAAGCGGTATCCGACGGATCATGGCAGGTGACGTTGACGCCTGAGGAGACGAAGCAGCTGGGAACCGGCTCCAATCGGCTGGAAGTGTCCGTTGTCTCCAATAAGGTCAGCGTGCCAGCGTCCGCCAAGTTCTCGTTCGTGTCCGTGTCGCCGTAGCCGGCACGTCATGACGTCAACCATGAAGGAGATCGGCAGCTAACCATGGCACAAGCCGTGCAGGAACCGAGCTCGGGCGATCAGGCCTCCGGCCTGCGCCTGGGCTCGGTGCTCCAATTCCTGCGCTACATCGTCGTTCGACTGCTCATCCTTGCGGCCACCGTCGTGGTTGCCGTCTACGTCATGTTGCTGATCGTCAACGCAGGCGGCTATGTCGATCAGGTGCGCATGAATCAGATTCGGCAACAGGTTATCGCGCAGGTCTCCTCAAACCCGGAGCTCCAAAAGCTGCCGACCGAGGAGCGGAGAGAGCGGATCCAGGCGATGATCAAACAGGAGCGGGAGCGGTTGGGCCTCAACAAACCCTTCTGGCCCATTGCCATGACGGAGGATGGGCTCCGTCTGGTGCCGCAGAATCGCAGCTTCAACCACTTGAGCAACGCCATTACGCTGACGCTCGGTCGAGCGAGCCAGGTCACCAGCGACACAGGATCCAAGCAGGTCCGGCTGATCCTTCTGGAGCGGTTGCCGCCAACGCTTTTGCTTTTAGGAACGGGATTTTTAATTCTCTTCTTCTCCTCCCTGATCATGGCGTTGGTGCTGTCGCGACGTTACGGAACGTGGCTGGATCGGATCATGGTCTCATTGGCCCCTACATCGGCGGCTCCTTCGTGGTTTTACGGCATCTTTCTCATCCTCATCTTTGCCGCGGTGTTGGGATGGTTGCCGTTCGGCGGATTGGTCGACGCGCCGGTGCCCGAATCCGCGCTTGCCTATTCGCTCAGCGTGCTGGAACACCTGATCCTTCCCGTCGTGGCCTTCTGGGTCTCCGGGTTTTTCCTGGCTGTGTATCAGTATCGCACGTACTTTTTGATTTACTCAAGCGAGGACTATGTCGAAATGGCGCGCGCGAAGGGCTTGCCGTCCGGCACAATCCAACGCCGCTACATCCTTCGGCCCACGTTGCCCTACATCGTGACCCAGTTCTTGCTCTCCGTAATTACGTTGTGGCAAGGTGCTGTCGTGCTGGAGATCATCTTCAACTGGCCCGGCCTGGGGCGACTGCTTTTCCAAGCGATTAATCAGTTTGACGTGGCCGTCATCATCGGGAGTGTGGCCATTTACGCTTATCTCCTGGCCATTGCGGTTTTCATGCTCGACATTATCTATGCGCTGGTTGACCCGCGCATTCGCGTCGGCGAAGGGAGCGGTTGATCGTGCGAAGGATAGGGGCAGCGCTCCGCCAATTGAAATCTTACCCATCGGCCATCTTGGGCATTGTCATCCTGATTGGGCTGCTCGGCATGACGGGGTACACGCTGACGGCTTATTCCTACAGCGAGATGATCGACCTCTGGCAGAGTGGTCCTCAATGGCAAGATAACCCGAAGAACGCAGCACCGGTCTGGTACAACTGGTTCCGCAGCAAGGACCTTCCGACCACGATCACCCGAAACAGTCAACCTCCCAACGACGTCGTCACCAAGACGGTCAAACGTGAGGATGACCTCACCGAAGTGACCATTAAGCTGCCCTTTGACTACACAGCCGAGGCATTTCCCAAAGCAATTGCGGTGAAAATAACCTCGACGTATCAGTCCAAACAGCCGTTCGTGACGATGAGTTGGCGAACGCCGGACGGCCGCAAGGTTCCCATTGCGGAACAGGGCGTGGGAAAATCGGCGACGTTCAACCTGTCGCAGAACAGTGAGCTTCGCGAGAGATTGGGCGGATTGCGCCCGGAGATCGGTTTGCTGACAAAGCAAGGGGCCGACCCGGAGACCGCAAAGCTGCTCAAGGGCCAATACGAACTCGTGGTCGAGGGACTGCTTTTTGAACAGGACGCCACATTGGACGCCAAGCTGATCGTCTATGGCAAGGTCCACGGTATCGCGGGGACGGACCATCAACGGCGAGATCTCGCCTTGGGGCTGTTGATGGGAACGCCATTCGCCCTAGCATTCGGCATCGGTGGGGCGGTCGGGGCGACCGTGTTCACGTTCATCATCGGCGCGATCGGCGCTTGGTTCGGCGGGCTCGTCGACGCCCTCATTCAGCGGCTCACTGAGATCAACATCGTCTTGAACCCACTCGTGGTGCTCATTCTGGTCGGCACGTTCATTTCGTCGAGCCTCTGGGTCATGCTTGCCGTGTTAATCGCGATCAGCATTTTCAGTGCCGGGGTGAAGACGTATCGCGCGCTCTTCCTTCAGGTTCGCGAGGATCCCTACATCCAAGCGGCGCAGTCCTACGGCGCGGGCAACTGGCGCATCGTATGGCGCTACATGATGCCTCGAGCCGCTCCGACCCTTTTGCCGATCTTCGTCGGAGCCATTCCCGGCTTCATCTTCCTCGAGGCAACGTTGGCGCAACTGGGATTGGGAGATCCCGTGTTGCCCACGTGGGGCAAGATCATCAGCACCGCCCAGAGCGAAGGGGCCATCTATCAAGGCTTATACTATTGGGTTCTCCTACCGGGCATGCTCCTTCTGCTGACGGGCACATCCTTCGTCATGATCGGATTGGCGTTGGACCGCATCTTCAATCCCCGTCTGAGGGTCGAGTGATGGACGCGCTGCTGGATGTCCGGGGCCTGACGCTGCACTACAAGACGTCGAAGGGCGTTGTCCAGGCCGTCGACGGGCTCGACTTCACGCTCGAGCGCGAGGAGGCCATTGCCCTGATCGGCGATTCGGGCTGCGGCAAGAGCTCGTTGGCCAAGGCGCTCTTGCGGCTACTGCCGCGCAATATCGACACCTATGCCGGCGAAGTCCGCCTCAACGGTCAGGACGTCATGCAGCTTCGCGAGGAGCGCTTCCGCAGGGAGATCCGCTGGGTCAAGATCGCGCTCGTCTCCCAAGCCGCCATGAACGCGCTCAACCCGGTCGTCAAAGTGGGCGAACAAGTGGCCGAGCCGTTGATCGTCCACTTCGGCGTGGACAAAGGGGAAGCCTACGACCGTGCGGCGGAAGTGTTCAACATGGTCGGCGTTCCGGTCGACTTCCTCAATCGCTACGCGTTCGAGCTCTCCGGCGGGATGCGCCAACGGGCGATTTTGGCCATGGCGCTGGCGACCAATCCCGACGTCATCGTCATGGACGAGCCGACGTCGGCCTTGGACGTGCTAACGCAAGCCAACATCATGAACGTCTTCAAGCAGGTCAAGCGCGAGTTCGGCACGAGCTTCATCCTCATCACGCACGACATCGCGACCTCCAGCGAACTGGCGGACAAGGTCGCCGTGATGTACGCGGGCCAGATCGTGGAGATCAGCGATGCCCAGCGGTTCTTTGAGGAGCCGTTGCACCCGTACTCGCACAAGCTCATGGCGAGCGTCCCGAAACTGCGCGAGACCGAACAGCCCGAGTTTATCCCGGGCCAAGCGCCGAGCCTGTTCAACCCGCCCGATAGGTGTCGCTTTGCCGATCGGTGTCCCCATCGATTTGATCGCTGCGACGAGGAGCCACCGACCGTAGAACCGGAAAAGGGCCGGCACGTCAAGTGCTGGCTCCACTGGTAGGGATCACCACATGGAAAACGTTCGGGACAAGACATTGACGTCGACGTCGGCAACGGACCCTCAAGCGGAGCCCCTGTTGTCGATTGAGGAGCTGCGCACGTGGTTTGCGCTGCGGCGTTGGGGCTTTTTCCACGTGGGGGACGTCAAGGCGGTCGACGGGGTCAGCTTCCAGCTCAAGCATGCCGAGTCCATCTCCATCGTCGGGGAGAGCGGCTGCGGCAAGTCGACGCTGGCCAAGACGATCTTGGGGCTCCATCGACCGACGTCCGGTCGCATCGTCTTCGAGGGCGAGGACGTGGACGCGCTCGACAAGGAAGGCCGCCAGTGGTACAAGGCCAAGGTCGGCTTCGTGCAGCAGGACCCCTACGGCGCCACGCCGCCGTTCATGAGCGTCCGGAACATCCTCACCGAGCCGCTTGCGATCAACGGCATCCGGAACCGCGACGAGCAGGACGAGCGCATTCGCGAGGCCATGGAGGATGTGCGGCTGAAGCCGGTGGAGGACTTTCTGCCCAAGTTTCCCCACATGCTGAGCGGCGGTCAACAACAGCGGCTTGTCATCGCCCGGGCGATGATCCTACGGCCCAAGCTGATCTTGGCTGACGAGCCCGTCTCCATGCTGGATGCCTCGGTTCGCGTCGAGATTCTGGAGCTGCTCCGACGTCTCCAGGAGGAACACAACCTTGGACTTATCTACATCACCCACGATCTGTCCACCGTGCGTCACTTCTCCGAGCGGGCGTTTGTGATGTACGGCGGGCGACTCATCGAAAAAGCGGGCGTGGACGAGCTGATCCGCGATCCGAAACATCCCTACACCGAGGCGCTGTTGTCAGCCATTCCCGACGCGGACGCCGCCAACGCCAAGTCGATGCGCGAAGTCCCGCCGGGCGAACCGCCGAGTTTGGTCCACCCGCCGTCTGGCTGTCGGTTCCATCCGCGCTGTCCCAAGTTCATCGAAGGCCTCTGCGAAACGGACGAGCCGCCGGAGTTCGAGCCCGAGTCCAAGCACTATACGGAGTGTTGGCTGTATCGCTGATGCGCACGGATGATCCGCGGCTCTACATGATCGTCGGCGGCCTGCTGCTCGTCGTGGGCGTCGTGGTCCCGTTTCTGATGGTCATTCAGATGCTGGAATCCACGTTCGTGCTGAACTTCCTGTCATTCGCCGCCTCGGTCGCCGGGCTCGCGCTCGGCCTGCTCGGCGCCTTCAGCTACATTCGCCTGCGCCGCTAGCTCGTCCAGCTCCTTAATCACGTCAGCGGCGTGGGTTTCCAGGTACTGCCGGACTCGGTCCACAAAGGCCACTTGGCGCTCGTCCATAAGGCCGCTCGATCGCGCGTCTTCGATCTCGTCGGCATCGAGCACGTAGATGTTACCGTCGCGCGGTATCCAGACGTCCAAGAGCAGATCCGTGTAGCGGATCTCGTCGTCGATATGGACGGCCTCGCAGACGTCGAAGCGATGGCCGATGAGTCGGTCGTTCTCATCGGTCAGTCGATAGATGAGATAGGGGTGGCCTTCCCAGAACGCGGCCAGTGTGACGATCTCGCCTGATGGGAGCTGAAACGGCCCGTCCTCACGTGGCTCGTCCTGATGGAAGCCGAACCGAACGAGCGCGGCATCGTCGGTTCTGAGCAACAGCTCGCACTCGTATCGCTCCTCGCGACCGTCGAGGTGGCGTTTGATTTCCGTGATCGTCATGGCATGACGGGTCCTTCGTCGGCCAAGTACCATGGTCAACATCCTGATGGGAAAATCAAGGAGGGACACGAATGAGCGAGCTGGAGGACGCCGTCCAAGTCATGACGACCGTCGACGACGAAGCGGGCGCGCACCGGATCGCCGAGCACGCCATCGAGCAACGCCTCGCCGCCTGCGCCCAGGTGCTCGGGCCGATGCGGAGCCGGTTCCACTGGCAAGGCGACGTGGCCGACGAAGAGGAGTGGCTCGTGATCCTGAAGTCGCCCCGCTCGATCTACGACGCGCTGGAGGCGACGATCATGGAGGCCCATCCGTACGACGTGCCAGAGATATTGGCCGTTCCCGTCGTCGCCGGGCACGCCCCCTATCTGGCTTGGCTGGCCGAGGAGACGCGAACGCCCGGCGCCGAGGCCTGAGCGGGCGTGGCGACCTCGGCTTTGCTACAGTGGCCGGTGACTTACCATGAGACACCTCGACTACTATCGCCTGGACGACCTGCTGAGCGAAGAACAGCGCCAGATTCGGCGGACCGTTCGGTCCTGGGTGGACGACAACGTCACGGACATCATTTCCGACTGTTACGAGCGAGCGCGCTTCCCGGACGAGCTCGTTCCCGAAATGGGCGAAATGGGGCTGTTCGGGGCCAATCTGCACGGCTACGGCTGCGCGGGCGTGGACAACGTCAGCTACGGGCTCATGATGCAGGAGCTGGAGCGCGGCGACTCCGGGCTGCGCAGCATGGCCTCGGTGCAGGGCGCGCTCGTCATGTATCCCATCTACGCCTTCGGCACGGAAGCCCAGCGAGCGCGCTATCTGCCCTCGTTGGCAAGCGGGGAGATGATCGGCTGCTTCGGGTTGACCGAGCCGGGGCACGGCTCCGATCCAGGCAGCATGGAGACGACCGCAGTCCGAGACGGCGATGATTACGTGCTCAACGGCAACAAGACCTGGATCACCAACGCGCAAGTTGCCGACGTCGCGGTCGTCTGGGCCAAGGTGGACGACACGATCCGCGGCTTTCTCGTCGAGGCGAGCACGCCCGGGTTCGACACCGGACCGATCCCCGGAAAGTTGTCCATGCGGGCCTCCCACACGGGCGAGCTCTACTTCGACGACTGCCGCGTGCCGGCGGCGAACATGCTGCCGGAGGCCGAGGGATTGCGCGGCCCGTTCCGCTGTCTCAACCAGGCCCGCTACGGCATCGCCTGGGGGGTCCTCGGCGCGGCGATGGCCTGCTTCGAGGAAGCCCGGTCCTACACGGGCGAGCGCGAGCAGTTCGGCAAGCCGGTCGCCTCGTTCCAGTTGGTCCAGGACAAGCTCGTCGACATGGCGACCGACTTAACCAAAGCTCAACTCCTGTGCCATCGCTTGGGGCAACTGAAAGATCAAGGCGAGGCCCGCCACACGCACGTCTCCATGGCCAAGCGGAACAACTGTCGCATGGCGTTGGACGTCGCCCGGAAGGCGCGCGAGCTGCTCGGCGGCAACGGCATCACGCTTGATTATCAGACGATTCGCCACATGACGAACCTCGAGACCGTCTACACCTACGAGGGGACCGACCACATGCACACGCTGATCGTGGGCGAGGATCTGACCGGGATCAGCGCCGTGCGCTGAGCGTCAACGTCGGCTCGCGCCGATCGCGCGCTCCTCAGGCGTTGAACGGGTTCATCGAGGAGGCGATCTCGCGGATGCGCGTCTTGCGATCGATGCGCTCGACCAACGTTTCGGCCCGGACCGAGGAGAGCACGATCTGGCCGCAGTCGGTGAAGATGATAGAACGGACCTGGCGATCGCAACTGAAGTCCAGCAACGTCCCCCGCTCTCGGCTGTCTCGGATGCGTTCATCGAAGTCGTTCTCCTGGGCGTCGGCAAGACCGATGACACGTGAAATGTCGACGTAGTTGCCTCGACCGATGTGGACCAATTCGGCAGTCACTGGCATCATCCATCCCTTAGACGCGGGCGAGTCTATGGCGGATCCGGGCGCGCGACTGTAAGCGCACCTACAAAGACCGAACTTGCGGAGTTGGCCGATGGTCATCCAATACCCTATTATTTGGAGCGATCATGACAAGCTCATGA